>NZ_JBHVVE010000020.1:0-163411 GCF_042883725.1 Kitasatospora sp. NPDC058184
TTTGGCACGCTGTTGAGTTCTCAAGGAACGGACGCTTCCTTCGGACCGCCTTCCAGCGGACCCTCCGGGCTTCGTTCTTTCGTGTTTCCAGCTTACCAGATGCTTTCCGCTCCGTTTACCGGCGCTTTCTGCTTCCGACTCACTGTTGTCTTCCAGCGCTTGGCGCCCTGTCCAACGTTTCAAACACTAGCCGACCTCCACTTCGAAAAGCGAATCCGGCCGCAATCCGATAAAACGAACACGCCATATACAGACTGGGCCGCACCTGCGCATGACAGATTCGCCCCAGCCCGAGCCGGGAAGTGTTGGTTCAGAGGATTGGCCGCCCCGGGACCGTCCGCGTTGACACGTGTCCGGTGCTCCCAGTCGAGCGACTGGGAGACCCTACCCCTCCCCGGTGCCCGAGACAAAATGCCCTGTCCGGACGGCCCCGGCCCCCTCCTTCTCCGCTCTCTCCCGCGGGCTCCGGGTCGGCGCCCGCGGGAGAGAGGCCGGGCCCCCTACCCGCGACGAACGGTCGCCTACCTGAACAGGCGGTCGCCGCTGGTGGCCATGCGGTGGGTCCCGCTGTGGCGGTTCACCCAGTCCCGGACGAGGTTGACGGCGTTGGCGCACTGCCAGCCGTTGTCGTACTCGCGCACCCCGGTGAAGGCGCCGTAGCCGGCGATGATGCCGTCCACCTGGGCGTCACCGAGGAGCTTGTCGACGTACCACGGGTCGTTGTAGGTGGTCGTCCAGGACAGGGTGGCCGCGAGTCGTCCGGCGGACCGGTCGGCGGCTCCCTTCTTCAGTTCCGCGCAGGTGTTGTAGGTGGCCTCCGTGCAGTTGCCGAAGCCCTTGGTGATGTCGCTGTCGCCGTAGTCCATCGCCCGGCGGCCGGCCGGGAAGCCGGAGCCGGACCGGTTGAAGGCGCTGTTCACCTGGTCGCGGGTGCCGGTCGTGGTGATGCCCTCCAGCGGGCCGAGCCTGCCCTCCAGGCTCTTCCAGCCCCGGCCACCGACGTCCGGGGTGCTGCCGCCGTGGTACTCGTAGAAGCCGTAGAGCACCTGGATGCCGGCGGCCGTCAGCCGCTGGGCCTTGTCGCGCAGTCCGGCGACGCTGCAGGTGCGGTTCGGCTCCTCGCCGCAGTAGTTGGGGTCCTTGATGTCCAGCCAGACCAGCGACAGCCGGCGGCCCGCGTCGGCGTTGGAGAGGATGCGGTCGAGCATGCTGTCGAAGCTGGGGCCGAGCCGGTTCTCGCCGGCCGAGGAACAGTCGTGGTAGGCGCGCCACTCGTTCGGGTTCCACCAGGCGCAGACGTCGATCTCGATGGCGTTGGCGCCGTGGTTGATCGCGGCGTCCACGCCGTCCAGGGTGTCGACCCGGTGCGCGATGGCGTAGATCGGGTGACGCTGGTCGGCGGCGGCCGCCGGGGTGGTGCCGAGCGCGGTGACGCCGGCGATCCCGGACAGCGCCGCCGTCAGGGCCGACAGCGTCCGCAGGTGTGCACCGCGCCTGTCGTGAGTGGTCAAGAGGTGCTCCTTCTCGCTGGTGCTCGAAGTCGTCCGTACTCAGGCGTACTCGGATCTACTCGGACGCACTCGGACAACCGATATCACCGACTCCGCGTCGCCGTACGGTGAATGAGCGACACCTGCGGTCTCGCGGGCGCCACCGCTCAGCCGAGCGGCGCCAGTACCCCGTAGGCGTCGGAGGAGTACGCGGCGAGGTCGGGGTGGCGCTTGAGCAGGCCCGCCAGGTCGTCGAGCGCTCCGGGCTGCTCCGTCATCCGCCGCGGCAGCACCAGCCGGCCGCCCTGCTCGGGCGGGACCAGGCCGCCCACCAGGGCGCGGCGCACGGTCCGCTCGTGCCGGGTACCGCGGCCGGTGCCGCCGTACGGGTCGCGGGCCAGGGCGCTGACGCCACCGCGGGCGGAGAGCTGGTCGAGCTCCGGGACGAGCCGCCAGACCTGCTGGGCGTGGTGGCTCTGCACCGACCCGGCCAGGTTCGCCTCCAGGCCGTGGGCGTGGCACAGCTCTACGAGGAACCGGATCTCCTCCAGCGAGAGGATGCCGGCCCTGGCCAGACCGTGCCGGTCGGTGTCGTGGCGGTCGAGGTCGGCGAGCTCCGGGCTGCCGGCGGTGGAGACCAGTCCGATCCGGGCGACCTTCAGCAGGATGCTGGTGTCCACCATGATCGCGTCGGCGCCGGCCGCCGCGCTGGCCTCGACCATCGCGCGGATCGCCTCTCGATCGGTACGACGGCCCGTCGTGAGACCGTAACCCGCGTGGGAGAACGGCTCGTTGACGGCCACGAAACCGCCGGTCGTGCCCGTCGGCAGGGCGCCGGAGGCCCTCAGCTCGGCCGGCTCCGGCCGCCGGCCGCCGAACAGCGGCTCGCCGTGCGGGTCGAGCAGTGCGTCCGCGTACTCGGCGAGGTCGAACGCCCCGGGCGTGGACGGCTCGCACGGGTAGTACTCCCGCAGGCCCACCAGGGCGCGCCGCACCTGCGGGAGCGTCTTGCGGGCGTCCCACAGGTCGAGGTCCTGGGCGAACAGGACGGACATCACCCGGGTCTGCGACAGCCGGTCGGTCCGGCGCAGCGTCGCCGTGATCTCGCCGAGCACGTCGGCCAGTTCACCGGTCCGCATGCCGTCCAGACCGACCTTGACGATCCCGCAGGGATGCACCCGGGTGCCCATCGCCAGGGCGACGCCGAGGGCGGCCTGGGCCGCCTTGCCGACCTGCTCGTACGCCGACTTGGGCAGGGCCAGACCGTTCTCCGCGCGCCGGTACAGCAGCTGGTCCTCGCCGATGTTGGTGCTCAGCTGGACCGGGAGGTCCCGCCGGGCGGCCAGCACCGCGTCCGCGATGTCCATGATCCGGCGCGGTTTGATCGTGCCGAGCGCGCTGCGCGGGTCCTCGCTGTCGATGATCCGCGCGCCGCCGAGGACCGCCTCCCGCGCCTCCTGCGGGTCGAAGACGCTGACCAGCAGCCGTCGATCCGCCCCGACCTCGCCGGGTATGCCGGACATTCCGATGGTCGACACCGTTCCCCCTCCGAGAACTGACTGTTCGTTCGGGGGTCAGTCTTGACCGCAAGAGGTGCTCAACCGACCGATCGGCGACCGATCCTCACTCGAAGGAGTGAGATCACTTGACAGCAGGGCGACCAGGCGGCGATGCCGCCCCGGCACGCGGCCGGTCCGCGGGCGCCGCCGGGTGCTCCGTCGGCGCCCACGGGCCCGTCACCGTCACGGGCCCGTCACCGTCGCGGGCCGGCCACCGCGTACAGCGCGCCGCCGGTCACCAGCAGGGCCACCGCGGTCCAGGTGGACACCCCCGTCCCGGCCGGACAGGTCATCCAGCCGATCGCCTTCCCCACGGTGGTGGGCGGCAGCGGGGGGACGAGGATGGTGAAGCCGAGCCAGCCGATCGGCAGGATCCAGGCGAGGTGCGCTCCGCAGAGCACCGCCCCGAGCGCGGCCAGGCCGGCCAGGCCCGCGGTGTCCCGGAGGACGACCTCGGTGGGGGCGAACCTCGGCCCCGCGGCCTGCACCGCCAGCACCGCGGCGCCCACGACCACGCCGATCAGCAGCGCGTGCGCCGCCCGGCGGGGCGCCCACCGGATCGCGGCCGTCCGGTCCAGTGCGGAGTCCTGCCCGCCGAGCCCGACGGAGCCGGCCGCCACGCCCGCGGCGAGCACGAAGTACACGATCGGGTTGATCGCGTCCGCCTCCACCGCGCCCGTGCCGCCGCCCCGGTTGAAGGCCCACACCACCAGGGCGGTGAGCGCCACCGCGGCCGCCGACGTGGGCACCTGCCGTGAACGCGCGTACAGCGTCAGCCACCTCACCGCGACACCTCCCCGGCCAGCACCGGAATCTGGTCCTGCCGCGCGCAGGACAGGGAGGCGGCGTGCAGCGCGACGATCCGCGAGCGCTGCTCCGCCGGCGGCAGTGCCGTCAGCTTCTGCCACGCGGTGTCGGCCGCCGCCCAGGTCTCGACCTCGTACGCGGTGGTGCCCTTCGGCGCCAGCGGTTGGAGCTGGGGGTCGTGGAGCGCCCAGCTCACGGCGATGCTCTGGGCGGGGATGGCGACGTGCCCGCCGCCCTCCTTGTCGTTGTCCGGGTAGCAGCTCGGTGCCAGGCCCTTGGCGATCAGCGCGCGGGTCAGCTGCTCGCCCGTCGCGTCGGCGAGCAGCCGCTCGCTGAAGTCGACCAGCAGCACGTCCGCGGAGAGTTCGCGCGCCTCGGCGAGCTCGTGCAGCGCGGTGTCCTCCCGCACCGAGGTCGGCGCCCGGTCGCCCAGGACCTCGTGCAGCACGCGCAGCGCGTCCTTGCTGCGCTGGGTGAGCTCGGCCAGGTGGGAACGGCTCGCCTGGGTCACGCACACCGGCCCGTCGCACACCAGCGCCGCGGCGGCCTTGTCGACGACGTAGACGTCGCGCGCGGCGGACGGGAGGACCAGCAGGGCCAGGGCCAGGCCGGCCAGGGCGGGAGTCACCGCGAGCAGCCGGGCCCGCCGGGTCGCGGCCGCCAGCAGCGCGACGCCGGTGGCGAGCAGGCCGAGCAGCCAGAGCGCCTGACCGAGGTGGACGGAGCCGGCCAGGGTCAGCAGCATCTGCCGCGGCTCCGGGGTCGCCGGCGACAGCAGGGCGAACCGGTTCGCCACCCGGCCCGTCGGTACCGCCCCTTCGTTGTTCATCCGCAGGAACAGGCCCGTCCCCACGAAGACGATCACCACCAGGGCCGGCGGGGTGAGGACGGAGGGCAGCGCCCGCGCGACGCCCATGCCGAACACGGCGCCCGCGACCAGGGCCAGTGCCGCCACCAGCGAGATCGGCAGCCAGCCGAGGGGGGTGTAGGTGGTCGGACCGGACGCCACCTGGACTCCGCCCACCAGGACCAGCAGGCCGAAGCCCGCCGCCAGCGCGAGCCCGATCGCACCGGCCGGCAGCGCCGCACGGCGCCAGGCCGGCAGTGGCGTGGTCGTCAGCAGCTCGGTCATCCGCGAGCGGGGTTCGCGCAGCCCGTACACCGCCCCGACGCCGATCACGAAGGGCCACCAGAAGGTCAGCAGGGACCGGGTCCAGAACGCCATGGTGGTCCACTGGGCCGTCCACCCCGCGGTGCCGTGCCACCAGAACGCGTCGAACGGGAGGAAGACCGCCAGGCTGCCGCCCAGGACGACGGCTCCGGCCCAGGGGGCGGCCGAGCGCTTCAGCTCGGTTCGCAGCACGCGTGCGTTCACCAGGCGCTCCCCTGCTGGCCGGAGGTGCGGAGCAGCGCCGAGTAGCCGCGCTCCAGGGGGCTGTCGCCGGGGTGCTCGGCGCTGCCCGCCGCGCCCAGTTCGTCCGGCGTGCCCTGGAAGACGAGGCGGCCGTCGGCGAAGAGCACCACGTCGGAGCAGGCGGCCGCGACGTCCTCGACCAGGTGGGTGGAGACGACCACGCAGGTGTCGCGGCCCAGGTCGGTCAGCAGTTCGCGGAAGCGCAGCCGCTGGGCCGGGTCGAGGCCGGCCGTCGGCTCGTCCAGCAGCAGCACCGCCGGGGAGTTGACGATGGCCTGGGCGATGCCGGCCCGCCGCACCATGCCGCCGGACAGGGTCTTCATCCGGTGGTCGGCGCGGTCCGCCAGGCCCACCCGTTCGACGGCGCGCTGGACGGCGTCGGGGATGTCCCGCTTCGGGACCTCCTTCAGCCAGGCCATGTACTCGACGAACTCGCGTACGGTGAACCGCTTGTAGTAGCCGAAGTCCTGCGGCAGGTAGCCGATGCGGCGGCGCAGGGCCCGGTGGTCGCCCACCCTGCCGAGGGAGGTGCCGAGCATCTCCAGCTCGCCCTCGGTGGGGCGCAGCACGGTGGCCAGCGTCCGGATCAGGGTGGTCTTGCCCGCTCCGTTGGGCCCGAGGAGGCCGTGGGCACCGATGCCCAGCGAGAGGTCGAGGCCGTCGACGGCCATCTTGCTCCGTCCGACGCGGACCCTCAGGCCGCTGGCCCGGATCTCCCAGGGGTAGGTCTTCGGCGCGGTGTCGGCCGCGCTCGCCGTATACGTCATGCGATGGTCCCTTTCGAGGACGGACAGGGTGGACATGGGTTTCACAGCGTCGAGTACGTGTCCCGGCGGGCGATCACGGCGCAGACGCCGAGCGCGAGGAGCAGCCCCCAGACGGGCAACTGGTCGCGTTGCAGGGCCAGTTGAAGGAAGGCGGGGACCCGGCCGGTGATCGAGGTGGGGGCCACGACGACGAGGCCCCACCCGGCCGCCAGCCCGACGGCGGCGCGGGTCACCCCGACCACGCTGCCCAGTGCCAGGGCGGTGGAGGTGAAGGCCAGGGAGGGCACCAGCCACTGCGCGGCCGTCGTGCTCCCGGTCAGCCATCCCCCCAGCAGGAGGACGGGCAGGACCACCACGAGGACCGAGGTGGTGCGCCTGAGCAGTAGGGGCAGGCCGGCCCGGGCGGTGGAGGCGGTCAGTTCGTGGGCCGGGTCCAGGCCGCTGGACCAGGAGGCGGCGACGCCGCACAGCGGCAGCACCGGCGCGATCAGCGAGACCGGTGAGGAGCTGCCGAAGACCTCCGCCGGGGCGGCCGCGTCGAGCAGCAGCGCCACCAGGGTGACGACGGCGGTCATGGCCAGCCACGGGGTCATGGCCGGCGTCAGCCAGGACGACACCCACCTCGGCCGGCGCCACCGCGGGGGCACCGCGCCCACCGCGTCCAACCGCGGTTCCAGGCCGGCCCGGACGGTGTCGACGAGCGCGGCGATGTCGGGTGCCCCGGTGGCGACGGAGGCCGCCAGCAGGCTCCGGCAGGGCGCGCACGTCTCCAGGTGGGCCTCCAGCGCCCAGACCGTGTCCGCCGCCATCGTCGTGACGCCACGTGCGTAGTCGTCGATCAACTGCCTGGTCGCGTGTTCCCCACTCATGCCAGCGCCTCCCGCATCGCGATCCGGGCCCGACGGGCACGGGTCTTGACCGTGCCTTCGGGCAGTCTGAGCAGGACGGCGGTCTCCCGGACGGAGAGCCCGTCGAGCACCGTGGCCTGCAGTACCTCTCGGAGTTCCGGCGCCAGCCGGCGCAGGGCGTCGCCGACGTCACCGCCGACGGTGCCGGCGAGCGCCTCCTCCTCCGCCGCGGGCACCACCGCGCGCTCGGCGGCGGCGACCGGCGGTTCGGCGTGGTGGGCCCGGCGCCGGAACGCGTCGACGAGGCGGCGTGCCGCGATCGTCCACAGCCAGCCGACGGCCGTCCCGCCGACCGCGCTGCCGGCGAACGCGCCGGCGGCGCGCCAGACCGCGAGGTAGGTCTCCTGCATGACTTCGGCGACGATCTGCTCGTCCGCGCAGCGGCGGCGCAGCCGTACGGCGAGCCAGGGCGACGTCCGCCGGTACAGCTCGTCGAAGGCCCCGCGGTCGCCCTTGGCCACCAGCCGGAGGAGGCGTTCCTCGTCCAGGTCGTCCAGTGTTCTCCTGCGTGATCTCACACCAGCCAGACGCCCGATGCGGCGTGCGGGTTCTGCATCGGAGGTGACCTGCGTCACATCCGGGGGGAATCGGCCGGCCTCCGCTGACCGGCCTTTCAGCAACCGCACGGGGCCGGCGCCCGCGCCCCGGTAAGGTGGTGGATCGTGGCCAGTCGTAAAACGTCGATCTTGGAAGCAGCGGCGCGGGTGATCGCGCGACGCGGGGTGCGCGGGCTGCGGGTGGAGGAGCTCGCCGCCGAGGCGGGTGTGTCCACCGCGCTGATCTACTACCACTTCAAGGACCGGACGGGGATCCTCCGGCAGACGATGGAGTTCATCAACGACCGGGCGGAGCGGTACACGACCGAGCGCGCCGAGGGCGCCCCGCCGCTGACGCCCCGCGAGGAGCTGGAGCAGACCCTGCTGCTGGAGCTCCAGGACACCGCCGAGGTGCGGGAGAACAGCACCGCCTGGGGCGAGCTGCGGGCGAGCGCGGTGTTCGACGAGACGCTGCGCGAGGACCTGGCGCGGGCCACCCGGATCTGGGTGCAGGAGGTCGCCGAACTGCTCGGCACCGTACGGCCGATGTCCTCGGCGGTCGCGCTGGCCGGGGCGGCGGAGCGGCTGACCGCGCTGCTGGAGGGGCTGAGCACGCGCTGGCTGAGCGGCAGCCTGCCGCTGGCGCACGCCCGCACGCTCATGGCCGACGCGGTCGACGCCGAGGTGGCCCGGCTCGGGTCCTGATCCGTACGGACCGCACGGGGGGCCTCACTCTGCACACGGAGCCCGTCAAGGATGCGTTAGGGCACGACCGCGAGTTTGACTGACTTTTCAGTCAGTGCGAGCCTGAACCCGCGGCAGGGTGCTGCCGCCCGTCCGTCCCCACGTGCGCCGCCCCGGCGCGGCGCGAAGAGTGGAGTCGGCGGCCCCCGGCACCCCTCCCGGCACCGTCGCACGATCTGGAGGCCCTCATGACCCACTACCGCGATGACCGCTCCACCGAGCCCTACCCCTGGGTGCCGGCGGACGACGTCCCGCACGCGCGGACCTGGATGTCCTGGCCCTCCCGCCGGGGCGTGTGGGGACTGCGGCTGGGCGGCGTCCAGGAGGACATCGCCCTGATCGCCCGCACGATCGCCGAGTTCGAGCCGGTGGTGATGTGCGCCCCCGACGACTGGACGGCGGGCAAGGCCCAGTCCTGGTGCGGCTCCGGAGTCGAGGTGATCACCGCGATCCCCACCGACGACCTGTGGATGCGCGACACCGCGCCGGTGTTCCGCCGGGACGGGTACGGCGGCCTGGACGCCGTGGTCCTCAACTTCAACGGCTGGGGCAACAAGCAGGTGCACCACGACGACGCCCGGGTCGCCGAGCTCGTCGCCACCCGCCGCGGCCTGCGCCACACCTTCGCGGACTTCGTCGGCGAGGGCGGCGCGATCGAGACCGACGGCGACGGCACCGTGATGGCCACCGAGAGCAGCCTGGTGAACAAGAACCGCAACCGCGGCATGAGCCGGGACGAGATCGAGGAGGCCGTCCTGGAGGCCTACGGCGCCGACACGATGATCTGGCTGCCCGGGATCAAGGGCCAGGACATCACCGACGACCACGTGGACGTCACCTCCCGGTTCGTCCGCCCCGGCACGGTGATGGTGCAGCTGCCGCCGGCCGACCGCAACGACGCCTGGGCCCGGGACGCCCGCGAGCAGTTCGCGATCCTCTCCGCCGCCACCGACGCCCGGGGGCGCCGCCTGCAGGTCGTCCCGGTGCACGGCCCGGACACCGTCCGCTCCCGCAGCTCCAAGTTCGTCGACTCCTACCTCAACTTCCATGTCGTCAACGGGGGCGTCATCACCGCCCAGTTCGGCGACGCGTACAAGGACGCCGCCGCCCGGGACGCGCTCGCCGCGGCCTTCCCCGGCCGTGAGGTGGTGCAGATCGACGTCGACCGCCTGATGGCCGGGGGCGGCGGCATCCACTGCTCGACCATGCACGAACCGCTGCCGTAACCCGGCCGCCCCGCGCACTCTCCTCCACCACCGCCCAGACCCTCAGCTGGAGTTCCCGCATGACCAACGCCCTGTCCCGCCGTACCCTGATCCGCAGGCTCGCCGGCGTCGGCGCCGGAGTCGGCGCCCTCACCCTCGGCCTCACCGCCTGCGACCCCAACGACCTGAAGGACCTCGACGGCGCCGTACCGCCCACGCGGCCCGGCGGCACCCCCGGCGTGCGCCGCTTCGGCGCCGAGTGGGACAAGCACCTGCGCACGGTGATGTCCTGGCCCGCCTCCGAGAACGTCTGGGGCGACCAGCTCGCGGACGTCCGCCGGGACGTCGCCGGCCTGGCCCAGGCCATCGCCGCCCGCGAACCCGTCGTCCTGATGGCCCGGCCCGAGCAGGCGGACGCCGCCCGGAAGGCCTGCGGCTCGGCGGTCGAGGTGGTCCCGATCGCGGTCGACGACCTGTGGGCCCGGGACACCCTGCCGGTGTTCGTCGAGGAGGGCGGCACGGTCAAGGGCGTCGACTTCAACTTCAACGGCTGGGGCGGCAAGCAGCAGCGCGGCAACGACTCCAAGGTCGCCCGGACGGTGCTGGCCAAGTACGGCGTCGAGCGGATCGAGACCCGGCTGGTCGCCGAGGGCGGCTCCTTCGAGACCGACGGCCAGGGCACCCTGATGGTCACCGAGAGCTCCGTCGTCAACGACAACCGCAACCCGGGCATGAGCCGGGACGCGGTCGAGGCCGAGCTGAAGAAGGTCCTCGGCGTGACCAAGGTGATCTGGCTGGCGGGCGTCAAGGGCAAGGACATCACCGACGCCCACGTCGACTGCCTGACCCGCTTCGTCGCCCCCGGCGTGGTCCTGCTCGACCAGGCCTTCCCCGGCACCCCGGCGGACGTCTGGTCCCGCTCGGCCGACCAGGCCCGGTCCGTCCTGAAGGACGCCACCGACGCGACGGGCCGGAAGCTCCAGGTGGTGGAGCTCCAGCAGCCCGACCCCGACAAGATCACCGGGCGCGGCGACGCCTTCGTCTCCTCGTACATGAACTTCTACATCGGCACCAAGGGCGTCTACCTGCCGAAGTTCGGCGACGCCAGGGCCGACGACCGGGCCCAGCAGCTCATGAAGCAGTACTTCCCGGGCCGCGAGATCGTGCCGGTCAAGATCGACGCGATCGCGGCCGGCGGTGGCGGCATCCACTGCGCCACCCACGACATCCCCGCCCTGGGCTGACCGGACCGGCCGGGCCGGGGGCGACCCCGGGCCGGCCTCCGTTCGGGGCCGGGTCCGGTCGGCGGGCCGGACCCGGCCCCGGCGGGTTCACACCGCGGGCTGCTGCTGGGTGACGCAGTGGATCCCGCCGCCGCCCGCCCCGAGGGAGTCGATGTTGAGCTGCTCGACGGTGCGGCCGGGGAACAGCCGGGCGAGGGCCGCCCTGGCGGCGCTGTCGGCCTTGGTGTCGCCGAACTGCGCCGCGATCACCGCGTTGTTGCACAGGTAGTAGTTGGCGTAGGAGCCGACGAAGTTGGGGTCGGTCGAGCGGATCAGGTTGTAGTCGGGCCCCTGGATCCGGCTGACCGCGAACGGGGTGCCCTGGGCACCGGTGGTGGTGGTCAGGATCCGGTACTGCTGCCGTGCGTCGTTCGACCAGGCGTCGGTGTCGCTCGCCAGCGGCATCTGGACCACGGCCGTCCCCGCGTCGAGGAAGCGGGAGGTGGCGTCCACGTGGTCGTCGGTGATGTCCTGGCCGGCCACACCGTTGAACCAGATCACCGTGCTGGCGCCGTAGGCCGCGCACATCGCGCTCTCGACCGCGGCCTGCGACATTCCGGAGTTGCGGTTGGCGTTGAGGATGCTGCTCCGGGTGGCCATCAGCGTGCCGGCCGCGTCGGTCTCGATGGCGCCGCCCTCGGCGACCAGCCCGGCGGCGGTGAACGGCAGGCCGAGGTAGGCGGCGACGCGCCCGGCGACCAGGGCGTCGTTGCCGTGCGGGTTCTGGTGGTTGCCCCAGCCGTTGAAGTTGAGGCCGATCGTGTCGAGGCCGCCGGCGCCGTCGGTGCGGAAGACCGGACCGGTGTCGCGCATCCAGCAGTCGTCGACCGGGATGTCCCCGATGACGGTGACGGCCGAACCGCACATCGAGCGCGCCTTGGCGACGCTCGCCGGGTTGGCGCACATGGTCACCGGCTCGTACTTCGCGATGGTCTTCGCGATCAGGGCGATGTTCGACTGGACACCGCCGAGCTTGTTCCGCCAGATGGTGCTGCTGTCCGGCCAGGCCATCCAGGTGCGGGTGTGCCGGACGGTGTCCAGCGGCACCCGGAGGCCGGCGGCGACGGCCGGGCCCGCGGCGGCGGTGCGGGGTTGCGCCGCCCGGGCCTGCCCACCGCTCGCCGCGGTCAGCGCGGTGCCCGCGACGGCGAGCCCGGCGGCCGTCAGGAACCGGCGTCGGCCGAGCCCTCCGTCGATCGCCGGATGGGATCTGAAGCTGCCCTCCATCACTACCTCCCTGTCAAAGTGCGCTGCCTGTCCGGCAGTTGACCGAAAAGGTAAAACTGACCAAGCGCTCGGTCAATACTTTGCGCAGAGATCGGTGCCGATGCGCCCCTGCCGCTCCCCCGCAGTCGTTACAGTGGCGGCCATGGCGACACAGGCGACGGGCGCAGCCCCGCGTACGGCCCCCGGCCCCGGCGGCACCGGCCGGACGCGCGCTTCCGCCAAGGGCGAGCAGACCCGGGCCCGGCTGATCGCCGCGGCCCGCACCCTGCTCGCCGGCGACGGCGCGGGGCGGTTCACCACCCGCAACGTGGCCGCGCTGTGCGGGGTCTCGCACGGGATGTGCCACTACCACTTCGCGGACCGCACCGACCTGATCGTCGCGGTGGTCGAGGACATCCGGCCCGAGTGGATCACGCCGCTGGAGGAGGCGGTCGCCGGCCCCGGCGGCTACGCCGAGCGCTCCGAGCGGGTCCTGGCACTGCTCACCCGGCCCGAGAGCCCCGACCTCGCCCGGCTGCACGCGGCCCTGCACTGGCTCGCCCTCAACGACGAACGCGTCCGCGCGAGCCTGGAGGCCGAGTACGCGCGCTGGCGGGCCTCCTTCGTCGGCCTGTTCCGCTGCCTGCTGGACGAGCGCGGCGACGGCGCCGACCCGGTACCGCTCGGCGAGGCCTTCGCCGCCGCCGTGGACGGGCTCGCCGCCATCGGGTCGCTGGACGGGACGGTGGACGCCGAGCGGGTGCTGCGGACGCTGCTGGACTCGCTCTCCTCCGCCGCCGCCCGGCCGTCCGGCGCCTGACGGTCCCACCATCTGACCCCGCGTCACCCGGTGGACCCGGGTGCGACGGGCTGCTGCTGGGTGGCGCAGTGGATGCCCCCGCCGCCCGCGGCGATGTGGTTGATGCCGACCTGGGTGACCTTGCGCCCCGGGTGGAGGTCGCCGATGATGCCGGCCGCCCGGTCGTCGGTGGCCTGGTCGCCGAAGCGCGGGACGATGACGCCGCCGTTGCAGACGTAGTAGTTGATGTAGGTGGCGAGGAAGTCCTTGCCCGCGCCCTGGATCAGGGTGACGTCGGGCTCGGGCAGGTCGACCACGGTGAACGCGCGGCCCTTGGCGTCGGTCTCGGACTGGAGCACCTGGACGGCCTGCGCGGAGGCGGTGGTCCAGACGTCCGGCGGGGTGTCGCCGGCGGGCCGGTGCAGCACCACGGTGCCCGGCTCGGCGAAGCGGGCGAGGGCGTCGACGTGGCAGTCGGTGATGTCCTGCCCGGCGACGCCCTTGAACCAGATCACCTTCTCGACGCCGAGCAGGCCCTTGAGGCTCGCCTCGATCTCGTCGCGGGACTTGCCGGGGTTGCGGTTGTCGTTGACCCAGGAGCTCTCGGTGGCCATCAGGGTGCCCTCGCCGTCCACCTCGATGCCGCCGCCCTCCCCGGTGACCGGCGCCTGGACGCGGGTGATGCCGTAGTGGTCCAGGAGGTAGCGGGCGACCAGGGCGTCGTTGGCGTGGGTCTGCTTGCCGCCCCAGCCGTTGAAGTTGAAGTCGACCCCGGCGAGCCCCTTCGGGCCCGTGACGAAGGTCGGCCCGGTGTCCCGGGCCCACAGGTCGTCGACCTTCAGTTCCAGCACCTCGACCGAGGAGCCGCAGGCCTGCCGGGCCTGGTCTGCCTGGTCGGGGCGGGCCAGCAGGACGACCGGCTCGAAGCCGGCGATGGCCTGGGCCAGCCCGGCGATGTCCTGTCGGACGTCGGGCAGTTGGTCGCCCCACACCTCCTCCAGTGCCGGCCAGGCCATGAAGGTGCGGGTGTGCGGGCCGGACTCGGCCGGCATGGTCCACCCGCCGGCCGCCGGGCTCCCCGACCCGGCCGCCCCCGAGGCCGGACCGCTCTGACCGGACCGCTCCCCCGATCCGCTGTCGGAGGAGCAGCCACCGGTCAGGGCCAGCGCGGCGAGCGCGGCCCCGGACTGCAGGAGTGAACGGCGGGACGGCCGGGGGTGAGCCATGGGGCCTCGTTCCGGTTGGGGTCGGGTTCGGCTCCGCAGGCTACTGATCGGAAGGTCAGATTCCGGCGCGGCACGCACCCGCCGTTCGGGGGAATCCGCTCACACCCCCGCTCACCGCCCCTCGGCTCACGCCGCCTCGGTCACCGCCTCCCGCTCGCGGCGCAGCCGGTGCTCGGTGCGGATGCCGGACCAGGCGGTGCAGGCCAGGCTGGCGGCGATGAGGCCCTCGGCCCAGAAGAACGCCACGTAGTCGATCAGGGATCCGATCGGCGGCGCCCCGGGGGCCGCGTTGCGCATGCCGATCAGGGCGAACAGGCTCGCCGCCATCCAGCCCAGGGAGGGCCAGACCAGCCCCTCCCGCTTGCGGTACAGCACCTCGGCGGCGCCGAGGACGGCCAGGGCGATGGCCCACATGGCCGCGATCATGAACCAGGAGAGGATGAAGGTGCTGCGGGACCGGGTGATCCGCGTGTCCAGGGTCACGGCACCGGAGCTCGCGGTGGTGGCCTGCGGGCGCAGTACGAAGAACGGGTCGGTGTCGGTGAGGACCAGGCCGACGGGCGCAGCCGCACCCCCGCTGGTGGCGGAGAAGCCGGCCTCGGCGCG
Organism: Kitasatospora sp. NPDC058184; assembly: GCF_042883725.1. NCBI lineage: Bacteria > Bacillati > Actinomycetota > Actinomycetes > Kitasatosporales > Streptomycetaceae > Kitasatospora > Kitasatospora sp. NPDC058184. Next base: position 14,551 of record NZ_JBHVVE010000020.1, read on the forward strand.
GTAGCGGTCGAACGGGTAGTCCGTCTTGGTGCCGTCGTACGTCCCCACCTGGACGAGCTGGGACGCCGCGGCCTCCCCCTCGGCCGCCCGGATGGTCACCCTGGGGGTGCCGGTGACGGTGATCTCGACGGGGCGGGCGAAGGTCTGGGAGTCCGGCCCGGCGGCGAACCTGCCGTGCGGGACGGGCGTGACGTAGAGGGTCAGCTGCTGGGCGGTCGGGTCCACGTCCTGGGCGGTGACGTCCAGTTCGATCCAGTCGGGCGTCGCGGGGACCGCCAGCTCCCTGGTCTGTTCGCGGGTGTCGCGCTCGTTGAGGTACAGCCCGATGCCCGACCCGCAGAGGGTGACGACCACCGCCAGGACGGCGGCGAACCGCCAACGGCGGCGGGGGGATCGGTGCGCGGCCCGGTCGGTCGCGCTGGTGTCGTCGGTGGTGACCTGCACGGTCGTCCTTCCTGCGGCGGTGGCGCCGGGCCGGCAGGGTCGCTGCCGCCCGGCGTCGCCCGCCGGTGTTGCTCGGTCGCTCCGGCCCGGCAGGTCCCACCACCTGCCGGGCCGGAGCCGTCTTACAAGGCGCGGCGCGCGGCGGCGATCCGGTCGGGATCCCAGCCGGGCCGGGGGACGGACTCCAGCAGCAGCCGGGTGTAGGCGTGCTGCGGGGAGTCCAGGACGTGGGCGGTGGGGCCGGATTCGACGATCCGTCCGTGGCGCATCACGACGACCTCGTCGGTGACGCAGCGGACGACGCCGAGGTCGTGGGTGATGAACAGGTAGCCGATGCCGGTCCGTTCGCGGATGTCGGCGAGCAGGTTGAGGACCTGCGCCTGCACGGAGACGTCCAGCGCGGCGACCGCCTCGTCCAATACCAGGACGGCCGGCTGGACGGCCAACGCCCGTGCGATGGCGACGCGTTGGCGCTGGCCGCCGGAGAGCTGCCGGGGCAGCGCGTCGGCCGCCCGGCTGCCGAGGCCGACCTGGTCGAGGAGTTCGCGGATCCGGGCCGCGTGGTCGGTGCCGGGGAAGTGCAGCCGCAGGGTCTCGCGGAGCACGGCCTCGACGCTGGTGCGCGGGTCCAGGGAGAGGTACGGGTCCTGGAAGACCATCTGGACCTCACGGGCGCGGGCCAGCCGCCCGGCCCTCCCCCGCACCCGGCCGGCGCGGGCCCGGCCCCGGACGGCGACCCGCCCCTCGTCGGCCTGTTCGAGGCCGACGACGATCCGGGCGGTGGTCGTCTTGCCGGAGCCGGACTCGCCCACGATGCCGAGCGATCCGCCGGCCGGGAGGGTGAAGGAGACGTCGTCCACCGCCCGTACGGTGCCGAAGGTCCGGCACAGTCCGGTGACCTCCAGTACGGCCTCAGGCATCGGCGCGGCTCCCTTCGAGCGGGTGGTGGCAGGCGACCGGGCCCGGCGCCGGGGTCTCCTCGCGGCACAGGGCGGTCGCCCGGGGGCACCGGGGGGCGAACGCGCAGCCCGTCAACTCCTCGCGCAGGTCCGGTGGTTGGCCGTCGATGGCGGCGAGTCGGCCGCTCCCGGAGTCCAGCCCCGGGGTGGCGGCCAGCAGCGCGGCGGTGTAGGGGTGGCGGGGCCGGGCGAAGAGCGCCTCGGCGGGGCCGCTCTCGACGATCCGCCCGGCGTACATGACGTGGACCCGGTCGCTGATGGCGGCGGCGAGGCCGAGGTCGTGGGTGACGAACAGCAGGCCGGTGCCGAAGCGTTGGCGCAGCCGGTCGAGGAGCGCGACCACCTCGGCCTGGCTGGTGACGTCGAGCGCGGTGGTGGGCTCGTCGGCGAGCAGCAGGACCGGGTCGCCCATCAGCGCGGCGGCGATCATGACGCGTTGGAGCATGCCGCCGGACAGCTGGCCGGGGTAGCGGCGCAGCAGTTCCGGGCCGAGGCCCACGGCGTCGAGCAGTTCGACCGCGCGCCGCTCGGCGTCCTCCCGGCTCGTCCGGCCGCCGAGACGGACGCCCTCGGTGAGGAAGTCGCCGACGCGGCGCAGCGGGTTGATCGCGGCCCTGGGGTCCTGGAAGACCATGGCGGCCCGGCCGGTGCGCAGGGCGCGCAGCCGGTCGGGGCCCATCGTCAGGACGTCCTCGCCGTCGACCAGGACGCTGCCTGCGGCGGTGGCGCCGGGCGGCAGCAGGCCGAGGGCGCTGCGGGAGGTGAGGCTCTTGCCGGAGCCGGACTCGCCGACCAGGGCCACGGTCTCCCCGGGGCCCACGGCGAGGTCGACCCCGTCGAGGACGGGCCGGGCGGTGCCGGGCAGGCGGAGCCGCAGGCCCCGGATGTCGAGGGCGTTCACGCGGTCCTCCGGTTCGGGGCTGCGCCGGTTCGTCGGGTCCCCCGGTTCGTCGTTCTCCGGTTCGTCGTTCTCCGGCTCGTCGTTCTCCGGCTCATCGGCTCCTCCGGGCGACGCGGTCGGCCCAGCGCTCGCCGACGACGTTGAACGCGACGACGGTGAGCACGAGGAGGACGCACGGCAGAATCGCGGAGAGCGGGTAGCCGTGCTGGATCGCCGTCTGGCCGTCGAAGACCATCCGCCCCCAGTCGGGGGTGAGCGCGGGGACGCCGAGGCCGAGGAAGGAGAGGCCGGCGAGGTCCATGAGGGCGTAGCCGAAGTTGATGGTGGACTGCGCCAGGACGATCGGGGCGATGTTGGGCAGGACGTGCCGCAGGCAGATCTGCGCGGCGGAGTGGCCCTGGACCTGGTACGCGGCGACGTAGGGCCGTTCGCGTTCGGCCAGCACCAGGGAGCGGGTCAGCCGCGAGACGTACGGCAGGTAGGCGATCGCGAGGGCGACGACGGGGGCGAGGAGGCCCTCCCCGTACACCGAGACGATCAGGATGGCGAGCAGCATGCCCGGGAAGGCGAAGACCAGTTCGGTGCCGCGGGAGAGGACGGAGTCGAGCCAGCCGCCCCGCCAGCCGGCGACCAGGCCGACCAGGACGCCGGCGACGGTGGAGAAGGCGACCACGCCGAGCGGGCCGAGCAGGGAGGTGCGGGCGCCGAGCAGGAGCCGGGAGAGGGTGTCACGGCCGACGGCGTCGACACCGAGCAGGTGGTCGGGCGAGGGGCCGGCGAGGGCGTTGCCGAGGTCGACGGCGTTCGGGTCGTCCGGCGCGATCCAGGGGGCGAGCAGGGCGGCCAGCACCACCAGGGCGACGAGGCCGAGGCAGGCCAGGTGGAGCGGGGCGCGGGCGGCCCTGAGGCGGCCGAGGCCGGGCCGGCGGGTGAGGGCGACACTCATGCGTCGGCCCTCCTCGAACCGAGGGCGACCCGGGGGTCGACCAGCGGGTGGAGCAGGTCGACGACCAGGTTCACGGTCATGAACAGGGCGACGATCAGCAGCGAGATGGCCTGGACGGTGGGGAAGTCCTTGGTGGTGGTGGACAGTTCGAGGAGCTGGCCGATGCCGCCGATGCTGAACGCGGACTCCACCAGGATCGTGCAGACCAGCAGGGTGGAGACGATCAGGCCGCCGGTGGTCAGCACGGTGCCCAGCGAGTTGCGGAACACGTGGCGGCGGATCACCTCGCGCTCGGGCACGCCGCGGCTGCGGGCGACGGCGACGTGCTCGCCCTCCAGGGCGTCCAGCATCGCCGAGCGGGTGACCCGGGCGAGCATCCCGATCAGGTACAGCGCGAGGGCGACCGCCGGCAGGGTGAGGTGCCACAGCAGGTCGCCGAAGCCGTCGCCGGTGCCGCTGGTCGGGAACCAGCCCAGCTTGACCGCGAACAGGCCCTGTAGCAGGACGGCCGCGACGAAGGAGGGCGTGCCGACCGCGAGCGTGGTGGAGAGCAGGACCGCCGAGTCGGTCGCGCCGCCGCGCACCGCGCCGATCCAGCCGAGGGCCAGGCCGAGGACGGCGACCACGAGCAGGGCCATGACCACCAGGGTCAGGGTGGCGGGCAGCCGGTCGGCGAGCAGCCGGGACACGTCGGTGCGGTAGGTGATGGAGCGTCCGAAGTCGCCCTGCAGCACCTGGCCGAGCCAGCGGAAGTACCGCACCAGGAACGGGTCGTCGAGGTGGTACTGCTCGTTGATCGCCTGCAGGGCGGCCGGGGAGGCCGACCGGCCGGACAGCAGGAAGCTCGCCGGGTTGCCCGGTGCCAGGTACATCGCGCCGAAGACCACGAAGGACGCGCCGAACAGGGTGGCGGCCATCTCGGCCAGCCGCCGGGCGGCGAATCTCAGGAAGTTCACCGGGCGGCCCCCACGTCGGCGGCCCACGGGTAGTACATGTACGAGATGGTGGTGGGGGCGCCGGTGACGCGCTTGTTGAGGAAGACGGAGGTGGGCCACTCGGCGACCGGGATCCACAGCAGCCGCTCGGAGGCGGTCTGCTGGAGCCTGGCCTCGATTGCGCCGCGCCTGGCCGGGTCGTACTCGGCGGTGGCCTGGTCGACGAGGTCGTCGTAGGCCTTGTCGCTGAAGCCGGCGTAGTTCTGGTAGGCGCCGGTCCGGAAGTTGGCGAGCAGGTCGAGCGGGTCGGTGACGGAGTCGTAGTACGTCTCCGGGAACAGGTCGATGCCCTCGCGCGCCTTGGCGTCGGTGAACAGCGCGGTGAAGGCGTTCGGGGCGATCGTCTTCAGCTGGACGTTCAGGCCGATCTTCGCTCCGGCGGCCTGGACGGCGGTGGCGAGCAGCGAGACGTCCTGGCCGATGGTGCTGGTGGCGACGGTGAGCGTCCTGCCCTCGGCGCCGGCCTCCTTGACCAGGGCCTTGGCCCGGTCTATGTCCGGGGCGGTGGGGGTGAGGTGGTCGAAGGCCGCCTTCCGGACGTCCTCGGGGGCGCCGGCCCAGGCGGCCCTGGTGGTGAGGGAGCCGGTGACGGTGCCGGCGCCGGCCAGGCCGGTCCGGACGAAGCCGGAGCGGTCGAGGGCCAGCGAGAGCGCCTGGCGGACCCGCAGGTCGCCGAGCGGGCCGTTCATGCTGGTGACGTTGAGGTTGACGGTGCTCAGGCCCTCGCCGAAGTAGAGCGTGCCCGGGCCCTCGCGCTTCAGCCGGTCGTAGCTCTCGGTGGGGATCAGGTAGCCGCCGTCGACGTCGCCGGTGAGCATCGCGTTGGTGCGGGCGGACGCGTCGGTGAGGAAGCTGAACACGACCTTCTTCGACTTGGCCTTGGCGCCCCAGTAGCCGTCGAAGCGCTGGAGCTCGATCGACTGGCCCTTGGCCCAGGTGCCCAGCGTGAAGGGGCCGGTGCAGTCGAGGCCGCCGCTGGTGCCGTAGTCCTTGCCCGCGGCCTCCACCCCCGCCTTGGCGGCGACGACGCCGGCGGCGGTCGCCATGTACTGCGGGAACTGGGAGTCGGGCTGCTTGAGCTTGACGGTGACCTGGAGCGGGCCGGTCCTGGTGACGGACTCGACGTTCTGGAACACCTGCGCCCAGGCCGCCGCGTTGTCCGGGTTCATCTGCCGGCCGAGGCTGTACACGACGTCGTCGGCGGTCATCACCGTGCCGTCGTGGAAGTGGACGCCGGAGCGCAGGTCGTAGACCCAGGTCGCCGGGTCGGGGTTGGAGGCCTTCTCGGCCAGGCCGGGGGCCAGGGTGAGCTGGGGGGTCCAGCGCATCAGGCTCTCGCAGACGTTGGAGAGCACCGTGTTCTGCGGGTAGTCGAAGGCCTGGAGGTAGTCCAGGGTGGGCGGCTCGGCGTAGGTGGCCCAGGTGAACGAGTCGAGCTCGCCCTTGGCGGGCGGGGTGTCGGCGGAGAGCCGGACCGCCGCCTGGTCGGCGCCGCCGCGGGGCGGGCCGGAGCAGGCGGCGACCAGGGCCGCCGCCGAGAGCAGGGCGGTGGCGAGGACGAGCCGGCCGCGGGCTCCGGCGCCCCTCGCGGGCGCGGTGGGAGTCATGAGGGTGGGGTCTCCGTTCGCTGGCGAGGGGTCAGGCGTGGGCGGCCGGGATCTGCTGGGTGATGCAGTGGACGCCGCCGCCGCCGTAGGCGATCACCCGGGCGCGCACGCCGACGACCTTCCGGTCCGGGTAGGCGGCGGCGAGCACGGCCAGGGCGCCCGCGTCCTCGGGGTGGTCGGCGACCGGCACGACGACGCCGCCGTTGGCGAGGTAGAAGTTCAGGTAGCCGACCTCGACCTCGCGGTCGTCGACCTCGACGAAGGCGGCCTGCGGCAGGTCGACGATCTCGAAGGGCCGGCCCTGGGCGTCCGTGGAGTGCTCCAGCACGGCGCGGTTGGCCCGCATCCGGGCGTGGTCCGGGTGCGCGGGGTCGGCCGGGAGCTGCACCACGACCTTGCCGGGGGCGACGAACGCGCAGACGCCGTCCACGTGCCCGTCGGTCTCGGTGTCCAGCGCCCCGCCGTACGGCAGCCAGACCACCTTGGTGACGCCGAGGCGCGCCTTCAGTTCGGCCTCGATCTCCTGCCGGGTCATCTCCGGGTTGCGGTTGGGGTGCAGCAGGCACTGCTCGGTGGTGATCAGCGTGCCCTCGCCGTCGACGGTGATCGCGCCGCCCTCGAGGATCATCTCGGAGCGGATCGCCGGGGTGCCGAGGTGCTCCAGCAGCAGGCCGCCGATCCGGTCGTCGGCGTCCCAGGGGCTGTGCTTGCGGCCCCAGGCGTTGAAGCGGAAGTCCACGCCGGCCCGGCGGCCGTCCCCGTCGAGGACGAAGATCGGCGCGGAGTCGCGGAACCAGGAGTCGTCCGTCGGCAGCTCGACCACGGTGATGCCCTCGCCGCACCGGGCCCGGGCCTCCTCGCCGTGGCCGGGCGGCGCGACCATGGTGACCGGTTCGAACTGCGCGATGGCGCGGGCGACGGCCGCGTACTCGCCCTTCACCTCGTCGAGGGTGTCGCCCCACAGGTCCGGGCGGACGGGCCAGGCCATCAGGCAGCCCTCGTGCTCGGTCCACTCCGCGGGCATTCGGTACGTCACGGGAAACCTCTTCTGTTCGGGCCCCTCCGGGCGCGGCGCGGTGCGCCGGGCAGCGACGTGGCCGTCGGTGGTGTCCGGGAGGGGGTGGGGGTCTACGGGGCGCTCCCTGGCTGATGCGGGAGGCGTGGGGGTTGCCCCGCATCCTCTACCGTACTGAAAATTCAGTCAAGACTTGGAGGCAAAGCTGATGGAAACCCCTGAAACGATCATCAGGAACCTGTCTGACCAGCCGGGAAGCCCGGTAGAGTGGGCGCCCATGTCGGACCGTCGGACGGAAATACTCAAGGCCGCGACCCGGGTGATCGCCCGGCGCGGCGTACGCGGACTGCGCGTGAACGAACTCGCCGCCGAGGCCGGGGTGTCCACCTCGCTGATCTACTACCACTTCACCGACCGGGCCGGGATCCTCCGGGAGACGCTGGCGCACATCAGCGACCGCGCGGACCACTACACCGCCGACGAGGAGCCCGCCCCGGCCCGCGCCGAGAGCCCCCGGGCCGACCTCGAACGCGTACTGCTCCGGGAACTCCAGGACAGCCCGGACGTCCGGGAGAACAGCACCGCCTGGGGCGAGTTGAGAGCCACCGCGGTCTTCGAACCGCACCTGCGCGAGGACCTGGCGCGGACCACCCACACCTGGGTGCACGACATCGCCGAACTGCTCGCCCGGGCCGATCCGTGCGGGACCGCCCCGGCGCACGCGGCCGCCGCCGAGCGGCTCACCGCCCTCGTCGAGGGCCTGAGCGTGCGCTGGCTGAGCGGCTCGCTGCCGCTCGACCACGCCCGCCGGCTGCTGTGCGGGGCCGTCGAGGCGGAGCTGGCGCGCGACTAGCCGGGCCATCGCGGGCGGCCCGCTCCCGTCGGGCTCCCGCGTCGGACACCCCTCACCGGGGCCGATTCGGCCGATCCTGATAAAACCTCTAAACTCTGCGGCGCCGTGCGTGCCGTGCGTGCCGTGCGTGCCGTGCGTGCCGTGCGTGCCGCGTGTGCCGCGTGTGCCGTACGCCCGTTTCCGGCCCGTCCGGCCTGTCCGGCCCCCGTGCCGCCCCCTGACCGCCGAGAGAGGCAGCCCGCATGTCCGCCGACCGGTCCCCCTTCGCCCTCCAGCCGGTCTTCCAGGAGCTGGCCGACGACGACCCGCGCGAGGTCGGCGGCCACCTGCTGGCCGCCCGGCTCGGCGCCGGCGGCATGGGCCGGGTCTACCTCTCGTACACCCCCGGCGGCCGGCCGGTGGCGCTCAAGGTGGTGCGGCCCGAACTGGCCGGGGACCCGGAGTTCCGGGCCCGGTTCGCCCAGGAGGTGGCCAGCGCCCGGCGCATCCACGGGCTGTACACGGCCCAGGTGGTCGACGCGGGCGTGGACGCCGCCACCCCCTGGCTGGCCACCACCTACGTGCCGGGCCCCTCGCTCCAGGAGGTGGTGCAGCGCCACGGCCCGCTCCCGGAACGGACCGTCCTGCTGCTGATGGCCGGCATCGCCGAGGCGCTGCAGGCGATCCACGCCACCGGGGTGGTCCACCGGGACCTCAAACCCGGCAACGTGCTGATCGCCTCCGACGGCCCCCGGGTGATCGACTTCGGCATCGCCCGCGCGGCCGACGCCAGCGCGCTGACCGGCACCGGCCTGCGGATCGGCTCACCCGCCTACATGGCGCCCGAGCAGGCCGTGGGCCGGGCCGCGACCCCGGCCACCGACGTGTACGCGCTGGGCGCCCTGGCCGTCCACGTCGCCGGCGGCGCTCCGCCGTTCGGGGACGGCCCGGACCCGGCAGCGCTCTACCGGACCGTCCACGAGGAGCCCGACCTCGGCCGGGTCCCGGAGAGCCTGCGCGCGCTGCTGCTGCGGTGCCTGGCCAAGCGGCCCGAGGACCGTCCGACCACCGCCGAGGTGATCGCCGCCGCCCGGAGCCACCCGGCCGTGGGCGGGCAGCTCAGGTTCGGCGACGACTGGCTGCCGCACCCGCTGACCAGCCAGATCACCCGGCACGCCGAGCTGCCGCAGGTGCCGGCCGAGGGGCCCGGGGCCGCCGGGCCCGGGTGGGACTCGGCGCGTACGGTCCTCGCCCCGACCGCCGCGCCGACGCCGACGGTGCTCGCGCCGGCGCCTGCGACCGGAGCCGCCCCGGCACCCGCCGGGCCGGTGCCCGCCGGGTCGCAGGTGTCGGCAGGCCGTCAGGCCCCACGCGCGGGCGGCCGCAGACGCGCCCTCGGGCGCACCGCGCTGACCGCCGCCGTCGCCCTGGCCGTCGGCGCCGCCGCCGCGACGGCCCTGCTGCTCGACGACCAGGAGTCGGGGGAGGCCTCGGCCGCCGAGGCCCCGGTGTCCGGTGCCGCCGAGCCCGGCGCCCCGACCGCCGCCCCGACGCCCGCCGGGTCGCCGTCGCCCACCCGGTCCGTCCCCGTCGCGCCGGGCGCCGCACCGCCGTCCGCCCCCGCCGCCGAGTACGCCCCGGCCTACCGCGCGGTCGAGCTGACCTCGTCGGACGCCGGTTACGAGTTCGACCTCGCCACCGGCACCGTGGTCCCGACCGACAGCGCGACCTGGTACGTCGGCCGCGGCGAGGGCGAGTTCCTGGTGCCGGAGAACGCCGACTCCTTCATCGGCCGGGACGCCGGACTGGGCCCGGCCGAGTGCCTCAAGGGCCTCGGCAGCCGCCCGGCCGGGCGGATCCCGTTCGCCGCCGTCGGGCCGCGCGGCGCCTTCTGCGTCCGGTCCGCGGACGGCCGGGACCTCGCGGTCGTCCGGGTGCTGTCGACCGCGGGCCCGGACGGGCCGGTCCGGGTGTCCCTGGACCACTACCGCCGCAACGGCTGAGAGCCGTCGTTCCCCCGTCGGGCGGCGGGGGAACGACGGCTCCCGGCGTCGGCGGCGGGCTCGCGTACGGACCCGCCGGTCAGAGCGGCCGCTTCACCGGCCCGGCCTGCGGGACGGCGGGCGGCTCGGTGACGGCTCCGCCGGGCGCACCGGGCGTCGCTCCGCCAGGTGAACCGGCCGTCGCTCCGCCGGGCGAACCCGCGGTTGCTCCACCGGGCGGCTCGGTGACCGCTCCGCCGGGCGCACCGTCCTCCCGCAGGGCCGCCGTCTCGGACTTCAGGATCCGCATCGACTTCCCCAGTCCGCGCGCCATCTCGGGCAGCTTCTTGGAGCCGAACAGCAGCACCAGCACGGCCACCGTGACCAGCACGTGCCAGGGCTCCAGACCATTGCGCAGCATCGCCGCCTCACCCGGCCTTTCATCGTCGTGACCTGGGCCGCTCGTACGGCGCCCCCGGTCGTCTCGGGGTGGTTTGGGTGACTTCACCGTAAAGCTTGACTGATTTTTCAGTCAATGCGAGAGTCGGTCCCGGCGCTGCCGACCGACCTCGTCCTCCCGGACGACCTCCTCGTCCGCCGCCGACCATCGCCGCGTGGGCCGCTCCCCCGGAGCCCGCCCTCCCCGCCGCGCCGGATCCACCCCCCAGCCCCACCGGAGTCCACCGTGTCCCAGTCCCCCCTCGCCCGCCGCACGGTGCTGCGCTCCCTCGCCGGAGCCGGTGCGATCGCCCTCGGCGCGACGGCCTGCGCCACCGCCGGCGACGAGCCGGCCGGCCCCGCGGCCCCGGCCTCCGGCACCCCCGGACAGCCCGCCGCGCAGCCCCCGGCGCCCGCCTCCGATCCCACCCCCGCGCCCGCCCCCGCCCGCGGCCGGCGGCTCGGCGGCGAGTGGGAGAAGCACGAGCGGACCTTCATGGCCTGGCCCGCCTCCGAGAACGTCTGGGGCGAGCAGCTCGGCGCCGTCCGCAGGGACATCGCCACCGTGGCCCGGGCCATCGGACAGCGCGAACCGGTGGTCCTGCTCGTCCGCCCCGGCCAGGAGGCCTCGGCCCGCAACGCCTGCGGCTCGGACGTCGAGCTGCTCGCCGTCCCGGTGGACGACCTGTGGGCCCGCGACACCCTGCCGGTCTTCGTCGAGGAGGGCGGAAAGGTCAAGGGCGTCGACTTCAACTTCAGCGGCTGGGGCGGGAAGCAGGAGCACGCCAACGACGCCCGGATCGCCCGCACCGTCCTGGAGAAGTACGGGATCGAGCGGCTGGAGACCCCGCTCACCGCCGAGGGCGGCTCCTTCGAGACCGACGGCCAGGGCACCCTGCTGGTCACCGAGAGCTCCGTGGTCAACGACAACCGCAACCCGGGCCGCACCCGCGACGAGATCGAGGCGGAGCTCAAGCGGACGCTGGGCCTCACCAAGGTGATCTGGCTGGCGGGCGTCAAGGGCAAGGACATCACCGACGCCCACGTCGACTGCCTCGCCCGCTTCGCCGCCCCCGGCGTCGTCTTCCTGGACCGCGCCTTCCCCGGCACCCCGCCCGACGTCTGGTCCCGCTCCGCCGACCAGGCGCGCGCCGTCCTCGCCGAGGCCACCGACGCGACCGGCGGGAAGCTCAAGGTCGTCGAGATCGGCCAGCCCGACCCGGACCGGATCACCGGCCGCGGCGACGCCTTCGTCTCCTCGTACATGAACTTCTACATCGGCAACAAGGGCGTCTACCTGCCGCTCTTCGGCGACGCCAAGGCCGACGGCCACGCCCAGGAGGTCTTCCGGGAGCAGTTCCCGGACCGCGAGATCGTCCCCGTGAAGATCGACACCATCGCCTCCGGCGGGGGCGGCATCCACTGCTCCACCCACGACCAGCCGGCCGGCTGACCCCTCGCCGCCCCGCACCGAGGGAGAAGGGAACCCCCGTGCAGCTGACCCCCACCGAACGCGACCGGCTGCTGATCTTCACAGCAGCCGAACTCGCCCGCGCCCGCCGCGCCCGCGGCCTGCGGCTCAACGTCCCCGAGGCCACCGCGCTCGTCTCGGACACCGTCTGCGAGGCCGCCCGCGACGGGCTGCGCCTGGCCGAGGCCGTCGCGCGCGGCCGCTCCGTCCTCTCCCCCGCCGACGTCCTGCCCGGCGTGGCGGACCTCGTCACCGAGATCCACGTCGAGGCCGTGTTCGAGGACGGCACCCGGCTCGCCGTCATCGCCGACCCGTTCGGCGGCGGCGCCCTCGGCGAGGCCGCACCCGGCGCCGTCCTCACCGACGGCCACGCCGCGACCGGACCGGAACCCGTCCGCACCCTCGCCGTGCGCAACACCTCCGGGGTACCGGTCTCGGTCACCTCGCACTTCCACTTCTTCGAGGCCAACCTGCGGCTGGCCTTCGACCGGGCCGCCGCCTACGGGATGCACCTGGCCGTGCCGGCCGGCTCCTCGGTGCGCTTCGACCCGGGCGCCACCGTCGAGGTCGGCCTGGTGCCGATCGGCGGCGAGCGGGTCGCGATCGGCTTCGCCGGGCTGGTCGACGGGCCGCTGGACTCGCCCCGGGTGCGGCGCGAGGCGCTGCGCCGGGCCGCCGAACAGGGCTACCTCGGAGCGGCCGACGAAGGACAGGCCGGCGCGGGAACGGTCGACGCCGGAACGGCCGGCGCAGGAACAAGCGGCGAAGGACAGGAGCAGCACCCGTGAGCAGCAGCATCGACGCGTCCGAGTACACGGCCGTGCACGGCCCGCGCGCCGGGGACCGGGTCCGGCTCGGCGACAGCGGCCTGGTCGTCCGGGTCGAGTCCGACTCCCAGCGGCCGGGCGACGAGTTCCTGGCCGGCTTCGGCAAGACCGCCCGGGACGGCCTGCACCTCAAGGCCGCCGCCGTCCGGGACACCTGCGACGTGGTGATCAGCAACGTCCTGGTGATCGACGCGATCCAGGGCATCCGCAAGACCTCGATCGGCATCCGGGAGGGCCGGATCGCCTCGATCGGGCGGGCCGGCAACCCGGACACCCTGGACGGCGTGGACGTGGTGGTCGGCACCGGGACGGCCATCGTCTCCGGCGAGGGCCTGATCGTCACCGCCGGCGCCATCGACACCCACGTGCACCTGATGTCCCCGCGGATCATGGAGGCCTCGCTGGCCTCCGGCGTCACCACCATCATCGGCCAGGAGTTCGGCCCGGTCTGGGGCGTCGGCGTCAACTCCCCCTGGGCGCTGCGGCACGCCTTCAACTCCTTCGACGCCTGGCCCGTCAACATCGGCTTCCTGGGCCGCGGTTCGTCCTCCCACCCCGCCCCGCTCGTCGAGGCGCTGGCCGAGGGCGGAGCCTGCGGCTTCAAGGTGCACGAGGACATGGGCGCGCACACCCGCGCCCTGGACACCGCGCTGTCCGTCGCCGAGGCCCACGACGTCCAAGTGGCGCTGCACACCGACGGGTTGAACGAGTGCCTCTCGGTCGAGGACACCCTGAAGGTCCTCGAAGGCCGGACCATCCACGCCTTCCACATCGAGGGCTGCGGCGGCGGACACGTCCCCAACGTCCTCAAGATGGCGGGCGTGCCGAACGTCATCGGCTCCTCCACCAACCCCACCCTCCCCTTCGGCCGGGACGCGGTCGCCGAGCACTACGGCATGATCGTCTCCGTCCACGGGCTCAAGACCGACCTGCCCGGCGACGCCGCGATGGCCCGCGACCGCATCCGGGCCGGCACCATGGGCGCCGAGGACGTGCTGCACGACCTCGGGGCCATCGGCATCACCTCCTCCGACGCCCAGGGCATGGGCCGGGCCGGCGAGACGGTGCGCCGCACCTTCGCGGTGGCGGGCAAGATGAAGGCCGAACGCGGCCCGCTGGAGGGCGACGGCCCGGACGACGACAACCAGCGCGTGCTGCGCTACATCGCCAAGCTCACCATCAACCCGGCCATCGCCCACGGCCTCTCCCACGAGGTCGGCTCCATCGAGGTCGGGAAACTCGCCGACCTCGTCCTGTGGCGCCCGGCGTCCTTCGGCGCCAAGCCCCAGCTGGTCCTCAAGGCCGGCTTCCCCGCCTACGGCGTCACCGGCGACCCCAACGCCGCCACCGAGACCTGCCAACCCCTCGTCATGGGGCCCCTGTTCGGCGCCCACGGCGCCACCCCCGCGGACCTCTCCGTCGCCTTCACCAGCCGCGCCGCCGCCGAGTCCGGCACCCACGCCCGCCCGTACGACACCATGACCACCCGCCGCCGCCGCGTCGCCGTCCGCCACACCCGCGGCATCGGCCCGGGCGACATGGTCCGCAACAGCCGCCTCGGCGAGGTCCTCGTCGACCCGCGCGAAGGCCTCGTCACCCTCGACGGCACCCCCCTGCGGTCCGACCCCGCCGAGGAGGTCCCGCTGAACCGCCTGTACTTCCTCTGATTCCTCTGATTCCTCCGCCCGTCGACCGGGGCGGGCCGGTGGGACTCCTCGCCGGTCCGCGCGCGGCCCACCGGGGCGAGCCGGCCTCCGCCCCCGTACGCCGCGCAGTCCACCAGCGCGCCCCGGCGCGAAGGGTTCGCAGGAGGTGCACCGGGCCGCAGACTGTGTCCCGACCCCGCACCGGAGGAACGACGATGCCCACCGCCAGCCGTCCGCCGGCCCCTCCCGTCGCTCCCGGGCGGCTCCCGCTGATCGGCCACGCCCTGGAACTGTGGCGGCGTCCGCTGGAGTTCCTCGGCAGCCTCACCGCCTACGACCGGATCGTGGCCGCCCACCTCGGCCCGAAGCCGAGCTACGTGCTGACCAGCCCGGAGCTGGTCCACCGCGTGCTGGTCACCGACGCGGCGAGCTTCGCCAAGGGCCGCTCCTTCGACAAGCTCCGCCCCTACCTCGGGAACGGACTGGCCACCTCCCAGGGCCCCCTCCACCTCCGACAACGGCGCCTGATGCAACCGGCGTTCCACCACCGCCAGATCGCGCACTACGTCGACACCATGGCGCGGCTCGCCGCCGAGCGCGCCGACTCCTGGCGGCCCGGCCAGGTCGTCGACGTCACCCGGCAGATGCTGGAGCTGTCCCTCTCCGTCGTCACCTCGACACTCTTCTCCACCTCACTCGACGCGTCCGCCGCCGCCGAGATCCGCCACGCCCTGCCCGTCGTCCTGCGCGGCATGTACACCCGTGTACTGGACCCCACGGACCTGTGGCACCGGCTCCCCACCCCGGGCAACCGCCGCCTCGCCGACGCCCACGCCCGGCTGCGCCGCGCCATCGACCACCTCATCCACACCGGACGCGCCGGGTCGGCCGGACCCACCGGAGGCACCGACGGCACGGGCGAGCGGCCGGACCTGCTGTCGACGCTCCTCCAGGCCCGGGACGCCGACAGCGGCGAGGCCATGACCGACCGCCAGCTCCACGACGAACTCATCACCCTGCTGGTCGCCGGCACGGAGACCGCCGCGGGCGGGCTCGCCTGGCTCTTCCACGAGCTGGGCCGGCACCCGCACGTCGACCAGCGGCTCCACCGGGAGCTGCACGACCACGCCGCCCTGCCCCTCGGCCCCGAGCGGCTGGCCCGGCTGGAGTACACGCGTCGCGTCGTCGACGAGGCGCTGCGCGTCCGCAACCCCGGCGGCATCACGATCCGCCGCGCGACCACCGACGTCGAACTCGGCGGCTACCGCTTCCCCCGAGGCACCGAGTTCATCTTCAGCGCCCTGGTCCTCCACCGGAACCCTCGCTACTTCCCCCACCCCCTGCGGTTCGACCCCGACCGCTGGCTGCCCGACCGGCCCCCCGTCCCGCGCGGCGCGTTCCTCCCCTTCGGCGCCGGCAGCCACCTGTGCATCGGCGAGTCCTTCGCCCGCACCGAGATGACGACCGTGGTCGCGGCCGTCGCGGGCCGCTGGCGGCTGGCCCCCGTCCCGGGAGCGCGGGTACGGGGCGTCATGACCAGCACCAACCATCCCGAGAACCTCCTGATGACGGTGGAACCGCGCACGGACCCGCCCGGGAACCACCCGGCCGGGCCCTGACCGGTGCCGGGAGCCGTCGAGAGGCCCCGTCCCGGGGCCCGCGACGGACCGTGGCGCGGATCACAGCGGACTTCGCGCGGACGGTGAAATGCGGGAGCCGCCAAGGCGGTTGGCACCGGCGAACGATCACCGTCACCGCCCTGGCGCCCGTTACCGCCACCGCCGACCGCGAGGAATCCTCATGACCGTCACCGAGCCCGCCGCCTCCCGCGCGGCCGACCTCCTGTCCCGGCCCGTCACGCTCAACGGGCTGACCGTGCCCAACCGCATCGTGATGGCACCGATGACGCGCTCGTTCTCCCCGGGCGGCGTGCCCGGCGAGGACGTGCGCTCGTACTACGCCCGCCGCGCCGCCGCGGGCGTCGGCCTGATCGTCACCGAGGGGACGTACGTCGGCCACGAGTCCGCCGGCCAGAGCGCCGACATCCCGCGCTTCCACGGCGAGGAGCAGCTGGCCGGGTGGGCCCGCGTCGCCGAGGACGTCCACGCGGCGGGCGGCACCATCGTGCCGCAGCTCTGGCACATCGGCATGGCGCGCAAGCAGGGCGACCCGCCGTTCGCCGACGCCCCCGCCGTCGGCCCGTCCGGCATACGGCTGGACGGCACCGAGGGAACGGGGCGGGCGATGACGCGGGCCGACCTCGACGCCGTCATCGGGGCGTTCGCCGAGGCCGCCGCGGCCGCCGAGCGGATCGGCTTCGACGGCGTCGAGCTGCACGGCGCCCACGGCTACCTGCTCGACCAGTTCCTGTGGGCCGGCACCAACCGCCGCACCGACGCCTACGGCGGCGACCCGGTCGCCCGGACGAGGTTCACCGCCGAGCTCGTCGCCGCCGTGCGCGAGGCCGTCTCCCCCGGGTTCCCGGTGATCTTCCGCTACTCGCAGTGGAAGCTGGAGAACTACGACGCCCGCCTCGCCGAGACCCCGCAGGAGCTGGAGGCGATCCTCACCCCGCTCGCCGAGGCCGGTGTCGACGCCTTCCACGCCTCGACCCGCCGCTACTGGGTCCCCGAGTTCGACGACTCGGACCTCAACCTGGCCGGCTGGACCAGGAAGCTCACCGGCCGCCCCGCCATCACCGTCGGCTCGGTCGGCCTCGACGGCGACTTCATGCGCGCCTTCGCGGGCCAGGGCTCCGGGGTCCAGGGCCTCGACAACCTGCTCGACCGGCTGGAGCGCGACGAGTTCGACCTGGTCGCCGTCGGCCGCGCCCTCCTCCAGGACCCGCACTGGGCCGCCAAGGTCCTCTCCGGCCGCTTCGCCGACCTGCTCCCGTACGACGCCGCCGCGAGCCGCACCCTGAGCTGACCGCCACGGGCCGCCCGGGCCCGGCCCGTACCGCCGCACTCGCGGTGGGGGCCGGGCCCGGGCGGCGGTCGGGCTGTCGCTGGTCGGACTGTCGGCGGTCGGGCCTCGGTGCCCCGCTCAGCCGCCAAGGGCCTCCGCCACGGGCTGCCGCGGGTCGTAGGCGGCCCAGCCCGGGTCCCCGGTCCCGGCGAAGGCGACCCAGGCGCCGTGCACCCGGGCGGCGAGTCCGGCCGGGGCGGGGTCGGGGCCGAGCAGGCCGGTGTCCCCGTGCAGCCAGGGTTCGTCGGCGAGGTCGAACACGAAGGGCAGCTCGACGGTGTGGGCAGCGCCGAGCCGCCCGTCCAGGGCCGTCGAGCGGTACCCGAACGAGTAGCGGTACGTGCGGCGGCCGCCCGAGATCCGGGCGTGGGCCTCCGCCATGCGCGTCGTCCCGGCCTCGAACAGGGCGTGCGCGAGCACGGCGGAGCGCAGTTCGCCCGGCGTGGCGCCCGGCCGCGCCGCCCGCAGGGCAGGGAGGACCGCCGCCGGATCCGCCAGCAGTCCGGCGGCGACGGCGTGGAGGCCGGCCTCCGTGGTGGACTCCAGCTCCCCCTCCGGCACGAGGTAGAGGTTCGCCTCCTCGGTGTTGGTGCCGATGAGCAGGTCGACGTCGCGGGCCGGGCCGTCCGCGAGGGCGTCCGCGGGCTGGACCGGCAGGACGAGGCCGAGCGGGCTGAGCCCGGCCAGCGGGTCGGTGGCGGTGTCCGTCCGCAGGTCGAGGCCGAGCAGCGCGGGCAGGACCGCCAGCAACCGCTCGTCCGGGATCGGGGCGAACGCCTCGGCGGTCGCTTCGACGCCCAGCGCGGCGGCCGCGACGGCGGTGACCCGCCCCGCCTGCTCCGGGGTGAACGCGCCGGTTCCGCTGCCGCTCTGCACGATCGCCCGCCGGAACAGCCCGTCGGCCTCCGGCGCCGCCAGCAGCGCGCAGACCAGCGTCGCGCCCGCGGACTCCCCGAAGACGGTGACGTTCCCCGGGTTGCCGCCGAACGCCGCGATCGTGTCCCGCACCCAGCCGAGTGCGGCGAGCACGTCGAGCAGCCCCCGGTTGGCCGGGGCGCCCGGCAGGTCGAGGAACCCGGGGATGCCGAGGCGGTAGTTCACCGTCACCAGGACGACGCCGTCGCGGGCGAACGCGCCGCCGTCGTAGAGGGCGGCGCGGTTCGAGCCGGTGATGAACCCGCCGCCGTGCACGAACACCATGACCGGGCGCCTGCCGCCGTCGGCCGCGGGCGTGCGGACGTCGACGGTCAGGTACTCCGCACCGGGCGCCCAGCCGGGCCCGAAGTAGGGGCTCACGTCGAGCCGGTCGAAGGCGCGGACCGGCTGCGGGGCCGTCGGCGAGGGCCGCGTGCCGTCGCGGACGCCGGACCAGCCCGGGTGCGGTACGGGCGGGGCGAAGCGGCCGGCGCCGGTCGGTGCCGCCGCGTACGGCAGGGCGCGGTAGCGCTCGCCGGACCCGTCCCGGACGCCGCGCACGGCTCCTGCCGGGGTTTCGACGACCGGATCTGCCTGTCGGGGCATGGGAAACGATTCCTTTCTGACGGTTCTGGAGCTCTCTGGCGGTGCTGGGGCCGGCGCATCGGCGGATCAGGCGGATGACCGGATCATCAGGAGATGCGGGAGAAGCCCGCCCACTCCCTGATCGCGAACGTCGACCCGTTGCGCGCGACCTCCACCGCGCCCCGGCCGCCGAAGTGCGCCGGGAAGAGCAGCGCACGGCGCTCGGCGGCCTGGCCGAGCAGCCGGTGCCGGGTGGCTCGGGACAGCGCCGGGTCCTCGCAGAAGCAGGAGTTGGTGTCCGGCTCGGCGATCTGGAACGGGCTGTGCACCAGGTCCCCGACGAACAGGGCCTGCTCGCCGCCGGACTCCAGGGTGAGCACGGACGAGCCGGGGGTGTGCCCGGGCGCGAGGTCGAGCCGCAGGTTCCGGTCGATCCGGTACGTGCCCTCCCACAGCCGCGTCAGTCCCGCCCGGTGGACCGGCGCGACGCTGTCCTCGAAGACGTTCTGGTTCCCGCGGCCGAGCACGCTGCGGTGCCCGTTGGCCGGGTCCCAGAACTCGAAGTCCCGCCGGGTCATCAGGTACCGGGCGTTGGGGAAGGTCGGCACCCAGGTCCGGCCGTCGCGGCGGGTGTTCCAGCCGACGTGGTCGACGTGCAGGTGGGTGTTGACGACGAGGTCGACGTCCTCGGGCCGCACCCCGGCGGCGGCGAGGTTGTCGAGGTAGTCCGTGTCCAGGTGGTTCCAGACCGGCGCGTGGGGCCGGTCCTTGTGGTTGCCCGCCCCGGTGTCGACCAGGATCGTGCGCCCCTCGCTGCGCAGCAGCCAGGACTGGACCGCGGTACGGCACTCGTCCGTCGCCGGGTCCCAGAAGTCGGGCGCCAGCCAGTCGCGGTGCCGCTCCCACGAGCCGTCGGGGCCGGCCGGGCCGTTCGGGCCGTTCGTGCTGCCGGGGCTGTCTGGGAAGAACCGGCCCGGAGACAGCCCGGCCGAGCCGTAGAACTCCTTGATCCGGGTGACGGTGACGTCACCGAGGATGATCTGCTCCGGGTTCCGCCGCATGGGCTCCCCTCCTCGGGTCCGGGGCACGCGGTCGACCGTCCGCCGACCGCTCCCGACCGTTTCCGGTCGGGACCGAGCCTGGCCCCTCCGAGCGGCACCGACCAGCCCCCGCTCGTCCTACCCCGGCCCGTCCTACCCCTCACAGGGTGTGGCTGGGACCGCTCCGGGCGCCGAATACTGGGGGGCATGAACGGACCCGGCCCGCTCGGCGCCTTCCTCAGAGCCCGACGGACGCGGCTGCACCCCGAGGACGTCGGCCTGCGCGAACTCGGGCCCCGCCGTCGGGTGGCCGGGCTCCGGCGCGAGGAGGTGGCCCAGCTGGCGGGCGTCAGCGTCTCGTACTACACCCGGCTGGAGCAGGGCCTGTCCCGCGGGGCGTCGGCCGAGGTGCTCGACGCGATCGCCCGCGCGCTCCTGCTCGGCGACCACGAGCGCGAGCACCTCGACCGGCTCGCCGTCGCCGCCCGCCACACCCCCCGGGTGCGCCGGCCGCGACCCGAGCGGCTGGCGGACGAGACCCGCGACCTGCTCCGCGCGGTCGACGGCGTCCCGGCCGTGGTGCTCGGCCGCCGTACGGACGTGCTGGCCTGGAACGCCCTCGGGCACGCCCTGCTGGCCGGCCACGTGGACGTCCACGGCCCGGACGACCCGGCGCGACGCCCGAACCTGAGCCGGATGCTGTTCCTGGACGCGCACGCCCGGGAGCTGTACGTGGACTGGCAGCACAAGGCGCGCACGGTGGTCGGCAGCCTGCGCGCCACCGTCGGCAGGCACCCCGAGGACCCGCTGCTGGCCGAGTTGATCGGCGAACTGACCATGAAGAGCCCGGAGTTCGTCGCGCTGTGGGGCGACCACCGGGTGGCGCCGTGCGACACCCGCTCCTACCGGCTGCACCACCCCGTCGTCGGCGCGCTCACCGTGACGCAGCAGATGCTGTCGATCGCCCGCTCACCCGATCAGGTGCTCGTCGTCTGCACCGCTCCCGCCGGTTCCCCCTCCGAGGCGGCCCTCGCCCTCCTCACCCGGGCCGGCGTCGGCGGCGGGGTTCCGCGGAGCAGCGGTCCGCCCCGGAACGGCAAAGGGCCCGCACCGTGCGTGACGCACGGTGCGGGCCCCTGTCTGCCGGGCTAAAGCGCGGCAGGGAAATTACAGCGGGCGGATGTTCTCGGCCTGCGGGCCCTTCTGGCCCTGCGTGACGTCGAACTCGACCTTCTGACCCTCGAGCAGCTCGCGGAAGCCCTGGGCGACGATGTTCGAGTAGTGGGCGAACACGTCAGCGCCGCCGCCCTCCTGCTCGATGAAGCCGAAGCCCTTTTCCGCGTTGAACCACTTCACGGTGCCAGTAGCCATGAGAAATCTCCTTCGAGAGACTGTGCGAAGTCTGCACCATGCAGACATTCGAGTCGCCGCGATGAGAACCCGCCGGAAAGAGCCGGTAAAACAAAAAATGCGCCCGCAACAATAAGCAGGCGCACACAAAGTTCATGGGAACCACAACTGCAACTAAGAAGAGCTTAGCAGACTCCGGCCCGCCGGCGCGGATTTTCACTCGTCTATTTTTTTCCCGCCCTCCCGGGCGCGACCGTCTCGCCCCGAAAGCGACAGCAACGATCGATTCCCACACCGGAGTTGGCGACACCGGACCCCGCGCCGCCCCGGTCATGATTTTTTCGCCACGCCCAGGGGGCGAGTCGCCCCGGGGACACCCGGCAACGGATTCACACCCTCCGGAACGGCCCGTTCCGTCGATTTTCGGAGCATACTGACCGGGATGAGGAAAACACCGGCAGTCCGACGCCCCCTGCCCACCAGCCCCTTCAAACCCCGGCCCGACGCACCGCCCAAGCTATTCGCGGTGGGCGACCGCGTGAGCCACGACAAGTATGGTCTCGGCCGCGTCCTCGCGGTGGAGGACGGAGCCTACGCGGCCGTCCTCGTCGACTTCGGCACCCGACAGGAGCGGATCGCCCCACCGTACGCCGCCTTGTTCACACTCTGACCGGCACACCCGCGGCCCTACCGTCACCGCTCCGGGGCGCATGCCGGAGCCCGATCGGCCGCTCACCTGGGTCCGGCCACCCGGCCGGACGCCAGGCGTTTCGTGATGCGTCGACGCGCCCGGCCCGCAGCCCGGTTCCGCACCACGCCCGGGCCACGCCCGGGCCACGCCCGCGCCCTGTCCGCACCCGCGCCCGCACCCGCACCCGCACCCGCACCCGTGAGGCGGCCACCCGGCGGCCCCGGCCACCCGCACGGCCCCGCGGACGGCTTCGGATTTTGGACTAGACCAATACCGATCCGGTCAACTCCTCCACGCCCCGTCCACGCGCCCTCCCCTCCCCCGTAGCGTGTCCACGCCTCGCACAGCGCGAGGACACCGTCCGGGGAGATCTCCATGAACTCGCTTACGGGTACGGCTCGTTGGACCACCGCCCTCGCGGCATCAGTCACGCTCCTGTGCGCCGTGCCGGCCGGCGCCACGGCCGGCACCGCCGACACCGCCGTCGGCTGGCGGGCGCTCGGCATCGCCGTCAGCTCCGACGGCAACCGCGCCTACGTCGTCGCCGAGGACCACGTCGGCACCGGCTACCCCACCCTCCTGCGCACCGTCGACACCCGCACCCGCACGGTCGTGGCGCAGACCCTGCTCAGCCAGGACGGCACCGCCGGCCGGCCCGCCCTCAGCCCCGACGGCAACCGGATCTACGTCCTCGCCGCCGAGCAGCTGCTGGTCGTCGACCTCGCCACGAACACCGTGCTGTCCCGCACGCCCGTCGACCGCCCGCGCGCACTCGCCGTCAGCGCCGACGGCTCCCGGGTGTTCGTGACCCAGCAGGGCACCGCCGGCCCCGGCCGGGTGCTGGTCTTCGACACCTTCACCCGTTCCTTCACCGGCGCCGTCCCGCTGGGCGACCCCGACGTCGACGGGATCGCCCTCCACAACGGCGGCGCCGACGCCTACGTCGCCACCGGCGCGGGCGTCGTCCACCTCGACCTGACCTCTCCCGTCCCGACCGTCACCCGCACCGTCCAACCGCTCGCCGCCGCGACCGAGGTCACCGCCTCCCCGGAGGGCACCCGCCTCTACGCCCTCGGCAGCCGGGCCGCCCAGGGCTCCGGCTACGAGCTCGACCCCTTCACCGACACGTCCCGCACCGCCTTCACCCTCGGCGGCCCGGCCACCTCCGCCGACACCCACCTGGTGGCGGTCTCCCCGGACGGCGGCCGCCTGTTCGTCCTCAAGGACGGCTGGAAGCCCTCCGCCACCGTGCTGGCCTACGACACCGCCACC
Organism: Kitasatospora sp. NPDC058184; assembly: GCF_042883725.1. Taxonomy (NCBI): domain Bacteria; kingdom Bacillati; phylum Actinomycetota; class Actinomycetes; order Kitasatosporales; family Streptomycetaceae; genus Kitasatospora; species Kitasatospora sp. NPDC058184. Next base: position 37,434 of record NZ_JBHVVE010000020.1, read on the forward strand.
AACACCGCCCTCCCGGCCGCCGACCTCACCGGCTTCGGCCTGGACGGCGTCGGCACCGCCGCCCTCGGCCCCGACGGCCACACCCTCTACCTGGCCGGTCCGCGCGGCGAGACCAGCTACCTGAAGGCCGTCACCTTCTGACCCGCCCGCCGGGCGGGTGCGCGGCCCCGCGCCACTCCGCGCACCCGCCCGTCCGCGCCCCTCCGCGCCCGTCCGCGCCCGCCGACGGGTCGGTGGCCCCGTCGGGTGATCCCAGGGCGCGGGTTCCACGGCGGCCCGTCCACGACTCGCATAGTCGGACTCGTCATACCCGCCGATCGTGGGACGAGCCGACCATGCGATTTGCCTGCCGAGAGATCCTCACAGCCGCCACCGCCCTGCTGCTCTCCCTCACCGGCTGCGGGTCGCCGCAGGAACGGCAGCCCGCACCGTCGACACCCCGCGATCCGAGCTCCCCGGCCGCGCCCACCCAGGCAGGGCCGCGGGCGTTCACCCTCGTCGCAACCGGGGACGTCCTGCCGCACACGGAGATCATCCAGCAGGCCAAGGAGGACGCCGGGGGCAGCGGTTACGACTTCACCCGGATGCTCGCCGGGGTCAAACCCGTCATCAACGCCGCCGACCTGGCCATCTGCCACATGGAGACGGTCTACGGCGCCGACGGCGGGCCGTTCACCGGCTACCCGTCGTTCATCTCGCCACCCCAGGTCGCCCAGGCGCTCAAGGACACCGGCTACACCTCCTGCGACACCGCCTCCAACCACACGCTCGACGGCGGGCCGGACGGCATCCGGCGCACGCTCGACGCCATGGACGCCGTCGGTCTGAAGCACACGGGCTCCGCGCGCAGCGCCGACGAGGCGGGCAGCCCCACGACGCTCACCGCCGGTGGCGCCACGGTGGCCCAGCTCGCCTACACCTACGGCACCAACGACATCCCCCTGCCGAAGGACCGGCCCTGGGCGGTCAACCTCATCGACCGGAACCGGATCCTCACCGACGCCCGGGCCGCCCGCGAGCGCGGCGCGGACATCGTGGTGGTGAGCCTCCACTGGGGCACCGAGTGGCAGGACACCCCGGACGAGCAGCAGCTCGCGCTCGCCCGCGACCTGGCCGCCGAGCAGAGCCCCGGCCGGCCCGACATCGACCTGGTCCTCGGCACCCACGCCCACATCCCGCAGGCCTACGAGAAGATCAACGACACCTGGACGGTCTACGGCATGGGCGACCAGCTCGCCGGCCACATGTTCAACCCCACCGGCGCGGAGGACCCCCGGGGGAACTGGAGCTCGATCGCCCGCTTCACCTTCTCCCCGCCGCCCGGGCCCGGGCAACGATGGACCGTCACCAAGGCCGAGTTCCTCCCGCAGCTGACCGACCTCGGCCCGCCCTACCGGGTCCTCGACCTGACCGAGGCCCTCCGCCGCACCCCCGACCGCGCCGACTACACCCGGGCCCTCGACCACATCCGGTCGGTCGTCCTGAGCCGCGACGGCGCCTCGGCCGGGCTCACCATGGCCCCCTGAGCGGACCGGCGCCGGAACCTCCGCGAAGCCCCGGGGCGCGGCTGCTCGCGAGCAGCCGCCCGGTGGGCGGCGACCAGGTCGCGGTACCAGGCGTCCTGCGACGCTCCCATCCCCGTGAGCCACCAGCTGGGGGACCGCCCGCTAACGGCCGTCCGGTCGGGGCGACGGTGCGGCGATGTCCGTACGGAGGCCGGCAGCGTCGAGCCGCGCGAGGACCTGGGTCAGGTAGCCGTGGGCGTCCCTGACCGTGTGGACCGAGCGGAGCTGTCGGACGATGCGCTCGCGTTCGGCGGGGTGGAGCCGGGCGTCGTGGAGCGCCGCGACCTGGAGGAAGCCCTGCAGGGTGGAGCTGATCGGCCGGTCGGCGGTGGTCCGCACTCCGACCGGCCCCTCGCCCGGCCCGACCGGTGCCCCGGCGTCGCCGTCGTCGTCGCAGGTGAACCCGGAGTCGGCCGGAGCGGGCAGGGTCAGCGGAGCGTCACCGCGCGGCTCGGCCGCGGACAGCAGGTGGAGGAAGTCATTGGCTCCGGCGTCACGCAGGGTGAGGCTCGGCAGGTGGTAGAGGCGTTCGACCGATGCCAGCAGCGATCCGTGGTCGTAGACGGTGTGGTCGATCAGGTTGCAGTTCCGGCCGTCCGGTCCGCTCGGCCGGACGGCCGGGACCCACGGCGAGACGATGACGGCGGGGACGCGGACGCCGAGTCGGTCGAACCGGAAGCCGTGGCTGTTGTGCGCCGGGTCGGTCACGTCACCGGGCGGGACGGCGGCCGGCGGCTCGACATGGTCGTAGAAGCCGCCGTGCTCGTCGTAGGTGATCACCAGCAGGCTCGACTCCCAGTGCGGCGACTGCCTGATCGACTCGTAGACGTACTTGATCAGGGCCTCGCCCCGGGTGACGTCGTCGATCGGGTGCTGGCTGTTGCCGCACTGGAAGTTGCCGCCGTGGCTGAGGACGTGACCGTAGCTGGGTTCGATGAAGACGTACGAGGCGGCGAAGTCCTGATGCCGCAGATCCCCGGCGAGCTCGTCCAGGCCGTGGAAGCGCTCCAGCATGGTGGGCAGGTCCATGCCCGCCAGCGCGCTGACCTGCGGGAGGGCGTCACCCTGGTAGACCTGCCAGTCGCACCCCTTGCTGTCGAGCGCGTCGTAGATCGTGCCGTTCTCGAACTGGTAGCCGTCGACCTGCGAGGCGGCCAGTTCCAGCGGGTCCGGACTGCGGTCCAGCCCGCCCGAGGTCGCCGCGTGCAGGAAGAACCGGTTCGGCCAGGTCGGCCCCGGCAGGGCGCAGAACCAGTTGTCGCACACCGCGAACTCACGGGCGAGCGCGCTGATCACCGGCACCTGGTCCGGGGTGAAGCACGCCATCACCGCCCCGAGGTCCGCCAGGGCCGAGGCGTCGCCCTTGGCCACGGCCTGGTTGGCGTAGTTGTCCACGAACCCCTGCATGGTGAGCGCGGGGTAGCTGCCGCCGTAGTGGCACGTGTCGTCCCTCGGTGTGCCGGTGATCGGCACCGAGGCCAGCTGGAGCTGGACGTCGCAGAACTCGTGCGGCGGGTCGACCGGCATGACGAAGGGCGCGCCGGCGCGCACCGCGAAGACCTGACCGTCGTGCGTGTTCGTCAGGCTCGCCGAGGGCCCGTTGACGGTGGTCGGCGCGCCGCTCACCGCATCCACCCCGACCCCCGGCCGGAAGCCGGACCCGGCGTCGACCGTGCCGGTGGAGACGCCGAGCATGTGGTCGAACGAACGGTTCTCCAGTACCAGCACGAAGACGTGCCTGATCCGCCCCTCCGGCCGGGTGGCCGGACCGAAGACGCGGCAGGGGATCCAGAGGACCAGCCACACGACGTACGCCACCGCCGTGAGGACCCAGTAGAGGACCCAGGCGAACGCGCGGCAGACCCGGTTCGCCAGCCGGTACCAGGCCTGGCCGAGCAGGTCGGCCACCCGGTAGAACACATCGCGGAACCACGAGGACGGCGCCTGGTCACCGCACCGGCCGGCACCCCGATCCGCCCACTGCGCACACCTGTCGGCCCCCTCGTCCGCCCACCGGGAACAGGCCCGGACCAGCCTCGCGCGCCACTCGTCCCGGGTGCGGGTGATCGAGTACCGGACCTCACCGCACGGCGACATCCGCCGCCTCCTGCTCCACGGGCGACCGCAGCACCCGGCGGGTCACCGCCCGAAGCCCGGCATCGGCGAGCCTGCCGACCCGCTCCGGCCCGGGGCGTCTCCGGTGTTTCCGGTGTTTCCGGTGTGTCCGAGCGCGCTGCGCCCTCTACTGGCCTGTCCTTCCAGGCAAACACCGTTCGATGGCCCGCTCAACTCGACGGCAGCAGGCGCCCGGCCGCGGGGAAGACGGCGCGGACGACGGCGCCGACACCACCGCCGGGGGCGCTGCCGGCGGCATCGATTCGCAGGCGCAGGCCGGAGAGGGCGGGGCCAGCTCACGCGGCCCGCTCCGGGTCCGCACCCGAACCACGGCGGCCGACAGCCCGAGCGCCTGCATCACGGTCCGGCAGAGCAGCGGCGGTGCGTCCGCCGGGTTGACGGCATTGAACCCCTCGGCCCGTCGGACAGGCTGTCATTCTATCCGTGTCGGTGGTCTGCCAAATCGTCGAGGAGAAGGTCGGCGACCACCTCTTCGACCACTGCGGTGCGCAGTTCGGCCATGGAATCGACGAGCCTCCGGTCCCACGGTGCGGGCGTCAGACGCCCCGGGTCGGGGCCCGAGGGAACCCGTGGCGCGGCGGCCCGGTAGTCGTCGGCTGCCATCCGCCAGGGGGCTGCGCCGGTCTTGGCCATGACGTGCGCCGCGATGCGGATGCCCTCGCCGTCGAAGTCGCCGTGGTAGCGCAGGGACGCGCCGTCGTCGGCGAGTCGGCGCAGCAGGTGGATCACGGCGGTGTTGGGCCAGCCGGAGGTGCAGACCAGCGGCGGGCAGTGGGGGCCGAAGCGGCGCAGGCTCAGGGCGAGCACGCTGGGGTTCTCGGTGATGTGCACGGGTCCGGTGGGACCGGTGAATTCGCCGGGTGAGCGCACTTGGGCGAGGGTGAGGCTGACGGGGTGGCCCGCTCCGGCGCAGATCCGGGAGATCTCGGCCACCGGGCCCTCTCCCCCGGGGCGGAGACCGACGGCGAGCACGGTGGCCGACAGCTCGTCGTCGGCCACGCCGGCTCGACTCCACAGTGCGCGCCGCCCTTCGGCCGTTTCGGGCATGTCAGTGCCGTACAGCACCGCCAGTGCCCGCAGGACCAGGGAGGAGAGCCGGGTCCCGTCGTCCAGGGCGTGGGAGTCGCCGTCGAGGAGGCGCGCGGCGAGGACCGGTAGTGGCTCACCACCGGCCGGGAGCGCGGCGAGGACGGTCAGCGTCGCGGCGATGAGGCCCCGGGTCCGCTCGGGTGAGCCGTCGACGAGGCCGCCGGCCCGCAGGTGGCCGACCCAGTCCAGCAGGGCCGGCTGGGCGGTGACCACCTCGTGGTCGGCCAACCACGCCCACAGGGCATCGCGTTGGCCGGTCTTCCGTTCGCGCTCGGCGGCCCGGTCGTGGATCGGGCCGAGGATCGCGGCCACCACGTCCCGGACGGGTCGGCCGCAGGCGTCCAGCACGGCACTGTCGAGCCCGGCGAGGGGGATCGTCGGTTCGGCGCCGGGGAGCCGGTCGAGTCCGAGGAGGTCGGCCAGTGCCTCCCGGCCCGCCTCGTCGAGTGGTCCGGACCGTACCCGGCTGACGGGGCGACCGGTCGAGAGACGGCCGTGAACGGCCGACCACAGGGGTCGGAGCTCGGGGAGGTCGAGGGGGTGGCGGTCCGTCATGCCGGTTCTTCCGCGTCGGCTTCGTCGGGCAGCAGGTCGGTGCCCGTCCAGGTGAAACGGGCACTGGTGACGGCGTCGTCGCCGTCACCTCCGGTGATCAACTGGTGGACGGCGATGCCGGAGAGCTCCCGGTAGGTGCACCATTCGTGGTCCGAGGTGAGCACCAGGTCGAGGTCGAGTGCCGCGAGGAGGCCGAAAACCTGCCCGCGGTTGACGGTGTCGACGCCGACGAAGACCTCGTCGAGCAGGATCAGCCGCGGAGACTCCGGCACCGCCTCGTAATGGGCGGCCACGGCGGCGAACAGCGGCAGGTGGAGGGCGATGGCCTTCTCGCCGCCCGAGAGCGCGCCGTGGAGCTTCTTGGTGAGCAGCTGCCACCCGGAGCCGTTGGCGCGGTCCAGTTTGACGACGAACTGGTGCCAGGCCGTGTAGTCGAGGACCTCGGCGAGCTGCTCCTCCCAGGTCGCCGCCGTGTTGCGGGTCTTCGCTTCCTCGATCCGGCCCCGGAAGAAGGCGTGGAGGGCCTCGCGGTCGGCTTCGGTGATCCGCGCCGGGTCCTTGAGCAGCAGCTCACGGGCCGTCCGGGTACCGGCTGGCAGGTCGGGGTGGATCTGCCACACCAGTCGGACGGCCACCCGTGAGGCAGTGCGGATCCCTTCGAGGTGGCCGTTCATCCGCTCGACGAGTTCACCGGCCTGACGGATCCGGGAGGCGAGGTGGCGGCGCGTGTCGCCGGTGAGGGTCCGGTCGAAGAGGCCGCGTTCGGCTGCGGTGATGTCGTCCTGACCGCGGTCACGCTCACCGGTGAGGATGACGAGGAGGCCGGTCGCGCCGACCCGGATGCCGTCGACGGTGGCGGTGAGGACCTGGACGTCCTCCTCCGCTTCGAGCTCGAGGTCGGCGCGGCTGCTGAGGCTCTGGCGGGCTCGGTGGACGGCCTCGGAGAGACGGTTCAGGGAGTCACCGAGGTTCCTGGTGCCGTGCGGCAGGTCGGGCCACGCGGCAGCGGTCTCGCGCGCCGCTTCGAGGGTGGCGCGGGTGCCGTCCGCGGAGGTGAGGACGAGCCCGAGGCCCGCGTCCTCGGGGAATCCGAGGACGCACAGGCGCCGGAAGCCATGGGCGGCCTCGTTCCGGGCCTCGACGGCCCTGTCGTGCAGGGCCTCGTCCTGGGCCGCGGTGGCGCCGAGCGCGCCGATGCGGCCTTCGAGCGCGAGAAGTGCCTGGGTGCCGGATTCGAGGTCGCGGCGAACGCGGTCGAGGGACTTCCGGAAGTCACTGATGCGGGCGGCCACTTCGCGGTAGTCCTCACCGACGGTGCTCTCGACCGCCCGGAGCGTGGAGCGGAGCCCACGGGCGGCGGCCTCGGCGGTCTCGGCCTCCGCCAGGCCCTCGGTCGCGGCCCCCCTCGATGCCTCGGCATGGCCGCGCGCGGAGTGCCAGGCCTGGTGGTCGGCTGTCCAGGCGAGATGGGCGTCGAGCCAGACGTCGGCCTGTTCGCGCAGCGCTTCGACGGCCGCGGCGGTCTTGTCCAGGGCGGCGCGTTCGGTCGGCAGGGCATGCTCGGCGGAGGCGACGGCGAGTGTGCGCAGCGCGTCCGCGACCGCCTTCTCCTGCCGCGCGAGCTGTTCGACGGCCTCCCGCACGGCGTCCTCCCGAGCGCCCACCTCGGACTCGGCCCGGTCCCAGCCGCCCTTGGCCTCCTCCACCTCCCGGTGGTGCGGCCGGGAGCGGAGGTCGGCTTCGAGGCGCTTCCGGCGGTCGGTGAGGGCGTGCAGCCGCGTCTCGTAGCCGACGACGGCGGTGTCGGCCTCGGCCAGTTCGGTGGTGAGTTCCGCGATCCGCCGCTGCCTCGCGCGTTCCCGGGCCGCGGCGCCGATGTGGCTGGACTCCTCCTTGGCCCAGGAGCCGACCGCCATCGCCAGCCGCCAGCTTCCGTCGGCGCCCACGACGGCCGGGTGGTCCGTCGTCAGTGCGGGGCCGTAGGCGACACCGGCGAGCAGCCGCCGCACCCGGGCGGGCGGCACCGGGCCGTCGGGTTCCGGAGCCAGGACGTCGAGCAGCGAGGGGCCGGGTGCGGGCGCGGCCGCTGCCGGATCGGCCAGGACGTCGTGCCCGGCGACGACGAGACCGCCGTCGGGGGTCATCCAGGCGTCGAGCAGCCCGGCCGCTTCGAGGGCCGCTTCGACGCCGGCCTGATCGGCGGGCGGAACGTCCGGCCGGAAGGCCAGCAGACGCCACAGTGGCGCCCCCGGCAGGGCCGACCGGTCGGCCGTGCGAGTCCGTGGTGGAACCGGCGGGAGATCGGCCGCGGCCGCGATGCGTTCCAGTTCCCGGAGGACCCGGTCACGCCCGGCGCGGGCGTCGTCCCGGCCGGCGCGCGCGGTCGTCTCGTCGGCGGTGATGGAGCTCTCCGCCGCCCGGGCCGCGGCTTCGACCAGCACGAGGACATCAGTCTCGACGGCGGCACTGGACGCGAGTTCCTCGGCGTCGTCGATCGAGAGTTCCGCGCAGTCCTCCCTCGCCCAACGACGCAACAGGGCGGCGTGGGCGTCGACGGCGGCCTGGTAGGCGCGGGCGTTCCCCTCGCGCTTCGCGGTCGCCCCGGTCAGCCGTTCGCGCGCCGAATCGAGGTGCTGCTCCGCCGTCGTCCGGCCCGCGAGGGACCGCTCGTGGCGCTCGACGGCGGCTCGGACGTCGGCGATCTGGTGGTGCCGCGAGACGACCGCACCGCGCAGCAGACGGCGCGCCGTACGCCCCTGCTCCTCGTTCTCCCCCGACGGACCCGGTGCGGTGCCGAGCACCGTCTGCACCTCGGCGCAGACGGACTCCATGGCTGCTCGCCGCGCCGCGCCACGTGCCTCCTCGCGCGCGGCCCGGGTGTGTTCGGCCCGCTGTTCGGAACGCAGCCGCGCATCGTCGGCACGCCCCGCGTCCTCGTCGGCCGCCCGAACCTTCCGGTCGGCGGCGGTACGGGCCCGGGCGGCGGTCTGGTCGGCCTGCTCGCTCCTACGACGGAGCTGGTCGAGCTCCTGCCCCTGCCGGTAGACCTCGGAGTCGAGCAGCCCCTCGATGGCGCCCTCGATCTCCTGCCGCCCGTGTTCGAGTTCCTGTTGCGTCCGGTTGCTCTCGTCGCGCTCACGCACGGCTCCCGCGTGCGCCTCCCCGCTCTCCCTCGCGAGGCGGGCGAGGCTGTCCATCTCGGTCGTCGCGGAGATGAGACCGGCTGCTCCGGCACGCAGGACGCGCTGGGCGTAGCCGCGTTGCTGGTTCGCGACGGCGGTGGCCGCGGCCACCTCGTCGTCCAGTGTCTTCAGGTGTTCGCGCTGGCGGTCGAGGCGCTCGAAACCCTCGGCCAGTTCGGTGATCTCGCCCTGGCCGAGCGGGGGCAGCGCCCGCGAGAGCAGCGAGGACAGCAGCGACGGATCCAGGCGCTCCGAGAGCTTGGGGGTGCGGAGCTGGAGCAGCGCGGTGATCAGGGCGTCGAAGCGCTGCTCGCTCAGCCCGGGGAAGAGCGTGCTGCGGACCGTGTTGCGGTAGTCGGAGGGTGACCCGTGCAACTCGCCCCGGCCGTGCAGCGCTTCGGCCAGGGCGGCGCGGGTGAGCGGCTGGCCCGCGTCGTTGACCAGGGAGAGACCGCCTGGGCGGTCGATCCGCGCGCCGGTGGTGAAGTAGTCGACGGTGACACCGGGGGTGTGCACGCTGGCCTGGAGCCTGGCGCCGCAGGTGAACCACCCGGGATCGCCGTCACCGCGGACGAACTCCAGCCACACGTACCCGACGCGGGTCTTGCCCGTGGTGCCCTCCCCCATCAGGTTCCAGTGCATGGTGCGCTCGGAGCCGCCGAAGGTGGACAGCCGGTTGGGTCGCAGGCTCGCGTCGAACAGGAACGGCAGGAGCACCTCCAGCGCCTTCGACTTGCCGGTGCCGTTCTGCCCCCGCAGGAGCAGCCGGCCCTTGTGGAAGGTGAAGGTCTCGTCGTAGTAGCGCCAGACGTTGAGGATGCCCGCCCTGGCGGGCCGCCATCGCACGGCTGCGGCCGCCGTCGGGGGCACGGGGCTCTGCGGTGGCTGTGTCACGGTCATCGGAGGTCTTCCCTGGTCAGGTTGCGGGACCGTCGGTCACGGTGGTGCGGTACCGGAACGCCGCGGGCCGGGGAACGGTGCGGTCGCCGATCCGGCGGGCCAGGCCGAAGTCGTCGAGGACACGAAGGGCGTCGGCGGTGAGCCGCTGGGCGCCGTCCTCGGACTGGTAACCCTTCGCCCACCGCGGGAAGCGCCGCAGCAGCGTGTTCGCCTCGGCCTCGAGCTGTTCCGGTGCCAGCCCGTCCGGGGCGGCCGTCAGCGGTTCCAGCAGGAGCAGGGCGGCGACGCGGGCCGTCGCGGAGTCGTCCGGGAAGCGGCTGTCGGTAGCGATGGCCTCCGGGTCCACGAGCAGCAGGCCGTCGGCCCGTTCCTCCAGCACGAAGCCGCCCTGCTCGGCGGCGCGCTTGACGATCTGGCGCCCCGTCGGCGAGGCCAGGTAGGCCAGTTCGTCGGCGCCGAGTTCGTCGTGGTGCAGGACTGGATCGTCGAGGAGCCGCCGGAGCACCGAGGGCCGGAGCCGGAGGTTGCGCTGCGCGTCGGAGGCGTCGGCCCCGCCGTACCGGCTCTCGCGCACCGTGCCCCGCAGGAGTTCCTCGAAGCGCAGCGGCACGTCCTGCGCCGGAACGGCCAGCCGGGACGGGCCGACGGGCGCGGCGAGCAGGCGCATCAGGACGGTGGCGTCCACGCGGTAGAGGACCTTGGCCTTCGCCGAGTCGACGAAGCTCTCCGTGACGCCGTCCACGGTGAGGAGCGCGCCGTAGGCCTCCAACAGCTTGAGCACGTCCACGAACGCCATGCGCTCGGACCTGCTCGCCGTGTCGAAGGGCGGCAGTGCCTCGTCGGTGGCACAGGCGTGGACGACCCGGTCGGCGAGCAGGCCGACCGTCGTGACCGGGACCGGAAGCAGCTCGGCCGCGACGACGCACAGCAGCGTGTAACGGCGGCGGTCGAACGGGGCCTTGCCGGACCGCAGCCGACGGGCGGGGCGCGAGGCGTCGGGCACGGTCCGGATCTTGAGCAGACGCGCATACCCCAGGCGCGGCTCCACCACCAGCTGCCAGCCGCAGTTGTAGTCGAACCACTTCGTCAGCGGATCCTGACGGCGGCGGATCAGCTCGAAGGCGGGCGGGTCACCGCGCTCGGTGATCAGCGGCAGGCCGAGGAGCAGTCTGATGCCTCGGGCTATGTCCTGCCGCTCGGCCAGGACCAGCTGGTTGGCGAGGGTGCTCATGTGCCGCTCCTGGTGGTGTTCATGCGCTGTCCTCCCGGACGACCGCCCGCAGTGCGCTCGGGCTCCGGATCTCCACCAGGTAGTCGGGCCCTTCGAACCGGCCGTGGGAGGTCCGCAGGACGGCCCGTCCGCCCTCGGGAGAAGGCCGGAGCACGATCTCCACGCGGCCGTCCGAGGTGACCGCCCGACGTGCCCCGCCGGCGTCCGGTCGTACGGCCAGCGCCCGGCCGAGGAGGTCGAGCAGCCGCTCGAAGACGGTGTGGTCCAGCACGCGCAGGTCGGAGAGCCGCACCGGGCCGTCGGTTCCCAGAACGTCCCAGGCCGCTTCGAGTTCGGCCCGCTCCTTCCGGGCCCGCTCGGCCCGGGCCGCCTTGATGCCTCCGATGTCGCGCACCTTCCCGGTGCGGGTGAACCGCTCGGTGCGGCCGCTGGTGCGCAGCAGCGCCGAGACCTCCACCGGCGGGGTCTCGGCCCAGCTGCCCGAGGAGGGCACCAACTCCGGGTCGGGGTGGGCGAGATGGGCATGCCGGGCCGACCCCAGACCGAAGGCGGCCGACCAGAGGCGGTGCAGGTCGTCCTCGGTGGGCGCGGCGGCGAACCAGCGGGCCAGCTCCCGGAAGTCCTGGACGGCGCTGGAGGAGCGGCGCCGTGACTCGGTGATCCGGTCGAGAACCTGGAGGAGCGTCACGATCGCCCGCCGCGCCACGTCGTGCAGCTGCTCCACGCGGGGCCGTGCCCCGTCGGCCGGCCGGAACCAGGACCGGAGCCCCTCCCAGCGCGCCCGGCGCCGCTCCAGCCAGGCCGGCGCGGGATCGCCGTCGGCGACCGGCGGCAGCTCGGCGCCCCGCAGCGCCCGCGCGTGCAGCAGGCTCACCCCGAGCCGCTCCACACGCTCGACGGCGGTGGCGACCGCCTGGCCCCGCTGGTCGAGGTTGACGAGGAACTCCTGGAGATAGGCCACCGTCGCGGCCTTCACCTCGCGGAAGGTCGCCAGGTCCGCACCTTCGGCGCGCAGCAGGCGCTGCAACTCGCCGTTGAACGCCTTGGTGTTGGCCAGCAGCGCCTCCAGGTGGCCCTCCAGCTCCTGCAGCGTGGTGAAGACCCGACGGTCCGAGGACGCGGAGTCGCCCAGCAGGACGTACAGCTCGTCGAGCCGGTCCGTGATCGCCTCCAGCACCGCCGTCTGGAGCGCCCCCGTCGAGGCGAGGACGAACAGGGCGTGCTCGACCCCGGCGGACGCGGCCTCACCACGTCGGGTCAGCGAGTACTGGAGGTTGCGGCGCTCGTACTCCTCGGCGGTGCGGTAGTTCTCCGCGTGGTTCTGGACGACGTCCAGCAGCTGCCACTCCCTGAGCTTGCGCAGCGCCTCCTGGAGGTCGTCGTCATGGATCGCATCGAGCCAGCCCACCGTCCGCAGCCGGGTGCGGACCTCGTCCAGCCCGAGCGCGGTCTCCAGCCGCTCGTTGGCCGCTCCGAAGGCCTGAAGGATCGCACCGTAGAGTTCGGCCTTCTCCCCCGTCGTGAACCGGAACATCTCCGGCGGCACCCTGCGCAACCGCTGCCCTCCCCGTCTTCCGAGCATCACAGTACGCGGACGCGCCGACGCCCGACGACGCGGTTGTCGACCGGCCAGGTCGGAGTGCGGCAGGTACAGCTGGTGCAGGTGCGCCCGGGCCTCCGGGGAGGCCTGTGTCCCGGCTCCGGCAACGGCCGGTGAGGTTTCACAGAGCTGAACGCGCTCGGATCAGTTCTCTTCCGTCCCCGCCATCCCGCTCGCCTCCGCGATCCCCTCGACCGTCGCGCGGTCGCTCGCCCGCCGGCCCTCAGCGGCGTCAAGCCGGTCGCGCATGTCCCGCAGGCGGGCCGGATCGGAAGCGACCTCCGGCGGTACGAGCGACATGACCCCCTTGGCCCGCTCGCCGTCGCCGAGGTCGGCCACCACACCGTCGGCGCGGTCCTCGTGTCCGGGCACCAGGGCACCGAGCAGGCCGAGGAGAACGAGCAGTTCGCGCTGCACCGCGGGTGTGAACAGCTCCCGTTCCTCTGCGTCCAGCTTCACCTTGATCCGCCCACCACCGAGCTCGGCATAGCCGCGCAGGAGATCCATCAGAAGCTTGAACTGCCGCTCGGGCATCAGGACCTGGAGCGACTCGATGTAGAGCTTCAGCCGCAGCGCCGGTAGTTCCGCGTCCATCCGGGCCTCCCTGGTACGTCAGTCGACCGGAATCCTCACCGATCGTAGTCACCCGATGGCACGGGTGGCGAGGACAGGTGACAGCGCGCGGAGGCGGGCGGAGTTCCCATGGCCGTCAAGGATCGGACGACACTCCCTTCCCCGCCGCGATCCTGACCCGCACCCCCTTGCCCAGGCCTTGACTAACGTCCGAATTTCGCATGGTGGGCGGCGATCAGGTCGCGATACCAGGCGTAGGAGGCCTTCGGGGTGCGCTGCCGGGTGGCGAAGTCGACGTGGACGAGGCCGAAGCGCTGGTGGTAGCCCTCGGCCCATCGAACAGGCTGTCATTGCAGCGAGGCCGCAACAGCGGGCCCTCGGCCGTACCCAAGTCAGCTACTTCGCAGGCAAGTTGCACAAAATCCCTCGCGCGTCGCAAACCATGCCCAGTAGGTCGGTTCGCTATCGCCGAGTTGGGTGATCATCAACAAGCCGTCGTGCGAGCCCGAGCGGATCCGAGCTACCCCGGAGACTATGGTCCACCTCTGGTCCGGACAAACGGACCGCGGTTACTGACGGTCAGAAATCTGCACGTCGAGCACAGGCCACCGAAGCGGACGTGCGATACCTCAGGCCAGAACCGTGACGGATACGATCACTGCCAAGTGGATGGCCCCCGCCCCGCCCTGGCAATCCCCTTCGAACCGAAACGGGCCGGCGCCAAAGAACCCCGAGCCGTATCAGATATGTCATGTCGTCTCAGCCCGAAGAGCCGAACCGCCTGTAGATCTCCCACAGCTCGCAGTGCCCAGTAGCCCCTACCGTCCGCCCGACGAACGACGGCGGCCGAACGTCAACCGAGAGCCGTTCAATGACTTCGGAGGCGTGAGCCGAGACCTCCCCTGGATTCCCGGGCCAGATGATCGCCCCCTCCACCATGCCTTCAAACTCATCCTCCAATACCGACGCATCATCTGCTGGGATCGCAGAGAAGGCGAAGAGGCATTGGTCGACGTCGTCCGAGTCGAACCGAGTGGCGAGCGTCCGGAAGTACCACCACACCCCGCTCCTGGTCTCCAGCCGAGCGAAGCCCTCACGAGCTCCGTCGCGCCAGTCGAAGATCACGACTGGTCGCATCATCGGGTTTTCGTTGTCCACAGACGTCAACGCCTCTTCTCCACCCTTCCAAAGGCTCCGTCAACCGATCCGGCTACTGCCTCGGGGCTAGGTTTCCGAACCCAGTCCTCGCCAACTGCGCCACAGCCTCTGCGATCGCTTCGCGGGTCACCGACGGAATAACCAGCAGATTGACCGCAGTCATGATCCGGCCGGCCTCAACCGCCGCCTTCGCATCCTGCGCCAAGCGCTCCTCGTCGTAGACGGTCAGGTCATAGACAGCATCACCGACCCGAACCTCAACGCCGAAGAGCCTCCCCTTGCGCTCGACCTCGAACTCGTACCCGTTGAGGTCCGTCGAGAACTTGATCTCATAGGAGCCGAACACTTCGATGCCTCCCGCTACCTCTTCAACGTCTTAATCTTCGAAAGCTCTACTTCGAACTGAGATGGAGTCAGTTTGACTCCAGGTGCAGGCCCAACCTCATAGTGCCCATTACTCGGCTTCCCCCTCAGCTCGACGCGGAGCGTACTTGGAACCGAACTCGTATCGACTTCATGCGGGACCATGGACTTCGGCAGCTTACTGGCCTTGCCGAAGACGGAAAGACCACCGTCACTTTCAACGAAGCCGGTCTGCGGATTCACCTGGTAGCCCATCCTGCACGGAGCGAACGTGACGGGCTCCCCGGGGCGGGCGCCCCGGAAGCACGTGGCCGGAGACTCGTAGTCATCGTTCCACCGGGCGACAGGCCGGGGTGCTGGCTGCCGCTGGCTCCAGGGTGGTTGCGCTGTCGCGTTGCCGGAGAGTGATCACGGGTCCGACTGGCCGTGGGGCGGCTGATCGATGACCCTGATCCATCCGGATCACCTCGTCTGGCTAGGGGCAATGCGTGACGGGCTGCGGCAGTCGACAGAAGGGTCTTGCTGACGGACCGACAGATCGTTGTCACTCACGGCAACGAAGGCGGATCCGGAGGCTTGGGACCATTTGGGGACCAGCCTGGGAGCCCACCTGGTGAGCGCCCATGAGCGCTTACGGACATCTATGTACGAACTTGAACCCGACTGAGCATCGACCGGGTTTGGGATCTGCCGACGTTCGCTGTCCGCGGTGAACATCAACTTCCCTTGAAACCGGTGCGGTTGGGCAACAGAAAAGCCGAGGCCTCAAGGCCTCGGCTTTCGAAACTAGTTGAGCCCATCGACCGCAAGGGCCCCGGCTGAAATCCCTTTCAGCAGGGGCCCCGCTCATCGTGCTGGCACAAGCGCCACGCTGAGAGGTCACGGGCCCTCGGGTTCTAGATGAACGGACCATCCAAAACCTCGAACGAACAAAGTCGCGACACAACATACTGCTTGGAATAGCTGTTCGATTCATCACGGATCGCCCGCGCCGACCACTCGTCCGGCCCCGGATCCAGGTCCAGGACGAAGAATCCGTCGACACTGCCGACCTTTAGCCCATCCGAGAGAACCTGCAAGGGATACGCCCGAGTCTCGGCAAGGCGGTACTCGTTAATGCCGTGCATGACGATTCTCACCAGCTTCCACCCGAACAGACCGCCGGCCGCCCCCCTTCCCCCTGGATCCGTCCGGTCCATCGCCTGGACCTCCACCATGATCGTCCGACCGGCCTCATTGCCCCGTGGAAGGACGATGAAGATGCCAGAGATCACGCCGTCCTCGAATCCCAGAAATCTCCCAAGAAACTCGGGAATAGATTCAGTCGAAAGGTGAATTCCGGTCATTTATATTCACTCACTTCCGGGGTCACAGGTTCCAGCCCGAAGGCAATTTTTTCGGATCGATATGTTCAGCATTTGAACCATGGCCACCACCTGGGGTTCCTGGCGGATCAATCACATGGCCGTGAGGTCCGCCAAAGTTATGATCCTTGAAGTCGAAATGGCCGACCGCATTTCCATTCTTGTCATAAATGGTGTTCTGAACAGGGGTGCCGTCCTTTCCCGTCCTCGTGTACACCGAATCCGGCGTTCCACCTGTTCATGGAGGCCTTTCCGTCCCCCAGGAGTGCCCCCCTTGGGGCGTTGTCCCGCCGCCGCAGGGGTCATACGGGGCAGGTGTGTTGTTATGGACGAGGACTGGCGTGACACCTGCCAGCACATAGTACGTGTGAAGATTTGCAACTGTGAGGTCATAGGTGCGCCCCTCGGCTGCGCGGCGGGCCACGCCAGTCAGTACTGCAGGGCTCCCGTCCGGTTTCCGGAGCTGTTCACCAGCCCTCAAATCGCGGGCGTTCTCCCACCGCTGGGCAACAGCGTTCCAGAACGGATGGTGTGCGGTCATCATGAGGGTCGTCGCCACCACCTACGACATCACCCCGACTGTCTGGCACCCGCACACCAGCCCCGCTCCGGGCTTCGCCGACAGCCGCACCACTGCCGAGTGCACCAACGGCGGCGCAAACCCGCAGGACAACCCGGGCTGGGTCGGCAGCAACCAGAGCATCAGCCTAGTCGTCAACAGCTGGTCCCCTACCGGGCAAAACCTCTACACGGGCTTCCACATGTGGGACGACGACGACCACAGCTTCGGCATCGCCGAAGGCGGTTGGGGCGGAAGCTACAACGACCCCGGCTACACCCTTCCCATCGGCTCACTCGCCGACGGGCACCAGTACGGCTGGTACGCCCAGGCCACCGACGAGGCCCTCACCTCACCCATCGCCGGCCCGTGCTACTTCCGCGTCGACCGGACCAACCCACGGGCGAGCATCAGCTCACCCGAGTTCCCTCCGTTCGGGACACCCAACGACCACCCCACCCGGTTCGCGAACGATCCCCAGCACCCGGGCACCTTCGTCATCAACGCCGAGGACCCGGCCCCCGGCCCTGGTCTGCGCGCCTCCGGTATCGCCTGCGTACGCTTCAGTACCGACCCGACCCCGGTCGTCGGCTGGCAATGCGGCCAATCCGGCACCCAAGCCCCGGGCACGGCAGTCACGTTCGCACCGACCCGATGAGGCACCAACGCCGTCTACGTGTGGGCGATGGACGTCGCGGGCAACTACAGCCAGCGTGCCAACTACACCTTCTACGCCCCCTGGAAGCCTGGTATCGCCCCGATCTTCGGCGACACCGACGGCGACCGGATACCCGATATCGTCACCCCCGACGCTGCCGGAAACCTGCGCACCCTCAGCGGCAACAACGATCCTGCGCGCGCCATCACCGCCACCGCTGCGAGCGCACCGCGAAACGGCGTCAACGACACCACCACAAGCTGGGCCGACTACCAGATCACGCACCGCGGTACGCTCAACGAGGCCGGAGCGCTGGACCAGCTGATCGTCCATAACACCGGCGATGCCAGCCTCAAGAAGCACCTCTACCTGATCGACAATGACGGCACCGGCCGGTACGACCAGTACACGAAGATTCCGCTGACCCGACAGAAGTCCACCGGGTGCGCCGTCGTGCCGTCCTCCGGCCTGGCCTGCCCGGCCGACCGGCCGTTCGCCATCGACTGGTCCCAGGTCACCCAGGTGATCGCCCTCGGCACCCCCGACGGCGAGCTGACACAGAACTTCCCGGCCACCCCGACCGAGCCGGCCCAGACGAAAATCATCAGCCAGACTTCGCTGCTGACCGTCGAGGGTGGACGGCTCTGGCTGCACGACGCCAGCGAGCTGAAGTGGAACGAGGTCAACTCCCCGGCCCTGCTCATTCCCACCGCCCCCGGAACGGGCAGCTGGGACGACTACGATCTCATCAACCCCGGCCCCGCGAACGGCGTGACCAAGACTCCAGGCCTCACCGACGCCTGGCAAGCCACCCTGTGGGCCAGGAACCGCACCACCGGCGACGTCTTCGCCTACCCGATCACCCGCACCGCGGACGGCAAGTCCGACTTCAGCGCGCTGACCAAGCCCAACGGCGGCCGACTGATCGACACCGGCGACGGCCTGACCGCCGCCGCCAACCCCAGGATCGGCGCCGCCGACTTCAACGGTGACGGCTTCGCCGACCTCTGGGCCATCAACACCTCCAGTGCCATCACCGTCTTCAGCGGCGGAACCGCCACCGCGACACCGGGCAAGGTCGATGGCTTCACAGGCCTCTCGGTCATGGGCGACGCCACAACGAGCGCCTCCCTGCGCTCCAACCAGGTTCCCTGGCAGTGCGTCGACGCTGCGGGTGGCCCGCGCGCCGGCGCCGAGATCTCCGTCTACACCTGGGGGCAGACTAAACAACACGAGCCACAAATGCGAGTAGGGCTCCTTTCAAGGCGAGCCGGCGGCCCAAATCCAGAGCCGAGTGCCATATAGCCCGCAAGGGCCTGGCCCTCAGGGGCCGCCGCACCGATCACCCCACCCGGCCACACCGACCACAGGTGCGCCATCGCAACCCCAGAACCAGAGCCACGATCATCAGATCGCCAGTGGTGGAACTTCATCGGCCGCGCCAACGAGGAGATCGCCCAGACCCGCGCCGACTGGCAGTCCGGCACCCGCTTCGGCGAAGTCCATGGCTACGCCCGCGCCCGCCTGCCCGCCCCGGAGCTGCCGCTGACGCCACTGAAGCGCAGGGCCACGAGCGCTGAGCTGGCGCCGGTAGCTGTGCGGCGGGCTGTATCGGGGCGCATCGATGGTGCTCGACACGCCCCACCGCACTCCAGTGCGTTCGGCGGCGTTGTCCGGATCGCCCGCCCGCACCAGAATCGATGTGATAAGGATAGCGGTTGAGGGCGGGCCGGACGGGGGGAGTCGGAGACGTGCGCAATCCGCTGGAGAACGTGGAACTCTCCGAGGCCGTGCAAGGTCTGCGGGACCAGTTGATGGCCGCCGCAGACGCTGCAGACGGCCAGCGCATCAGGTTCGAGGTCGACGAGATCACGCTGGACTTCTCGGTCGAGCTGCGACGCGATGCGACGGCCAAGGCGGGGTTCAAGGCATGGGTGGTCTCCGGCGACGCCCAGGTGGGGGTGGCGCAGAACGCCGTCCACAAGGTGTCCGTGAAGTTGAAGCCGACGGACTCGGCCTTCGGCGGGCCGATCGAGATCGGCAGCCGGGCCGCGGTCGACCTGGGTGACTTCGAGCATCCGTCCGGGCTGCGCGGCGGATGAGCGTCCGGTCCATCGAACGCATCGCCATCGTCCAGGGAGCGCGGCAGGGCAGCGGCTTCCTGCTGGACTCCCGCCTGGTGCTCACCTCGGCCCACCTGTTCGACGGGGACAACGGGGTCGCTCGCGTCGCCGTCCCCGGAGGCGCGGGGATGCGCAACTGCCGCCCAAGGTGGTGCCGTTACGACGAGGCGTGCGACGCGGCCCTGCTCGAAGCGGACGACGACCTGGTCAGGGACGCCACGACGTGCCGGATCTCCGACGTCCGCTGGGGCCGGACGACGGGCCTGGCCGCGTGGGAGAACTGCGAAGCCGTGGGGTACCCGCTCATCTCGCTGCGGGACGGGACGCGACCGGACACTGAGCAGATCGTCGGCACGCTGAAGCCGGGGTCGTCGATCCTGCGCGGCCGCTACATCCTGGACAGCTCCCACACACCGCCGCCAACGGCTGGCGTTCCCGGCACATCGCCCTGGCAGGGGATGTCGGGCGCCGCGCTCTTCGCCGGAGAATTCCTGATCGGTGTGGTCTCCGGGGACCCGGGACGGTGGGCGCACGCACGGGTGGAAGCCGTTCCAATCTCGGTCGTGGTGGCTGACCTCGGGTTCCAGCGGGCGATGCAGGCAGCCGCAGGGCTGCGGCCGGAAGTGGTGGAGATCGGCAGGTCGGCACCGCCCTCGGTGCATGAGGCCTCCACCTCCCGCGCAGGCGACTGGCTCCGGATCGCCGACGCCGACCCGATCTCCTTCGGAGTCAATCGCGCGCCGGACGCCGCCGGTCATCCGGAAGTGGTGCAGTACGTGCCACGCGACGTCGACGCCCAACTTGACGCCCGACTGGAAGCGCTGGCGGAGACCGGCGGAATACTGCTCCTGACCGGGGATTCGGCGGCGGGCAAGTCGCGGGCCCTGTTCGAAGGCATGGTTCGCAATCTCCCGGAGCGGTCGGTCTGCAAGCCGGATCCCGACGCCGACCTGGCCTTCCTGCACTCCCCCTCCGAAATCGAATACGAGAGCGTCGTGTGGCTCGACGACCTGCACACCTACCTGCGGTCCGACGGGCTGACGCCGTCTCTGCTCGACCGGCTCGTCCGCCGGGGCACGGTCGTGCTCGCGACGCTGCGCACCGAGTTCTACGAGCACTACACGGATGGGGAGGACGCGCCGTCACTCTCGCAGAGCAGCGGGCCGCGTCTGCCGTCCTCGCCGGGCAGGGTGATCCGCGCTGCGCACCACCTCACGCTGGACCGGATCTGGACCGACGACGAGCGGCAGGCCGCGTCGGCGCGCCAGGACCCGCGCGTCGTCGCGGCCTTGAGCGCCGACCGGGCGCACGGGGTGGCGGAGTACCTGGCGGCGGGGCCGCAGGTCCTCAAGCGGTGGAAGGCCGCCTCCCGGGTGCGGGGCAACCCCCGGGGGGCCGCGCTCGTCGAGGCTGCGGTCGCCCTTGCCCGCACGGGTGTGGACAGTGCGCTGCCACCGGATTCACTGGAACGCCTCCACGAGTACTTCCTCGACCTGGCGGGCGGTCCAGCGCTGCGTCCGGAGGACATGGCGGACGCATGGAAGTGGGCGTCCCGGATCGTGCTGGGCGTGACCAGTCCCCTGGTGCCGGGCCGGGGCGGAACGTGGAAGCCGTTCGACTACCTAGTGTCCGATGCTGCGCGCCGGGCCCGTCCGAACGAACTCCCGGAGCAGGTGTGGGAAGAGACGCTGCGCGTCGTGGACGATACGCGCCGGGTGCTGGTGTCGACCGTCGCCAAGGCGGCGGGCCGGCCGGAGGTGGCCAAGGAGGTGCTCCGTCCCCTCGCGGAGGCAAACGATCCAGACGGCCTGATCAATCTGGGGGTGCTGCTGGCAGAGGAGGAAGAATACGACGGCGCCGCCCGCTGCTTCGAGCGCGCTGCCGCTCTGGGCGACTCCATGGGGGCACACAATATGGGTGCCGTCTCCTTCATGCGGGGGGATCTGGAAGCGGCCCGGGAGTGGTACGAGCGCGCGATCCAGAGTGGGGAGCGGATGTCGATCGGAGCCCTCGGCCTGGTTCACGAGAAACTAGGCGACCAGGACGAGGCGGTGGCACTCTGGAAGCGCGGTACCGAGGCCGGAGATCCCGGGAGTGCGCTGCACTACTCGGACTGGCTGAGGTCGAAATGGCAGTCGGTCGAAGCCGTCGAAGCCCTGAGAGTTGCTGCTGACGGCAAGATCCCGATCGCCGCCCTCTCGTACGCCGGTGTCCTCCTGCATAGGAAGGACCACAAGACGGCGAATGCCTACGTGTCGCGTGCCTACGCCGCAGCGGTTGAGCAGGGGGAGCTGGGTGATCCGATCGGCTGTCTGATGGCCGGTGTGACGGCGTACTCCTTCGGCGACGTCCGGCTGGGGAAGAAATGGTGGAGCCGGGCGCAGGAGCGTGGCTGCCCCTCGGACTGGGTGGTCCTGGAGGCGGAGGAGGGCTCGTCCGGACTGCGGCACCTGGCTTTCAGCCAGGTCTGCCTGGACAGACTCGGAGAGGAGGAAGCCCGTTCGCTCATGCAGTTGCTCTGGGCCGGCGACTGCCAGGAGTGCGGGTACCCCTTGGGCGACGGTGTTCCAGCGCTCCACGTGGATGACACCTTGATGATGGCCTACGCGCGGCTCTTCCACTTCGGACTGTGCCGGTATCCGCACTGGAACGAGTCGGCCCTGACCCAGATAGCCAAAAACGCCGGCATCAGCTGGAAGGCATTCACCGCCGGAGTGCCCATGGGGGAGGGATTCGGCCCGCTCTGCCTTCCCGCCCTCGTGGTCAACCCGTCTTTCGAGATCGCCCAGTTGGTCCGCAGCGGGGAGCGCTGGACGGCGACGGCGGCGTGCGGGCCCCGGTCGAATGGCGCCCAGGTGATCGACCTGCGACCGGTGTGGTCCGGGCTGCCGCCCAGGTCCTCCGACGGGCGCGCCTGGGCACTCACCGGCCCCGGCGAGGTTGCGGTGGTAACGCCCGGGCAGGCCTGGAGCGCTCCGGCGACCGAGGCGTTCATCGCGCTGGTGGAGCAGTACGGCGGAATGCTGCTCATCACGGCGAGCACCGTCGGGCCCGAGTCCGAGGCCTCGGTGGATGTCCTGGCGGATGTCCTGCAGGCCTGGGACTCGATGACGAGGTGGGTCCCCTTGGCGCCTGGGGCTCCGGGGTAGGCCGTTCCCTGCGGATCATTCGATTGGCTGCTGCCCATTGCAGACGCCCCGCAGCACGAGATCGACCGCCGCTTCCACGCCATCGTCACCGACGTAGTCGGCGCCCCGACCGAACTGGTCAACGAGCACGGCGCCCTGGCCTGGCAGCAGCGCACCGCGCTGTGCGGCCACCCGCTGCCTGACGCGGTCGAGAGCATCGACTGCCCGCTGTGCTTCCCCGGGCAGTTCCACGACGCCGAGACCGGCCCGCACTGCAACGTCTTCCGGTACTACGGCCCGGCCACCGCCCACTCTCTCAGCCCCGACTCGCTGGGCCTCGATCCGGACCTGATCGACCTGTACCACGCGATGCCAGCAGCGTCGAACAGAAACAGGCCCACAACTGGGCCAACACGGCGATCACGCCTGGCTTAAAGGCCTCTACAAAATCCGATTCAGCTCAAACCGCTGGTGACGGCCTTCTCAACCATCGAACACCCTGTCTTCACACCCTATGGTCGGGCGCGGCCACCTGCCCGCGCCCGACCAGCGCACTCATCAACCTGGACCGATCCCACCATGTGCCACGGCCGCCATCGATCTCAACTAACCAGCCCGATAAAGCCGATGAGTTGCAATCAGGTTTCGATACCAGGTGTACGAGGCCTTCGGGGTGCGCTGCTGGGTGGCGAAGTCGACGTGGACGAGGCCGAAGCGCTGGTGGTAGCCCTCGGCCCATTCGAAGTTGTCGAGGAGGGACCAGGTGTAGTAGCCGCGGATGTCGATGCCTTCGGCGGTGGCCTGGGCGAGGGCGTCGAGGTGGGCGGACATGAAGTCGATGCGGGGCTGGTCTGGGGTGGTGGACTCCTCGACGGAGCAGCCGTTCTCGGTGATGGTGAGGGGCGGGAGGGCCTTGCCGTACGACTCGCGGAGGTTGAGGAGGAGTTGGCGGAGGGCGTCGGGGACGACGGGCCAGCCGAAGGCGGTGTGGGGGACGTCGGGGATGTCGACGAGGTCGAAGGGGAGGCCGGGTTCGGTGGCGGCGGCGACGCGGGTGGGGTTGTAGAAGTTGAGGCCGAGGCCGTCGAGGCCGGGGGTGTGGATGAGGTCGAGGTCGCCGGGGTGGACGGCGCCGAAGATGTCGTCGGGGACGCCGAGGGCGGAGAGGTCGGGGTAGCGGCCGAGGAGGACGGGGTCGGTGAACAGGCGGTTGTGGAGGGCGTCGTAGGCCTCGGCGGCGGCGAGGTCGGCGGGTGAGGGGGTGGCCGGCTCGACGGGGGTGAGGTTGTTGGAGAGCATCGCCTCCAGGCCGCGGTCGTGGAGGACGGTGGCGGCCAGGCCGTGGGCGAGGAGCTGGTGGTGGGCGGCGGGGAGGGCCTCGAACATCAGGGTGCGGCCGGGGGCGTGGGTGCCCAGGGCGTAGCCGAAGACGGTGTGGACGAAGGGCTCGTTGAGGGTGATCCAGGCGGGGACGCGGTCGCCGAGGCGGTCGGCGACGATCCCCGCGTACTCGGCGAAGCGGTACGCGGTGTCGCGGTTCAGCCAGCCGCCGTGGTCTTCGAGGCCCTGCGGGAGGTCCCAGTGGAAGAGGGTGGGCAGCGGGGTGATGCCGGCTTCGAGGAGGGCGTCGACGAGGCGGTCGTAGAAGGCGAGGCCGGCGGCGTTCACGGCGCCCGCGCCGGTGGGCTGGACGCGGGACCAGGCGACGGAGAAGCGGTAGCCGTCCAGTCCAAGGCCCTTCATCAGGGCGATGTCCTCGGGGTACCGGTGGTAGTGGTCGCAGGCCACCGCGCCGGTGTGGCCGTCGCGGACGGCGCCGGGGCGGGCGGCGAAGGTGTCCCAGACGGAGGGCCCGCGGCCGTCCTCGTTCACCGCCCCCTCGATCTGGTAGGCGGCGGTGGCGGCACCCCAGCGGAACCCCGCCGGCAGGTCGAAGCGGTCCGGCATGACAGCCTCCTGACGGAAACATGAGGAGAAGTCATGTTACCGGCGCGGCGCCGAAACACCAGAGTGGGACGACGGAAGGGACCGGAGCCCCGCAGAGGGCCTCGGTCCCTTCCGTCGTCCGGTGGCCAGGGGGTGAGGGGCTCGCCCCCGGCCCCGTCACCACACGTCGGCGAGCTCCCGCAGCAGTTCGACCACCCGTGCCGTCTGCGCCGGCCCGAGCCGCGGGTCCGGCGCCACCGAGGTGAAGACCAGGGCCAGCATCACCGCCGCGTCCAGCCGGTAGAGGAGGTCGGCCGCGGGGGTGACGGAGGACTTCCCGCCCGCGGCCTCGTAGCCCTGGCGGATCGCCCGCTCGTCCAGGCCGTTCTCCGGGATGAGCGCGTACTCGGACATCCGCGCCAGTTCCATCGCGGGGTCGCCGATCAGCACGTTGGACCAGTCGATCAGCGCGGCCACCCGCCCCTGGCTGCACAGCAGGTTCTGCCGGCGCAGGTCCAGGTGGAGCAGCGCGGGCTCGGCCGACGCCTCGGCGAGCCGGGCCGCGATCGCCGCGCGCTCGGGCAGCTCGCCCAGGCCCGGGCGGAGGTCCAGCAGCCTGCCGAACCGGTCGGGCAGCCGCTGCGCCAGCAGGTCGGGGACGGGCCGGCCGTACTGGACGACGGGCGCGAGGTCCGGGGCCGGCTTGGCGTGCAGCGCCGCGAACAGCGCCCCGACCTCGGACCAGTCCGGTGCCTGGGCGTCGGAGTCCACGAAGGCCGAGAGCAGCACCGGCGTGCCCGTCCGGGTGTACTCGATGCCCAGGGCGCGGGCGACCGGGAAGCCGTCCGGGGCCAGCCACTGGGTGATCCGGAGTTCCTGCTCCAGCAGGCCGTCCGCGCCGACGCCGACGTTGTTCGCGGTGTGGAACGTACGGGCGCGCGGCACGCGCAGCACCACGTCCTCGTGCGCCGCGCCGCTCAGCGGGCTCGCCCGGTAGACGAGGAACTCCACGCCGCTGCTGAGCACCACGGGCGGGGTGTAGCCGAGCGAGCCCGCGAGTTCGGCGAGCCCGTCCGTGACGTCCTGGTCGATCAGTTGTCCAGTGGCGGGAAGCCTCACCAGAAACCTTCCTCTGTTTGTCATTTGACGGCCAGGAAGCCCTCGAAGCAGGTGTACTTCTGGGCCGTCATGGCCTGGCCGGACCCGGCCCTGCTGCCCTGGCGACGCTCCGCCAGGGTGCGGATCAGGGTACCGGTCGAGCAGCCCACGTCGAGGAGGAGGCCGTCCTCTACGACGATGCCGGCGTAGTGCCGGGCGACCAGCTCCGGCAGTTGCGGGAACTCCCTCGGCCGGCAGCGGGGCGATGCTCGTGTGGGTCTGGAGGTCGCGGACGGCGTGGCAGTCGCCGATGACGGCCGGGAAGTCGCCCGTGGCGAGCTGGTTGGTGCTCTCCTGGGGCGGCGCGCCGGATTCCGTCGATTCCGCCACGCTGCCGTGTCGCCGTACTGCCGTGCTGCCGCGCCGACCCGGTTCGGGACGCGGCCGGGCCCGTCCTCCCGGTGGGGCGGGAGGACGGGCCCGGGTGGGTCAGCGGTGGATCAGTGGCGGGTCAGTGACGGACCGGCGGCGGCAACTGCCGCTCCCGGGCGGGCGCGGTGAAGGCGACCGGACCGGTGCTGGACGGGGTGCTGCCGCCGCGGACGGGCAGGCCGCCCTCGACGGCGTACATGGCCTCGTCGTAGGCCTGGCCGTCGGCCGGGGCCCTGCCGACCGCGAAGATCGCCACCGCCTTGCCGTCGAGCACGGAGGTGGAGAGGTAGTCGCCGACCATGGCGCCGCCTCCGGTGGCGGCGATCCGGGACAGCGGCATCGGGCCGGCGACGGTCCGCGGCGCGCTCCAGGTGGCGCCGCCGTTGGCGGAGGAGATGAAGCCGACCTCCAACTCGCAGGTGGCGTCCGTGCAGTCGGCGTTCGGATAGAAGTAGTAGTACAGCCCGAGCTTGGCGCTGCGCCCGGAGGTGGCGCGATCGACGCCGAGGCCGGGGAGGAAGTGGTCGGCGCCGCTGGTGGTGGCGTCGATCGGCACCCGGGTCACGGCGGACCAGGTGGTCCCGTCGGTCGAGGTCGCGTAGACGATGTCGTTGCCCGGGCAGCCGACCCGGAACCGGCAGTCCTGCCAGGCGACGTAGACCCGGCCGGCGCCGTCGATCTCGGCCGAGGGCAGGCCCTCGCCGTCGCGCAGGCCGCCCGCGACGCCGTGCGCCACGACGTCGGCGACCAGGACGGTGGAGCCCCAGGACCGGCCCCCGTCGGTGGAGTTGAAGGAGCGGATCGAGGTGGTGTCGGTCGAGAAGGGGACCACGACCCGGCCGTCGGGCTGCACCAGCGGCTGGCCGCCGAGGCCCAGGTTGACGCCGGAGGGGCCCGACGGGGCGGACCAGGTGGCGCCGCCGTCCCGGGAGGCGGACATCACCACCAGGTTGTCGGAGGAGGGGATGTCGACCTCGATGTAGCAGGTGCCGAAGTACGGGCTGGACGGGGTGTTGTCGCAGACGATCCACTCCTTGTCGTAGCCCTGGCCGTCGAAGCCGACCGCCCGCACCGGGTCCTGCCAGCGCAGGCCG
The DNA here is from genome assembly GCF_042883725.1 of Kitasatospora sp. NPDC058184. Lineage (NCBI taxonomy): Bacteria > Bacillati > Actinomycetota > Actinomycetes > Kitasatosporales > Streptomycetaceae > Kitasatospora > Kitasatospora sp. NPDC058184. The sequence continues at coordinate 64,168 of NZ_JBHVVE010000020.1, forward strand.
TCGGCCGAGCGGCTGACGGTCACCCCGACGGGGTTGATCGCCGCGTCGATGACCAGGCCGGCGATCATCCAGGTGCCGTGCCTGGCGTCGTAGGCGATCGAGGGGTCGGAGGCCCGGGCCCAGTTGCCGCCGCCCTGGTGGGTGGTGATGCCGGGCAGGATGCCGTGCCGCCAGGTGGCGCCGCCGTCCCGCGAGGTGTTCCAGCTGAGGGCGGCCGAACCGCCGGCGGGGAACCGCCCGACCTGGGACGAGGAGACGATCGTGCCGCCGTAGGCGAAGGTGTCGGGCTCCACCTCGGTGGCGTGCTGGCTTCCGGTCCCGGTGTCGGTGAACGGGTCGGCGCTCACCTGCAGCAGGCGCGGTCCGCCGCCGTCGACGGTCAGGGCGTACGGGGCGGCGCCGGCGGCCGGGGCGGCGTTCCAGGCCGCGCCGGTCAGGACGAGGGCGGCCGCGGCGGCGACGGCGAACGGCCGCCGCCAGCGGGCAGGGGTGCGCGGGTGCTTCATCCGAAGCTCCTTCGCGTGGGGGGAAGGTACGGACGACGAGGGGCGGGCCGCGGTCCGAGGGCGCGGCGACCCGCCCCGGTTGGCGCGTGCGGATCGGAGGGGTTCGGCGCCGTCGAGGCTCGTGGGGGCGACGCCGCCCGATCGCGTGCCGCGCGCAGAAGTGCACACGTGTTCGCAAATCGGAAGTGTGAGCCGGATCATGACATCGCACAAGATGTGCGACCAAAACGGAACGGCGCCTCGCGGACCGTCGGGTCCGGTGCCCCTCCCCCGGCGCGGGGCGGCGCCCCCGTGGACGTGAATACTGGCTGGTTGTCATCCGTTTTCCGTGGCTGGGGCGTCCTGAAGGCATGAAGCGCGAATCGATCCTCCCGGGGGGCTCCGGATCCGACCCGTTCGACGAGTTCGTCGTAGCCCGGTACCAGGCCCTGCTGCGGGGGGCGTACCTGATCACGGGTGACGTCCACGACGCCCGGGACCTGCTGCACGACGCCCTCGCGCAGGTGTACCCGAAGCGTTCGACGATCCGGGACACGGCCGCGACCGAGGGGTACGTCCGCAGGACGATGGTCCGCACCCACGTCTCGCGCTGGCGGCGGACCAGACGCGAAGTGCTCACCTCCGCGCTGCCGGACGGACCGGCGGCCCCGGAGGGCGAACGGGACGACCAGCTGGCGGCGGCACTGGCCGGACTGCCCAAGCGGCAGCGGGCCGCCGTGGTGCTGCGCTACTACCTGGACCTGCCGGTCGCTCAGGTGGCGGAGGAGCTGGGGTGCTCGGTGCCCACGGCGAAGACGCACCTGGCGCGCGGGATCAAGGCGCTTCGACAGGACATGGAAAACGTGAGGGAGCTGGTAGGCCGTGAGCGCTGAGGACAGGTTCGAGGAGGAGCTGGTCACCCGGCTCGGAACACACGCGGCAGGGATCGCCGGCACCCCGCCGCTGGCCGAACTGCACCGGGCCGGGCGTCGGCGCGCCCGGCGGCAGGCCGCCGTACGGGGGGTGACGGCGGCCGCGGTGCTGGTCCTCGGAGCGGGAGCGCTGACGCAGCTCGGCGGCGGCGGCCCCGGGAGCGACCGTACGGGGGCGGCCGGGACGGGCCTCAGCGTGCTGACTCCGACGGCGGGGGCGACGGCGCCGGGGCACACCGCCGTGATGCTGAACTGTGTGAACGGGCCCACGTCGATGCGGACACCGGGCTGGCACCAGCACTCCAGCCGGCAGCCCTGGGAGACGCCGTCGGCGATCACCTCGTCGGGCTACTCGTCGTCGTGGACGCCGCCGCCGGGCTCCCCTTGGTTGGGCCTGTTGTCGCCTGCCACCCCTCCGCCGGGACACTCGTCCTCGGACGTCCCGTCGACGGGCACGCCGTTCTCCGGCCTCCCGTCGTCGTCCGGCTCGCCGTCGCCCCTGCCCACGGACTCGGGCTCGGGCTCGGCCTCGGGCTCGGGCTCGGCCTCGGGCTCGGGCTCGGCCTCGGGCTCGGGCTCGGCCTCGGGCTCGCCGTCGTCGCCGTCGTCGCTGTCGTCGGAAGACCCGGCGGAGGCCCGCGTGACCCGGGCGGGTGAGTCCATCGAGACGCTGGCGATGACCGACTACCCGGACCACTACTTCGGCACGTGCCGCGACAGGAACACGGACACGCTCTACGTGATGCGGGTCCCCGGCAGCGGCCTGGACGCCGCCGTGACCGCGAGGGCGGCCGACTGGCCCACGGTGAAGGTGCGGTTCGCCGACGCCGCGGGCTCCCGCGAGCAGCTCATGACCCTCCTGAACCGGATCCGCGCGGACACCGAGGAGTGGCGGACCAGGGGCGTGGTGATCGACGGGCTGACGCTCGCCATCGACGGCACCGGCGTCGTGGTCGACACCCCGCAGTGGCAGTCCGCCGAGGCGGACATCAAGGCGAAGTACGGGGCCCTGGTGGCCGAGGTCCGCTAGCGGTCCCGGTTTCAACACCATTGGCCACCAAGGGACTTGAACCAGGGCCGGAGGGCGGTGTCACCGATCGGGTCGGTGGCTCCGCTGTCCGGCGTGTCCGGGTTCCGGCGTGCTCACTCGTGGGCGCTGATCTCGCCGCCGGCGCTGAGCACGATGGAGACGCCGTTGGCGTCGACCCCGACATCGTGCTGGTTCGCCTCCAGCGTGCCGTACACCGCGTTCTCGTTGCCGAGGATCTCCGCGCGGTACCGGAGTTCGCCGACCTTCGTGACCTTGGCCGTCCAGCCGCCCGCCAGCTTGAAGGTGCCCGGCCCCTGGTGGCTGCCGCCCATCCAGGAGCGGATCCGGCCGTCCAGCGAGAGCATGACGAACATGCCGTTGGCGTCGAGCCCGTCGTCGTGCTCCTTCGTCTCCATGGTGGCGAGGACCTGACCGGCGTTGACGATCTTGGCGGTGTAGTGCTGGTTGCCGAGGTCGTGGATCTCGGCCTTGCTGCCGTCCACCAGGGTCTCGGTACGGACCCCCTGGCCCCCCTTGGGCGGGGTGGCCGACGTGGTCGCGGCGTGCCCGCTGGGCGCGGCGGCCGGAGGGGTGGCACCGCGCGTGCCGGTCGGGGTGGGCGCGGCGGAGGCCGTGGCCGGAGGCTCGGTGGCGGGCGCGGCGGGCGGCGCGGTGGCGGCGGCCGACGCGGTGGTCGGCGCGGCCGCGCCGGTCGCGCCCGACGTGGAGGAGCAGGCCGTCGCGGCGGGCACCAGCAGGGCCGCGGTCAGGACGGTTCCGGCCAGCGTACGGGCAGTGGTCGCGCGGCGGATCGTCGAGAAGGGCATGCGGTTCTCCTGAGCGAAGTGCGGGTGAGGAGCGCGCGGCGCCCTCTCCTGCGGGGACCGGAGGGCGGCTTCGCGTGCAGTTCGAAGGTAGTGCGAACAGTCGACGGAATGGAGCCTTCCGTGTCACCGAACTGCAACGCCCCTGGCCGCACGGCTCCGGTCACGCCGGCGCTGAGCCGTACTCAAATCCCCCGCCACCGCCGTCGGTACGGCCGCGCCGACGGGCGGTCAGCGCTTCGCGGTGGCGGCGGACAGCTGTCCGCGCACCCATGCGGGGTCGGGGTTGGTGTGCGGCCGGCCGGTCACGACGACAGTCGGCACGGTCTCATTGCCGTCGTTGGCCGCGCGCACCACCGCGGCCGCCTCCGGGTCGCTCCAGATGTTCACCCAGTGCACCCGCCGGGCCGCCCGGCCCAGCCGGATCCGCAGCCGCAGGCAGTACCTGCAGCCCGGCCGCCAGTACACCACCGGCCGGCCGTCGGCCGCGCTGCGGCGCTGCGCCTCCGCCGCGCCGAGCGACTTCGGGAAGACCAGGGTCGAGCTCACGGCCGCGAGCCCCGCGAACCCCAGTAGGTACACGACGGCCGCTCCGCGGCTCCCGCTCAACACGAGTCCGCCCGCGACGGCCGCACCGCAGAGCACCAACAACAACGGCAGCATCCACACACGCATCATGGCGGCCCAGGCTATCCGTACACGGCCCCCGCCGCTCCACTCCCCCGGCTGTGCCGCGCGAGGGCCTTCGACACTCGAATCAACACCCTTGCAAGGAGCGAGTAGTGACGCTGCGTCAGGACATCTCGCGATGGCTCGGCGGACCGCCGGGAAGCCCGAGGGCCGAGGTCAGGCGAGGTCGCGCCGACGGCGGAGCGAACCGGCCGTCAGGATCACCGGGCCGGCCAGGCTGCACACCGCCAGCAGGAGCAGCGCCGTACGCGGCCCCCAGGCCGTGGAGGCGGCACCGGCCAGCAGCGCGCCGACCGGGATGGAGCCCCAGGAGACGAACCGGACGGTGGCCATCACCCTCGGGAGCAGCTCCGGCGGAGTGTGGGTCTGCCGGTGGGTGCGGGCGACGATGGTGGTGACGACGACGCCCGCCGCGAAGCCCGCGTTGCCGAGGGCGAAGAGCAGCACAGCCCACCCCGAACCGGCCGCCGGGAGCAGGAAGGTGACGAGCGCGGCGATCCGTGCCGACCACCGCAGGGCCCCGCCGCTGCCGATCCGGGAGACCACCCGGGGCGTCAGGACGGCGCCGACCAGGCTGCCCAGGCCGCCGGTGGCCATCAGCGCGCCGACGGCCGCGGCCGGGGCGTCGAGGGCGTCCACCAGGAACACCGGAGTGAGCGTCATCAGCCCACCGGAGACGAAGTTGACCGCGGTGGCGTAGGCGGCACACGGCCCGATCACCGGATGCCGGGTGACGAAGTGCCAGCCCTCGCGGATCTGCCTCCACATCCCCGCGCCGCCCGGCCGCGGGGCGGGCCGCTCCGCGCGCGGCAGACTGCGCAGCAGGGCCGCCGAGACCAGGTAGCTGACGGCGTCCAGCACCATCGCGGCCGCGCCGCCGACGAGTTGGACCAGCACCCCGCCCAGCGAGGGGCCGGCCAGTTCGGTCGCGGCGCTGCTGCCGGAGAGCAGGCTGTTGCGGACGGTCAGCTCCTCCTTGGCGACGATCGAGGGCAGGAAGGTGGAGTTGCCGACGTCGAAGACCACACCCGCCAGCCCGACCAGCAGCGCGACCACCACCAGCTGCGGCAGGCCCAGTACGCCCAGGGCCGCCGCCACCGGCACCGAGGCCACCGCCGCCCCGCGCAAGAGGTCCATCGCCACCTGGGTGCCGCGCAGCGGGAGCCGGTGGACCAGGACCCCGGCCGGCAGTCCGACCAGCAGCCAGGCCAGGTACCCGGCGCCGGTGACCAGGCCGACCTGCCAGGCCGTCGCGTGCAGGGTGAGCACGGCGATCAGCGGCAGGGCCACGACGGACACCTGGTTCCCGAGCCGGCTGACCAGCGATCCGGTCCAGTAGCGCCAGAACACCCCCGCCGAGGTCCGGTGTCGCGCCTCCCCCTCCGCTGCGCGGTCCGCCGCGACCGCCGTCCGCGTCGTCACATCCATCTTCGGTCCGTCCCTTCCGTCGCAACCGGCCCACCCATCGCTCCCCTGCTTCCCCGGCGCCGGCGCTCCCGGCCGCACGCTGGAGTCCGGCGCCCATCGGGACCGCACGGCCGCACGCACCACCCGCGAGGCCCCGGGCCACCGCACCGGCGCCCAAGTCACGGACCAGCCGGTCGCGTTCGCCGAGCACGCCGCGCCGCACCCGCCCACCGTCCGGGCCGCGGGCGTCGACCGGCCCGAACAGATCACCCTCGCGCCGGACGCCTCCCGCACCATCCGGGGGGTCCGCTACCGGTGATCGACCCGGCGGGATCGGTGAAGGGCGCCCGCGGCCCGGTCGACGGGCTCACGGCACACTGACGGCGGGCCGTGCCCGGCCCAGCCCTGACGCACCGGGCGTCCGCACAGCCGCCCGGGTCCTGACGCGTCCCTGCCCAACTCACCCGACGCCCACACCCCGAACGACCGAACACGCCACGGCCGTCACACCGAAACCCGGCCACCCCATGCGGCGGCCCGCACACCCGGCCGAACCCTGGCCGGATCCCGCCGCCCCCGGGGCCGCCCCCGCGCGCTCCGCCCGACCGCCCCGACACTCCCGCCGGGAACCCTCGCGCGACCAGCCCGCCAACGACGTCCGGCACCAGCCCGGTCGACCCGCCGCGTCGAGGCCCGGCCACGCGCCCGGCCCGGCGGCGCGGCCGTCCCCGCGGGAGAACCACCCGGAAGGCCCGCTTCCGGATTGTGACGTGCCCCTGTCTAGTTCGTTCCCGTCCCGGTGTGGTGGGATGAGCCTCACGGGGATGAACCGCTGACGGGGGTGTGTGCTGGTGCGGAATGGATGGTTGCGGGAGCTGGACGGGGACGCGGTGCGCCTGGCGGCCGTGGGGCTGGTGCGGCTGGGGGCGCAGGACTGGCTGAGTACGGAGGGCGGGGCGCCGGCCTGGGTGGGCGGGTTGCGGGCGGCCTCGTTCGCCGATGCCTGGCTGGCGTTCGGGGACGGGCCCGCGTCCGGGTTGCGGGCGCCCGCGCCGGAGGTGCTGCGGGCCGTCGTCGCCCGGGCCGCGGAGCTGGTGCTGCGCTCCTGCCGGGAGGACGGTCCGGCGGCCCTGGAGTGGCTCGGGCAGCGCTCGGCGGAGGCCCGGGAGCAGGCGCGTCGGGAGGGCGCCTCGCACCCGGCCGAGCCCTGTGCGCTGACCCTGGTGTGGCACGGGGTCCAGGCGCTGACCGCCGAGGACGGGCCGGATCACGCCCGCCGGATCGAGGAGCGCGCCGAGGCGTACGTGCGGGAGCGGCACTGCCGCCAGGACACCCTGGCGCTGGTGCTGTGCTGCACCCGGATCGCCGCGGCCGCGCTGGTGGAGCTGTGCGAGGGCGATCCGGAGCGGGTGGCCGGCTGGCTGGAACAGGACGCGGCACGTTCCATGCCGCGCGCCGGCCGGGTGCCGCTGTGGGTACCGGGCCGACCGGCCCTGCCCGCCGGCTGACCGGGCCGACCGGGCCGGCTGGAACGCCGGCCGGCCCGGTCAGGCCGCGTCGAGCAGCCGGGCGACCTCCGTCATGGCCGCCCCCAGCGGCAGGTCGAGGCGGAGCCGGGCGAGTTCGTCGCCGCGTGTCGGCCCCTGGTTGACGATCGCGACCGGCAGCCGGGCCCGGGCGGCGCGGCGGACGAAGCGCAGCCCGGACAGGACCGCCAGGGACGATCCGAGGACCACCAACGAGCCCGCCGCGTCGACCAGTTCGTAGCAGTGCTCGACCCGGGGCGGCGGGACGTTCTCGCCGAAGAAGACCACGTCGGGCTTGAGCACGCCGCCGCACGCCGTGCAGGCGGCGACCCGGAAGCCGTCCACCGCGGACTGCGGCAGCCGCGCGTCGCCGTCGGGCCGCAGCTCCGCCCGGGTCGGCCGGAAGCCCGGGTTGAGTTCCTCCAGCCGCCGGTCCAGCTCGGCCCGGGTGCTGGTGCGGCGGCAGTCGAGGCAGACCACCCGGCGGAGTCCGCCGTGCAGCTCGACGGCCTCCCGGGTGCCGGCCGCGTGGTGGAGGCCGTCGACGTTCTGGGTGATGACCGCCGCGACGTGCCCGGCCCGGCGCAGCCGTTCCACCGCGTGGTGCCCGGCGTTGGGCCGGGCCCCGGCGATCGCGGGCCAGCCGGTGTGGCTGCGGGCCCAGTAGCGGCGCCGGGCCTCCGCGCTGCCGGTGAACTCCTGGTACGTCATCGGGGTGCCGCTGCGGCGGCGGCCGGTGGCGCCGCGGTAGTCGGGGATACCGGACTCGGTGGACAGGCCGGCCCCGCTGAGCACCACCGCGCCGCGCCGGTCCAGCAGCCGTACCAGGCCTTCCAGCTCCTCCCCCGGGGGAACGGCGGCCTGCCCGCCCGGGTGTTCGAACGCGTCCATACCGTCGAGGTTAGGGCGTGGCGCCGCCGGAGGGGCCGGCACAGGTCCCGGACGCATCGGGACGTGATCGCGGCACCGCGCGGTCCTGTCAGCTCTTCCGACCCCGCGGCACGTGGTTCCCCACCCGCCCGGACGGCTCCTCGGCGGCACCGGCGGCACCGGCGGCGAAGGCCGTGATCCGCTCCAGCGGCGGGTTCCAGCCCCGGGTGGTGTCCACGGCCAGGCAGGGGGCATCGAGCGCGATCGGCACCCAGGACTCGATCGGCCGCTCGCCGCGCGCGATGCGGCGCAGCAGCTCACCGTCCGCGTGGACAGCGCGCCCGGGTTCCTCGGCGGCCCTGCGGGCGATGCGCTCGCGGGCGGTCCCGGGGTCGACGGTGCAGCGTACGATGCGCAGCTCGGCGCGGCCGACGAGCGGCAGCAGACCGGGCCGCCACAGCCGGTCCTGGAAGGCCGCTTCCGCCACCAGGTCCGTTCCCGCGCGCAGGAGTCCGTCGACGGTGCGGAAGAACTCGGTCAGCGTCCGCTGGTTCAGGTCCTGGTCCACGTCCGGGTCCAGGTCCTCGGCCTGGGCCTGCCGGGCGGCGGCCATCCGCTCCTTGATCTCGTCCCGGCAGACCGCCGGGCGGCCGAGCGCGTCGGCCAGGGCGTGCGCCAGCGTGGTCTTGCCCGCCCCGGGCGGGCCGCTCACGACGAGCAGGTGCGGGCGTCGGTCCATGGTGGGGGTTCGGTCCGTGGTCGGGAGGGAGGGCGTCATGCCTGCTGAGTCTGCGCCGGGCGGCCGCCGCCCGCCACCTCCCCTGCGGGTGGCGGACGGCGGCATCGCGCCGCCGGAACCCGCCGGAGCCGCCGTTCCAGTGGACCCGCCCCTCGGGAAACCCCGCCGACGCGGAGGTGAACGAGGCCGAACCGCCGCTACAGGAGCAGATGTTGCCGCATTCCGGCGACCGGACGCCGGACCCGCCGCCTCAGCCCCAGCCGGGCACCGGCGGCAGCGGCCACCCCGGCGGCCCGGGCAGCGGCCCGTCCGCCCGCAGGCCCTCCGCCCGCAGGCGCTCCACCGACCCGCGCCCCGACAGCCAGGCGAGCAGGGCGTGGCCGGGGCCGCTGACGGTGGGGCCGGACGGGGCCAGGGCCCAGTCGCGGCCGAGGTCGGTGGCCGTCAGCCGGGCGACGGGGAATCCGCGCGCGGCCAGGGCGGCCGCCGTCCCGTCGAGCGCCCAGGCGACGTACCCGGTGGGCCAGTCGGCGGTCGAGCGGCCGAGGTCCAGGTCGACGTGGTGGGTTTCGAGCTCCCGCCACGCCCGGTGCAGGGTGAACCACGCCGGGTGCCGCCAGCCGGCGAGGGCGGTGACCGGCGTGGACCACCGTTCGGCGGGCATCGCGGCGGCCGCCGCGAACATCCCGTCCAGGCTGTTCCGCAGGTCGGCGGCCGGCTCCGCCGCACCGCGCCCGGCGCCCTCGCGCGGGGCGCGGTCCGGCGCGGCGGCCCCGGCGCGCGGACCCGGCTCGGTGCCGGTGCGGGCCACGGTCAGCAGCCACCGGTACGCGTCGGCGCTGCGGGCGAGGTGGGTGAGGACGTGGGCGCGGCTCCAGCCGGGCAGCGTCGAGGGCTCGCGGGCCTGCCGGTCGGTCAGCGTGCCGACGGTGGCGAGCACCCGCCCGGCGGAGGCGCGCACCTCGGCGAGCAGCGCGCCGGCCCCGGCCCCGTCCAGGCCTGCGGGCGGCGGCCCGGGAGACGTCACGGGTGGCGCGCCCACGCCGAGATCATCGGGGCGGTGGCCAGGTCGAGCCGGCCGGTCGCGACGTTGGCCAGGTGACGGTCGATCTCCTCGTCCGTCGCGAGGCCTTCCCGTACCAGCAGTCCGCGGATCTGCCGGACGGTCGCGTCCTCCAGGACCGCGCAGGCCGGCGAGGTGATCGGGAAGTACGCGTCGGCCTGGACGTCGACCAGGCCCGCCTCGCGCAGCGCCCTGGGCAGCGTCCGCCCGTACGCGAGGTCGGCGCCGCGGCCCGCCATCAGGGTGCGGAAGCCGGTCCGCAGCCGGTTGGCGAGGCGCTCGTCGGGGCCGGACTCGTCGGGGCAGAGCAGCGGTTGCAGGGCCGGGTCGGCGTCCTCCAGGAGCAGCCGGCCGCCGGGGCGCAGCGCCCGCACCATCCTGCGCAGGGCCTCGGCGCGGTCGGCGACGTGCACCAGGACCAGCCGGGCGTGCACCAGGTCGAAGCCGCCGGGCGGCGGCGGGTCGGCGGCCACGTCGTGGCGCAGCACCTCGATCACGCCGCCGGCGGCGGGGGCGGTCCAGGAGACGTCGATGTCGGTGGCGACCACCGCGCCGGTCGGGCCGACGCGTTCGGCGAGCCCGAGCGGCACCGAGGGGCCGCCCGCGCCGACCTCCCAGCAGCGCATGCCGGGGCCGATCCCGAGGGCGTCGACGTGCCGGAAGGTCACCGGGTCGAAGAGTTCGGCGAGGGCGCCGAAGCGGGTGCCCGCCTCCGACTGGCGGTTGTCCAGGAGGTAGCCGTGGTCGCTCTCGTGCTCAGCCATGCCGGGATTCTCGCAGACGCGAGTTCGAAGACAGCCCCTCGGGGCGCGGCGCTCGGGTCGGGCCGTTCAGGGCTGCGGGGCCGGGTCGGTGAGCGCCGGGATGTCGTAGGTCACCTTGCCGATGTCGGAGATCAGGTAGCCGCCGTCGGGCCCGCGTCGGAGCGTCAGTCGCGGGGTGTACGACTGCCTGGGCGTTCGGAACCAGCCCTCCTCGGCGGCGTAGGTGCAGTAGGCGGAGACCTCCAGCTCGACCACCTCGCCGGTGAGGTCGCGCGGATCGAAGCGGCCCGCCGCGGGCCCCGCGACCACCCATCTGACCAGCGACCAGCCCCGGCGTGCGGTCAGGTCGGCGGGCCAGGCCGACCCGTTCTCCTCGCAGGCGGTCAACCCGCCGTCGGCGGCGGCCAGTTCGGAGGTCAGGTACCGGCGCGACCGGCTCAGGACGGCCGCCGGGCCGGTGTCGCCGCGGGAGGTGTCGAAGGTGCCCGAGGTGACGGCCCAGGCGATCGCGACGGACTCCGCGTCGTGCCCGTCCACCGTCAGCGGCGGCGTCTGCGCGGTCGGCCGGTCCTTCGGCGGGGCGATCGGATCCCCCGGCTGGTATCCCGGTTTGGAGGGGAAGCTGTAGCCGGCCGGAGCGACGGCGACCGTGGTGCCCGGGATCTCCTGCTGGTCCTGGTCGTAGCAGGGGTTGCACCGGATGCGCTCGCCGGAGCCAGTGCCGTAGCTGGTCTCCCAGCCCCTGCCGTGGGTCGACAGCTCGGTGCCGGACTCCCTGCGCACCCCGGAGACGTGGAACGGGCGGTCGCCGTCCTTCAGCGTCCAGGTGCGGCGCTTGCCGTCGACGGTGCCCTCGACCGTGAGCACGTAGTCGTAGCTGTGCCGGGTCGCGAGCACGGTGAGGCTGACGATCTCGGGCTTCCGGTCCTCCAGATAGAGGTACTTGTCGGTGAAGTAGGGCGCGAACGACACCGGTCCGGCGGCCCCGATCAGCGCGACCGGGTTCGGGGAGTCCAGGTCGACGCCCATGTCGATCTTCTTGCCCTCCCCCTGTCCGGCGCAGTCCACGACCGTGCCGGACAGCGGGTCGCGGGGCTCGCCCACGATCGTCGCCCGCACCTGTTCGATCGCCACGGTGTGGCCGTTGCCGACCATCGAGACCGACAGCGGCGACGCGCCCACGTCCGTACCGCCCTGCGCGTGCGCCCACGTCCGGGCGGCTTCGCAGCCGGTGACGGCCGGCGGGTCGGTCGGTTTGACGACCCGGGGGACGACCGTGGTCGAGTCGGCGTCGGCGTGCTCGGGGTCGTAGTGGGCGCCGAGTTCCGGCCCCCTGCCGCCCTCCGTCGCGGTCAGCGCCCAGTACGTCGTGCCGGCGCCCAGCAGGGCCAGCACGCACAGCACGGCGATCAGCAGCCGCAGGCGCGGTCTGCGGCCGCCCATCAGCGTGAGGACGCCGCCCATGAACACGTTGCCGTGGATGGTGCTCTGGCTGATCCTGTTGTGCGTCTCGTGCTGGTCGCCCACTCCACCCACCCCGTCCGAGGGATCCGCGTCCACCACAGTGGCGGTTCCCGGCGGGTGGAGGGAAGACCCGCGCCGCAAGCCCCGGGCGCCGTGGCGTCGCGGCGCCGTGGCGTCGTCGGCGCGGACGGTCTTGTTGACGAAATGTCAGCAAGTTCGTCCGATCGCCTTGACGGCATGCGGTCACGGCTGGACCCTGTGGACCCGGAAACGCCGCGCGCTCCCCGGCCCCCACCGCTCGGGAGCGCGCGAGAGGACGTCTTCTCGCCCCTCACCGAGGAAGAGGTTTTCCCATGCGCTTCAGCCGCCTCCCCGCCACCGCCGCCGTCTGCGCGGCCGCCGCGCTCGCGCTGGCCGCCGTACCCGCCTCCGCGTCGCCCGAGTCCCTCGCCGCCGGCCCGGTGCTCACCGCCGGGAGCGCGGGCGGCACCGCCGTCGCCGTCGGCGACGCGCTCGCCGCACCGCTCGCCCCGGGCACCAAGGCCACCTTCTACTCGACCGCGACCAGCACCACCGGTGTCACCTGCGCCACCTCCCAGCTCTCCGCCTCGGTGCTGGGCAACCCGGCGGCGCCGGGCAGCGCGACCGCGTCGCTGACCGGGCTGACCTTCAGCTCGTGCACCGCCAACGTCACCGGGGTCACCTCGGTGCGCAGCCTGACGGTCGGCAACCTGCCGTACGGCGTCACCGTCTCCGACGCGCCCGGCCTGCCGGTCACCCTGACCGGCGGGTCCGCCGGGACGATCCAGGCCACCGCCGTGCTGGACACCTGGTTCGGCACCATCACCTGTTCCTACCAGCTGAGCGGCGCGTTCACCGGCAGCGCCGACAACACCGCGCACAGCCTGGCCTTCCGCACCGAGCACTTCGCCAAGAGCGGCGGTTCGACGCTCTGCCCGGCCGACGGCTACTTCTCCGCGACGTACGGGCCGGTCGCGGACACCAGCCAGTCGGGAAGCCCGGCGGTCTTCGTCAACTGACCGCACCCGCAAGGGAGTCGGGGTGGGTGCGGCTGCGCCGCCGGGCCCACCCCGGCTCCGGTCAGACCCGGAGCAGGCCGAACTCCCGGGTGGCGGCCCGGAGTACGGCGACCAGTGCCAGCAGCATCAGCGCGCCGTGGGCCGGCATCGACAGGTACGGCGCCACGCCGGGAGCGATGAACTTGAGGTAGCTGCCGAAGGACGCGAGCTGGACCAGCACCGGCAGGTACCAGAGCCGCCGGGGCAGGTGGAAGGCGACGATCACGCTGAGGACGTCCGCGACGTAGAAGTAGCGCTCGTGCATGGACGGCAGCAGGAAGGGCACCGCGATCGCGAAGACCGTGGCCAGGAGCAGGATCCCCGTCCCGGTGAGCCCCGCCCGTCCGCCCCCGGCCGTGGACCTGTCGGCAAGGGGCTCTCTGGCCGCGCCTCCGGTGCTTCGCAGGGCCCGGACCGCCAGGGCGATCAGCGCCAGCACCAACGCGCCCGCGACCAGCACGCCCGCCCGGCGCACCGGATCGTCCTCACCCGACGGCACCGAGACGAACTGGTAGACCGACGGCGCGTTGAGGGTGAGGTCCCGGTAGGTCCCGGTCTGCCGGGCGTACACCGTCAGCAGCTGCCAGGGGTCGGCGCCGAGCAGCACGGCGGGGACGTCGAGCGCCAGGTAGGCGGCCGGGACGGCCAGCAGGCACCGCCACGGCATCCGCCGGGCCAGGACCACGACGAGCAGCAGGGGGAAGAGGAAGACCGCCTGGAGCTTGAAGGCCAGGGCGATCCCGAAGAAGGCGCAGGTCCACCAGGGCCGGCCGCGCAGGAGGTGGTGGACGCCGCCGAGCAGGAAGGCGGTGAAGATCGCGTCGGCCTGGGCCCACCACCCGCTGTTGGTCACGACCGTGGGCAGGAACAGCACGGTCACCGCTGCCGCGAAGGGCCGCCAGGGCCGGTGCGGCCACCGCAGCGAGACGATGCGGTGGGTGTAGTACGCCAGCGCCAGGTCGAAGAGGACCGACAGGCACTTGACCGCCGCCAGCGCGGGCACCGGCAGCCGGCCGAGCGCGGCCATCAGGTACAGGTAGGGGACGTTGTAGTCCGAGAAGCCGGTGTCGCCGAGGGCCTGGAACCCGCCGTGCGCCGCGATGTACCGGTACCAGGGGCCGAGGAAGTAGTACCAGTCCGACGACTCGTACTGCAGCAGCAGGCCCCGGAGCAGGAGCGCGGACGCCACCGCCGCCACCGCGGCCAGCACCGGCACCACCGGATCGGCCCGGCGGGGAGGCGGGGTCCCTCGGTCCGGCGCGGCTCCCTGGGGGCCGGGGCGCAGGTCGGGTTCGGGTCGGACTGGACAGTGGTTCATACCACCAGGACGCAGCACCCACCGGAAACGGACGACAACGAACCGGTACGGATTTCCGCGGGCCGCCGACCGACCCGCCATCCGACCCGACCGACCCGACCGACCCGACCGGACCGCCCGGACCCGCCCCGGACCGGAGCTCGTGCGGCTCCGGTCCGGGGCGCGAGCGGGCGACCGGCCGCGGTCAGGCCCCGGCCTCCCGGTGCCGCCACCGCACCGGGTCCTCGGCCACCGCCGCGCCCGCCGCGGTCCGGGCCGGCGTCCGGTAGCCCGCCGTGGCGAGCACCAGCATCTCGTTCTCCCCCGGCCGGAACTCGTAGGCCACCCGCTCCACCCGGCTGGGGACGCCGAGGTCCGCAAGTTCCTCGCGCAGCGGCTCCAGCCCGGGGTAGCGCTCCCGCGTGTCGTACACCATCAGCGGGAACACCCGCACCTCGTGCCGCGCCACCCGGGCGAGCTCCAGCAGGGCCGCCCGGTGGAAGTCCCCGTCCAGCCGGTTGCCGTACGAGAACAGCAGGTGCGAGCTGAGCACCAGGTCGAAGGAGTCGTCGGCGAAGGGGAGTTCGGGCAGCGAGCCGGCCACGTAGCGGTCCGGGCGGGCGGCGATGTCCGCGCGGAAGTCCCGGGCGCTGGCGGTCCACTGGCGGATCATGTCGTCCGCGTCGGTGTACCAGGACCACACGTGGTCGGCCGTCTCCTTCACCAGCCGCTCGCGCTTGAACCCGGTCTCCCGCTCCACCAGCAGGCCCAGCTCCTCGCGGTGCTCGGCGTACTGGCGGTCGACGGCGACGGCGTCGATGCCGCGTCGGCCGGCCTCCGCCACGAAGCTCGCGGCACCGCCCGGGCAGTCCAGGACGCGCTGCTCCAGGTCGCGTTCGGTGAGCGCGAACATCGCCCGGTACTCCGCGAAGGAGCGTGCGCTGACCAGCACGGCTCACCCCCTCCCGACGAACGGCATGGTGGTCGGCAGCACGACCAGGGACTGGATGGTGGTGTCCGGCGGCTGCGAGGCCATCAGCACCAGGGCCTCGGTGAAGCGGTCCACCGGGATGGTCGCCTCGACGGCCATGGTCCGGTCGGCCTGCATCGCGGCCGGCTGCGGGCCGCCGTCCACCGGGGTGACGTTGCCGACGTCGATCTGCCCGCAGGAGATGCCGTACGCGCGGCCGTCCAGCGCGAGCACCTTGGTGAGGCCGAGCACGGCGTGCTTGGCGGCGGTGTACGCGATGGAGTTGGGACGCGGCACGTAGGCCGAGGGCGCGCCGTTGTTGATGATCCGCCCGCCCTGCGGGATCTGGGTGCTCATCACCCGGAACGCCTCGCGGGCGCAGAGGAAGCCGCCGGTGACGATGGTGTCCAGCACCCGGTTCCAGTCCTCGAACGGGGTCTCGGTGATCGGCCGGCGCGGGGCGGCGGCGCCCGCGTTGTTGAACAGCAGGTCCACCCGGCCGTAGCGGTCGAGGACGGTGTCGAAGAGCCGGGCGACCTCCTCCGGGCTGCGGATGTCCGTCGGGACGGGCAGCACCCGGGCGGCTCCGGGCCCGGCCAGGGCGGCGGTCTCCTCCAGCGCGTCCTTGCGCCGCCCGGCGACGGCCACCGTCCAGCCGGCCGCCAGCAGGGCCAGTGCCGAGGCCCGGCCGAGGCCGCTGCCCCCGCCGGTGACGATCGCCACCCGCCCGTGCGGCGCCGTCACACCGTCGCCCTCTCCCGCTGTGGTCACGGCGCCCACTCCTCCCCCTCGTTCACCCAGACCCGCAGCATCCGCCGGGCGTACGGCCCGGGCTCGTCGATGAATGGCGAACGCCCGTGCAGCACACGGCTGTTGCGGATGATCAGCAGGTCACCGGCGGCCATCGGCAGCCCGAAGGCGATCTCCGGCCGGTAGAGCACCTCGTCCAGCACGCCGAGGGCCTCCCACTGACGGTCCGTCAACTCCGGTCCGCCGCGGTCCGGGGAGGAGCGGACGGTGCGGGTCTGGTAGTAGCACCCGATCGTCCCGTCCTTGCGGTCGTACAGGATCGGGGTGACCACCACCTGCGGGCCGGCCCGGCCGCTGCGGTCGAAGGTCCACTCCTCGCGGAGCGTGGCCAGCGCGTCCGGCCGCTCCCGCTCGATCAGGTCGTGCACGTGCCGGGCGCTCGCCAGCTTGGTCAGCCCGCCGCCGTCGAAGGCGGGCCGCAGGCAGAGCAGCACCAGCAGGTCGCAGGTGTCGCAGTGGAAGCCGAGCTCCGTGTTGCCGTCGCCGTCCTGGTCGTGCAGCACCGAGGTGAGGTCGCCGCGCCCGTTCTGCGGAACGATCCGGCCGAAGTCCCCCAGCAGGAAGGAGAGCACCTCGGTGATCTCCTGCTCCGGGCGGGTCGGGTCCACCAGGCCGCTCACATGGGTGATGCCCACCGAGTCGGCGGCGTTCCGGACGAACTCCCGCAGCCTGGTCCGCACCTGCTCGCCCGCGCCCCACTGCCCGGCCCGCGCGTCGGCCCAGAGCAGCCGCCGCTCACGTTCCTCCAGCGGGAGCGACCAGAGCTCCCGCCGGGCGTCCAACTCCAGGCTGCTCCAGCCGATTTCGGTCACCGCGTCCATGTCCTCTCCTCCCTACCGGCCGCCGGCCGCGACGGCCTTCGCCCACAGCTCCAGGCCCTCGTCGATCTGTTCGGCCGTGACCACCAGCGCGGGGATCATCCGGACCGTGTTGAGGTGGATCCCGCACAACAGCAGCAGCAGGCCGTGCTCGGCCGCGGCCTGCTGGGCCCGCCGGGCCGCCTCCGGGTCCGGCGTCCCGTCCGGGCGGCAGAACTCGCTGGCCGCCATCAGCCCGAGCCCGCGGACGTCGGCGATCCCGGGCGCCTCGGCGGCGACCGCCCGCAGGCCGGCCAGCAGCCGGGCGCCCTGCTCGGCCGCGTTCTCGACCAGCCGCTCCTCGCGCAGCACGTCCAGGGTCGCCAACGCGGCGGCGCAGGCCACCGGGTTGCCCCCGTAGGTGCCGCCCTGCGAGCCGGGCCAGGCGCGCCCCATCAGCTCGGCGGGCGCGGCGATCGCGGACAGCGGGAAGCCGCTGGCCAGACCCTTGGCGGTGATCAGGACGTCCGGACGCACCCCTTCCTCGTACTGGTGGGCCCAGAACCGGCCGGTGCGGCCGAAGCCGGTCTGCACCTCGTCCACCACCAGCAGGATCCCGTGCCGGTCGGCCCGCTCGCGCAGCCCGGCCAGGAAGCCGGGCGGGGCCGGGACGTAGCCGCCCTCGCCGAGCACCGGCTCGACGAACATCGCGGCCGTCTCGGCGGGCGCGGAGACGGTGGCGAGCACCTCGTCCAGTCCGCGCAGGGCGTGCGCCACCGCCTCGTCCTCGGACAGCCCGAGCCGGAACGCGGCCGGGAAGGGCGCCACCGCGACCCCGGGCATCAGCGGGCCGATGCCGGCCCGGAACCGGGTGCCGGCCGTGGTGAGCGAGGCCGCGCCCATGGTGCGGCCGTGGAACGCGCCCTCGAAGACGATCACGTTCGGCCGCCCGGTGGCGTGCCGGGCGAGCCGCAGCGCGGCCTCCACCGCCTCGGTGCCGGCAGTGGCGTAGAACAGCGAGTCCAAGCCGGACGGCAGGACCTCGCCGAGCCGCTCGGTGAGCGTGAGCAGTTGGTCGTGCAGCACGGTGGTGTACTGCCCGTGGATCAGCCGGCCGGCCTGTTCCCGGACGGCCTCGACCACCCTCGGGTGACAGTGGCCGGTGCTGGTCACCCCCACGCCGGAGGTGAAGTCGAGGTGGCGGCGGCCGTCGGCGTCGTAGAGGTGGAGTCCTTCGCCGCGTACGGCGACGACCGGGGTGGCCTGCTTGAGCGCCGGGGAGAGCTGGGACACGGGGCCTGCCTTCACGGGTTGGTCCTGCCTTCACGGATGTCGTCTCGGGTGTCGTGGCCTGCGTCGTCGCGGACGTCGTCACGGGTGCCGTCACCGGCCTCGTGACCGACGTCGTCACGGGTGGGCGGGGTCGGGCCGACGGGCGGCAGGTAGCCGGCCTCGGCGGCCCAGGTGAGCGCGGCCGACCACCACCGCGGGGTCGGCGCGGCGAAGCGCACGCCCAGCCGGTCGAGCACCGCGGTGGTGTACGAGCTGTCCACCAGGACGCGGCGCTCCTCCTGCGCCGCCCAGGCCGCGGCCACCCGGGCGGCCGTCGGGTGGCGGCGCTCGGCCCGGGCGAGGGCGGCCGCGAAGGCCGCCTCGTCGGTGAGCCGTACGGGGTGGCCGTGCCCGGCCAGCCACCGCACCAGCTCGTCGTGCGGGACGGCGTGCGGCGTCTCCACGTGGTACGCGCCGGGCGCGGCGTACGGGTCGAGGGCGATCGCGGCGATCCCGGCGGCCACCGTGTCCACGTACGAGAACGCGAAGGCGGTGCCCGGCCGGCTCGGCGCGGCGCCGGCCAGCAGGTAGCCGCGGAGCAGCTGGTAGATCCGGTTGTCGCCGCCGTTGGCCTGGAACGCGCCGGTCCGGCTGTGCGCCGCGATGTGGCCGCTGCGGTGCAGGTAGGCGGCGTGCCCGCGGGCGGCCCAGGCCCGGACGGCCTGCTCGGCCCGGTACTTGGTCCGCTCGTACGGGGTGCGGAAGTGCTGGCCGATCTCCAGGTCCGCCTCGCTGAAGCGGCGCGGCGGGCCGTCGACGCCGCCCGAGACGGCCAGCGTGGAGACGTGGTGGACCCGGGCGTCCGGGGCGTGCTCCCCGACCCAGTCGAGCAGTCGGCGCACCGCCGTGTGGTTGGTGCGCTCCAGTTCGTCGGGCGAGGCCACCAGCCGGACGTCCGCCGCCGCGTGCACCACCAGGTGGGCACCCCGGGCGTGTTCCAGCGCGGCCGGGGAGAGGCCGAGGCCGTCCCGGTCGATGTCCCCGGCGAGCGCCCGGGCCGGCCGGACCGCGCCCGCCGCACCGGTGCCGAGCCGCCTCAGCGCCTCGGCGTCGTCGGCGGCCCGCACCAGGCAGGTGACCTCGGCGCCGCGTGCCAGGAAGGCCTCCAGCAGGTGCCGCCCGAGGTAGCCGGTGGCGCCGGTGAGCAGCACCCGGGCGGGCTCGCGCACCGTCGCCCGGGCCGTCGGGGCGACGCCGGGGTGCAGCAGTTGGCCGGAGGTGGACAGCGGTGCCCGGACGGGCGGTGCGGCCTCCGGCACCTCGGCGTCGGCCCGCGCGTCGGCCCGGGTGTCGATCTGGACATCGGCCCGCGCCTCGGCCGCCACCGCGCGGGCGAACCGCCCGGTGATCCGCTCGGCGGCCGGGTGCGGCAGGCCGGGCCGGCCGTACACCAGGTCGGCGACCAGCCGTTGCTCCACCACCCGTGCGGTGAGCCGCAGTTCGTACAGCGGGTCGCCGCCGGCACATCGGGCCGTGCCGGCCTGTTCGGCGGCGACGGTCCAGTCCAGCGCGGGCTCCTCGGGCAGCCGGAAGGTGCCCAGGAAGTTGAAGCCGACGGCGGGCCGTCCGCCGGGCCCGTCCATCGGCCGGACGGGCGCCTCGCGCAGCCGCCGGGCCACGGTGTCCGGGGTGGCCCCGGCGTCCAGCTCGACGTGCTTGACGGCGGTGAACCAGCCGACGGTGTCCAGGAATTCGCCCGGGTCGCCGACCGCGTCCCGGCCGTGGGTCTCGACCTCCACCGCGAGCCGGGGACGGCCGCTGTCGCCGGTGACGGCCTCCGCGAAGGCGGCCAGCAGTACGGCCTCCAGCCCGGCCCCGGCACCGTGCCGGGCGATCAGCCGGGCGGTGGCGTCCGGGTCGAGCGTCCAGCTGAGCGCGGCGGGCTCCTCGGCCTCCCCGACCTCTCCGACCTCCTCGACCTCCCCGACGGTGGCGTCCTCGACGGTGGCGTCCCCGACGACCGGTTCCGCCGCGGCGGAGGACGAGACCGCCGCCCAGGCGTAGAAGTCCGCCGTCGGCGGCAGGTCGACCGGCTTCCGGTCGAGCACCGCCCGGTACGCGTGCGCCAGGTCGTCCAGCAGGATCCGCCAGGACAGCCCGTCGACCACCAGGTGGTGCGCGATCAGCGCGAGCCGGTCGTCGGTGCCGGGCGGGCCGGTGAACAGGTGGGCGCGCAGCAGCCGGCCGGCCGACGGGTCGAGGCTGCGGTGGAGTTCGGTGCAGACCCCGGCGACGGTGTCGGCGATCTCCCCGGCCGCGCGCGGGATCCGGGAGAAGGAGACCGGGTCGAGCTCGGCCACCGCCCGGACCTCGCCGCAGCCGTCCGGGGTGACCGGCCGGCGCAGCGCCGGGTGCCGTTCCAGGACGGCCGCGACGGCCGCCGAGAGCGCCTCCGGGTCGACGGCGGTGCGACAGCGCAGCAGCACCGACTGGTTCCAGTGCCGCAGGTCCCGCACCGTCCGCTGCCGGTACAACCACCGTTGGGCCGGGGCGAGTCGGCGACCGCTCGTGGAGCCGCGCGCGGCCGGGACGGACGGCGCGACCGGGACGGCGACCGCCGCCAGGCCCTCCGCCGTCGGGTACCGGTAGAAGTCCTCGTAGGCGACCCGCAGGCCGGAGCGCCGCAGGAGGGCGATGGTGCGCATGGCGAGGATGGAGTCCCCGCCGAGGCCGAGCACGTCGGCGCGCGGCCCGACGGCGGGCAGGCCCAGGGCTCCCGCCCAGAACCGGGCGATCTCCCCGACCGGTCCGCTCCCCGCACCGCCGTTCACCCCGGTGTCGTCCGGTTCGGTTCCGTCCGACCCGGTTCCGTCCGACCCGGTGTCGCCCGACTCGGCCCGGGCCTCGACCAGTTCGGCCGCCAGCTCGGCCAGCCGCTGCCGGTCGAGCTTGCCGTTCGGTCCGACCGGGAACCGCGGCAGCACCAGGATCGGCTGCGGCACGGAGTAGCCGGGCAGCCGGTCCCGCAGGTGCGCCCGCAGCCCGTCCAGGCTCCCAGCCCCGCCCAGGCCCCCCGTCCCGTCCGCGCCGTCCAACAGCCGGACGACACCGATGAGTTGGTTGCCGAGCGCGGTCTCCCGCAGCAGCGCCGCCGAGCGCGCGACACCCGGGTGGCCGTCCATCGCCCGCTCGACCTCGGCGAGGTCCACCCGGTAGCCGCGGACCTTGACCTGGCGGTCCACCCGGCCCAGGAAGACCAGGCTGCCGTCCGGCCGCCGTCGGCACAGGTCGCCCGTACGGTAGACGAGCCGGCCGTCGCGCCGGACGAAGCCGCGGGCGGTCTCGTCCGGCCGGCCGAAGTACCCGGCGGCCACGCCCCGGCCACCGATGAGCAGTTCGCCCACCGAGCCGTCGGGCACCGCCCGGCCGTCGCCGTCCACCACGGTCAGCAGCACCTCGCCGATCGCGGTGCCGATCGGTACGGTCGGCTCCTCGGCGGGCAGTTGGCGGGCGGAGGTGACGAGCAGGCAGGTGGCGCCGACGGTGGTCTCGGTCGGTCCGTAGTGGTTGGCCAGCCGCGCGGTGGTGCCGCCGTCGAGCAGGGCGGCGGCGAGCGGGCGGGGCAGCGCCTCGCCGCCGAGCAGCACGGTGCGCAGCGGCGGGGAGTCGGCCGGGCGGCCCTCCAGCAGGGCGGTCAGGTGCGAGGGGGTGGTCTTCAGCACGTCCACCCGGGCCCGCCGCAGCGAGGCCCAGAAGGCTTCCGGGTCGCGCACCTCGCGGTCCGGCACGAGGTGCACCGAGCCGCCGGTGGCCAGGGCGAGCAGCCAGGCGGTGTGGCCGAGGTCGGCGGCCAGGGTGGTGACGTGGGCGGCGCGGGGCGCGTCGGCCTCGGTGAGGTCGAGCCGCCCGGCCAGGGCCCTGGCGTAGTGCACGGCGTTGGCGTGGGTGACGGCCACCGCCTTGGGCTCGCCGCTCGACCCGGAGGTGAAGGAGAGGTACGCGAGGTCCTCGCCCCGTACCTCGGTGGCCACCGGGGGCAGCTCCGGCAGCGCCTCGACGTCCACCACCTCCCCGCCGAGGCCGCCCTCGGTGGCGAGCACCCGGGCCACCCGGACGGAGGCCAGCCGCCGGGCCAGGTCGGCCGCCGACCAGTCCGGATCGGCGAGCACGGCCGCCGCGCCCGCGCGCAGCACCCCGTACAGCAGCACCAGCATCCGGGCGTCCCGGGGCCCGAGCAGAGCGACCCGGTCGCCCCGGCGGGTGCCGGCGGCGGCCAGCCGGGCGGCGATCCGGTCGGCCGCGGTGTCGACCGTGCGGTAGTCGAAGGTGCGGACGCCGTCGCCCAGGGCGGGCCGGTCGGGGTGCGCCCGGGCGTGGTGGGCGAGCAGGTCGGGCAGCGAGCGGGCCCGGTGGGCGGGGTCGGCCGGGTGGCCGCAGGCCGCGGACCGGAGGTGCTGCGTCGCGGAGGTCACGCCGACTCGTCCCCCCTCCGGCCCGCCCGGGCGGGGCCGGCGGCCACTCCCGGGTCGCCCACCAGGTAGCCGTCCAGCAGCTCCCGCTCGGGCAGCCGTCCGGCCAACTCCCAGGCCAGCATGCGGTGCAGGCCGTCGAGGTGGATCAGTCCCGACCGGAGCACGAGGTCCCCGTAGTCGGAGTGGTCGACCGGGGCGGTGCTGAGGAAGACGGGCGTGAGCGGGGCCCACCTCAGCAGCCGCAGCTTCGCCGCGCAGACCGGGTTGGCGGCGGTCCAGGCCGCTCCGCCGGCCCGGACCCGCTCGGCCGCCTCGGCCACCGTCAGCCCGGAGCGCGGCACCAGTTCGAGCTCCCCGCCCTCGCTCAGGTGCCAGGGCAGCACGATGCCCAGGACGTCCGTCCGGGAGAGCCGGATCCGCCACCAGCCGCCGGGGATGCGGTCGGCACGGTCGAGGTTCTCCTCGCCGTACATGTTGCTGTTCGCCTCGTGGGCCCGATCCACCGGGTGGTCCCGCAGGTAGGCGTCGTGGACCTCGGGGTAGGCGACGGCTGTGACGATCTCCACGGCAGTGCTCCTCAGACGGTTCCGGTGTACTCGGTGCGGGCGTGTTCGCTGCCGGTGTACTCGGTGAAGTGCCGCTCCGCGAACAGCTCGGGCCACTGGCCGTCGGCCAGGTCCAGTTCGCGGGCCCGGGCGAGCATCTGCCGCCAGTACGGCTTCACCGGGCGCCAGCGCGCTCCCACCTGGCAGTAGGAGGCGTCGACGAAGTACCGGGGGCGGCCCGGCCCTTCGGGTGCCGGCCGGCGGGTGTGGAACAGCGCCGAGTTGAGCAGCACGGTGGAGCCGGGCGGCAGCCGGTCGATGACCACCTCGCCGGGCAGTTCGCCGGTGCCGTGGTGGGCGTAGGCGGACTTGCCGACGGTGCGCAGGTGCGAGCCGGGCAGCACGGCCAGGCTGCCGACCTTCTCGTCCAGTCCGCCGAGGTAGTGCAGCGCGTGGACCATCAGCAGCGACGGGTCGGAGCGGTCGTTGGGCTCGCAGTCGTGGTGCCAGGCCTTGCCCGGGATCCCCGGGTCCTGGCGGTCGCTGTGCAGGTGGTGGAAGACGAAGTCCGGCCCGAGCAGGCGGGTCAGGGTGCGCAACAGGGGCGGGTGGGTGAGGAGTTCGCCGTGGGCGGGCAGTTCCAGTTCCAGCAGCGGGGGCGGTCCGTGCCGTAAGGGGTCGGCGCACGCGGCGATCGACCGGGCCCGCAGGCCTTCGTCGACCCACCGGTCCACCTCGGGCGCGAGCCGTTCGCGCAGCGCTTCCGGCAGCAGGCCGGGCAGGACCAGGTACCCGGACTCCAGGAACTGGCGGCGGTGCTCGGTGTCGAGGGCCTCACGCCCTCCGGAGGACGGCGTCACCGAACCGATCCCCTCCTTCCGTTCGGCGGGGAACACACAGGGAATCGGCGCCACGGGACGTGGCGCGGGCAGTGGGGGCACACGGCGTCATCCAGACCTCGGGTGGCGGCGGAGCGTCCGTCACAGGCGCCTCGGCCGCCACAGCTGAATCGTGATCACCACGAAGAGGCATGCGTTGATCACGCAAGGTAGTCCGCCTCAGGAGTATGAACCTGTCTTCGCGTCCACGACAAGACCAATGCCAACCCGTGGACACCTTCCCGCCACCGTGCCGTTCAGCTCCGGCCACCAGTCGTCTCCCGTCCCACAGGGAACTCCGGTCCGTTCGCGCCCCGGTGATTCGCCGCCGCAACAGCGGATGCGGCACAGTGAGGTCATGAGCGACAGGAGTCACCCCGCCCCCGGACCGGTCCGGCGCCGCCCGGTCCAGCAGCGCAGCCTGGAGCGGTACGGCCGCATCCTGGACGCCTGCGCCGGGCTGCTGGACGAGGTCGGGGCGACCGCGCTCACCACCAAGGAGGTCGCCCAGCGCGCCCAGGTGCCGATCGGCACCCTGTACCAGTTCTTCGCCGGCAAGGAGGACCTGCTGGCGGCGCTCGCCACCCGCAACCTCGACCACTACCTCCAGCGCCTGGACGCCCGGCTGGCCGCCGCCGCGCCGGTCGGCCCCGCCCTCTTCGCCGATCTCGCGGTGGAGGAGTTCGTGGCGATGAAGCGCGCCGTGCCGGGCTTCGGCCAGCTGGACTTCGGCCTGGCCGGACCGGCCGTCCCCACCGGCGTCCGGGACGACCGGTACCTGCTGGACGCGGGCGTGGACAACAACACCGCCGTCGCCCTGCGGCTCCAGGCGCTCGGCGGCGAACTGTTCCGGGCGGGCGACCCGACGGCCGTCATGCTGACCCTGCGGGTGGCCCTGGAGGCCGCCGACGCGGTGCTCAAACTGGCCTTCCGGGAGTCCCCGGACGGCGATCCGGCGCTGATCGCCGAGTGCAAGCGGCTGGTCCGCGGCTACCTCGCGCAACAGCCGTCCGCCCGCTGAGGCCCGGCCCCGCGGGCCCCGCCCGCCCGAGGCGTTGCGCGCCCGCCGCCCCCGCAGCACAGTGGATAGCGGGAACCGTCCGCGGAGGCGGCCCGGCACACGACCCGAGGGAGCAGACCATGCACGCGGCGGTAGGTGACCGGCTCCACATCCACAGCAGGTCGGTGGGCATGGTGGACCAGAAGGGCGAGATCGTCGAGGTGCGCGGCACCGACGGCGAACCGCCGTACGTGGTCCGCTTCGAGGACGGCCACGAGGGCCTGATCTACCCCGGCCCCGACTGCAACATCGAACAGCGCCAGGCGGAACGCTGACCCACTCCCCCGCCACCCCGCCCCGCGCGAGGTGGTGAGGAGCGGTGCCCGCCCCCACGACCCCGCTGCCCGGGGCACTCGCCGGACTCGCGCCACTGCTGGACCACTACGGGTACCTCGCGGTGGCGGTGCTCGTCCTGCTGGACAACTGCGGCGTCCCGGTGCCCGGGCAGACCGTCCTGGTACTGGCCTCGGTGTACGCCGGCACCGGGCACCTCGACCTCGCCGCCGTCCTGCTGATCGCGACCGGCGCCGCCGCGCTCGGCAACGGCCTCGGCTACCTGATCGGCCGCACCGGCGGACGCGCCTTCGTCCACCGCTGGGGCCGCTACGTGCTGCTCACCCCGGCCCGGATGGAGCGCGCGGACGGCTTCTTCGCCCGGCACGGCGGCAAGGTGGTCGCGGTCGCCCGCTTCGTGGACGGGCTGCGCCAGTACAACGGGATCATCGCCGGGACCACGGAGATGCCCCGGCGCCGGTTCCTGGCGTTCAACCTGCTCGGCGCGGTGCTGTGGACGGCGGTCTGGGGCACCTTCGGCTACCTCGCCGGCGCCAACATCGGCGCCGTGTACCACACGGCGCTGCGCTACCAGGTCTGGTTCGCGGTCGGGTTGGGCGTGCTGGTCGCCGCCCTCCTGCTCCGGCAGGTGCTGCGCTACCGGCGCCGGCGCCGCGCGGGCACCGACGCCGACGCCGGCCCCGACGCCGGCTCCGGCTCCGAGTAGCCGGAGGTCAACGCAGCGGGAACACCTCGAACGGCACCGCGAAGCGCGTCCCCAGCCGGCTGCCCGCACCCCGGCCGAAGCCCTCCAGGAACTCCCGCGGCTCCGCCATCGCCCCGCCCAGCCCGGCCAGGTACGCCTTGTGCTCCTCCAGCGAGGCGACGCCGAGGTCGAAGGTCCCGGTGGTGTCCACCGCGTGCTTCGCCTCCGGCGAGGCCACCGCCCAGATCTGCCGCACGCCGTTCCACGGCTCGTGGCCCTCGGCCAGCAGCTCGCGGAACACCCAGCGGTTCCCGGCGTCCCGGACCCCGTCCAGGGTGGCCCGGCCGACCGCGACGTGGTCGGCCTGGTTGAGGAACACCCCGCCGTAGGTGTCCCGGAAGTTGCTGGTGATCACGATGTCCGGCCGGTGCCGGCGAACCACCCGGGCGATGTCCCGGCGCAGCGGCAGCCCGTACTCCACCACGCCGTCCGGGTGGCCGAGGAACTCCACGGTGTCGACGCCGACCACGCGCGCCGAGGCGATCTGCTCCGCCTCGCGCAGCGGACCGCACTCGGCCGGGTCCAGCGTGTCGATGCCCGCCTCGCCGCTGGTCACCATCACGTAGACGACCTTCTTGCCCTGCGAGGTCCAGCGGGCGACGGCCGCGGCCCCGCCGTACTCCATGTCGTCGGGGTGGGCGACGATCGCCAGCGCCGTCCGCCAGTCCTCGTCGACGGGCTCGAAGGGCTCGGGGGCCTGCTCGGTCATGCTGCTCGTTCCTCTCGGTGCGGCTCGGGGTCGTCCGGCGGTAC
Source organism: Kitasatospora sp. NPDC058184 (assembly GCF_042883725.1). Taxonomy (NCBI): domain Bacteria; kingdom Bacillati; phylum Actinomycetota; class Actinomycetes; order Kitasatosporales; family Streptomycetaceae; genus Kitasatospora; species Kitasatospora sp. NPDC058184. The sequence goes on from NZ_JBHVVE010000020.1 coordinate 90,934, forward strand.
GGACGTACGGGGGTATCACAGTCGTACGTCCGTACCACGCGTGACTCTAGAAGACCCGCGTCCCCCACGCCCCGTCAGACACCTCCGCGGCCAGGCGGCTTGCCCCTGACGCAAGGGTCAGGGGTTAGCGTCCGGGCGTCCCGCGGCGGCACCGACCGCCGCCGCCTCCCCCGCCCGCTCAGAGGAGTGCCGCCATGGCCCTGCCCACCACCGCCCGCGTCGTCCGGCTGACCGCCGCACCGGCCGGACTGCCCGCCCCCGGGGACTTCACCGTGACCGAGGAGCCGCTGGCGGCGCCCGGCCCCGGGGAGGTCCTCGTCCGCAACCGGGCCTTCCTGGTCTTCCCCGGGCTGCGCACGCTGATCGGCGGCGCGGGCTCCGGCCTGCCGATGCCGCACATCGCCCCCGGGGACGCGCTGTTCGGGCCCGCCCTCGGCGAGGTGCTGGCCGCACCGGAGGACGGGCCGCTGCGCCCCGGCGACCTGGTCACCCACCTGAACGGCTGGCGGAGCCACGCGCTCGCCGAGGCCGCGCATCTCACCCCCGTCCCGTCGGACTTCCCGGACCCGCTCGCCCTGGTCTCCGCCGCCTCGGCCGGCTACGGCGGGCTGACCCGCTCCGCCGGGGTGCGCCCGGGCGACGTGGTGCTGGTGACCGGCGCGGCCGGCGCGGTCGGCACGGTGGCCGGGCAGGTCGCCCGGCTGCTCGGCGCCGCCCGGGTGATCGGCACCACCCGCTCGCCCGCCAAGGCGGAGCGGCTGACCGCCGAACTCGGCTACGACGCGGCGCTGGTGCCCGGCGGGCGGCCCTTCGCCGAGCAACTGGCCGCGGCGGCACCGGAGGGCGTCGACGTCGTGCTGGACCTGGTCGGCGGCGAGCAGCTGACCGCCGCCGTGGACGCGGCCCGGCACGGCGCCCGGTTCGCCCTGGTCGGCGCGTTGGACGGCCAGCTCGCACCGGAACGCCGGGGCGGCGACGCACCCGCCGTGATCGACGCCTTCCGGGTCGCCACCCTCGGCCTGAGCCTGCGCGGCTTCACCGTGCTCGACCACCCGGACCTGGAGGCCGAGTGGCAGGAGCGCCTGGCCGGCTGGCTGCGCGCCGGGGAGATCGTCCTGCCCCGGACGCCGGTGGCGGGCATCGACCGGGCCGTCGGAGCGTTGACCGGACTGTTCACCGGGGACACCTTCGGGACGACCGTCGTGGAACTCTGACGACCAGGGAGCGGGCATGCGGATCGGGGACGCGGCAGCGGCGGCGGGCACCACACCCAGGGCGCTGCGCTTCTACGAACAGCGCGGCCTCCTCCACCCGCCCGCCCGCTCCGCCTCCGGCCAGCGCGAGTACGGCCACGCCGAGGTCGCCCGGGTCCGGGTGATCCGCCAACTCCTCGCCACCGGGCTGACGGTGGACGACCTGGCCAGCCGGGCCCACCGCCTCGACCTGCTCGACCAGGACCCGCCGGTGCGCTGCTCCGGCTCCCCCGGTCCCGACACCTTCGCCCCCGTCGTCCACGCCCGGCTGGCCGCCCTGGACGCCGAGATCGCCCGCCTCACGGCGCTGCGCGCCAGGCTCGCCCACCACATCGCCACCGGCGGCGCGGACGTCCCGGCCGGGGACTGACGGGCGCCCGGGTCACCGGCCTCCGCAACGGACTCGCCCGGCACCTCGCGACGGGGGTGCGCGAGGTACCGGGCGAGGGTCCGGGGGTGGGGTCAGGTCGCGTCGGCGGCGAGCCGGGGTTCGGCGGGGGCGGCGGGGGCGTCCTGGTCGGGCCAGCGGATCCGGGTGGCGCAGAGCGAGACGACGGCCGCCGAGGCGGCGACGGCGGCCATGCCCCAGAGCAGGCTGGTGGCGCCGGCGATGAAGCCGATCACGGCGGGGCCGGCCAGCAGGCCGGTGGTGCCCATGGCGGCGACCAGGGAGAGCGCGTCGGGGCCCTGCCGGGCGGCGGCGACGTAGACGCACGGGGTCACCGCGGCCACGCCGAGGCCGACGCAGGCGAACCCGAGCAGGGTCGGGACGACGCCGCCGACCGCCAGGGCGAGGGCCAGTCCGAGGCCGGCCAGCAGGCTGCCGGTGCGCACGATCCGGCCGTCGCCGAAGCGGGTGCGCCAGCCGTCCGCGAAGATCCGGGCGCAGACCATCATCACCGAGACCACCGCGATGCCCATCGGGGCGAGTCCGGCGCCGGCCTGCACGTAGTCCTTGAGGTAGAGCGCCGACCAGTCGTTCATGGCGCCCTCGGTGACGGTGCCGAACACCATCGCCAGGCCCATCCAGAGGGTCACGGCGGTCGGCAGCACGAAGCCGCGGCGCTCCTTCCGCTCCTCCGGCTCGGCGGCCGCGGCCGGGCCGTCCGTCAGCAGACCCGGCCGGGCGGCCACGACCAGCACCGCGAGCAGTGCGGCGGCCACGCCGAAGTGCACCGCCAGGGTGCCGGTGACGGAGGTGACGCCCGAGGCCAGCAGGGCGGCGAGCAGCGAGCCGGCGCTGAAGGTGGCGTGCAGCCGGGACATCGTGGTCCGCTCGAAGCGGGCCTCCAGCGCGGCGCCCTGGGCGTTCATCGCGACGTTCAGGGCGCCGACCGCGACGCCGTCGAAGAACAGCACCAGCAGCGTCACCGGATAGTTCGGCACCACCGACAGCGCGAGCAGGACGACGCCGAGGGCGAGCGCGGACAGCACCGAGAGCAGGCGGGAGCCGAGCCGCCGCATCAGCACCGCGACCAGGGGGAAGGACACCGCCGCGCCGACCCCGCAGGTCATCAGCAGCAGGCCGATCTGGGCCTCGCCCAGGTCGAGCCTGGCCTTGAGCGCGGGCACCCGGGAGACCCAGGTCGCGTACTGGAATCCGAGGACGAAGAACAGTGCGCCGATGGCCACTTGGGACCGGCGGAAGTCGTCGCGAACGGGGGACATCGGTATCAGCCCACTTCGGCTCTGGAGTGCGGCCCGGGGGTCGGGTCGGTGGGGTGCGGCAGCGGCCGGGACGGGACGGGGTCCAGCGGCATCGCCATGTAGACCGCCCGGGTGCCGTAGCTCTCGGGCAGGTCGATCTCGGGCCGGGCGCGGTAGCCCAGCGTGGTCCACAGCACGTGCGAGCCGCGGACGGCGACCAGCGAGACGCTCCGGTAGCCGGCCGTCCGGGCGGTCTCCTCCAGGTGCCGCAGCATCCGCAGGGACAGGCCCCGGCCGCGCAGCTCCTCGGCGACGACCAGGTCGTGCGCGTGCATGTTGGTCGGCCGCTCGCCCGCGCCGTGCCCGTCCTCGCCGTCCCCGTCCTCGCTGCGGGCGAGGTCCGGGCAGCGGAACAGCGGGTACGGCAGGGCGAGCAGGTAGCCGCCCACGCTTCCCGCTCCGCCCTGGCCGCCCTGGTGCTCCAGCACGAAGCAGGTGTCCGGCGAGGCGCGGTGCCGGGACCGGAGCGCCTCGCGCCCCTCGGACAGGCCGCTGGCGGCGTAGGCGCGCTCCTCCAGCGCGACCACGGCGTCCCAGTCCTCCTCCCGGAGCAGCCGGATGCGCAGGTCGGTCGGAGGGTCGACGAGGGCGTCGGTCATGCGGTGCCTCCGTGGTGGTCCCGGCCGTCGCCGCCACCGATGCAGGTGTACGGCAGCGGCGCGAAGCCGTTGAACCCGCGGGTGGCGTAGGCCGTGGCGTACGCGCCGCAGGAGTGGATCCAGACCGGGTCGCCGGAGCGGACCGCGCGCGGGACGCGCACCCGGCCGCCGTCCTGGGCGTACGCGTCGTCGCTGTCGCAGGTCGGGCCGGCCACCACGGCGTTGACGAACTGGCCGCCCGGGTGGGCGGGGAACTCCAGCCGGTACTGGAGCTGGTCCATCTCGTACAGGCCGTTGAACTTGCCGCAGCTGAGGTAGAGCCAGTCCTCCCGGGTGCCGTCGAGGCGGTGGCGGGAGGTGAGCCGGGAGACGTGGGCGCGGATCGCACCGTGGTCGGCGACCAGGTGGCGCCCGGGCTCCAGCAGGAACTCCAGCGGCCCGGCGGTGACGGCGCGCAGCCGTTCCATGCCCTCGCGGATCACCACGAACATCTTGTCCAGCGGCGGGTCGAGCGGGCGCCCGCCCCGGTCGAGGACGCCGAGGGCGGGCAGGCCGCCGCCGAGGTTGATCCGGGTCGGGGTGATCCCGCGCCAGTTGAGCGCCTCCAGCACGGCGGCCAGCGCGTCCACGGCGGCGGTCCAGGCCTCGGCGGTCATCTGCTGGGAGCCGACGTGCACCGACAGGCCGGACGGCACCAGCCCGGCGGTCCGGGCGGCGTCGAGCACCCGCACGGCGTCCTCGGGCGAGCAGCCGAACTTGTGGCTCAGGCCCCACAGGGCGCCCTCGCCGGTGGTCGCGATCCGGCAGAACACCCGTGCGCCGGGGGCGTGTTCGGCGATCGCCGCGACGTCCTCCAGGCTGTCGGTGGCGAAGTCCCGCACGCCCAACCGGTAGGCCTCGGCGATGTTGCGGTCCGACTTGATGGTGTTGCCGTAGTGGATCAGCTCGGGCGGCACGCCGGTGCGCAGCGCCTGGGCGATCTCCTGCGGGCTCGCCGCGTCGAAGCCGGAGCCGAGCGCGGCGAGGTGCTCCATCACCTCGTCCACCGGGCAGGCCTTCATGGCGAACCGGACGGCCACGCCGGGCAGTTCGGCGCGGAGCGCGGCGTACTGGCGGCCGATGCCGTCCAGGTCGTAGATGATCCGGTCGTCGGTGCCGTCGGCGAGTGCGGCGCGCAGCGCGCCGCGGTCGTGTTCGTCGGCGCGGGGTGGTTCGGTGTGCAGCACGGAGACGGACGGGGCGCGGTGGGCGGGCGGGTGGCCGGCTACGCGGGCGTTGGCGTGGCCGGCGGCCGTACTGGTCTTGCTGGTGGTCTGGCGTATCACGGTGAGCTCCCCGTCCGGCTAGCGCGGCGACCGGTCGGCGGGGGTGGCCTTGGCCGCCCGCACCAGCGGGCCCCACGCGTCGATCAGCGCTGCGAAGTCCTCGATGTCCGCCTGCGCCTCGTCGAGCAGGCGCGCCCGCAGGGGCGCCAACCGGTCCGCGAAGTCGGCGTACTTCCCGCCGAGCCGCCGGTAGCAGCGGTCGAGTTCGGCGAGCCTGCGGTGGTTCTCCGCGCGGTCCGTCGCGGCGCTGCGACGGGCGGAGTCGGCGATCGCCTCGGGGCGGACGCGGTGCTGCTCGTCCAGCAGGGCGCCGCCGGCGGTCTCCATGTCGGAGTAGACCGGGTAGAGGTAGAGCATGGAGAGCAGGAACTTGGCGTAGCGTAGCTGGTAGGCGGTGAAGCCCGGGCCGGTGCGGCGTTCCGGGGTGTAGTAGTTGACGATGTGGCGGTTGTGGGTGACGCCCGGCAGGGTCGCGTCACGCACCAGGTGGTGCAGGAAGTAGTCGCTGCCGATGGTGTCGGTGGCGGGCGGCAGCGGCACCCGTTCGTACACCTCGTGGTGGAGGCCGATGTTGCACATGTCGATGTGCCAGATGTCGGGCAGGTCGAGCACCGCGCGGTCGGCGGTGAACGGCTCGCTGCCGCCGCCGGTGAAGGAATCGGCGACGAGTTCGCGCCTCTCCTGCTCGCTCGCCCCGGTGGGCGCCCAGAGCGCGACCACGTCGTGGTAGACCTCGGGGTCGAGTTCGCGGATCTCGCCGATGTCGACGGAGAGTTCGCCGACGAAGGAGGCGCCGACCAGCGCGACCGGCTTGTCCGCGTGCGCCGGGTCGAGGCGGTTCTCGGTGACGGCGGCGGCCGCGTCGGCGGCCTTCAGGCCGAGCGTGGCCAGCTCGTGCTCGATCGGGAACACCGGTTCGCCGTCGAGCAGTTGGTAGCTGCTGTCGGAGTCGCGGCGGTGCACCGACGCGCAGCCGAGCGCGGCGGCCAGCAGGAACGCCCGGTTGGTGCAGGCGCCGTAGGAGAGGGCGTCGGGCAGCATCAGGCGCAGCAGCCGGTCCGGGTCGGCCGCGCCGGAGCGCTCGACCGCCTCGCGCAGGAAGGCGCGTTGGGCGTCCTCGTCCAGGTGGTGGACGACCACGCCCTCGACGGCCGGCAGGGCGGCGAGGGCCGCGGCGTGCCGGGCGCGGGTCGCGGGGTCGGCGGAGTCCAGCACCAGCAGGTGCACCCGGACGCCGAACCGCCGTACGGCGTGGGCGGCTTCGGCGCCGATCGCGGTGATGGTGTCCGCGCACGCGCGGTTGGTGGGCAGGGTCAGGCAGACGTCGCGCATTCCCGCTCCCCCGTGTCCCCGCGTTCGTCGAACGGCTTGCCGCTCCAGGAGCTCAGGCCGAGCAGCTTCTCCCCCAGCTCGGTGAGTTCGGCGGTCCCGTAGCGCTGCGCCTCGGGCCGGTCGGCGTCGCCGACCAGCGTGCGGTTCCAGTCCGGCGTGCCGAGCGTGCGCCAGGACTCCACCCGGGAGCGGCGCAGCTTCTCGGACTCCTCCAGCGCGGGCATCATCGACAGGTACTGCACCGCGCGCACCCCGCCCGCGGAGGTGTTGGGCGCCACGCCGTGGGCGAGCAGGCCGTTCCAGATCAGCAGGTCACCGGCCTTCAACTCGGGCCGGACGACCGGGTACTCGGCGCGGTCGACGTCCGGGCGGATCGGGTCGCGGTCGGCCGGCTGGGCGGCCTGCCACTGGTTGAAGCGGCGGAACAGCTCCGGGTCGCACTGGAAGCCGCCGTGGTCGGGGGCGGTGTCGTTGAGCGCGATGATGCCCTGGACGCGCTGCGGCAGCACGCCCCGGGTGGTGTCGACGTCCCAGTGCAGCTCGATGTCGAAGCCGCGGTCGGTGGGCTCGATCAGCGCGCGGTCGCGGTTGCGGACGTTCGGCGGGTTGAGGTTGAGCCGGTCGAGGGTGACCCACAGCTCCTCGCAGTCCCACACGTCGACGAAGGCGTCGTAGACGCGCTGCGCCTGGCGGCTGTCCCAGATGAGCTGGTGGTGGTAGGCCTCGACGAAGCCGTAGATGTGCAGGTGCCGGTCGAGTTCGTCGCGGTAGTGGCGCTCGCGGTACCAGTCCTCGGGGCGGTCCGGCGACAGGCCCTGGAACTCCCAGGCGAAGTCGAGCAGTCGGCGCGCGGCCTCGGCCGGGATCGCCTGCTTCACCACCACGTAGCCGTAGTCCTGCCAGAAGGCGTGGTCCTCCTCGGAGAGCACGCGTAGCGGGTGCGTCTTGCGGACCTCGCGCAGTGCGGTCGGGGCGAGGTAGCTCTCGGTGTCGGCACTGAAGTAGGGGCGCTCCGACGCGGCCCGGTACAGGTATTCCCCCGCGGGTCCGTCGGAGTGTGGGGCAGGGCTCGGCATGGGCAGTCACTCCATGGTTCGTAGTCGACGCAGCGCTTCCTCGTACGCCAGGTGCGGGCACGGCGAGTCGGCGGCCGGTCACCGGCCGCAACGGGAATTCGAGCGCGGACCGGAAGGCCGTCCGCACACGGCCCTTCTCCCCTCGGCCCGCGGGCGCGGAACAGCGCCACGTCAGGGGGTCAACTCGTCCGTCCGGCAAGGCCGCTCACCCTGCATCAGCCATTGCCGAACCGCGCTCCCCATACGTTGGACTAGACCAACTAATGGTGTCAACCCTTTCCCGCGGGTTACCGATTGGGAAATCAACGCAGCTCACGGCGCCTCTCGGGGTTCGCTTTATGTTTCGGAGGCTGACATAAGCGCGGGTATGTTTCCGGAATTGACATAAGCGCGAACGGTGAACCGCCCGGGTCCGCCGTACGTTGGGCACATGGCACGCGCGTTGACGGCTCCCCCGTGGCTGACCGAGGGCCTGCGCCCCCGGTCCGCGCCGGTCCCCTGGGCGGCGGCGGCCCGCGCCTCCGTCGCGCTCGCCGCCCCGCTCGCGGTGGGCACCGCCACCGGACGGCCCGGCTACGGCGCGCTGGTGTCGATGGGCGCGCTGTCCGGAGTCATCGGGGACACCGCCGACGCCTACCGGATGCGGGTGTTCAACATCGCCGTGCCCCAGCTGTTCGGCGCCCTCGGGATGCTGTTCGGCACCCTGGTGTTCGGCACCGGCTGGACGGCCGTCGTGACGGTGACCGTCGTCGCGCTGGTCTCCGGCATGATCTCCTCGATCGGCGCGGTCGCCTCCGTCTCCGGACTGCTCCTGCTGCTCAACGCGGTGGTCGGGGCCGGCCTGCCGCTGCCCTCCCCGTGGTGGCTGCCGCCCGCCCTGCTGCTGCTCGGCGGCCTGGTGGTGCTCACCCTGACCCTGCTCGCCTGGCCGCTGCGACTGGGCGTCCCCGAGCGGGCGGTGGTGGCCGGCACCTACCGGGCGGCCGCCGACCTGCTGGCGGCCGCCGGCACACCGGAGTACGACGGCCGCCGCCACGCGCTCACCCAGTCGCTCAACCAGTCCTACGACCTGCTGCTCGCCCGGCGCGCCCGCCGGCACGGCCGCTCACCCACCCTGGCGCGGCTGCTCGCCCAGCTCAACGCGCTGATCCCGGTGGTCGAGGCGGCCCCCGCGGCCCAGCTGCGCCCGCCCGAGTTCGGCCCGCTGCCGGCCGACTACCCGGCCGCCGTCCGCGCGCTCGCCGACGCCGTCGAGCGGGACCGCGCCGGCCCGGCGCCGCCCCTCGCCCTGCCGAGCCCCGCCGGGCCGTCCACCCGCGCCCTGGTCGAGGCGATCGAGCACGCCGCCACCGTGGCGTACGAGGCCTCGCCCGACCCGTACGCCGCCGACGACCGGCTCGGCCGGCCGGCCCGCCTCGCGGTGCGGGCCCGGCGGGCGGCCAGGGCGCTGCTGCTGTCCGGCGCGTCCTGGCGGTACGGGCTGCGGCTGGCGCTGTGCATCGGGCTGGCGCAGGTGCTGGTCTCGGTGATCGCGGTGCCCCGCTCGTACTGGGTGGCGCTGACCGTGACCTTCGTGATGAAGCCCGACTTCGGCTCGGTGTTCTCCCGCGCGGTGCTGCGCGCGTTCGGCACCGCGGCCGGGCTGCTGATCGCCATCCCGGTCCTGGCCGAGGTACCGCACGGCTGGTGGGACGTCCCCGTGATGGCGGTGCTGGCGACGCTGATCCCGGTGCTCTCCGCCAAGGGGTACGCCTTCCAGACCGCGGCCATCACCCCGGTCATCCTGCTGCTCTCCGACCTGCTCAACCACCAGGGCTTCCACCTGGTGCTGCCCCGGCTCTACGACTCGCTGATCGGCTGCGGGATCTCCCTGCTGGCCGGCTACCTGCTGTGGCCGGAGTCCTGGCACACCCGGATCGGCGACCGCCTCGCCGACGCCGTCCAGGACACCGCCTCGTACGTGTCGCTGGCCTTTGCCACCGGCCCCGGACCCGACGAACCGGCCGCCCGCGCCCGCTACCGGCGGCGGCTCTACCGGGACCTGTCCGCCGTGCGCAGCGAGTTCCAGCGGGCCCTCACCGAGCCGCCGCCGGTCGGGGCCCGGGCGCGGGCGTGGTGGCCGGTGGTGATCGCGGTCGAGCGGATCGTGGACACCACCACCGCCACCCGGGTGCGGATCGAGCACGGCGCGCCGGTGCCGACCACCGCCGAGGTCGCCGCCGTCACCCGGGAGCTGGCCGACCTGGCCGAGGCGCTGCGCACCGGCGAGCGGCTGCCGGAGGCGCGGCCGGACGCGCTGTCGCCGGACTGCGCGCTCGCCCGGCTGCACCACGAGGTGCGCGCGGCCCGGGCGGTGGCGGCGCCGCTGCCCTGAGCACCGCTACCCGGAGCACCGGGGTCCAGAGCGCCGCTGCCCTGAGCGCGACGGCCCTGAACGCCGTCGCCGAACGGCCGACCGGGCCCCGGACCGGCCCGCTCAGTCCTGGATCCGCCGCCAGGGCCGGTCCGCCTCCAGCGCGAAGGCCAGCTCCAGCAGCAGCCGCTCCTGCCCGTGCGCCGCCGACAGGTGCACCCCGACCGGCAGCCCGCCGGGCGCGGAGCCCGCCGGCAGGGCGATGCCCGGGCCGCCGGCCACGTTGTTGACCGGGGTGAAGGCCACGTAGCGCGTCAGCCGGTCCATCAGCTCGTCGAAGTCCACGTTCGGGCTCAGGTGCCCGATCGGCGGGGTGGTGTGGGCGAGCACCGGGGAGAGGATCACGTCGTGGGTGCGGAAGATCCGCGCGTACACGCCCTCGGCCCGGCGCAGCCGCCGCAGCACGCCGGGGGTCCGCGGGAACTCGGCCTGGAACCGGCGGCGCAGCCCGGTGGTCAGGCCGTCCAGCCTCCCGGCCCGGAAGCCCGGGTCGATCAGCAGCCGGCCGGTGGCCGCGACGGCCCAGGCGATGTAGCCCCAGTAGCTGACGAAGTCGCGGGAGAACTCCTCGCCGAAGGGCAGTGCGGCGGGCTCGACCAGGTGGCCCATCGCCTCCAGTCGGGCGGCGGTCTCCTCGACCACCCGCCGGGTCGGCCCGTCGGTCCTGGCCGTCGGCGAGTCCACCACCAGGCCGATCCGCAGCCGCCGCTCGCCGGGCCCTTCGACCAGGCCGAGCGGGGGCAGCGCGGGGTTGCTCCGGTGCCGCTCGGCGGCGGCGAGGAAGGCGGCGGTGTCGCGCACCGAGCGGGTCAGCACGCCGTCGGTGACCAGGTCGATCGGCAGTTTGCCGCTCTGGGCGTTGGTGACCAGCCGGCCCCGGGTGGGCTTGAGGCCGACCAGCCCGCAGCAGGCCGCCGGGATGCGGATCGAGCCGCCGCCGTCGTTGGCGTGGGCGATCGGCACCACGCCGGAGGCCACCAGGGCGGCCGCGCCGCCCGAGGAGGCGCCGGCCGAGTGCGAGGGCTTCCACGGGTTGCGCACCGGCTGGGCGGTGGCGAACTCGGTGGAGGCGTTGAGGCCGAACTCGGGCAGCCGCGTCTTGCCGAGGACGGCCAGGCCGGTGGCGAGGAACTGGTCGGTGAAGCGCGCGTTGCGGCGGGCCGGGCGGGCGGGGAAGGCCTCGCTGCCCATCCCGGTCGGCAGGCCGCGCAGGTCCACGTTGTCCTTGAGGTAGGTCGGCACGCCCCAGAGCGGACCGCCGATGCCCTCCCGGCTGATCCGCGGCCTGTCGTACGAAGCGTGGGCGACGGGCAGCAGCGCGCCGTCCACCCGGGCGGCCCGGTCGACGGCCGCGCCGACCAGCTCCCGGGGGCTGACCGTACCGGCCCGGACCAGCGCGGCGAGCGCCACCGCGTCGTGGGCGCCCAGGGCGTCGTCGGCGAACGCGTGGACCCGCTCGTCGGTCATCCGAACCCCCCACTCCCCGCCGGACGTTCCGCCGTCCGACCATCGCACCGGCTGCTCGTACCTGCCCGGTTCTACTGACCGGTAATCTCACACTGGGCTCCGAGTGTAGGCCCACCCGGCGACGCCCTACGGCCCGGGGTGCCCGCTCCCGGGCGGACGAGCCGTCAAGGCAGCGAGGGCGCACGATCGTTCGCCCCGCGCCCCCGCGTTCACCCCGTCCGCCGGTCCACGATCGTTTCGCCGCACACCGCCGGGAAAGATCACGTTCGCGATTCGTCCCGGTCCTCCCGCCCCAACCAAGGTGACGCCCGTGCCGACCCCGTTCTTCCCGACCACCCGGTTCACCGCGGCCACCGCCCCCGGCGGCCTCCCGCTGCTCGGCCACGCCCCCGCCCTCCTCCACCACCCCCACGAGTTCGTCGCCGGCCTGCCCGCCCACGGCGACCTCGTCCGGCTGCGGCTCGGCCCGCTCCGCGCGTACGTGGTCTGCCACCCCGAGCTGGTCCGCCGGATGCTCACCGACGACCAGACCTTCGACAAGGGCGGGCCCCTCCTCGACAAGGCCCGGGAGGTCTTCGGCAACGGCCTCGCCACCTGCCCCGCCGCCGCCCACCGGCGCCAACGGCGCATGCTCCAGCCCGCGTTCCACCGCGACCGGCTGCCCGGCTACGCCGCGCTGATGATCGAGGAGATCGCCGGCGCCACCGCCCGCTGGCACGACGGCGACGTGATCGACGTCCCCGCCGCGATGTACCGCCTCTCCACCGCCGTCACCGCCCGCTGCCTGTTCGCCGCGCACGAGCGGGCCGGCTCGCTGCCGGTGCACCGGAGCATGGACGTGGTGACCCGCGGCGTCGGCCGGCGGCTGATGCTGCCGCTGCCCGGCACCGACCGCCTCCCCACCCCCGGCAACCGCCGCTTCCGCCGCGCCCAGCAGGACCTGCGGGAGATCACCCGGCGGCTGATCGCCGAGCACCGCGCCACCGGCACCGACCGGCACGACCTGCTCTCCACGCTCCTCGCCGCCACGGACGAGGACGGCCTGGGCCTGTCCGACACCGAGGTCCACGAGCAGGTGGTCACCTTCCTGCTGGCCGGCATGGAGACCACCGCCGCCACCCTCTCCTGGGCCTGGACACTGCTCGCCGCCAACCCGGCCGTCCGGACCCGCCTGCACGCCGAACTCGACACCGTCCTGGACGGCCGGCCCGCCCGCCACGAGGACCTGCCCTCCCTGCCGCTCACCGCCCGGATCGTCAGCGAGACCCTGCGGCTCTACCCGCCGCCGTGGATCCTCAGCCGCACCGCCACCACCGACACCGAGCTCGGCGGCCACCGCGTCCCGGCCGGCGCCACCCTGCTGTACAGCCCGTACCTGCTGCACCGCCGGCCCGACCTGTTCCCCCGCCCCGACCGCTTCGACCCCGACCGCTGGCTCACCACCGCCCGCCCCGCCCCCGGCACCTACGCGCCCTTCGGCCTCGGCGCCCGCCGCTGCATCGGCGACGCCTTCGGCACCACCGAGGCCGTCCTCGCCATCGCCACCATCGCCGCCCGCTGGACCATCGCCCCCACCCCCGGCCGGCCCGTCCGCCCCGTCCGCGGCTCCTCCCTCGTGCCCCGGCCCTTCACCGCGACGCTGACCCGCCGGGTCCGCTGACCGGATCCCCACCGGGCTTCGGTACTGTCCCGGCAGGGCCGGCCGCACGGGCGCCGGCCGCGGACCACACCGCTCGACCGGGACACCACCAGACCATGAACGCACCCACCCCATCGGGGCTCCTGACCGGGCTGCTCCGCGCCGTCCGGACGTACCCGCGCCGCTCGCCGCTGACCTTCGGCTACGTCCTCCTGCTCCTGCTCGGGAACGTCTGGGTCGGGAACCTGCTCGCCCCGGACCGGGCGGACGCGCTCCGCGACCACATCAGCACCAACCTCGACAACCTCCACGACCACCCGGTCACCGCCCTGTTCGGCAGCGCGCTGCTGTTCGACGGCACCCTCACCGAGGTCCTCTCCACCGGCTTCGGCGGCACCCTGATCACCCTCGGCCTCGGCATCGGCTGCTGCCTCGCCTGGACCGAGCGCCGCTTCGGCAGCCCGCGCGCCGCCGCCGTCCTCCTCGGCGGGCACATCGGCGCCACCCTGCTCACCGCCGCGGTGATCGTGTTCGCCCTGCGGCACGGCTGGTACCCGGAGAGCGTGCGCCAGGCCTCGGACTACGGCATCAGCTACGGCGCCCAGACCGTCCTCGCCCTCGCCGTCCTCGCCCTGCCCCGCTGGGCCCGGCTGCCCTGGGCCGCCTTCGTCCTCGCCTGGCCGCTCTCCGGCGACGGCGAATGGCCCGGCCCCCTCCCGCCGTTCACCACCGTCGGCCACCTGCTCTCCGCCGCCCTCGGCTTCGCCCTGGCCGCCGCCGTGGCCCTCACCGCCGCCCGCCGCCGGCGCGCCGAAACCCTTGCCCCGGCGCCGGCCGACCGGTGATCATGCCTGGATGACCAGGAGTGCGAAGACCCCCTTCCACAGCCCCCGCTCCTTCCAGCTCTGGCACTACGGCATCGGCCACAAGGAACTGGTGCTGCGCAGCCAGGCGGGCGGGCAGGAGCCGGAGACCCTCGACATCGTCTTCGAGACGGTGCGGGCGATGAAGCTCCACACCCACTACCCCACGCTGACGATCCGTTCCGCCACCCCCGAGGAGCGCAGGAGCATCCGGGAGTTCTCCGACGGCGGCCCGGGCGAGCTCTCCGGCGCGGGGCACTACTACCTGGTCCTGGAGTCGGAGCGGGACCCGGCCTTCGTGGTGTGCCGCCGGGTCGAGGCCTACGCCCGGCCCGGTGCGGAGGCCGACTACCGCATCACGGCGTCGACCGGGCGCCTGGTCTGGGCCGGCAGCCGGGCCTGAACCCGGGCCCGGGCCCGGCTCTGAACCTGGACCCGAGCCCGAGCGCGAGCCCGCCTCAGCCCGGCGGGCGCCGGTCGGCGGCGATCGCGGTGAGCAGCCGCTCGATCTCCGCCAGCCGGCGCCGCAGGTCCTCGACGTCGGCGCGGGTGGCGCTCTGCTCGCCGTGCTTGAGGGCCACCAGCAGCTGCCCGTCCGGCTCCAGCCGGGCGCGGGCGACGTCGCCGACCTTGTCGCCGTTCTGGATCCGGATGGCGTGCTCCAGCTCCGACGGGCGCAGCGCCAGGCTGTGCAGCGCGCCCTCGACCAGCTTGCCGTCCTTCACCACGGTGGTGGGCCTGCCCTCCAGGAGCCGGGCGGCCTTCGGGTCGCGGGCGAGCCAGCGGGTGACGCCGGCGTTCACCGCGACCAGCGTGACCGCCCCGATCGCGCCGCCGAGCAGGCTGTTGTCATTGCCGATGATGGCGTTCTGCACCACGTTGGAGAGCAGGAAGACGACCACCATGTCGAAGGTGTTCAGCCCCGCCAGCCCGCGTTTCCCGGCCAGCCGGAACAGCACCAGGATCAGCACGTAGACGGCGACCGTACGGAGGACCTTCTCCACGATCGGAATCTGGACGGCCATCAGGTCGTGCCACACTGCCCCGCTCCTCCCGCCTCGACTGCAAGCGAACGGGGCAGACGCTACGCCACGGTCACCGCTTGGGCCTGCCGCGCCGGGCCGCCGCGCCCCGCCCGCCGGCCTTGGCACCCCCGGCCTTCGGCGCCCCCGCGCGCTGTCCGCCGGACTTCTGCCCGCCCGCCTTCTGGCCACCCGCCTTCTGCGCGCCGCCCTTCTGCCCGCCGGACTTCTGCGGCTGCGGCTTGCCCCGGCCGGCCACCGCCTTCTTCGGCTGCGCCTCGGGCGCCGCCTGCCCGGCCCCGCGCCCGCGCGAGCTGTTGACCGTACGGCCGCGGACGATCCCGATGAACTCCTCCACCAGGTCCGTCGTCCGCTCCTGCGGCCAGGCCAGCGCCACCTGGGACTGCGGCGCCTCCACCACCGGCCGGTACGTGAGGTCCCGGCGGTGGTGCAGCCGGGCCAGCGACTGCGGCACCAGGAGCACGCCGACGTTCGCGGCGACCAGCTCGATCGCGTCCTCCGTGCTGTCCGGACGCGCGATGGCGGGCCGCCCGGGCAGGGTGTCGGCGGTGAAGCCGAGGGTGTCGTCGAGCGGGTGGAAGACCACCTCCTCGGCCAGGTCGTCCAGCGCGACCTCCTCGGCGGCGGCGAGCCAGTGGTCCTTGGGGAAGACCACGACGGTGGTCTCGCTGTAGAGCGGGATCGCGCTCAGCACGTCCTTGTCGACCGGCAGCCGGACCAGCCCGGCGTCCGCGCCGCCCTCGCGCAGCGTGCGCTCGCCGTCGCCGAACGGGACCGCGAGGAGGTCCAGCGGCACGTCCGGGAGCCGCTCGCTCCAGACCCGGACCCATTTGCCGGGGGTCACGCCCGGGACGTACACGAGCCGGAAGGACGGGTTCACCTGCATGTCTGTCACAAGGCAAGGCTACCGACCGTGACCGGGAGCGCCCGCGCACTCCCTTACCCTTGTCACCATGACATCGCTCAAGCAGAAGACCAGCCAGACCATGAAGCCGGCCACCGCGGCCAAGAAGCTGGGGATCTACCTCGACGCGGCGCCGACCGGCTTCCAGGAGGGCGTGGTCTCCCGCGAGGAGCTCAGCGCGCTGCAGGCCGAGCCGCCGCAGTGGCTCCAGGACCTGCGCAAGAACGGCCCGCACCCGCGCCCGGTGGTCGCCGCCAAGCTCGGCATCTCCATCTCCGGCCTGGCCCGCGGCGGCGTGACCGAGGCGCTCACCACCGAGCAGATCGAGGCGGTCAAGGCCGAGAACCCGCTCTGGCTCCAGCACGAGCGCGCCAACCAGGTGGACGTCCGCAAGGAGACCGCCCGGATCAAGGAGAAGCACGAGAAGGAGGCCGCCGCCCAGGCCGCCAAGGAGGGCAAGGCCGCCAAGGCCAGCTGACCCGTCCTCCCCCGCCCGGCACGGCGGCGCTCCGGCGCCGGTTGCCGGGCCCCGCGCGACGACGGTGCCGGCGTCCGTTCCGACGGACGCCGGCACCGTCGTGTGCGCGGGTCCGTACGCGGGTCCGCGGGTGGGTCCGTACGCGGCTTCGCAGGTGGGTCCGTCCACGGGTCCGTACGCGGGTCCGTGCGTGGCGGGCGCCGGCGGGAGGGGACGGAACCTCCGTCCCACCAGCGCGTATTGACCGGGCCGCCGGTCGCTCCGAATAATCGGCGGGACCGGGCACGGCGGTACGCCGCGCCGCGGTACACCGCATCGGGGGAGCGACCGTGATCGAACAGCCTCAGCACACCGGACTCGCCGCACTCGCGGAGGAGTTCTTCGACGCCGAGAACACCCACAACCCGTTCGACGCGACCCTCAGCGGGGTCGAGGGCTACGCCCACCTGGTGCCCGACCCGTCCCGCGCGGCCGCGCACCGCCACCGCGAGGCCCTGCTGGGCTTCACCGCCCGGCTGGCCGCGATCCCGCTGGACTCGCTGACCGGCGAGGACCGGATCACCCACCGGGTGCTCGCCCGGCTGCTCGCCAACGGCATCGGCCAGATCACCCACGGGCTGGCCGAGTTCAGCGTCTCGGCGACCATCGTCGCCCCGCAGAACGAGGCCTTCACCGCGCTCGCCATGACCTCGATCGACCAGGAGGGCGCCGACGCCTACCTGGAACGCCTCGCCGCGCTGCCCGACTACTTCGACGCCGTCCTGCGCCGCACCCTGGACGTCGCCGCCGAGGGCCGCCACCCGCTGCGCAGCGGGGTCGACGCCGCCGTCGCCCAGCTGGAGACCCACCTGGCGACCGCCCCGGCCGAGGACAAGCTGCTGCGGCCGCTCGCCGGCCGCCCGGAGTCCGAGCGCGCCCTGGTGATCGTGCGCGACGCCGTCCGCCCCGCGGTGGCCCGCTTCCTGGCCGGGCTGGCCCAGCGGCTGGCACCGGGCGCCCGGCCGGACGACAAGCCCGGGGTCTGCCACGTGCCGGGCGGCGCCGAGGGCTACGCGGACGCCGTCGCCCGCTTCACCCGGCCCGGGCTCACCCCGGAGGAGGTGCACCGGATCGGTCTGGAAGCCGTCGCGGCGCTGCGCGAGGAGTTCGCCGAGCTGGGCGGCAAGGTGCTGGGCATCACCGACCCGGCCGCCGTGCTGACCGCGCTGCGCGAGGACCGCTCGCTGCGCTTCGGCAGCGCGGCCGAGATCGTCGCCCTGGCGGACGGGGCGCTGGACCGGGCCCGCCGCGCCGCCCCGGACTGGTTCCGCCCGTACCCGATCGCCGACTGCGTGACCAGGGAGATCGACCCGATCGAGGCGGAGACCGCGCCGCTGGCCTACTACCAGCCGCCGGGCCCGGGCGGACTGCCCGGCACCCACTGGATCAACACGCTGCGCCCGGAGACCCGGTTCAGCTACGAGTACGAGGCGATCGCCTTCCACGAGAGCGTTCCCGGCCACCACCTCCAGCTCGCCGTCGCGCAGACCCTGCACCACCTGCCGCGGTTCCGGCGGAACCCGAGCGGCCAGCTGACCGCCCACGTCGAGGGCTGGGGCCTGTACACCGAGCGGCTCGCGGACGAGATGGGGCTGTACGGCTCGGAGCTGTCCCGGTTCGGGATGCTCTCGCTGGACGCGATGCGGGCGGTCCGGCTGGTGGTGGACACCGGGATGCACCACTACGGCTGGTCCCGGGAGCGGGCGAAGGCCTACATGCGGGCCAACACCGCGACCCCCGAGGCCAACGTCCGCAACGAGATCGACCGCTACATCGCCTGGCCGGGCCAGGCCACCGCCTACCTGATCGGCCGCCGGGAGATCGTGCGGCACCGCGAGCGGGCCGAGGCGGCGCTCGGCGCCCGGTTCGACGTCCGGGAGTTCCACCACCGGCTGATCGGGCACGGCAGCCTGCCGCTGGGGGTGCTGGAGGAGCTGGTGACGGACTGGATCGCGGAGCAGTAGGCCGCAGGCCCTCCGGCCGGGCTCAACGGCCCAGCACCGCACCGCCGTTGAGCCCGATCACCTGACCGGTCAGGTACCCGGCGGCCGGCGAGGCCAGGTAGGCGACCGCCTCGGCCACGTCGGCCGGGGTGCCCGCCCGGCCGACCAGGGTGTCGGCCACCTTCCGCGCGTGGAACTCCTCGCTCCAGCCCGCCCCGAAGATCTCGGTGGACTCGACGTACCCGGGCGCGAGCACGTTCACCGTGATCCCGTCCGGCCCCAACTGCCGCGCCAGGCCGAAGGCCCAGCCGTGCAGCGCGGCCTTGGCCGCGGCGTACGAGCCCGCCGAGTGCGGGCCCGCGCCGCCGCGCTGGGCCGCGGCCGAACTGATCACCACCAGCCGGCCGCCGGGCCGCCGCAGCGCGTCCTGGAGCGCGGTGGTCAGCAGCACGGCGGTGAGCAGATTGCCGTCCAGGTCCCGCCGCCAGGCGGCGGCCAGCGCGGCCAGACCGTCATCGGCGGGCGGGGTGACGATCGCGCCCGCGTTGTTCACCAGCACGTCCACCGGCCCGAGCCCGGCGATCCGGGCCGCCGCCGCCTCGACCGCCGCCGGGTCGGTCAGATCGGCCGCCACCGGCACGACGCGCCCCGGCCCGGCGGTCCGCTCGATCTCCTCCCGGGCCTGCTCCAGCACCGCCGCCCGGCGGCCGACGACCACCACCCGGTGCCCGTCCCCGACCAGCCGCGCCGCGATCGCCCGGCCGATCCCGGTCCCGCCCCCGGACACCACCGCGAGCCGCTCCACCGTCGTCACTCCGCCCCCCTCGGGCTTCGGCCCGTACGCGCCGGGCGCTGCTCGGCAGGCTCCCCGGTCACCTGCCGGCACCGGGGGCCTGGTCGTCCACGTCCTGATCAGACCGCCGAGGGCCTTCGCCCCCTCGGCCCCCTCGGCCCCGGCGGACCGCTCCGGAGCCCGGCGCCGGCGGCGCGCTCGTCCGGACCGGTCAGACCACCGGCGGGACGACCGGCAGGTTGCGCTTGTGCTCGGTGCGGCGGTAGTGGCCGAGGACGGTGCGGAAGACCTCCTCGCTGACCGGCATGCCCTCCAGGAAGTCGTCCAGGGCGTCGTAGCTGACACCGAGGGCGTCCTCGTCGGGGCGGCCGGGGGCGAGGTCCTCCAGGTCTGCGGTCGGGACCTTCTTGACCAGCTCGGCGGGCGCGCCCAGCGCCTCGGCGACCGCCCGCACCTGGCGCTTGGTGAGGCCGGACAGCGGCATCACGTCGGCCGCGCCGTCCCCGAACTTGGTGAAGAAGCCGACCGCGGCCTCGGCCGCGTGGTCGGTGCCGACGACCAGCCCGCCCTTGGCGCCCGCCGCCGCGTACTGGACCACCATCCGCTGGCGGGCCTTGACGTTGCCGCCGACGAAGTCCTCGTGGCCGTGGTCGCCGTAGGTCAGGCCGGCCGCCTTCAGGGCGGCGAGCGCGCCGTCGGTGGCGGGCTTGACGTCGACGGTCAGCACCTCGTCGGCGCGGATGAAGCCGAGCGCGAGCTGGGCGTCCGCCTCGTCCGCCTGGACGCCGTACGGCAGCCGCATGGCGGTGAAGGTCACCTGGTGCCCCTCGGCCCGCAGCCGCTCGACGGCGAGCTGGCACAGGCGCCCGGCGGTGGTGGAGTCGACGCCGCCGCTGATGCCGAGCACCAGGCTGCGCGCGCCGGTGGCCCGCACCTGGCCGACCAGGAACTCCACCCGCCGCTCGGCCTCCTTCGCGGGGTCCGGCACGGGGACGACCCCGAGGGCACGGGCGATCTCCCGCTGGACGTCGGCGGGCAGGGGCTCGGTCATTCCGACTCCTCGGGACGGTGGGTACGTGACGCGATCACGAGGATACGACCACCCACGACGCGGCCGTCACGGGCGGGGGGCCTCCCCCGGTTCCGCCGCTTCCCCGGGCCCGGCTGGCTTCCGGAGCGAGACCGGCCGCTCCGGGCCCGGCGCCGGGTGCGACAGGATGTCGAGCACCACCCGGCCGTCCACCGTCTCCTGGGCGACCAGCAGCGCCGCCAGCTCGTCCAGGTGGTGCCGGTGGTCGGTGAGCAGGGCGACGGCCCGCCGCTCGGCGCCGCGCAGCAGGCGGGCCACCGCCTCGTCCACGGCGCGCTGGGTCTGCTCGGAGTACGGGCGGCGCAGCAGGTCCTCGGGGTTGTCGCCGAGGTAGTGCGGGGTGCCGCTGGAGTAGCCGACCGGGCCGAGTTCCGGGGAGAGGCCGAACTCGCGGACCATCCGGGTGGCGACCGAGGTGGCGTTGGCGAGGTCGTTCGCGGCGCCGGTGGAGCCCTCGCCGAAGACCACCAGCTCCGCCGCCCGGCCGCCGAGCTGGACGGTGATCAGGTCGACCAGGTAGGCCTCGCTGTACAAGTGCCGTTCGGCCTCGGGCAGCTGCTCGGTGGCGCCCAGGGCGACGCCGGCCGGGAGGATCGTCACCTTGGCGACCGGGTCGGCGTGCTCGCACAGCGCGGCGACCAGCGCGTGTCCGGACTCGTGCACCGCGACGGCGTGCCGCTCGTCGGGCAGCAGCGCGTTGGAGGACTCCCGGCGGCCGAGCAGCACCCGGTCGCGGGCGGTGTCGAGGTCGTCGGCGGTGAGGGTGGCGCGGTCGGCGCGCACGGCGTTGATGGCGGCCTCGTTGACCAGGTTGGCGAGGTCGGCGCCGGAGAAGCCGGGGGTGCCGCGGGCGAGCCGCCCGAGGTCGACGTCCGGGGCCAGGGTCTTGCCGCGGGCGTGCACGGCGAGGATGGCGGCCCGCTCGGCCTGGTTGGGCAGCGGGACGGTGACCTGCCGGTCGAAGCGGCCGGGGCGCAGCAGGGCCGGGTCGAGGGCGTCCGGGCGGTTGGTGGCGGCGATGACGACGATGCCGGTGCTCTGGTCGAAGCCGTCCATCTCGGCGAGCAACTGGTTCAGGGTCTGCTCGCGCTCGTCGTTGCCGCCGAGCCGGGTGCCGCCCGCCCGGCGGCCGCCGACGGCGTCGATCTCGTCGATGAAGATGATCGACGGCGCGCGCTTGCGGGCCTCGTCGAAGAGGTCGCGGACCCGGGAGGCGCCGACGCCGACGAACATCTCCACGAAGCCGGAGCCGGTCACCGAGAGGAAGGGCACCGAGGCCTCGCCGGCGACCGCCCGGGCGAGCAGGGTCTTGCCGGTGCCGGGCGGCCCGACCATGATCACCCCGCGCGGCCCCTTGGCCCCGGCGGCGGCGTACCGCTCCGGGCTGCGCAGGAAGTCGACCACCTCGCTGACCTCCTGCTTCACCCCCTCGTACCCCGCCACGTCGGCGAACCCGGTGTCCGGCCGCTCCGCCTCGATGATCTTGGCCCGGGACCGTCCGATGGCACTCAGACCGCCGCCCAGCGAACGGGCGGCCATCCGGCCGGACCAGAGGAAGAGCCCGCCGAAGATCAGCAGCGGCAGGAACAGCAGCAGGGAGGACCAGATCGAGCCGCCGCCGCTGCTCCGGCTGCCGGTGACGGTCACGTGGTGGTCGGAGAGCGCGCTGCTGAGCTGGGAGGTGTCCAGGGCGGTCGGGATCTGGCTGCTGAAGTGGGTGCCGTCCTTGAGCGTGCCGCTCACCGCGCCGGTGTCGCTGACGTCCACGGTCTGCACCTGGCCGGCGTCGACCCGGTTCACGAAGTCGGTGTAGCCGTAGCGGGTGCCGGGCTTGCCGGGGTTGGAGAAGAGCACCAGCAGGAGCAGCGTCACCAGTACGGCGACGGGCAGCAGCCAGCGGCGCCACGAGGGCGGCGGGGGCTTGGCCGGGCCGCCGGGGCCGGGGCCCTGGTTCCGGCCCGGGCCGGGGCCCTGGCCCGGGCCCCGTGGTTGGCCCCAGCCCTGCCTCGGGCCGGGGTCGGGGCCGGAGCCCTGGCGGCTACCGGGGCCGGGGTCGGCACCCGGCGGGGTCGTGGGGTGACGGGCGGCGCGCAGCCGGATTCGTGCGATCATCCACGCTCACCGCCTCTCGGGGGGGCCGGACAGCCTCCGTCCCTCCATGGTCGGACTCTCCGCGCCCGGACGGGAGCTTGAAGGGGGTGGCAGCGGTCCACTCGGGGGAGAACGACCCACTCGACGCCACGGCCCGCGGCGTCGGATCGGGCTCGGGCGCCGGGCACGGGCGTCGGACACGGGAGGCGGACTCGGGCAGGCCGAAGGCCGGTCCGGTACGTGGGGTCGGGCCGTCGCGAACGGTTTGCGGAAGCCTGCCGGGCGCCTCCACCGCACCCGGCGGAGCCTTCGCCCGGCCGCTCCTTCGGCTGCCCCTCCGACCGCTCCTCCGGGCCGCGCTCAAGGATCATCGGGCCGTACGGAGTTGGCGATCGAGCCGCCCACCAGGACGATTCGCGACCTAGAGTAGCCGCATGGTCAACGAGGAACTGCCAGCGCCGCACAAGACGCCCGAGGCCGCCGTGGAACCCCGGGCCGGGGACAGCGACCGGGACGCGGTGGCCGAGCAGTTGCGGATCGCCGCCGGCGACGGCCGCATCGACCTCGGGGAACTGGAGGAGCGGCTCGACCGCACCTACGCCGCGCGGACGTACGGCGAACTCGACATCCTGGTGGCCGACCTCGGCGGCCGGCTGGAGGCCCGGGAGGCGTCCGCGGCGGAGGAGGTCCTCACGCTCCGGCCCCGGATGAACAACATGGTGCAGAGCGGCCGCTGGTCCGTGCCCCGTCGGATCGTCGCGGAGACCAAGCTCTCGCTGCTCACGGTCGACTTCACCGAGGCCGTGTGCCCCCACCGGGAGATCACGGTCGAGGCCTCGACCGGCATGGGCCACATCCGGCTGATCGTCCCGCGCGGCTGGGGCGTACGGATCGACCCGACGAGCACCAACACCGGAAACATCGTCAACAAGGCGGCCGAGCAGGCGGAGCCGGGCGCCCCGGTGCTGACCGTGATCGGCCACCCCCGGTCGGGGCCGATCAGGATCAAGCAGCGCCGCCGGGACTGACGGGCCGCAGGCCGAACCCGCGGCAGTCCTCCGTGCGGGCACGCCCGAGGCGGGCTCGGCGAGGGCTCAGTGCGGGCTCAGTGCGGGCTCGGCGCGGCCTCCGCCGGGGCGGGTCAGGAGAAGTCGAGCGCGTCCGTCCGGGTCCGCTTGAGCTCGAAGAACTTCGGGTACCCGGCCAGCAGCCGCACACCGTCGAAGACCCGTACGGCGTCCTCGCCGCGCGGGATGGCGCTCAGCACCGGGCCGAAGAAGGCGACGCCGTCCACGTGGATGGTCGGCGTCCCGACCTCCTCGCCGACCGGGTCCATGCCCTCGTGGTGGCTCTTGCGCAGGGCCTCGTCGTACTCCGTGCTGTTCGCCGCCTCGGCCAGCTCCTCCGGCAGGCCCGCCGCCGCCAGCGCCTCCCGGATGACGGCGTCGTCGGCGGCCCGGTCCTGGTCGTGCAGCCGGGTGCCGAGCTCGGTGTACAGCTCGCGCAGCACCTGCGGGCCGTGCTGCTCGGCGGCGGCGATGCAGACCCGCACGGGGCCCCAGCCGGTGGTCATCAGGCGCTGGTAGCGCTCGGGCAGGTCGGTGCGGCCCTCGTTGAGGACGGACAGGCTCATCACCCGGAAGTTCAGGTCGAGTTCGCGCTGCTTCTCGACCTCCAGGATCCACCGGGAGGTTATCCAGGCGAAGGGGCAGACGGGGTCGAAGTAGAAGTCGACCTTGACGGTGTCGTCGCCGGCCCGGTGGCCGTTGCCGGGGTGCCGGTCGGGAAGCTGGGCGGTGAGCTGGTCGAGGTGGTGCTGGGCGGGCGCGGTGTTCGTCACGTCGTTGGTCACGCTGAGAAGACTAGTGACAGAGTGGCCCACTCTCCAGGGCCAATCGATGGCCATTCCAGTGGGCCACTTTCACTCCCGGCCGTCCGTCCCCGCACGCCCTACGCGCCCGGCACTGCCCGCATGCCCTACACGCCCCGCACGCCCCGCACGCCGCGCCGACCGCTCAGCCGCAGGTCGTCCCGTCCGCCGGCACCGTCCCGTCCAGCAGGTAGGCGTCCACGGTCTGCTTCAGGCACGGGTTGCCGGTGTTGTAGCCGCCGTGCCCCTCGCCCTGCAGCGTGACGGTGACGCCGACGCCCGCGCCGAGCTGCTGCGCCATCGTACGGGCGCCCTCCACCGGGGTGGCCGGATCGCCGGTGGTGCCGACCACCAGGATCGGGGCGGCCCCCGGCGCGGACACCTCCGGATGGGCGGCCTTGCCGGGGACGGGCCAACCGGTGCAGGCGGTCAGTCCCCAGGCGGTGTAGGACCCGAACACCGGGGAGGCGGCCTGGAACTGCGGCAGCTGCTGCTGCACGTCCTGGTCCGAGTAGCGCTGCCGGGCGTCCACGCAACTGATCGCCCGGTTCGCGGCGTTCAGGTTGCTGTAGTGCCCCTGCGCGTCGCGCCCGTTCAGCGCGTCGGAGAGCTGGAGCAGCGTGTCGCCGGTCCCCTGGTCCATCGCCTGGGTGAGCCCGGCGGCCAGCACGGGCCAGGTCTCCTGGCTGTACAGGGCACCCGCGATGCCGGTGATCGCCAGGCTCTCGGTGAGCTGCCGCCCTTGGGTGGTCGGCAGCGGCGACTGCGCCAGTTTCTGCACCAGGGCGGTGACCTTCGCGGTGCCCTCGTCGCCGCCCGCACCGGTCGGGCAGGCGGCTCCTACCTGGGCGGCGCAGGCCTTCATGAAGTCGTCGAGGGCGAGTTGGAAGCCCTGGGCCTGGCCGAGCGCGGCCTGCTGCGGGTCCTTGGTGGGGTCGACCACCGAGTCCAGCACCATCCGGCCGACCTGCTGCGGGAACAGGTGCGCGTAGACGCCGCCGAGCTGGGTGCCGTAGCTGATGCCGAAGTAGGAGAGCTTCGGGTCGCCCAGCACCTGCCGCATCAGGTCCATGTCGCGCGCGGCGCTCTCGGTGTCCACGTACGGCAGCACCGCGCCGGAGTTGTGCTCGCAGGCGGCGACGAAGCGGGCGTTGCCGTCGTCCAGGGCCTTCACCGCGTCGGGGGTGTCGGGGGTGCTGTCGGCGGCGGTGGCGGCGTCCATCGCCCGGTCGTCCAGGCACGTCACCCCGTCGCTGGCGCCGACCCCGCGCGGGTCGAAACTCACCAGGTCGTAGCGGGAGTTGAGGGAGGAGTAGGTCGCGGCCAGGGCCGGCAGGGTGGCCACGCCGGAGGCACCGGGGCCGCCGAAGTTGAACAGCAGCGAGCCGATCCGGTGCTGCTCGTCCTTGGCCCGGCTGCGGATCAGCGCGAGACCGATCGTCGTGCCGTCCGGTTTGCCGTGGTCCAGCGGGGTCTTGAGGGTGGCGCACTGCCAGTCGGCGGCGGGCGCGGTGCCGTCGCCCTGGGCGCCGGTGGGGGCGGGGCAGGCGTGCCAGTCCAGCTGTTGGGCGGCCAGTCCGGTGGCGGTGCCGGTGGCTGCCGCCGTCCCGGTGGCCGGGGAGGTCGGGGAGGTCGGCGCGGGCTCGGCGGCGGAGGAGCCGTCGCCCTGGCAGCCGATGGCCGCGGTGAGCAGCAGGACGGTCAGGCCGAGCGCTCCGGCGCCGCGGACGACGGTGTGCATGGGGCGGGTCCACCTCTCGGTCGGCCGGGCACCCCGGCGCGCGGTCTCGGGCCTGCCGGACACCCCGGCGCACGGCGGGAGGGCTCACGGCGGGACGGCCTACGCCTGGCGGGCCTGCGTGCGCGCGGCACTCGGTTCGCCGACGCACCACAGACCCTAGGGGCCGGGGACCGCCGATGCCCTGCGGAGACCCCCGGACGGGGGGCGTGCGCCGAACCGACTGCCACCGGCCGAACGGGTGCCGGGCCGGTGGGCCGACGGGCTCCGGCTGACGGGCCGACGGGCTCGGACTGACGGCTCGGCCCGGCTGCGGGGCCTCTCCGCGGCGGCGGGGCACGTCTCTCTCCGCCCCCGGGCCCTGTCGCCGTTCCTGTCTCGACCCTGCCGATCGGCAGGGTCGAGACAGGAACGGCGCAGCAGGAACCTCCCGATCGGCACATGTGCGACGGACCGGCGGCACGCAAGGATGACGGCCATCGGAGCCCCGCCGATGGGGCCCGGGAAGGAGCCTCCCGTGACCGCCCTGACTCTGTCGTCCCTTTCCCCGCTGTTCCCGTTCCCGCTGTTCCCGTTCCTGCCCTTCCTCTTCCTCTTCCTCTTCCTGCTGTTTCGCCGGCGCACCGCCTCAGTACAACGCCATGCCCGGGGTTCCCCGCACCGCGTACGCCGGCAGGCGCAGCCCGCCGAAGGCGTCCCGGGGCAGGCTCAGTCCGAAGCGCCGCTCGACGGCGCCGAGGGTGCGGCGGCGGGCGGCCCCGTCGGGCTCCCGCCCGGGGTCGCAGGAGGTCACGCCGTCGGCCTCCAGGACTCCGGCGGCGACGAGGTCCGGCACCAGCAGGTCCGGCTCCTGGCCCCAGCGCCAGCGCTCCTCGCCGAGGCCGAAGCCGCACAGCACGGCACCGTCCCGGGCGTAGTCCAGCAGGGCCGGCCGCCGCTCCGGCATCGGACGGAAGTGCACCACCTCGGCTCCGTCGCGCGCTATCTCGGTGAGCAGCTCACCGCCGGTGGAGTCGCCGTACTCGATCGCGAACGACCAGCCGGCGCACGCGCCGACCCGGATCACGCCGTCGCCGTCGTCGCCGGGGCGGTAGACGTCGATGTCCAGGTCCCGGATCTCGGTGTCACTGATCGGCTCGGTCGCGGTGGCCGGGTCGGCACCCATCCGGTGGGCGAGCTCCGCGGGCGTGATCCCCCGGGCGAAGACGACGCCGCCGACCTCACCGTCCGTGCCGGGCCCACCCATTGACGACCGGCTGGTGCCCGGTCGGCCGGTGCTCGGCCGACCGATCTCCAGGAGCCACTGGATACCGTCGCCGTCCTGCCCCACTCCCCCGTGCGTGCCGTCGGTCATGCCGCCCTCCCCTCGCGCGCGGCCTGCGGTGACCGGGCGCGCCCGTGGGCACCCTAACCGACCCGGCCGACACCCGGCCGCCGGTCGCCGGATCGCCGCCCGAACCAGCCGCGCCCGGATCGCCAACCACCCCTGATCGATCGGAAGGAGACCGATCCGAAGCCGAACTCACCCGTCCCCCTTAGCCGTTCACCCGGACGAGGCGGCACACGCCCCGCCCCGCCACTCACCGGGACGCGGCCGGTACCTTCTTGCCCACCGCCTCGAACAGCAGCTTCGCGGCCACCGTCGCCCCGTCGGTGCGGATGCCGCCGGCCACGGCCCCCGCCCGTACCCGGGTCTCGGGCGCCAGGGCCGTGGCGAGCGCGGCGGAGAGCGAGTCGACGGTCGGCGTGCGGTCGAGATGGGCCGCGCCGATGCCCAACTCGGCCACCCGGCCGGCCCAGTACGGCTGGTCGGCGATCCGGGGGACGACCACCTGGGGCACGCCCGCCATGGCCGCGGTCGTCGTGGTGCCCGCACCACCGTGGTGGACGACGGCGGCCACCCGGCGGAACAGGGCCTGCTGGTTCACCTCGCCGACGACGTGGCAGTCCTCGTGCTCGTCGACCGCGGCGAGCCCGGCCCAGCCGTGGGCCAGGAGCACCCGGCGTCCGTGCGCGCGGCCCGCTTCGACGGCCACCCGCGCGATGTCCTCCGGGGTGTGCGCGGCCATGCTGCCGAAGCCGACGTACACGGGCGGTTCACCGGCGGCCAGGAACGCCTCCAGGTCGGCCGGGAGCGGTCGGTCGTCGGGCAGGATCCACGCGCCGGTCTGCACCACGTCGAGTTCCGTCCTGCCCTCCGACGGGCACAGCGTCGGGTCCGCCGCCAGCCACGGCCGTCCGGTGAGGAC
The DNA here is from genome assembly GCF_042883725.1 of Kitasatospora sp. NPDC058184. Taxonomy (NCBI): domain Bacteria; kingdom Bacillati; phylum Actinomycetota; class Actinomycetes; order Kitasatosporales; family Streptomycetaceae; genus Kitasatospora; species Kitasatospora sp. NPDC058184. The sequence goes on from NZ_JBHVVE010000020.1 coordinate 118,846, forward strand.
GTGGTCGCGGACGTTCTCCACCGGCGGCAGGCCGATCGCCGCCCGGTGGCTGTTGAGCGCGTCCCCGTACAGCGCATTCACCCGCTGGGCGTCCTGCTCCCAGAGCTTCCGGTAGTCGGTCTCGTCGTCCGGGGACGGCGTGCCCGGCCGCCGGCCGGGCCGGGAGTGCCGCGAGGGCAGTCCGAGGATGTGGAAGCAGGCCAACACGTAGGGCAGGCCGAGCTTCTCGGCGACGTCCCGCGCACCGGCCGGCATCAGGCCGGTCGCCAGCACCACGTCACAGCCCTCGGCCGCGGCGGTCAGCGTCTCGAACCGCACGGCGACCAGCTCACGGGCGAGCCGGAACGCGTCCTCCGCCGTCGGCGGCTTCGGGCCGGCCACCACCGACCGCACCGACGGACCGAGCGGCACCAGCGGCACCCCCGCCCGCCCCAGCACCGCCGCGAACTCCTCGTCCGGCGGCGCGCACACCCGCACCTCCGCACCGAACCCCCGCAGCGCCACCGCCAGCCCCGCCAGCGGCTCGACATCCCCGCGCGACCCCCAGGTCGTCATCAACACACGCATTTCACGACTCCCGTTTCCGCAGGTCATGGCCTTACGGCCGGGATTCTGCGCCATGCCGGGGGCCTTGCCGCAAGCCCCGGGGCACGGTATAGCTTGAAAGTGGCAAGGGGATTCACTCTCCTCGCCTTTTTCTTTGGCCGCCCGGTCCCACCCACTCCCCCGAACCGGCCACACCGGAGCAATCCCCACCCGAAACCCGCCGCCTACCACGCGCCGCTCACTCCGAACCACCACCAAGCAGCCCGCTGCGAGCCACCGTCCCCTACCGCGTGGCCGCATACCCCCCGTGGTGTCAGCTCCGGAACACCCACCGCAGTCACCGTCACGAAGCACCCACTCCGGGCCCCGCCATCGGCCGCTTCCCCAGACCTCACACGCCCGGGCCGTCCGCACAGGGGCCACCTGCCCGGTCAGCCCATCCCAACACGCCTGTTCCAGACGGCCCCACACTCGACCCGCCCACCCAGGACCCCTCCCCCCAAGACCCCGGAACTCACCCCAGCCACACACACCCAGCTCTTCCCCACTGGCGTGCCGAGGCGCCCACAGCAGACCTCCTGACCAGGGCAGCCCACCCCAACACGCCTGTCCTGGACGAGCCTGCGTTCCTGGCGGCTCCTCAGCCGGGCCGCCCAGCCCCGGGCCCCGTCCCGGAGACGCCGGACCCCCGGCCGGTCGGTCGTCGCGCAAAACAGCGGCCCCGCGTACGACCCGCCGCCGCCACCGTGCCCACCGGCAGCACCAGGTCCACCCCGCCCGGCCCAGCCACAGAACCACCCACGCCCCAGCACAGACCTCACTCGCCGCCAGCGACAAGCGCCGAACCGACTGTCCGACCCACGACCAACCGCTCGGCCCAGGGCCAGCCACCACGGTCAGGTCACCCACCAACCCGGCCAGCCTGGCCACCGAGCCGGCGGAAACACCACCGCACCCCCACTCCCACCCGCCCGGCGGCGGGACAGCCGATCCATGGCCAGCAGCCCCAACTGGCGTCACCCCCGCCAACGACGCATCAGCACCGCATCCAGGACCGCCACCACCTCGCCCACCGGCAGCGCAACGTCCGCCCCGACCAGCGCGACCACAGAACCACCCACGCCCCCGTGCGAACCTCACTCGCCGCCAGCGACAGCACCGAACCGACTGCCCCCAACCGCCCGGCTCAGGGCCGACCGCAAACAGGGCAGGCCCGGCCCCCGAGTCGGCGGAATCACCACCCAGCCCGCCCCGCGGCAGCGCAGCCGGGCCACGACCAGCAGCCCCGACGGGCGTCACACCCACCAACGACGCATCAGCACGGCGTGCTGAACCACCACCGCCGTCACCATGCCCACCCGCAGCGCGAGGTCCACCCTGGCCGGTCGGCCAACCGACGCGGAAACGGCGGCCCGGCGTACAGATCCGCCACCACCACGCCTACTGGAAGCGCGAGGTCTCCCCCGCCCGGCCCAGCCGCAGAACCGCCCACGCCCCAGCGCGAACCTCACTCGCCGCCCGCGACAGGCACCGAATCGGCTGCCCGCCCCACGACCAACCGCCCGGCCCACAGCTGGCCGCCACGGGCAGGTCACCCACCAACCCGGCCAGCCCGGGCGCCCGGCCGGCCGGGCGGTAGAAGCACGCCCACCCGCCCTGCGGCGCGCACGCGGCCGGACCGGTGTCACCCCCGCCGGCGAGGCATCAGCACGGCGTACAGGACTGCCGCCACCACCATGCCCGCCGGCAGCGCGACGTCCGCCCCGGCCAGGGCGGCCAGCGGGCCGGTGTAGAGGGTGTCAACGCCGAGGGCTGCGGCTGTGACGCCGCCCGTGAGGGCGATGGCGCCGGCGGGGTTGACGCCGGCGCGGTACCAGAAGGGGCTGCCGGGGCGTTCGTCGCCGAGGGCGCGGCCGTCGTAGCGGTTGCGGCGGAGCAGGATGTCGGTGGCGTAGACGGCGGTGCTGGGGCCGAGGAGGACGACGGTCAGCTGGAGCACGTTGCTGACGGTGTCGAGGAAGTTGGAGACCAGGAGGGCGTACAGCGTGAGCGAGACGGCGACCGCGCCGTCGAGCAGCACGCTGCGGGTGCGGCGGATGCGGATGCCGACGGCTTGGAGGGCGAGGCCCGCGCTGTAGGCGGTGAGGGCGTTGACCGCGATGGTGCCGACCACCAGGGAGAGCAGGAAGACCGGGTTGAACCAGCCGGGCAGGATCTGCCGGAGGGCGGCCTGCGGGTCGGTCATGTCGACGGCGGTGGCGCCGAGCACGCCGAGGCCGCCGACCACCACGCTGGGCAGGAAGCCGCCGAGGGCGGTCCAGCCGAGGACGGCGCGGGGGGCGGTGGTCGCGGGAAGGTAGCGGGAGAAGTCCGCGCTGGTGGTGTAGGAGAGCGGGCCGGAGGCGATCAGGGTGACGCCGGCCAGGACGGCCGCCCAGAGTCGGCCGCCGGTGAGGGGTTCGGGCTGGGTCCAGCCGGGGTCGGCGTGGGTGACGATCGCGTAGCCGACCACGGCGAAGGCGGCGGTGAGGGCGAGGGTGATCGGCAGGTAGAGCCGGACGATCAGGGCGTGCCCGTAGACGCTGATGGTGAGGGTGAGTACGACGATCACGATCACGATGGCGATCTTGATCGGGGTGGTCGGGGTGATCCCCGCCTCCTCGGCGAGCGAGAAGGCGGCGACGGCGGCCGCGGCGAGGTTCAGCGCGAAGTAGCAGACGGAGATCATCCAGCCGGTGACCGCGTTGTTCACCCGGTTGCCCCGGATGCCGTACATGGCGCGGGTGATCACCTCGCTGGGCGCGCCGGCGGCCGGTCCGGAGACCGCGAGCAGGCCGGTGCCCAGCCAGAACAGGTTGCCGAGGACGACCACGGCGAAGGCCTGCCAGAGGCCGAGGCCGCTCAGGACCAGGGCGCCGCCGACCACCAGGTTGAGGTAGTTGACGCTGGCGGCCGCCCACACGGGGAACAGTTCGCGGGCGCGACCGCGTCGCTCGGTCTCGGGGATGTGGTCGATGCCGTGGACCTCGACCCGGCCGCCCGGTTCCCGTTGGGGCGGGGCGGCGGGGTGCGCCGGGTGGTCCGGGTGGTCCGGCGAGGTGTGGGGGTGGTCCGGGAGCGTGGACGTCATGCGGGGGCCCTCCGTGGGGTGTCGTGCCCACCTGCTTGCTTATTGGTCGCACACTCAATAGCATCCGCCCCATGACGTCAAGCGTTCAGCGCAAAAGGGTTCGCAAGTCCCCCGAGGACCGTCGGGCGGAGATCGTCGGCGCCGCGGCCGAGGTCGCCCTCACCGAGGGCCTGGAGTGCATCACCCTGCGCCGGATCGCCGACCAACTGGACGTCCGCCCCGGCCTGATCAGCCACTACTTCCCCGCCGTGGAGGACCTCGTCGCCGAGGCCTTCGGCAGCGCCGCCACCGCCGAACTGGAGGCGCTGCTGCCCGCCGACCCGCGGGACGGGTCCCCGTTGCGGCACCTGGCCCGCTTCTTCGCCCGCACCACCGGCCCGTCCTACGACGACGTGAGCCGGCTCTGGCTCAACGCCCGCCACCTCAGCCGCTACCGCCCCGTCCTGCGCGACCGCGTGCTCGACCAGGAGGCGGACTGGCGCGGCCGGCTCGGCGACGTCATCGCCGCCGGGGTCGAGCAGGGCGAATTCCGCACCGCGGACCCGGTGTTGACGGCCGTCCACATCCTCGTCGTGATCGACGGCCTGGCCGTCCACGCCAACACCGGCCTGCGCAAGGACCCGTACGCCGCCACCCGGCTCGCCGCCGCCACCGCCGAACGCGAACTGGGCCTGACCGACGGCGCACTGGCCTCTGCGGACCCGGCGGACGCGCCCGAGACCCCCGCCCCCGAGCAGCCCTGACCACCACCGCAGCCCCCTCAGCCCCCTCAATCCCCTCAAGCCCCGCAGACACCACGCCCCCACCCCGAAGCACCACTGGAGTCGAAGTGCGCACCTCCCTGGTCCTCCTCTCCGCCCGTCTGCTCGACCCCGCCTCCGGCGGCTTCCTCCCGCAGACCGCCCTCGCCGTCGTGGACGGCCGGATCGCCGCCCTCGGCGACGACCGCACCGTCCGCGAACTCGCCGACCCCGCGACCACGGTGATCGACCTCAAGGGCGCCGTGGTCACCCCCGGCCTGGTGGACGGCCACCTGCACCCGGTCACCGGCGCCGAGCTCACCCAGGGCCTGGACCTCTCCGGCTGCACCGACCTGGCCGGCGTCCGCGCCGCCCTCGCCGCCGAGGCCGGACGCCTCGCCCCCGGCGCCTGGCTGCACGCCTGGGGCCTGGACCCGAACGTCTTCGGCGACCGCCCGGTGGAGTCCGCCGCCCTCGCGCCCGTCCTGGACGGCGTTCCGGCGCTGCTCCAGCTCTTCGACGCCCACTCCATGCTCGCCAGCCCGCGCGCCCTGGAGCTGGCCGGCGTGGACGGCCCGCGCCGCTTCGACCAGGCCGCCGAGGTGGTCTGCGACGCCGAGGGCCGCCCCACCGGCCTGCTGCTGGAGGACGCCGCCTGCGAGCTGGTCGAGCGCGCCGCCCCGCAGCCCACCCGCGCCGAGCGCCGCGACCGCCTGGCCGCCGCGCTGCGCGCCATGGCCGCCGCCGGCCTCACCGGCGGCCACGCGATGGACGCCAACGGCGACAGCCTCGACCTCTACACCGAGCTGGACGAGGCCGGCGAGTTGCCGCTGCGGCTGCGCGTGGCCCCCTGGTGCCAGCCCGGTGTGGACGCGGACGGCCTGCGGGCGCTGATCGGGCAGCAGGGCCGGAGCGGTCGGCTCTGGCGGGTGGACGGCGTGAAGCTGTTCATGGACGGCACGATCGACAACGGCACGGCCTGGCTGGAGCGCCCGGACTGCCACGGCGAGTCCACCCACGCCTTCTGGCCGGATCCGGCGCACTACACCCGCGTCGTCCGGGAGCTGCACCAGGCCGGGGTGCCGACCGCCACCCACGCGATCGGCGACGCCGCCGTACGGCACGCCCTGGACTCGATCGGGGCGGCGGCGGACGGGGGGACGACGCACGGGGCGTCCCCCGTCCGCCACCGGATCGAGCACATCGAGACCGTTCCGGACGCGGTGGTCCGGCGCTTCGCCGAGCTGGGCGTGGTCGCGTCCATGCAGCCCACCCACTGCTGCGACTTCACCCGGGCCGACCACACCGACAACTGGTCCCGCCGCCTCGGCGAGGAGCGGGCCGACCGCGCGTGGCGCTGCCGGGACCTCTGGGACGCGGGCGCCACGGTCGTCCTCGGTTCGGACTGGCCGATCGCCCCCTACCCGCCGCTGGGCGTCATGGCGGGCGCCCGCCACCGCCGTCCCACCCGCGACCTGAGCCAGGCCCCGCACAACCCCGGCCAGGCGCTCACCGCCCTGGAGGCCCTGCTGGCGATGACCGCCAACGCCGCCCACGCGGCCGGCGAGGAGCAGCTGGCGGGCCGGATCACCGTCGGCCACCGCGCGGACCTCACCGTGTTCGCCGCCGACCCGCTCACCACCCCGGCCACCGAACTGGCGGACCTCCCGGTCCTGTTGACCGTCCTGGACGGCCGACCGACCCACCGCTCCGCCACGCTCTGAACCCTCACCCGGTACCGGCCCCGGCACACCCCCGCGCACGGGTGTGCCGGGGCCGCCCGGGGGTTATCCCCCTGGTCGATCCGGCGGCACTCCTCAGCGCGCCGAAGCCCCCCGGTGATCGACTATTCATTGACCGGCACGTTCGCCGGCGAACCACTCGAACCACCGTGGCCGTTCCGACGGGTTGACGGTTCGACGAATTTGAGGAGCCCCCGAAGTGACCGTACGCAGCGAGAAGCACGGCAAGCCCATCGGTCGACGCGCCCTGCTGGCCGCCACGGCGGCCGTCGCGACCACCGCCCTGCTCGCCCCGGCGGCACACGCGGACCAGCCCGGCACCGACAAGATGACGAACAGTCAGATATCCACCGTGGCACGCGAACTGAACGGTCTCGCCCACCCGTTGCGGTCCACCGAGCCCGGGGGCCGGACCACCGACCTGCGTCCGCTGGGCGCGATGATCGGCGACGCCAAGGTGGTGGGGCTCGGCGAGGCCACGCACGGCGCCCACGAGTTCTTCACCATGAAGCAGCGGGTCCTGCGCTACCTGGTCGAGGAGAAGGGCTTCACCGCCTTCGCCCTGGAGACGAGTTGGTCCTCCGGTCTGCGGATCGACGACTACGTGCAGGGCCGCACCGGCGGCGACGCCCGGCAGCTGGTCAAGGAGACGATGGGCAAGTCCCCGTGGGAGCGCCAGGAGTTCGCCGACCTGATCGACTGGATGCGCGACCACAACCGCGAACACCCGCAGCACCCGGTCCACTTCGTCGGCGACGACCTGGACTTCCCCGCCATCGGCGACCAGCTCTTCGACCGGGTGACCTCCTACGTCCGCGAGGCCGCCCCCGCGTCGCTGCCGCGCCTGGAGCAGCTGTACGCCGGGCTGCGCCCGTTCGACGACGCCATCGGCTACATCACCACGCGCCCGCTCGCCGAGCGGCGGCAGAACGCCGCCGTGGCGCAGCAGACCCTGGAGCTGGTCACCGCGGCCAGGGGCGAGGGCGGCGAGGCGTACGACTGGGCGGTGCAGAACGCCCGGAGCATCGCCCAGACCTTCACCTTCACCGCCATGAACCTCGAGGACAACAGCGAGGTGGCCGCGATGCAGAACCTCCGCGACCGCGCCATGACCGACAACACCCTCTGGTGGCAGCGCCGCACCGGCGGGAAGGTGCTGCTGTCCGCGCACAACGGCCACGTCGGGTACCAGAGCAGCGACCCCGAGCTCTACCCCAAGACCCAGGGCTCGTACCTGCGCGACGCCCTCGGCGCGGACTACCTCGCCGTCGGCTTCACCTTCGACCGCGGCTCCTTCCTCACCAAGGACGACCCGTTCGCCGCCGCCTGGAAGCCGGTCACCGTTCCGCCGGCCACCGCGGACATGAACGAGTACCCCCTCGACCGGGTCCGTTACCGCGACTACTACGTCGACCTGCGCTCCGCCCCGCTGGCCACCCGGTCCTGGCTGAACACCGCCCGCCCGACCTACGACGCCGGGACGGAGTTCCGCAGCGACCCGCTGCCGCGCCTCGCGATCGGCACCGCCTACGACGCGCTGGTCCACCTCCACGAGACCAGCGCGGCCCGCACCCTCTGAGCATCGTCGCCTGCGCGCCTCTCCGTCGGCACGGGCCGCACAACGCGCGGCCGCACGGTCGACGGGGAGGCGCCCGCCGACCGCACCACCGACGGGGAGGCCCTCGCCGGCCGCGGGACGCCCGTCAGCCCGTGAACCGCCCGTCCCGCGCCACCACCCGGCCCGCGCGGACCACCAGCTCACGCGCCGGCAGGTCGATCACCACCTGCGGCAGGCACTCGCCCGTCACCAGCATGAAGTCGGCGGGCGAGCCCGGCTCCAGGGTCACGGCCGGCAGGTCCAGCAGTTCGGCGCCGCCGTCGGCCGCCAGGGCGAAGCAGTCGGCGAGCTGCTCGTCGGTGCGGGCGTCGGTGGTCCAGCCGAGCAGGTGGGCGCGGTGCAGCGGGTCGGCGTTGCCGTACGGGCTCCACGAGTCGCGCACGCCGTCCGAGCCGAGCCCGACCCGCACCCCGTGCGCCCGCAGCTCGCGGAACGGCAGCACCTGGTGGGCCGAGGGCGCCACGGTGGTGAGGCCGACGCCGGACTCGGCCAGCTCGGCGGCGAGGTCGGCGAGCTGGGCGCCCGCCAGCTCCGGGACGCAGAAGGCGTGGCTGACGACCACCCGCCCGGCCAGTCCGGCCGCCCTGGTCCGCGCGGCGATCTCGCGCAGCGGGCCGAGGCCGCGCTCGCCCCGGTCGTGCAGGTGGATGTCGAGGCGCAGTCCGTGCTGTTCGGCCAGGCCGAACAGCAGCTCCAGCTGGGCGGGCCCCTCGCCGTCCGGGCCCTCGGCCGGGACGGCGTCGAAGCCCGCCGGGTCGATCCCGCCGATGGCGTCGACCAGCCCGCTGGCCGCCGCCTCCGCGAGCAGCGCGCCCGCGCCGGGCGTCCGCCGGACCCCGTGCTGCGGGAAGGCCACCAGCTGGACGTCCAGCGCGCCGGCCAGCCGCTCGCGCGCCTCGGCGAGCCCGGTCACCCCGGCCAGCCCGTACGCGGGCGCCACGTCCACGTGGGCCCGCACGGCGCGGGTGCCGCGCGTCACGGCGTGGCTCAGCAGCCGGTGGGCACGCTCGGCGAGCGGGGTGCGCTGGTGCCGGTGCAGGTCGACGTCGCCCTGGACGTACTCGGGCAGCGAGCCGGCCGGGCGCCGGCTGTACCAGGGCTCGCCCCAGGCCGTCTTGTCCGGGTGGATGTGCGCGTCCACCAGGGTGGGCAGCGCGATCCGGCCGCCGCCCTCGACCACCTCCGGCACCGCCCCGTCCGGCACCCGCTCGGCCAGCAGGCCGTCCACGGCGATCAGGTCGACGGCCCGGTCGGCACCGTACGGGCGGACGTCCCGGAAGACGGTGACGGAAGGCGTGGTCATGGGCTGCTCTCTCTCGCTCTGGTTCCGCTGCTCGCTCTGGTTCCCCGGCTCGCTCTGGATCCCCGGGTGGTCCTGCCCCCTGGACGGAATGTGCCCGACAGGCAAAACGTCCTACCTTTCATTCAACAGTCTGTTTATCATCTCCGGGTCCCCGTCCCTCGTCCGGAGTAGCTCACGCATGTCCACACCACCGCCCGCCGCCACGCCCGGACGGCACCCGCTGCACGCCCTGCGGGCCACCGTCTTCGCCATCGGCGCCCTGCTCCTGCTGGTCGGGGTGGGAGTACTGCTCGACCAGCCACTGCTGATCCCGCCCCTGGCCGCCAGCGCCGCCCTGGTGCACGGCGCGCCCGGGCTGCCGATCTCGCAGCCGCGCAACCTGGTCGGCGGGCACCTGATGTCGGCCCTGATCGGCTTCGCCACCCTCGCCGTCACCGGCAGCACCACCTGGGGTGCGGCCGTCGCCGCCGGGCTCTCGCTCGGCGCGATGATGCTCACCCACCTCTCGCACTCCCCGGCCGCGGCCACCGCCGTGATCGTGGTCCTGCAGGCGCCGCACCCCGTGCCCTTCCTCCCGCTGCTCGTCCTGGCCACCGGGCTGCTGGTCGTGATCGGCCTGCTGCCCGGCCGGATCGGCGGACACCCGGTCCGCTACCCCGTGTCCTGGTGACGGCCGCGCCGTACTGACCGGCTCTCCACTCTCCCGCCGAACGCCGACGGCCGGGTCATCCGATCGGATGACCCGGCCGTCATCCGTTCCACCCGGCACGGACACCCGCTCCGCCCATACCGAGGCGAGCGCCCCCGGCACGACGCACCCCGAGCATCGGCGCGCCGCCCCTCCGTCGTACATCACCGCTCTTGCACGGAACTGCTCTTGAACAGATGCGGGTCGACACCCGCCCGCCGCTCCCGCCACAGCGTCCGGAACGCCGGCGGGGTCAACGGGCGGGTTGCCGCCCTGGGCCCTGGTCCGATGATCGATCCCCCGCAACACCCAAGTCAATCCGCCGATTTGCTGGGACCCCTCCAAGCGATACCTTGGGTCTCCGTGACCATTGACGACCTCCGCGTCTTCGCCGCGGTCTGCCGGGCCGGCTCGCTCAGCGCCGTCGCCCGCGAGCTGAACTGCACCCAGTCCGCCGTCAGCCAGCACGTGAAGCGGCTCGAACGGGAGGTCGGCCTCGCCCTGATCGAGCGCCACCCGCGCGGAGTCGTCCCCACCACGGCGGGCAGCCTGCTGCGCACGGCGGTCGCCACCGGCCTCGGCGGCATCGACCACGCGCTGCACCGGATCGCCGAACTCTCGCGCGGCGAGGGCGGATCCGTCCGGATCACCACCGGGGCCACCAGCATCCGGCACTTCATGTCCGCGGCCGTGGTGGACTTCCGGCGGCGCTTCCCCCGGGTCAGCCTGGAGTTCCAGACCGAGGTCTCCAGCCGCAGCTGCCTGGAGTCGCTCAACGCCGGCCGGGTCGACCTCGCCTGGATCACCCTCGGCGCCCCGGCCCGGGGCATCGACCAGCAACCGGTGGTCGACCTGCCCTGGGTGCTCGCCGTCACGGCAGGCGACCCGCTCGCCGCCCGGGCCAGGATCTCCCCCGCCGACCTCCAGGACGCCCGGCTGATCGGACTCCCGCAGAACTCCGTCTCCCGCTCCCAGGTCGAGTCCTGGCTGGGGAAGTCGGGCATCCGGCCGGTCTTCGACACCAGCGTCGCGGACTGGGACACCGCGATCCTGCTCGCCGAACTCGGCCTCGGCCACGCCGTCGTCCCGGCCCTCCCGCAGTGGCAGGGCCCCGGCCACCCCGGCCTGCGGCTGCTCCCGCTGCCCGACCTGCCCGCCCTCACCGCCGGGTGGGCCGTCCGGGACTGGGAGAACCTCGGCCCGCTCGCCCGCGCCTTCGCCGACACCGTCGCCGCCCACTGCGGCCGCGAAGCCCCGCCGGCCGTCGATCCGGAGACGGCCTGACCCCGCCATGCCCCGCCCCCGCCCGCTCCCCGGAGCTCGCCGTCCGCAGCGGGGCGAAGTCCTCCGGCAGGACGTCCAGCAGGCCGCGCACGCGGTCCCCCGCCCGCACGGCGTGCGCCGCCTCGCAGCGCAACTGCCTTGGCAGCTCCGGCCGGTGGAGCAGACCGTGCCACCGCCCCGCGCCCCGACCGTCACCGACCATAGAAGGCGTGACCGCGCCCGATCTCCTCGAAACCCCGGCGGCCGTACCACTCACGCGGCCAGTCCACCGCGTCCGCGAGCAGGAACAGCTGCGGGACACCGGCCTCGGCCGCCAGTGCCAGGCCGGTCGCCAGCAGGGTGTCGCCGTGCCCCGCACCGCGGTGCCGCGAACCGGTCACCAGATCCTCCAACTGGCCGAGCCCGACGGCTGGTTCGAGATAGAGGTCGCTCCAGGCCGCGACCTCGCCGGCCGGCGTCCGAGCGGCCAGGAAGTGCACCCGCTCGGCACCACGCAGCCGGGCGGAACGGCGGTCGGTGAGCTGCCGGGCGAGCTCCTCGTCCTCGATCCACTCCCACTGCTGGCGCAGCACCGCCTCCCGTACCTCGGCCAACTCGACGGGGAGCGCGGCCGGTTCGGGCCGCCGGCAGCCGAGCGTCGACCGGGCCAGGACCACCACGCCCTCCCGCTCCCACCCCGCCGCCGCCAGCACCGGGGCGGCCCGCTCACCCGACTCCGGGTCCAGCACCGTGACGCGGTACCGGTGGCGGCGCCCCAACCACCGGGCGGCCAACTCGGGCAGCACCGCCGGGTCGGTGCCCGGGCCCTCGACGATCAGCTGGTTGTGCTCCTCCGATTGGCCGAACGCCGCGTCCCGGACGGCGAACACCCCGGGGAACTCCGGAAGTTCGACGGTCTCCGCCGCCTGGCGGCGGGCGAAGGCGGCGCGGAAGGCGGTCACACGGGCGAGTAGATCCGACATCCCGCCATGATCAGCCCCCGGTCGCCCGCCGACAACAACTTTCCGGTACCGCCTCAGGATTCCGCACCGGAGGACGAGCTGCCACCGGAGGACGAGCGGTCCAGGAAGCGCCGGATCCCGTCCCGTACACCGTCCGTCGGCACGGTCGCCGCGAAGGCCGCCGCCTCCACCGCGAGCCCCTCGTCGATCGGCAGGTTGATGCCCCGGGTCACCGCCCGCAGGCAGGCGGCCACGGCGGTCGGCGCGTGCCGGATGATCCGCTCGGCCAGATCCCGTGCGGTGTCCAGCAGTTCGTCCGCCGGGACGACCGAGTTGACCAGGCCGATCTCGGCGGCGCGGGCGGCCGGGACAGGGTCACCGGTGAGGATCATCTCCAGGCCGCGCTTGCGGCCCACGTGCCGGGGCAGCCGCTGCGAGCCGCCGAAGGGCGGCGGGAAGCCGAGCGAGATCTCGGGCTTGGCGAAGGTCGCGTGCTCGGCCGCGACGGCCAGCGGGGCGGCCTCGGTGATCTCGCAACCACCGCCGAAGGCAAGGCCGTTGACGGCCACGATGACCGGCTTGGGGAACTCCTCGATCCGCCGGGTGAGGGTGTGCCCGCGCCGGACGAACTCGCGCAGCGCCCGCTCGGGCCCGCCCGCGATGCTGGCCGCCAGCGACGGGATGTCGGCACCCGCGCTGAACGCCCGCCCGCCGGCGCCGGTGAGGATCACGGCGCGGACGGTGTCGTCGGCGTCGATCCGGTCGAGCTCGGCGAGCAGCGCGTCGATCGTCGGGTAGTCGAGGGCGTTGAGCTTCTTCTCCCGGTCGATGGTGAGGGTGACGACGTGCCGGTCCCGCTCGCTGCGGATGGTCATGGGCGCGTGCTCCGTTCCTGGCCTCGCTGCTGGATGTGACGAGGCTAGGAACACCGGCCCAGGACAATCCACTTATTGTCCTGGATACACTCCGGTACGCACCCGTCCACGCCTGTGCACGCCCGTGCCCGGACCGTCCACTCCCCGGAAGGGCAGGTGACCCGTGCGACCGCCCTCCTACAAGGCCATCGTCGACGAGTACGCGACCGCCATCCGCTCTGGCGCGCTCCCGGCCGGCACCCGGCTGCCGACCCACCGCACCCTCGCCCGCGAGCGGCGGATCGCCCTCGCCACCGCCACCCGGGTGTACGCCGAACTCGCCGCCGCCGGGCTGGTGGTGGGCGAACAGGGCCGCGGCACCTTCGTCCGGCTGCGCTCCGGCTACGACGGCCTCGAACCCTCCCGCGCGCTCCCCGTGCCCCGGGTGGCCGACCTCTCCTTCAACCAGCCGCTCTCCCCCGGGCAGGGCGACCAGCTGCGGCAGGCCCTGCGCGCGCTCGCCTCCTCGGGCGACGCCGAGGCCCTGCTGCGCCAGCACCCGCCGGGCGGCCACCGGCACGACCGGGCCGCGGTGGCCACCCACCTGCTGGACCGCGGGATCGACACCGCACCCGAGAACGTCCTGCTCACCAGCGGGGCGCAGCAGGCCCTGGACTGCGTCCTGCGGACGCTCACCCGCCCCGGGGACGTCCTCGCCGTGGACGCGCTCGGCTACCCGGGCATCAAACTGCTCGCCGCCGCCCACGGACTGGACCTTGCGCCCGTCCCGGTCACCGCCGACGGCCCGGACCTCGACGCACTCGACCGGCTCTGCCGCACCCGGCCGGTACGGGCGGTGTACACCCAGCCGACCGTCCACAACCCGCTCGGCTGGGTGCTCGCCCCGGCACAGCGCGAGCGCCTCGTCCGGCTCGCCGCCGACCACGGCCTCACCCTCATCGAGGACGGCACCTACGCCTTCCTGGAGGCCGCCCCGCCCCCGCCCCTGCACGCCCTCGCCCCCGAGCGCACCTGCTACCTGGCCGGCCTCTCCAAGAGCGTGGCACCGGGCCTGCGGTTCGGCTTCGCCGTCCTGCCCGACCACCTGCTCCGGGCCGCCACCACCAGCCTGCGCGCGGCGGCCTGGGGCGCCCCCGGCCTGATCACCGCCCTCGCCACCGGCTGGCTCACCGACGGCACGGTCGCCCGGCTGGAACAGGAACGCCGCACCGACGCCGCCGCCCGCCAGTCCATCGCCCGCACCGCCCTGACCGGCCTGACCACCACCGCCCACCCCACCTCCTACATCCTCTGGCTCACCCTCGAACCCCACCAGCGCCCCGACCACGCAGCCGCCGCCCTGGCCGCCGAAGGCATCCTGATCTCCACCGCCGACGCCTTCGCCACCACCCCCCACCACCCCAACGCCCTCCGCCTCGCCCTCGCCACACCCCCACTCCCCACCCTCCCCACCGCCCTCACCCACCTCCGCACCACCCTCGAAGCCATCGCCCCCTGACCCCCCCACCATCAAAAGCCGACGGCCCCGACTTCCCATTCCGCCACCACAACCCGGCCATACCGAGCGCCGACAGCACATCAGGCCCCACCCGACCCGCTCTCACCACAACCACACCAGAAGTCGGCCATGCCGACTTCCCACGCCACCCCGCCCACAAGGACCCGCCCCATCCCCACCTGACAAGCCCCACTTGATCCCCCACGCCCGCGCGTACGTCGACGGGTCCGATTTCCCACTCCGCCCACCAGCCCGCCACGAACCCGAACCCGCCCAGACCGGCGCCAGAAGTCGACGGGTCCGACTTCCTACTCCGCCATGCCGCCACAGCTGCACAGACCGGAAACATGGCATTCGATGGCAGGGGCACACTCACCGGCCACACCAGCACTCGGCCCCGGCGACTTCCGACGCCAGCACCTGCACCGGGCCGAGGCGCTAACGCCCCAACGGCCACCCGTCAGAAGTCGGCCTGGTCGACTTCCTACTCCGCCACAACGGGCCGTCATCCGACCATGGCGAGCGCCAGAACAGCAGACCACGACAAAGCAGCCGCCGGAACGCTGCACCACACCCCTTGCCAACGCCAGAAGTCGGCCGAGCCGACTTCCCACGCCACCACCCACCCTCGGCCGCAACCCAGGGACGGGGCGAAGGCCGAGGGTGAGGGCAGAGGCGGGGCAAACTCCGCCCAGGCGCAGCAAGGTGCGCGGACTGTCAGCACCAGAAGTCGACCAAGCCGACTTCCCACGCCACGACCCGCCCCCCACGCCCACGCGGCACCCACGCCCACGCCAAATGCCATTGGGCCTGAACCCGCCCAGGGCCCCGCGCCAAAAGTCGACGGGTCCGATTTCCCACTCCACCTACCGGCCCGCCACAAACCCGAACGCGCCCAGAGCGGCACCAGAAGTCGACGGGCCCGACTTCCTGCTCCACCAACACCGGCCATGCCGCCATAGCTGCTCAGACCGGAAGCACGGCATTCGGTGGCCGGGGCACACTCGCCGGTCACACCGGCACTCGGCCCGGGCGACTTCCGACGCCGGCACCGGGCCGAGGCGGTGATGTGCCGATGGCCACCCGCCAGAAATCGGCCCGGCCGACTTTCCACACCGCCAACCGCTCCCGGCCGCGCCCCGGGGACGGAGCGAACGCGAAGGCCGAGGACGAGGGCAAGGCCGAAGGTGAGGACAGAAGCGGAGCACGATGCGCGGACCGTCAGCACCAGAAGTCGGCCGGGCCGACTTTCCACTCCACCACCCACCCCGACCGCAGCCCAGGGACAGGGGCGAGCACCGACACCGGAGCGAGCATGAAGGCCAAGGCCGGGCGCAAACGCGGGGCCGGGCAAGCAACAGCCAGGCGCAGCGGGATGCACGGACTACCGACACCAGAAGTCGGCGGGGCCGACTTCCTACTCCGCCGCAACGGGCCGTCGTCCGCCCATGGCAAGCACCGAAGCAGCAGACCACGACGAAGCGGCCGTCAGAGCGGCGCACCACGCCCCTTGCCGACGCCAGAAGTCGGCCGGGCCGACTTCCCATGCCACCACCCACCCCGGCCGCAGCCCAGGGACAGGGGCGAGCACCGGGGCCGGGCAAGCAACAGCCAGGCGTAGCGGGATGCACGGACTACCGACGCCGGAAGTCGGCCAGGCCGACTTCCTACGCCTCCTCCCCCTCCGCCGCTGCGCGGGCGAAGCGGGTGCTCCAGTCCGTGAGCAGGGTCCGGAGGGCGTCCGGGGCGAGTACCTGGAATTCGGCGCCCAGGGAGCCGAGGGCCATGGCGGGCCAGTCGAGCGAATCGGCGGTCATCCGTAGGCGGCAGCGGTGCGGGGTGACGGGTTCCACGGTGCCCCAGCGGCCGACGCGGGCGCGGACGAACTCCGCCGGTGCCTCGATCAGGGCCTCCACCTGGTGCGGTCGGGGCATCCTGTTGAGGCCCGCGCGGACGAATTCCGCCGCGTCGGCCGCCGGGAGGGTCCGGGGGGCGAAACGGGCGCCGCTGCCGGTCGGGGCGGTGAGGCGGTCGAGGCGGAAGCTGCGCCAGTCGGCCCGGTCGAGGTCGTACGCGACGAGGTACCAGCGGCGGTTCAGGCAGACCAGCCGGTGCGGTTCGACGTGCCGGTCGGTACCGCGCCCGTCGGCGGCCGTGTACGAGAACCGCACCCGCTCGCCGTCCCGGCAGGCGAGTGCCACCACCGTCAGGACGTCCGGGTCGACGCCCGTGCCCGTCCGCGTCCCCCAGTCCACCGGGACGGTGACCGCGCGCAGCGCCTCGACCCGGCGGCGCAGCCGGGCCGGCATCACCTGGACCACCTTCGCCAACACCCGCGCCGAGGCCTCGGCGACGCCCTCGACCGGGCTCTCGGCCGCCGCCTGGAGGCCGACCGCGAGGGCCACCGCCTCCTCGTCGTCGATCACCAGCGGTGGCAGCGCCGCGCCCGCCGCGAGCTGGTAGCCGCCGTCGACGCCGCGCTGGGCCTCGACGGGGTAGCCGAGTTCGCGCAGCCGGTCGATGTCACGGCGCAGGGTGCGGACGGAGACGCCGAGCCGGTCGGCCAGTTCGTCGCCCGGCCAGTACCGGTGGGTCTGGAGCAGGGAGAGCAGTCGCAGCGTCCGCGTGCTGGTGTTCGCCATGCGTCGATTCTCCCTGGGATTCAGGACAGGAAGTGACCGCAATGGTCCGTAGCGTTGTTCTTGTCCGAGGGAGCAGGAACCCGTAGCAGGAACCCAGCGAAAGGCCATGACGATGACCACGACCACCACCCCCGCCGCCACGCAGAACCTCACCGGCGAGCGCGCCGACCTCCTGGCGGCCCTGGAGAAGCAGCGGCACTTCCTGCGCTTCACCACCCGCGACCTCACCGACGAGCAGGTCGGCCTGCGGACGTGTGCGAGCGAGCTGTGCCTGGGCGGCCTGATCAAGCACGTGACCAGCGTCGAGCGGCTCTGGGCGGAGTTCATCGTGCAGGGCCCGGCCGCGATGCCCGACTTCACCGCCTGGACCGAGGAGGACTTCGCCCGCCGCGCGGACGAGTTCCGCATGCTGCCGGGCGAGACGCTGGCCGGTGTCCTCGCGGCCTACGCCGAGGTGGCCGTGCGCACCGACGAGCTGGTGGCCACCCTCCCCGACCTGGACGCCACCCAGCCGCTGCCGAAGGCCCCGTGGTTCGAGGCGGACGCCGAGTGGTCGGCCCGCCGGGTGCTGCTGCACATCGCCAACGAGACGGCCCAGCACGCCGGTCACGCCGACATCATCCGCGAGTCCCTGGACGGCGCGAAGAGCATGGGCTGAGCCCGGCCTGCGGGACAGCGGCGGGGCCCGTCGACGACAGCCGACGGGCCCCGCGCCCCCGGCACCGCACCCCCGGACCGCCCCACCCCCGGAACCGCCCTCAGGCCTGCCCGACGAAGATGAACCCGGCCCCGTCGACGACGCGGCGGACCAGGGCCTCGTCCAGCGGCTGCGCGGAGGCCACGGTGACCCGTCCGCTCGGCGCGTCGGCACTGACGTCGGTGACGCCCGGCAGGACGGCGAGCCCGGCGCTGACCGTCTTCTCGCAGTGGCCGCAGCTCATGCCGTCGACGGTGAAAACAGCGGTGGTGGACATGACGGCGCCTCCGATGGCAGCTCGCTCGGGACAGGGCCGACCCGGACGGATCGACCCGCCCTACGACACCCGAATCCGACGGCGCCGCCCAGGGACACGCCGCCGGGGTGACACCATCGAGCGGTTCCGGGAACCACCCGGGCCTCCCGTCCGACAGGGGCTGGCACCGTGGCGCACGCCACCGCCCGAACCGCGAAGGCGCCCCGTACCGCGAAGGCGCCCTGAACCGCCGCCGCACCCCGCCCCGTTCCTCCAGGTACCACCCTTTCGCACGACCGGGCGACGGCCCGGTCGCCGATCGGCCGCCCCGGCCCGCCGATCCCGTCCTGGAGCACTTCCGCCATGTCCACCCTGGCCCCGATCCACGCCCGACCGGACACCACCGCCCTCCTGATGGCCCACGCCGCCCTGCGCGGCGTGTACGGCCATCTGGCCGCGGCGGGAGCGGGCCGGTGAGGGCGCCCGAGCGGCTGCGCCGCTGGAAGCCCCGGCACGCTCTGCCCGCCCTCGCGCTGGTCGCGGCGCTGACCGCCGGGCTGCTCTGGTGGCAGCCGTGGAGCGGCGGGGACGGTGACCGGCTGGCGTTCACCACCGCGCCGGGCGGCTCCGCCCGCTTCGGCACCGGCGAGCACCTGTACCGCTACAAGGTGCGGGTGGAGGACGGGATCGCGGAGAGCCCGGCGCAGTTCGCCGCCGAGGTCGACGCGGTCCTCGGCGACGTCCGGCACGGCTGGGCGGCCGGCGGCACGGCCTCGTTCCAGCGGATGCCCGCCGACCCGGTGGACTTCACCGTCTACCTGGCCACCCCGAAGTCCACCGACCGGATCTGCGGCCAGTACGGGCTGGACACCGGCGGCTGGGTGAACTGCGGCGTCACCCACCAGGTGGTCGTCAACCTCACCCGCTGGACCGAGTTGTCCGAGTTCTACCAGGGCAGGCCCGAGCAGTACCACGCGCTGGCCGTCAACCACGAGGTCGGCCACATCCTCGGCAACGGCCACGTCGACTGCCCCGGCCCGGGCGCCCCGGCGCCGGTGATGATGCAGCAGATCAAGGGGCTGCACGGCTGCGTCCCCAACGGCTGGCCGTACTCGGACACCGGCACCCTGCTCACCGGCCCGCCCGTCCAGGCCCCCACCAACGCCCCGTAGCCGGCCCGCACGCCGCCGCACACCGCCGAGCGGCACAACCCGGCACCGACGGCCTCACGACACCGCACGGGGCGAACCACCCACCCCCCTCCCGACCCACCCGCCCGAAACACGGATAATCCTGGTCGGACCGGACGCACCGCACCGCGCGCCCGGTCCCGGTCGTGTTCCCAGTCGGTGCCGGTGGAGGAGAAGCGTTGAACGGTGTGCCCGGCGGGGAGTACCTGGACTGGCCGGTCCTGCTGGAGGCCGCCGAGGCGGCCGCCCGGGCGACCACGGGCCGGGGCCGGGTCGCCGACTACATCCCGGCCCTCGCCACCGCCGACCCGGAGGCCTTCGGCATGGCCGTCGCCACCGTCGAGGGGGAGCTGCACGGTGTCGGGGACTGGCAGCGGCCGTTCTCCGTCCAGAGCGTCTCGAAGCTGTTCTCGCTCGCCCTCGCGGTGGCCTACGGCGGTGACACGCTCTGGCAGGGCGTCGGCCGCGAGCCGTCCGGCAACCCGTTCAACTCCCTGGTGCAGCTGGAGACCGAGCACGGCATCCCGCGCAACCCGTTCATCAACGCGGGCGCCCTGGTGGTCACCGACCGGCTCCACACCATGACCGGCGACGCCTCGGGCGCGGTACGGGAGTTCCTGCGCCGCGAGTCCGGCAACCCGCTGCTGGACACCGACCCGGTGGTCGCCGCCTCGGAGGCCGAGCACGGCCACCGCAACGCCGCGCTGGCCCACTTCATCGCCAGCCACGGCAACCTGGAGAACCCGGTCGAGACCGTCCTGGAGCACTACTACGCCCACTGCGCCGTCGCGACCAGCTGCCGCGACCTGGTGCTGGCCGGCTCCTTCCTCGCCCGGTACGGCGTGCGCGCCGACGGCACCCGGCTGATGTCCCGCAGCGAGACCAAGCGGATCAACGCCGTCCTGCTCACCTGCGGCACCTACGACGCCGCCGGCGAGTTCGCGTTCCGTGTGGGCCTGCCCGGCAAGAGCGGCGTCGGCGGCGGCATCCTCGCGATACTCCCCGGTCGCGCCGCCGTCTGCGCCTGGGGCCCGCGCCTGGACCAGGCCGGCAACTCCGTCGCCGCGGTCGCCGCCCTGGACACCCTGACCACCCTGTCCGGCTGCTCGGTCTTCTGACCTGCGGACAGCGGAACGCGGGCCCCGGCCGTCCGCACAGCGACCGGGACCCGCGGGTCCGTGACGAGCGCCCTCCGCTCCGAGGACGCCCTCCCCCGAGGCTCCGGGGGACTACTCCACCGTCACGCTCTTCGCGAGGTTGCGCGGCTTGTCCACGTCCCGCCCCAGGGCGACGGCGGCGTGGTAGGCGAGCAGCTGGAGCGGGATGTTGAGCAGCAGCGGGTCCAGCTCGGGCTCGCTCTTGGGCACCAGGATGCAGTGGTCCGCGAGCTTCTCCTCGGGCCGCCGGTGGCCGACGGCGATGACCCGCCCGGAGCGGGCCTTGATCTCGCCCAGCGTGGTGAGGTTCTTGTCCAGCAGCTCGTCGTCCGGAACCAGTGCCACGGTGGGCAGTTCGGTGCTGATCAGCGCCAGCGGGCCGTGCTTGAGCTCGCTCGCCGGGTAGGCCTCGGCGTGCACGTAGGAGATCTCCTTGAGCTTCTGCGCGCCCTCGCGGGCCACCGGGTAGCCGCGCACCCGGCCGATGAACATCATGCCTGCGGAGTCGGCGTACTCGGCGGCGAGTCCGGCGATGGCCTCGCTCTGCTCCAGCACCTCGCGGATCTGGTCGGGCAGCGCCTTGAGCGCGGAAACGATCCGGCGCCCGTCGGCGGGCGACAGGTCGTGGATGCGCCCGAAGTGCAGGGCGAGCAGCGCGAAGGCGACCACGGTGGAGGTGAACGCCTTGGTGGAGGCGACCGAGACCTCCGGACCGGCGTGCAGGTAGATACCGCCGTCACACTCTCGGGCGATAGCACTGCCCACCGTGTTGACGACGCCGAGCACCCGGCCGCCCTTGCGCTTGACCTCCTGGACGGCGGCCAGCGTGTCGTAGGTCTCGCCGGACTGGCTGACCGCGACGTACAGGGTGTCCGCCTCGATCACCGGGTTCCGGTAGCGGAACTCGGAGGCCGGCTCGCTGTGCGCGGGGATCCGGGCCAGCTCCTCGATCAGCTGCGCGCCCATCTCGCCCGCGTAGTAGGCCGATCCGCAGCCGAGGATCTTCACCCGGCGGATCTCGCGCAGCTCCCGGGCGTCCAGGTTGAGGCCGCCGAGGTGCGCGGTGGCGAAGCGCTCGTCGAGCCGGCCGCTCAGGGTGCGCTCGACCGAGCCGGGCTGCTCGTGGATCTCCTTGAGCAGGAAGTGCTCAAAGCCGCCGGTGTCGTAGGAGTCGACCTCCCAGTCCACGGTGGACGGCTGGCGGTGCGTGGTGCGGGCGTCCTCGGTGAAGGTCCGGAAGCCGTCGGCCCGGACGGTGGCCAGCTCGCCGTCCTCCAGGTGGACGACCTGGCGGGTGTAGCGGACCAGCGCGGAGACGTCCGAGGCGGCGAACATCTCCTTCTCGCCGATGCCCAGCACGATCGGGCTGCCGTTGCGGGCGACGACGATCCGGTCCGGCCGCTCGGCGTCGAGCACCGCGATGCCGTAGGTGCCGACCACCCGGCCGAGCGCGGCCCGCACCGCGTCCTCCAGCTCGACACCCTCGGCCACGTTCGCGGCGATCAGGTGGGCGAGCACCTCGGTGTCGGTCTCGGAGCGGAACACCGCGCCGTCGGCGGCGAGCTTGGCGCGCAGCTCGTCGGCGTTCTCGATGATGCCGTTGTGGACGACGGCGATCCGCTCGGCGTTGTCCAGATGCGGGTGCGCGTTGGCGTCACTGGGGACGCCGTGGGTGGCCCAGCGGGTGTGGCCGATGCCGGTGGTGCCCTTGAACCGGGCCGGCACGGCCGCGGCCAGGTCGGCGACCCGGCCCTTCACCTTGCGGAGCTTGATCCCGCCGCTGCGCCCGGTGACGGCGACACCGGCCGAGTCGTAGCCGCGGTACTCCAGCCGCGCCAGCCCCTCCAGCAGGAAGGGGGTCGCGTCCTTGGGGCCGATGTAGGCCACGATTCCGCACATGCGTGGTCTCCTCTTCGAAGTCTTCGGAAGGTCGGGAACGAGAGCAGTCAGCCCGCTGAGGGCAGCGAGGGCAGTGGGCAGCGAGCGCGGTGAGGGCGACGGGCGCTCGGCCGCCTCAGCCGCCTCAACCGCCTCAGCCGTAGACGATCCGCCGCAGCTGGCGGGCCGAGAGCTCCGGCGCCGAGACCCGGCGCTGCGGCAGCTCCTCGGTGAGCCGGGCGAAGATCCGCTCGTTGGTCAGACCGCGTGCCTGGAGCTCGGTGTGGCGGCGGCGCACGTACTCCTCGGTGCTCTCGGAGAAGTACGCCAGCACCTCCGCCACGACCCGCGCCGCCTCCCGGGGCCCGAGCGGGCTGGTCCGGGTGAGGTGGGCGAGGAGGTCTTCGTGGGGGTGGGGTGAGCTCGGCACGAGTGTGGAGCCTAGGTCGGGCCGGCCGCCGAAGCCAAAGTTTCTGCCCGAAATCGGGCAGACATTACGACTTTCAGACCACATCCACGACTCCTTCACATTCGGCCGTCGAACGGCCACCCGTTCGCCCCTGTTCCCGAAAGCCCCTTGAAGCGGCGCCAACTCCGCACGTAGCGTGACCCCCTGAACACGAAGCGGAAGACCGGAGGCTTGCTGATGTGCGGGATCACCGGATGGGTCGCGTTCGAGCGCGACCTCACCGCCGAACGGGGGGTCATCGACGCGATGACGGCCACCCAGGCCCGCCGCGGCCCGGACGCCGGCGGCGTCCACCTGGAGCCGCACGCCGTGCTCGGCCACCGCCGGCTCGCGGTGATCGACATCGCGGGCGGCGTCCAACCGATGACGGTCGAGCACGACGGCCGGACGCTGGCCGTGCTCACCTACAGCGGCGAGGTCTACAACCACCGCGAACTGCGCGCGGAACTGGAGGCGGCCGGGCACCGCTTCCGCACCCGCAGCGACACCGAGGTCGTGCTGCGCGCCTACCTGGAGTGGGGCGAGCACCTGGCCGAGCGGCTCAACGGCATGTTCGCCTTCGCGGTCTGGGACATCCGGCGCGAGGAGCTGCTGCTGGTCCGCGACCGGATGGGCGTCAAACCCCTGTACTACCACCGCACCCCGGACGGCGTGGTCTTCGGCTCCGAGGTCAAGGCCCTGTTCGCCCACCCCGCCGTCCGCCCGGTGGTGGACCTGGACGGGCTGCGCGAACTGCTCGGCTACGCCCGCACCCCGGGGCTCACCCCGTACCGGGACATCCACGAGGTCCGGCCCGGGCACGTCGTGCGGGTGCGCCGCGAGGGCCTCTCGGTCCGCCGCTACTGGGCGCTGGAGGCGCGCGAGCACCGCGACAGCCTGGAGGCCACGGTCGCCACCGTCCGGGCCCTGCTGGACGACATCGTGCACCGTCAGCTGGAGGCGGACGTCCCGCTCTGCTCGCTGCTCTCCGGCGGCCTGGACTCCAGCGCCGTCACCGCCCTGGCCGCCCGGACCCTGGGCGCGGCCGGGGCCGGCCCGGTGCGCTCCTTCTCGGTCGGCTTCGCCGGGCAGAGCGAGACCTTCAACGCCAACGACGTCCGGCAGACCCAGGACGGCCCGTTCGCCCGGCTGCTCGCCGACCACGTCGGCGCCAACCACAGCGTCGTCGAGCTGGACGCGGCCGACCTGACGGACCCGGCCCGGCGCTCCGTCGTGCTGCGCGCCCGTGACCTGCCCAACGGCGTCGGCGACATGGACACCTCGCTGCTGCTGCTCTTCCGGGGCGTGCGCCGCCACTCCACCGTCGCGCTGTCCGGCGAGTCCGCGGACGAGCTCTTCGGCGGCTACCGCTGGTTCCACGACCCGGCCACCATCGCCGTCGACGACTTCCCCTGGGCGCTCGGCCTCACCGGCATCGCCGGCGGCGGAGCCACCCCGCGCGAGCACCTCCTGGACGCCGAACTGCTCCGCAAGCTCGACCTGGACGGCTACCGCAGGGCCCGCTACCGCGAGGCGGTCGCCGAGGTCCCGCACCTGCCGGAGGCGGATCCGCTCGAACGGCGGATGCGCGAGATCTCGTACCTCAACCTGACCCGCTTCGTCTGCATCCTGCTCGACCGCAAGGACCGGATGAGCATGGCCAACGGCCTGGAGGTGCGGGTGCCGTTCTGCGACCACCGGCTGGTCCAGTACGTCTTCAACGCCCCGTGGGCGATGAAGTCCTTCGACGGGCGGGAGAAGAGCCTGCTGCGCGCCGCCGTCCGGGACGTGCTGCCGGCCGCGGTCGCCGAGCGGGCGAAGAGCCCGTACCCGGTCACCACCGACCCGCACTACCCGGCGAAGCTGCGCGCCGAACTGGCCCGGCTGGCCGTCGAGCGCACCTCCCCGGCCCTGGACCTGCTCGACCGGCGGCGCCTCGCCGACGCGCTCGCCCCGGACACCGACCCGCAGTCCGTCCGGCTGGCCGTCGACCTCGCGCTGGACTTCGACGCCTGGCTGACGGAGTACCGGGTGACGCTGGAGCTCTGACCGCCGGGGCCTGAACGCGTGTGGGGCGCGGGTGCCGCCACCCGAACGGCGCACCCGGCGACGCCCGCGCCCCCGTACTCCGTCCGGGTGATTGTGCGGAACCATCCCGCCGGGCCCGGAGGTCCCACGGTGCGATAGCGTCGCCGACACCTCCCGAATGGCGGGCGAAATCGCGGCTTACCGCTCACGTGCCGTCAGGATGGGAGCGAAACGTTCACCTCGATCCGCCGGGGGATCCCGTCATGCAGCCGCGAGTCTTCGCGATTCTCACCGCCCTGCTCCTGGGCGTCCTGGGCCTGGGGTCGGTGGCCGTCACCGACTGGTCGCCCGCGGCGGCCACCGCGTCCCTGACCGCCGTCGCCCCCGGGGCCCCCGCCGCCGGCGCCCGGCCGGCCGCGGCCGGCCCCGCGAGCGCCACCCCGACCGGCGACCCCGCCGTGTGGACCCGCTCCACGCTGCGCAACAAGGTGATGGCCGAGATGGACGCCACCGACCCCGGTGTCGCCCTGGCCGACCTCGACAAGATCACCAAGGAGAAGCCGTACACCGTGCGCTTCTGCCACCCGATCGCGCACGAGCTCGGCCACGCGGCGGTCAAGCGCTTCAACGCCGACTTCCAGAAGGTCATCTCCTTCCCGCACGAGACCTGCGCGGCCGGCTACCTGCACGGCGCGGTCGAGGAGATGCTCAACGCCTCCACCCAGCCCGAGACGGACCTGCTCAAGCTCTGCGCGCCCAAGAACACCGGGCCCTGCATCCACGGCGTCGGCCACGGCACCATGTTCGTCGCCAAGCAGGACGTCGCCAAGGCGCGCGACCTGTGCAACAAGTTCCCCTCCGACCAGAACCGGATCCGCTGCTCCGAGGGCCTGTTCATGCAGCTCTTCGGCCCGGACGAGGAGGACGAGCAGGCCAAGGCCAACCTGCCCGCCGACAAGCTCGCCCAGGACCCGCTCTACCCGTGCAAGGACCAGCCGTCGCTGTTCCAGTCGGCCTGCTTCTTCTACGCCCCGACCTTCTTCCTCTCCTCGCACGACTACCCGAACCACCCCGAGGTCTACGCCGAGGCCCTCAAGTGGTGCCTCAACGGCAAGGCCAGCGGCGGGGCGGTGGACTGCAGCCGCGGCGTCGGCTCGCGCACCATGAAGTACAACCTGGACCGCGAGGACTGGGCGTCCGAGCAGTGCGCGACCGCCGCCGACGGCTGGCAGCGCAAGGCCTGCGCCGAGGGCCTGGTCAGCTACTACACGGTCAACTACACCGACGGGGGCGCGGCCGGACGGCTCTGCGCCAAGATCACCAACAAGGAGATGCAGGGCTACTGCCGCTCGGCGAGCGGCCTGTCCAGCTCGCTGGACTGACGCCCCCGGTCCCCCGGACCGACGCCCCCGGGTCTCGGCAAGCAGGCTCGCACCGCACGGTGCGGGCCTGCTTGCGTAGGATCACCCGATCATCGCCTGACCCGGGTGCGCCAAGGACGCCGCGCCTCGCCCAGCCCGTCCCCCGGCCTCCCTGGAGCACGCCATGACCACCGAGGACTCCCCCGGCACCGACGTCACCGACGCCGACCTCACCGACGCCGATTTCCGCCGTGCCGCCCACGCCACCGCCGACCTCGTCTCCGACTACCTCGCCGAACTGCCCGGACGCCCGGTCTGGCAGCCCATGGACGAGACCGCCCGCCGGGCCCTGCTCGACGCCCCGCTGCCCGCCGAGGGCCGCCCGCTCGACGAGCTGATCGGCGCCATCGGACGGGACGTCCTGCCGTACCCGATGGGCAACGGCAACCCGCGCTTCTTCGGCTGGGTCAACTCCGCCCCCGCCCCCGCCGGGGTGCTCGCCACCCTCGCCGCCTCCGCGATGAACCCCAGCTCGGCCGGCGGCGACCACGCCGACGTCCACCTGGAGCGCGCCGTGGTCCGCTGGATAGCCGAACTGGTCGGCTTCCCCCACCCGGCCGGCGGCGGCCTGCTCACCTCCGGCACCTCGATGGCGACCATCGTCTGCCTCGCCGCCGCCCGTAACCGCGCCGCCCGGCGGGCCGGCCGGGACGTCCGCGAGGAGGGCCTGGCGGGCCTGCCGCCGCTGGTCGGCTACGTCACCGGCGAGACCCACTCCTGCGTCCGCAAGGCCGCCGAGCTGCTCGGCCTCGGCAGCCGGCAGCTGCGCACCGTGGCCACCGGCCCCGACGGCCGGCTGGACACCGCCGACCTGCGAGCGGCCGTCGAGCGCGACCGCGCGGCCGGCCTGCTGCCCTTCCTGGTGGTCGCCTCGGCCGGCACCGTCGGCGCCGGCGCGGTGGACGGGTTCGGCCCGATCGCCGACCTCTGCGAGGAGCAGGGCCTCTGGATGCACGTGGACGGCGCGTACGGCGCCTTCGGCCGGCTCGACCCGGCCATCGCCCACCGCTACGCCGGGCTGGAGCGCGCCGACTCGCTCGCCCTCGACCCGCACAAGTGGCTCGGCGTCCCGGTCGACTGCGGCTGCGCGCTGGTCCGCGACACCGAGGAGCTGCGCGGCACCTTCAGCCTCGTCCCGTCCTACCTGCGCGACGAGTCGGCCGGCGCGCTCGGCTGGTTCTCCGAGTACGGCACCGAGCAGACCCGCCCCTTCCGGGCCCTCAAGGTCTGGGCCACCATCGCCCACAAGGGCCGGGCCGGGCTCGCCCGGGACATCGCCCGGTGCACCGCACTGGCCCGCCGGCTCGGCGAACTCGTCGAAACAGACGAGGAGTTGGAGCTGCTCGCCGAGGTGCAGACCTCGATCGTGGCGTTCCGCCACCGCGCCCCCGGCCGGGACGGGGCCGCCCGCGACGCCCTCAACCGCGACCTCCCCGCCGCCGTCCAGCGGCGCGGCCGGGTCTTCGTCACCGGCGCCCGCCTGGACGGCGCCGAGCTGCTCCGCGCCTGCCTCCTCAACGCCGCCACGACGGAGGCCGACCTCCACCTCCTGCTCGCCGAGGTCAAGGCCGCGGCCCGCGACCTGCTCGGCTAGACCACCGGCGGCCCGGCCTCCCGACTCGGCCCCGCGCGTTCCTCCCGTAACACCCCGGCGCGGACCGTAACCGGCCGGTCACGACGGATGCCCGACCGGGAAACACCGGTCGGGCACGGTGGTGGCATGGAGCATTCGAAGCCCTCTCCCCTCCGTGCCCCCGCCGGCCCCGGTGCCCGCCGCACCCACCGCTGGCGCCGTGACACCGTCGAACTCGCCGCCGTCTTCCTCTCCGTCACGGCGGCCGACCTCATCGCCAAGATCGTCGTCCACGGCCCGGACGGCCCGGTCGTCGTGGCCGCCTCCGCGCTCGCCCTGCTCGCCACCGCCCTGCTCCACAGCTGGTGGTCACCGCACGCCCCGCCCCCGGTCGCGCTCTGGCGGGTGCGCACCACGGCCCTCGCCCACACCCGCACGGCGCTCGCCGACCACCGGATCACCCTGCTCTCCGTGCACCCCCACCCCGCCGCCGACGAGCTCTACCTCCGCACCGAGCACCCGGTCACCCCGGCCGTCCTGACGACGCTGCTGACCGCCACCGGCCACACCCTCCAGGACGCGCCGACCCGCATCGCCTGAGCCGTCGCCTCAGGCCGGGCCCGGGTCGTTGGGGTGCGGTTCGAGCGGGGTCACCACGACGGTCATCCACGGCCGCAGCGGGAGGCTGCCGAGCACCTCCGCGCGCAGCCGGGCCTCGTCGGCCGCCCGCCAGACGCCGATGCTGCGCCGTTCGCCGACCGGGCGCCACAGCCTGGCCAGGTGGCCGGTGGCGGCGAGCTCGCGGGCGCGGACGGCCTCGGCGGCGCGCCGCCGGTCGACCTCCTCCTCGGCGGTGCCCTCGGGGACGCTGGTGGTGATCTCGACCAGGAACTCCTGCACGGTCCTGCTCCCTTCTCGCCCCCGCCCCGCCCCCGCCCCCTCATCGTCGGCCCGGCACCCGACCGCCGCCACGACCGGCCCGCACCCGGTGGGCCGGCCGGGCGAATCCGGAGCCGGCCTCCGGCGGCCCCGCACCCGGCGCGGGCCCGGGATCCGGCTCCGCCGGCGGCGGCCCGAGGAGGGCGGCCACCGCCGGCGGCGGATTCCCGGGAGGCGTCAGCCCTTGTCGGCCGGTTGCACGACGCAGACGGCCTCGCCGAGCATCGGCCCGAAGCCGCCGAGCAGGGCGCCGAGCACCTGGTGGCAGGTGGCGGCCTCCTCGGGCGTCTTGGGGCCGTTGCTGTCGGCGGCGGCCGACTGGGCGAGGGCGAGCGGCAGGGCGAGCAGCAGGGCGCAACAGGCGGTGGCCAGCGCGGAGTTCTTCACGGACATCGGAAAGCCCCTTCGGAGGAGACGGGATCGGCGGAAAAGCCGAGCCATCCCTATCCGAAGGGGCTCCCCCGCTCACGGATCCTGAGCCATCCGTGAGCGTGTCCACATCATCCGATCAGCGGCCCGGGAGCTCCCCGGGGCCCGTCCGTTCCACCTCCCGGATCGCGGCGGCCAGCTCGGCCACCCCGTGCTCCCGCAGCACCCCATAGTGGTCGCCCGCCAGGTCGACCACGGTGGGCGGGGCCGCGGAGTAGCCGGTGCTGCCCTCGATGAACGAGTAGTCGTCGCCCGCGGCCTTGAAGACGGTCACCGGCGCCTCCAGCCGCCGCTCGGCGAGCTCGCGGAAGCTGTACTCGAACTCGTAGGTCTCGCCGACGATCCCGGTGATCCGCCGGATCAGCTCCTCGTCCAGCTCCGGCAGCATCCGGTGCACGGAGGCGACGAAGGTCGCCTCGTCCACCGTCTCGGCCAGGCAGCGCTCCAGATCGGGGCCGCTGATCCGGCCGGCGAACACCCCGAACAGGATGGTCAGGTACGCCGGGTTGGCGTACGAGGCCTCACGGCCCCACGACCGGGCGTCGTCCCGGCGCACCTTCGGGTTGCCGGGGCAGATCAGCAGCAGCCGCTCGACCCGCTGCCCGGCCCGCTCCAGCTGCCAGGCCGCCTCGAAGGCGACCCGGGCGCCGAAGGAGAAGCCCCACAGCGTGTACGGCCCCCGCGGCTGCACCCGGCGCAGCTCGGCGACGTCGGCGGCGGCCATCTCCCGGATGGTCGGGTACGGCGTCTCGCCCGGGTTGACGCCGTGCGCCTGGACGCCGTAGAAGGCCCGGCCCGCACTCGCCTCCCGGCCGAGCGGCCGCAGGTTCATCGGGTAGCCGCCCAGTCCGGGCCAGCAGAACACGGCCCGGTCGGCCGCCCCCGGGTGCAGCGGCACCAGCCGGGAGGCCGCGCTCCCGCCGGTGTCCCCGCCCGCGCGCTCGCCGCCCTCGCCGCAGGCCCGTTCGACGCGCGCGGCCAGGTCGCCCAGCCGGGGGCACTCGAACAGCACCTGGAGCGGCAGCGCGACGCCGAACTCGCGGTTGATCCGGTGGACCAGGGCGACGGCGATCAGCGAGTTCCCGCCGACGGCGAAGAACTCGTCCGTCACCGACACCTCCTGGTACCCCAGCGCCCGCCCCCAGGCCTCGGCCAGCCACCGCTCGTACCCGGTGGCGGGTGCGACGTACGCGCCGCGCACGTCGGCCGTGCGGACGGCCTCGGAGGCGGCCAGCGCCTTGAGGTCCACCTTGCCGTTCGCGGTGAGCGGCAGGGCGTCCATCACCAGCACCCGGTTGGGCAGCATGTAGTCGGGCAGCAGGGTGGCCAGTTGGTCCTTGATCAGCTCGGCCGGTCCCTTCATGTGGACGGTGTCCTCGTGCATGCCCTCGCTGCGGATCTGCTCCTCGCTCACCTTGCCGCCGAGGAAGAAGTAGGACGGTCCCGGGGTGATGCCGCGGCCGGCCAGGATCTCGTCGATGCGGCGCGAAGCGGGCAGCGGGTGGCCGGACTTGGAGCTGTAGCCGGAGGACATGAAGCCCAGCCCCAGGCCGTTGCGCTGGAGGCGGTGCAGCTCGGCGCCGAGCACGATGTACCGCAGCCACTCCTCCTCGGCGCGGGCGACGGCCGTGATGCCGAACGAGGCCCGGGCGTAGACGGCCTGGTTGATCGCGATCACGTGCCGGGACTCCACCACCTCCTCCGAGACGTGCGTCAACTCGCCGTCGGCGTACCGGTAGAGGCCGCCCGGCAGGCCGTCCACCCGGCCCTCGTGGGCCTGGACGTACAGCTCGGTGCCCTCGTCCCGCGCCGGGCCGCCGGCCCGGACGACCGCGAAGGCGCCCAGGTAGTGGTCCTCCTCGGCGACGTCCAGCCGGCCCTTGGCCGCCGGGTCGAGGCCGATCGGGCGCACGTCCAGCCCGTACTCGGGCAGCACCTCCGCCAGGACGCCCAGCATGTGGCCGGTCTCGAACTCCAGCACCTCCCGGATGTTGTTCTTGTAGACCGGCTCGATGGCGCCGTGCTTCCCGGAGAAGTGCAGCGTCAGGTAGGCCCCGCCATCCGGGCCCGGCCGCGCCCCGGCGGGGCCGATCCGGACCAGGACGTGCTCGACCGGGTGGTAGTAGTACAGCCCGGCCGCGAGCCCGTCCAGGCCGCCGGTCTCCAGGTACAGCTGGGTCGCGTACAGCGCGCCGGGCGAGGCGTAGGCGTACTTGGGCAGCAGCCGCTCCTCGCTGTGGAACTGGCCGAACCACCGCAGGACGCGGCCGAGTTCGGGCAGGCTCAGCAGTTCCAGGTCGCGGCCGAAGGTGCGGGTTTGGCGCGGCGCGAGCAGCGCGATGAGGTCGTCCCGGGTGACCGCGCCGCCGTTGTAGAAGCGGTAGCTCTTGCGGGCGAAGGCCTCCCGGCGCTGGGCGTCGGTCTCCTTCCGGCCGGGCAGCCCGACCCGCTCGCGGCCCGCCAGCCGGGCCCGGTCGCGCAGGCCCGGGTCGGACAGCTGGGCCTTGACCTGGAGCTTGCTGGCCTTGGACTGGTGGTGGCCGCCGTGGCTGCCCTGGTCCATCAGGGCGGCCTCGCGCGGGTTGAGCTCGACGCAGGCGACCAGGTTCGGGTGCCCGGTGCGGTCGTCCCCGGTGACGACCGCGGCCGAGCGGCGCACCCAGGTGTGCTCCTCGATCGCGCGGGCGATCTCGTCCAGCTCGACCCGGTACCCGCGCAGCTTGACCTGGTTGTCCACCCGGCCGGCGAACTGGAGGGTGCCGTCCGGGTTCCACCGCACCAGGTCGCCGGTGCGGTACAGCCGCTCGCCGGGGGCGAACGGGGAGCGGACGAACCGCTCCGCGGTCAGCTCCGGCCGGTTCAGGTAGCCGCGGGCCAGCTGGACGCCGCCGATGTACAGCTCGCCGACGCCGCCACTGGCGACCGGCCGCAGCTCCTCGTCGAGGACGTGGCACTGGGTGTCGGCCACCGGTCGGCCGATCGGCACCGAGCCGGCGCCGTCGGCCGGATCGGCCGGGTCGACCAGGTGCCAGGTGGCGTTGATGGTGCACTCGGTCGGGCCGTACAGGTTGACCAGCGCGGCCTGCGGGAGGGCGCGGCCCAGGTCGCGGGCGAGCCGCCGGGAGAGCGCCTCGCCGCCGGAGAACACCCGGGTCAGGCCGGTGCAGTCGGCGAAGCCCTCGGTGTCCAGCAGCGCCCGGAGCAGGGTGGGCACGCACTGGAGCGCGGTCACCCCGTGCCGCCGGACGGCGGCGACCAGCGCCTCCGGGTCCCGGTAGAGGCCGGGCGTGCCGGCCGCCACCCGGGCGCCGACGGCCGGGGCGAGGATCTCCCACTGCGCGGCGTCGAAGCTCATCGGGGTCTTCTGCAGCACGGTGGTCCCGGGGTCGAGGTGCCCGGCGGAGTGCATCCAGCGCAGCTGGGAGACCACCGAGCGGTGCTCGATCATGACGCCCTTGGGCCGGCCGGTGCTGCCCGAGGTGTAGATCACATAGGCCAGCGACTCCGGCTCGGCGGCCGCCTCGGGCGCTTCCTCGTGTGCCTCCTCCGCCACCTCCGGCGGCGGAGCGGCGTCCTCGCAGGCCTCGAAGGTGACGACCGCGGTCCCGGCCGGGACCAGCGCGGCCAGCCGCTCGCGCAGGTGCGCCTGGGTCAGCACGATCCGGGTGCCGCTGTCCTCGACCATGTAGCGGATCCGGTCCTCGGGGTACTCCGGCGACAGCGGCAGGTAGCCGGCCCCGGCGTACAGCACGCCCCAGGCCCCGGCGACCAGCTCGACGGACGGCTCGACGTACAGGCCGACGCAGCCGTCCGGGACGGCGCCCAGGCGGCGCAGCCGCGCGGCCAGCCGGCGGGCCGTCCCGGCCAGCTCCTGGAAGGTGAGGCCGCCGCCCTCGCCGAGGACGGCCGGCCCGCCGGGCCGGGTCTGCGCCTGCCGGTCGAGCAGCCCGGTGAGCGCGGTGCCGACCGGAGCCCGGCGGGCGTGCGGGACGGCGGGGGTGCCGGTGGTGGCGGCGGTCTCGGTAGTGGCGGTGGTGTCGGTGGTGGGGACGGACGGGGTGTCGCGCATGGAAACGGCCTTCGGTGTGTGGACGTACGGGTGTGGCCGTACGGGGCGTGGCCTCCTGCTCACCAGGAGCACCGGGGAACGCCATCCACCGTCGGCCGCCCGCTGTCCCACCCGCCTGAGGCACCGGTCGCGACCTGCGCCGATGCCGTCCCGGCCACCCGTGCCGCCGTCCCGGGCGGGGGCCCGCCCTGTCCCACCCCGCCCGGCCGCGCACCCGGGCATTCGCCCGTTCACGATCACGTAACCGAACGGAAGCGCACCGTCGGTAGCGTCGGCGGCATGAAGGCATCACGCACTCGCCCCGAACGGCTCTGGCACCGGCCCTTCCGCAGGTCCGACCGCAGGTGCGCGGCGCCCGAGGGCCAGGCCACCCGGCCGCCCGCGCTCACCGGCGGCCCGTACCGGACCGTGCGGCCGCACCCGCCCGCCGTCCGCGCCGCCGGTCCGGCGCCGGAGGCCCCGTCCCGGCTGTCCCTGCCGGATGGGACCGGGCTGCTGCTGCGCCCGGCCGGGCCGGCCGACCGGGCGGCGGCGCTGGCGATGCACGGGCGCTGCTCCCCCGCCGCGCTGCGGCTGCGCTACCACGGCCCGGTCCGCGACGCCGGCCGCTACCTGGACCACCTGCTGGACCCCCGGCACGGCCGCAGCTACGCGGTGACCGCCCCGGACGGGCGGATCCTCGCGCTCGGGCACCTGATGTGGGACGACGGCGAGGCCGAGCTGGCCGTCCTGGTCGAGGACGGCTGGCAGCGGCACGGGCTGGGCGCGGCGCTGCTGCGGCGGCTGTCGGCGACGGCCCGGGCGGCCGGCGTCCGCACGGTGTACGCGGTGACCCAGGGCGGCAACACCGGGCTGATCGCCGCGATGCGACGGCTGGACGCGCCCCTGGACTTCCGGGCCGAGGACGGCACCCTGGTGATCACCGCCACGCTGGCCGCCGGGGATCCGGCCGGCTGCGCCCACCATCCGGGACGCTGATCATTTCTTCACCAGATCCTTACCCGGGCAGGTCGGGAACCCGACGGTGGTCGTCGAGCGTCGTCAAAGCAGTAGGGGTTCGGAGCCGAACCCTTGGGGCTGCTCCGTACACCGCTCTCCCCGACAGGCCGTCAGCAGCACCCGCGAGCGCGTCGCAGCAGGCGGCACGGGGTCCGGATCGTCCGGTCGGGCGACGGAGTCGGTAGGCTGACCCCCGTCCCCGCCGCCCGACGGCCCGTTATTCGGCCACGGGTGGTGCCGCAGCAAGGAGGAACCACTGAGCATGGCAGGCACCGAATCGGAGCCCACAGGCGCACGCGACGCCTCGCTGCCGGCCCGCGCCAAGATCGCGGTCACCGCCGGCCGGGTCGCCGCCGCCGTGTCGCGCAAGGCCGGGCGCGGGAGCGGCTCGGTGATCGGCGGCAAGGTCGCCCTCAAGCTCGACCCCGACCTGCTCGCCACCCTCGCCGAGAACCTCGACGTCGTCCTGGTCAGCGCGACCAACGGCAAGACCACCACCACCCGCCTGATCGCCGAGGCGCTGCGCGCCGCCGGTCCGGTGGTCTCCAACGCCCTGGGCGCCAACATGCCCGCCGGCATCACCTCCGCCCTGGCCGGCGGCAACGACGCCCGCTTCGGCGTGATCGAGGTCGACGAGAAGTACCTGGCGATGGTCGCCCGCGACACCCGCCCCAAGGCGATCGCCCTGCTCAACCTCTCCCGCGACCAGCTCGACCGCGCCGCCGAGACCCGGATGATGGCCGAGAAGTGGCGCGAGGGCCTCCAGAACACCGAGGCCGTGGTCATCGCCAACGCCGACGACCCGCTGGTGACCTGGGCCGCCTCCTCCTGCAAGAAGGTGGTCTGGGTGGCCGCCGGACAGGCCTGGAAGGAGGACGCCTGGTCCTGCCCCGCCTGCGGCGGTGTGATGCAGCGCCCCGGCGACGACTGGTTCTGCCAGGACTGCGGCTTCCGCCGGCCCAACCCGCACTGGGCGCTGCAGGGCACCCACGTGATCGACCCGCAGCGCGGCGCCTGGCCGATCCAGCTCCAGCTGCCGGGCCGGGCCAACCTGGCCAACGCCACCAGCTCGGCCGCCGTCGCCGCCGTGTTCGGCGTCGCCCCACAGGTCGCCCTGGAGCGGATGCGCTCGGTGGCCGCCGTGGCCGGCCGCTACGACGTGGTCCAGTACCAGGGCCGGGACATCCGCCTGCTGCTGGCCAAGAACCCGGCCGGCTGGCTGGAGACCTTCTCGCTGATCGACGGCCCGCCCGCCCCGGTGATCCTCTCCGTCAACGCCCTCGACGCCGACGGCACCGACACCTCCTGGCTGTGGGACGTCGACTACGAGCGCCTCGCCGGGCACCCGGTCTTCGTGATGGGCCAGCGCAAGCTGGACCTTGCCGTCCGCCTGGAGGTCGCCGGACTCCAGTTCCACGTGGTCGACACGCTGGAGCAGGCCGTCCGGATGGCCCCGCCCGGCCGGATCGAGGCCATCGCCAACTACACCGCCTTCCAGCAGCTGCGGAAGGTCGTGGCCGGCTGATGCCGCGCCCGCACACCAGTCTTTACGTGACGGAAGGCCTTCGAGGATGAGTGAGAGCAGCCTGCGCGTGGTCTGGGTCTACCCGGACCTGCTCAGCACCTACGGCGACCGGGGCAACGCCCTGGTCGTGGAGCGCCGGGCCCGCCAGCGCCACCTCAACGTGACCCGGATCGACGTCCGCTCCGACCAGGCGATCCCCACCAGCGGCGACATCTACCTGATCGGCGGCGGCGAGGACCGCCCGCAGCGCCTGGCCGCCGAGCGGCTGCGCGCCGACAGCGGCCTGGTGCGGGCCGCCGAGAACGGCGCGATCATCTTCGGTGTCTGCGCCGGCTTCCAGATCATGGGCCACGAGTTCATCAACGACCTCGGCGAGCGCGAGCCGGGCCTGGGCCTGCTCGACGTCTGGACCACCCGCGGCGAGGGCGCCCGCTGCGTCGGCGACGTGCTCGCCGACGTCGACCCCCGGCTCGGCCTGCCGCAGCTGACCGGCTTCGAGAACCACCAGGGCGTCACCCATCTCGGCCAGGGCGTGCAGCCCTTCGCCACCGTCAGCGTCGGCCGGGGCAACGGCACCGGTGACGGCACCGAGGGCGCCTGGCGGGACACCGTGTTCGGCACCTACCTGCACGGCCCGGTGCTGGCCCGCAACCCCGCCGTGGCCGACATGCTGCTCAAGCTGGCGCTGGACGTCGCCGCGCTGCCGCCGGCCGACACCACCTGGTACGACGCGCTGCGCGCCGAGCGCATCGCGGCCGCGACGCGTCCCCAGTAGTACATCCGTACGCCCCGGCCGGGTGCCCGCCATGCGGTCACCCGGTCCGCGGGCGGCCCCGGACGTACCACAATGGGGCTGCCTACTGCACACCCTCCTCGGCAGCAGGCTGCAATTCCGCGCGGGGGCGCCGACGGCGCCGCTCCCGCGTCGGCTCCTGCCCGGCCGGACCAGGGGCCGTATGCTCGACTTCGCGGCCGTTTTCGGGCGTTCTGTCCGGATCGGCCGGTCCTTCACCCCGCGGCCACCTCCCCGCCACCACGGCGAGGGAGCGCCCCGTTACGGTGACGGCTCGTCGTCCCAGCCTGTAGTCCGGCCGTTCCTCGGTTCTGCTCGGGAGTTGCAAAGCTAATGCGTATCGGAGTGCTGACCAGCGGCGGTGACTGCCCCGGCCTGAACGCGGTGATCCGCTCCGTGGTCCACCGGGGGGTGGTCGACCACGGCGACGAGATCATCGGGTTCGAGGACGGGTGGCGCGGTTTCCTTGAGGGCCACCACCGCCCCCTGACCCTGGACTCGGTGAGCGGCATCCTGGCCCAGGGCGGCACCATCCTCGGTTCCTCCCGGGTCCAGCCGAGCCACCTGCGGGACGGCGTCGAACGGGCCAAGAAGTACTGTGCCGACCTCGGCCTGGACGCGGTCATCCCGATCGGCGGCGAGGGCACCCTGAAGGCCGCCAAGCTGATGAGCGACGCGGGCCTGCCGATCGTCGGCGTGCCCAAGACCATCGACAACGACATCGCCGCCACCGACGTGACCTTCGGCTTCGACACCGCCGTCTCGGTCGCCACCGAGGCGCTGGACCGGCTGAAGACCACCGCCGAGTCCCACCAGCGCGTCATGGTCGTCGAGGTCATGGGCCGGCACACCGGCTGGATCGCGCTGAACGCGGGCATGGCCGCCGGCGCGCACGCCATCGTCGTCCCGGAGCGCCCGTTCCACATCGACAAGCTCACCGAGGTCGTCCGCGAGCGCTTCGACCGCCAGAAGAAGTTCGCCATCGTGGTCTGCGCCGAGGGCGCCAAGCCCGAGCCCGGCACCATGCACTGGGAGGAGGGCACCAAGGACATCTACGGCCACGAGCGGTTCACCGGCATCGCCACCCAGCTCTCCCGCGAGCTGGAGCACCGCCTCGGCAAGGAGGCCCGCCCGGTGATCCTCGGCCACACCCAGCGCGGCGGCACCCCGACCGCCTACGACCGGGTGCTCGCCACCCGCTTCGGCTGGCACGCCGTCGAGGCCGTCCACAAGGGCGCCTTCGGGCACATCACCGCGCTGCAGGGCACCAACATCAACCTGGTGCCGCTGGCCGAGGCGGTCGCCGAGCTGAAGACCGTGCCGCAGGACCGCTACCTGGAGGCCGAGACGGTCCTCTGACCGCCCCCGCCCTCCCCGGAGGCCCCCGGCCCGCCCCGCGCGGCCCGGGGGCCTCCGTACGTCCCGGGGGCGCCTGCCGCACCCGGCGGGCGTCCGGCGGCCCCCGCCGCTAGCGTGTCCGGCATGGAGATCCTCGCCTACGGAGTGCAGGCCGACGAGCGGCCGCTGCTGGAGCAGGCCTTCGCCGGCCGCCACGGGCTGCGCTGCCTCGACGTGTTCCTCAACCGCGACACCGCCCCGCTGGCCGCCGGCTACCCGGCCGTCAGCAGCAGCGTCAACGCCGTCCTGGACGCCGAGACCCTCGCCGTCCTCGCCGCCGGCGGCACCGAGCTGATCGCCCAGCGCTCCACCGGCTTCAACAACATCGACCTCGACGCGGCCGCCGAGCTCGGCCTCACCGTCGCCCGGGTCTCGCACTACAGCCCGTACTCCGTGGCCGAACACGCCTGGACCCTCGCGCTGGCCGTCAACCGCCGCCTCACCCGCGCCGCGAGCCGCTCCCGCGAGTTCGACTTCCGCCTCGACGGGCTCCTCGGCCGCGACATCCACGGCATGACCGTCGGCGTCATCGGCACCGGCAAGATCGGCGAGTGCTTCGCCCGCATCGCCGCCGGCTTCGGCACCGAACTCCTCGGCTGGGACATCGCGCGGAACCCCGCCTGCCTCGACCTCGGCATGCACTACACCGAACTGCCCGAACTCCTCTCCCGCGCCGACCTGGTGAGCCTCCACGTCCCCCTCCTCCCGGCCACCCACCACCTCATCGACGGCGCCGCCCTCGCCCGCATGAAGGACGACGCCATCCTCATCAACTCCAGCCGCGGCGGCCTCGTCGACAGCGCCGCCCTCGTCGAGACCCTGCGCGCCGGCCGCCTCTCCGGCGTCGGCCTCGACGTCTACGAGGAGGAGACCGGCGTCTTCTTCACCGACCGCTCCATCGAGGGCATCACCGACGACACCCTCGCCCGCCTCGTCACCTTCCCCCAGGTCCTCGTCACCAGCCACCAGGCCTACTTCACCCGCACCGCCGTCGGCCAGATCATCGACGCCACCGCCCGCAACATCGACGACCACGCCGCCGGCCGCCGCAACGAGAACACCCTGGTCCCCAGGAACTGACGCCGCGGATGGTGACCCGGGTCACGGGAACCGGTCCTCCCGCCCGGACAAGGCATGACGTGAACCATCCACACTCCCGGCTCCGGGCCGGGAACCCCGAAGCGTTCCGCGACCTCTTCCGGGACCACGCCTCCCTGGTGTACCGCCACGCCGTGCGCGTGACCGGGAACTGGGCACTCGCCGAGGACGTGGTCTCGCTGACCTTCCTCGAGGCCTGGCGCCTGCGCGGGAAACTCCGCGACGAGGGCGACAGCCCACGCCCCTGGCTCATGGGCATCGCCGTCAACGTGCTGCGCAACACGACGCGCGCCGCCCGCCGCCACAGCGCGGCCCTG
Source organism: Kitasatospora sp. NPDC058184 (assembly GCF_042883725.1). Classification (NCBI taxonomy): domain Bacteria; kingdom Bacillati; phylum Actinomycetota; class Actinomycetes; order Kitasatosporales; family Streptomycetaceae; genus Kitasatospora; species Kitasatospora sp. NPDC058184. Next base: position 158,068 of record NZ_JBHVVE010000020.1, read on the forward strand.
GCCCGCATGCCCGCGACCGACCCGGTCCCCGACTTCGCCGACGAACTCGTCGGCCGCATCGCCGACTCCGAGCAACTCGCCGCCGCCCACAAGGCCTTGGGGCGCCTGCGGCGCTCGGAACGCGAGGTCTTCGCGCTCTGCGTCTGGTCCGGGCTCGGCTACGCGGAGGCGGCGGCCACCCTCGGCATACCCGTCGGCACCGTACGCTCGCGCCTCTCCCGCGCCCGCACCCGACTGCGCAGACTCGCGGCCGAGGAACTGCGCGCCGCGCAGCAGAACACGGAACCGCTCCCGATCCCCGGACAAGTACAGGGCAGCCGCAGCACCGCGGCCCGGCCGCACAAGGAGACGCACCGATGATCCGCAACTCGCGGCGGCACACCGAACCGCTCGACCACGCGGAACTGGCCCGTCTACTGCCGGCGCCGGCCGATCCCCGCCTGGCGGCCGACCGCCAGGACCTGCTCGAGGAGCACCTGATGAGCGAGATCCACCGGCCCGACCAGGCCGCCCCCGCGGCCGCCCCGGTACGGCGCCCGCTGCGCCGCACCGTCCTCTTCGCGGCGCCGGTCGCCGCGGCCGCGGCCCTCGCCGTGGTCGTCTCCCTGAACACCCCGGCCGACACCGTCGGCTCCCCACGGCTGGTCAGGGCACCCGTCGTGCAGATCGAGGAGGGGAGCACCGTCCAGCTCGCCTCGACGGTCCACGCGATCGCCGCCGCCGCGACGGCGCGCACCACGCCCCAGCCCGGACCGGGCCAGTTCGTCTACGTCAAGAGCCAGGTCTCCTTCATGGCCACCCGTCACAACGTGGACACCGGGGAGTCCGCCACCTGGGTCCAGCCGCTCCACGACCGCGAGGTGTGGAAGTCCCCCGACGGCACCAAGGGCTGGTTGGACGAGCCGGGCTACCAGTCGAAGGGCGGCATCACGCTGGACACCAAGGAGCCCCGCGAGCAGCTGACCTACCAGTGGCTCGCGGCCCAGCCCGCCGACCCCGACGCGCTGCTGAAGTCCGTCTACTCGACGGTGAGCGGCGACCGGGACCACGACCAGCAGGCGTTCAACGAGATCGGCTCCATCATCCGCGAGCAGCTCGTCCCCTCCGCCCTCGCCGCCGCGCTCTACGAGGCCGCCGGCAAGATCCCGGGCGTGGTGGTGGTCGAGCACGCGCAGGACGTCTCCGGCCGCGACGGGATCGCGTTGGCGCGGCTCGACCCCCAGACCGGCGAGCGATCGGAGTGGATCTTCGATCGGGAGAGCCACCAGTACCTCGGCAGCCGTGGCGTGCAGGTCCGGGAGGAGTACGGCATCAAGCCCGGCACCGTCGTGGAGCGCACGACCATCGTCACCCGGGCCGTCGTCGACGCGAAGAACCAGCGCCCCGGCGCCGGGCAGGCCACGGCCTGACGGTCCCACGCCCGATGGGGGCCGCCGGCCGCCGCAACGGGAACACCCCGGCGCCGGCGGCCCCTCAGGGCCGGCCGAGCGCCTGGCGGTACCAGGGGGCGGCCTCGGGGAGGCGGGCCAGGGGGCCGGGGCCGGGCGGGCAGGCGGCGAGGTGCCAGATCCGGTCGCTGCGGTACCAGTGGTCGCGGGCGATCAGGCCGAACTGCCGCTCGGAGACCCGGCCGGGCGCGGCGGCCAGCAGTCGGCGGCACTCCTCCCAGGGGGTGTCCGGGCCGTCCGGGGCGGGCAGCAGGCCGAGGGCGGCCAAGGCCGTGAGCAGGTCGCCGCCGCGGACCGGGTCGGGGTGCGAGGCGTGGTGGACGCCCGGCGGGGCGGCCTGCCCGTCCAGGGCGAGCGCGGTGATCAGCCGGGCCAGGTCGGCGCGGTCGACCATCGAGAGCCGGGTGCGGCCGCCCTCCCAGCGGACCGGCACCCGGCGGACCAGCTCGGCCAGCGCGGGCACCACCCAGCGGTCGCCGGTGCCGGTCACCAGTCCGGGGCGCAGCACGCACCCGCCGGCCGCCAGCGCGTGGCGCTCGCCGAGCAGCCGGGTGCGGCTGGCCTCGGACACCGGGGCGGGCGGCACCTCGTCCACCTCGATGCCCTGGTGCGGGCCCTCGCCGTAGACCGCGGCCGTGGAGAGGTGGACGATCCGCCGCACCCCGGCGCGGGTGGCGGCCGCCATCAGGGCGGCGGTGCCCCGGTCGTTGACCGCCTCGCACTCCTCGGCTCCGCCGTCGACCCGGGAGGCGAGGTGCACCAGTGCCCCGGCGCCCGTACAGAGCTCCGTGAGCGCCGCCGGGTCGGCCAGGTCGCCCGGGACCCAGGCGGGGCCCGGTACGGCCTCCTGGGGCGGTGTGCGGGCCAGGGCGCGTACCCGGACGCCGCGCGCGGCGAGGGCCGCGAGCACGCCGGAGCCGATGAAGCCGGTCGCCCCGGTCAGCGCGACCGTGGTGGGCGCCGCGGGGCCGTGTTCCGTCGCCATCTCCGAGCCTCCCTACCGAATCCCCGAGCCCTCGGACTCCGAGCCCCGAGCCTCCCCGCCGACCGGCCGGTCAGTCTAGCCAGGAGGCGCTCCGGTGGGGAGACACCCGTACGGAGGGGGTGGGGGGATGGCCCGGGGTAAGGCCCACCTAGGCTGTATGTCAAGCAAAACGGGCGAACCGGACCCGCGTTTTGGACCACGAGGACGGAAAGCAGGACCCGCCGATGGGCGACGGAATGTCAGGAATGCACCACCACGGCGGGATGACCCAACTAGGCCCGTTCAGCTTGTCCAACGTCTGGACCTGGTCCCCCGACTGGGTGTTCCTGCTCGGCGGACTGGTCCTCCTGGGGCTGTACGCGGCGGGCGTGGTGCGGCTGTACCGGCGCGGCGACCGCTGGCCGATCGGCCGGGCGGTCGGCTGGGCGGCGGGTGTCGCCACCATGCTGCTGGTCACCTGCACCGGGCTGAACGACTACGGCATGGTGCTGTTCAGCGCGCACATGATCCAGCACATGGTGCTCTCCATGCTGACGCCGATCCTGCTGCTGCTGGGCGCCCCGATCACGCTGGCGCTGCGCGCCCTGCGCCCGGCCGGCAAGGGCCGTCCGCGCGGGCCGCGCGAGCTGCTGGTGGCGCTGCTGCACAGCCGGTACATGCGGATCGTCTCGCACGCGGCGTTCACCATCCCGATGTTCATCGCGAGCCTGTACGGGGTCTACTTCACCCCGCTGTTCGACTTCCTGATGCAGTACCGCCTCGGGCACATCTTCATGATGGTGCACTTCCTGCTCACCGGTCTGGCCTTCTTCTGGCCGATCATGGGCGTGGACCCGGGCCCGCACCGCCCGGGCCACGTGATGCGGATCATCGAGCTGTTCATGGGGATGCCGTTCCACGCCTTCTTCGGCGTGGCGGTGATGATGGCGGGCCACCCGCTGGTCACCACCTTCACCGTGGAGGGCGCACCACCGGGGACGAACCTGCTGGAGGACCAGAAGCTGGCCGGCGGCATCACCTGGGCGTTCGGCGAGATCCCGACCGCGATCGTGCTGATCGCGCTGGTCTACCAGTGGATGGGCTCCGAACAGCGGCAGGCCCGCCGCCGCGACCGCTCCGAGGAGCGCACCGGCGACGCCGAGCTGGAGGCGTACAACGCCTACCTGGCCTCGCTGCACAAGCGCGACCGGCGCCCCGGCTCGGCTCCGGCCGCCCCGGCCGCCCCGGTGGCGGGCGCCACCCCGGCGGCCGAGGCCGGCTGAGGCCACCCCACCACTCACCGCGGAACGATCGTTCCCGGGAACCCCCGTTCCGCTCCCGGAACGGGGGTTCCGCCGTTCCGGGAGCGCCCCGGAACGGTCGTTCCGCCGCAGGCGTTCGAACGTATATGCACGTCCTGCTGTTCGTCGCCGTCCTGCTCTGCGGGTCCGTCCCGCTCTGGCTGCTCGGCTTCCTCGGCCTGGCGCTGTACCACCGCCGCCGGCCCGTGCCGGCCGGCTCCGACTATCTGGTGGTCCTGGGCGCCGCGCTGGAGGGCTGCGAGCCCGGGCCCCCGCTGGCGGCCCGGCTGGACGCCGCGCTGGAACGTTTCGCCGCCGAGGAGGCCGCCGGGTACGCCCCGCTGGTCGTGGTGACCGGCGGGAAGGGCCCGCACGAGGACTGCACCGAGGCCGCCGCGATGGCCCGCTACCTGGTCGCCCGGGGCGTCCCGGCCGAGCGGATCCGGCGCGAGGAGCGGGCCGTGAACACCGCCGAGAACCTGCGTTTCAGCGCCGCCCTGATGGCCGCCGAGCGCCCCGGCTACCGCTGCACGGTGGTCACCAACGGCTTCCACACCGTCCGCTCCGCCCTCGCCGCCCGCCGGGCCGGCGCCCCCGCCGCCGTGCTCGGCGCGGACGGCCCGCTGGCGCACGGCCCGTACCTCCTGCTGCGCGAGGCCGTCGGCACCGCCCTCGCCCTGTGGCGCCCGCACGGGGCCGCCCTGCTCCTGGTGGTGGCGGCGGCCGGGGCCGGGGCGCTGCTCGGACTGTCCTGAGGACGGTCCCGGGGCAGCGCGGTCCCGGGGCAGAGCGGTCCCGGGGCACAGCGGTCCCGATGCCGGGCTCTGGATCGTGTCGCACCCCTCCGCCAGGATGGAGGCGGAGCCGAGTGCGGAGGGGGCACGAGCGTGTCCAAGTGGAGCACGTTGCAGCGGGCCTGCGTCCTGGTGGCCCTGGCGGCCGCCCTGGTCGCGGCGGTGGTGGGCGGGCTGGCCGCCTGGCAGTGGGTGTTCGACGACCCGGGGTGGCTGTCCTGGCACGGGTGGGTGTTCGGGGCCGCCCTGCTGGCGGGCGCGGCGGCCTCGGGACCGTTCCTGCGGTACGAGGTCTCCCCCGGCGCGGTCGTGGGCATCGGCCTGTTCCTGCTCGTGCCGCCGCTGGTCGGCGTCCTGATGGCGGCGTCCGCCACGGACGACATCCGGAGCTGGATGCGCACCGACAAGGCGGTGACGGCCACCCTGAGCGGCTGCCACGTCTCCGGTTCGGAGACCCTGGAGAGCGACCGCGGCCCGATCGGCTCGATCGACGTCTACAGCTGCACCTACCGCTGGACGGCGGCCGGGCAGGACTGGGAGCAGGTCCGCCGCTCCCACGACGGCGACCACCCGGACGGCCATCGGGAGCAGGTGTGGGCGGACGGTTCGACCGGCGAGGTGGCCGAGCACCGGCCGGTCAGGATCGGCATGGGCATCCTGGTCGCGCTCGCCTGTCTGGTCGGCACCGTGCTGGTGTGGGGCGGCCAGGCGCTCCTGCTGCACGAGACCGGCCTGCTCGGCCGCCGGCGGCCGGCCGACGCCTGAGCACGGAGGAGGCCCCCGGGCTGGTCCGTACGGACCAGCCCCGGGGCCACCCCTGCCCCAACACCCCAGGAA
>NZ_JBHVVE010000021.1:0-155784 GCF_042883725.1 Kitasatospora sp. NPDC058184
TGGCCGTCGCCGCGCAGCAGCTTGACGTTGGGGTACGGCGCCGGGCCGGGGTAGTTGAAGTCCTCGACCGCCACCGGCGCGGCCGAGTTGTCCGCCGGGACGCCGTCGGCGGAGGCCAGTGCGGTGGCGCCGAGCGTGGCGGCCACGACGACGGCACCGCCAACGAGCAAGCGGGACATGCGCTTTGCCATGACTATTCCTCTTCGTTCATCTGGTGTTGCCCTGACGGGCAGATCCGCTGATTGGTACGAACCACCCTTGATGGCAGGCGAACCAAGCTGTCGTGATGGCACGTCATGAGTGACGAGGGTGCGCGGAATCAATCACCCGGCACCTTCGTGATCAAGGACGGAATACGGCCCCATCGAACCAGATGAAACTGACGACACGCCAGGTCTTTCTTCCGGAGACCCCTCCCGAACAGGCACTCTGTCACAGTTTCGAATAGCTTGAGCACTTCCTGGCGATGCGCTCGCTTTGCCGAAATATGGACCCACTGAGGGGGGTTTATTGCACGTGTCTGAACTCTCAACTTCTTGACTTCGTAGGCGTCCTGTCGTGACATCATTTGGCGTAGGCTCCGCTGCGGCCGGGATTCGGCCGATGCCGACAGTGGAGGTTTTCTGGTGCGCCAATCGATATCCCGCTCGCGACGGCAAGGAAGGGGAGGGCCGCCGCTGCTGGGCAGGCTCTCCCTGAGCCTGCTGCCGCTCGCCCTGACGGCCGGTCTGGTGGGATCCGGCATCCAGAGCGCCGCCGCTGCCGAGCCGACCGGTGGGCAGGTCCAACCGACCACCCGCGAGCGCGCGCTGACCGCGTGGCTCAACGGCGGTCCTCGCGTCCACGAGCTCGCCGAGGCGGCGCTCGCGGGCTCCGAGCAGGACGTGAAGCGGTTCGTCGACAACGACCTCGCCGGCGCCCAGCGCCTTGACGACCTGCTCGCGGCCACGCAGATCTCCAGTGTGGGCGGGCCGAAGGTCCGCGAAGCCGCGGACAAGGCCATCGAGGGCACCCCCGACGAGCTGCGAACCTTCCTGCAGAGCGGCTGGCAGGCGGCACTCGACGCCGACCGGCGGCTGATGATCACCCGGATCACCGACCCCGCGATGGGCCCGGGCCGCAACCTGCAGGCCGCCGGCGACGCCGCGCTGCGCAGCAACACCAGCGACGACCTGCAGCGGTTCCTGACCGAGGGACAGTACCCGGCGAAGGATGCCGACGACCGGCTCAAGCTAGTCCAGATCCTCAGCTCCGGCGGCACGAACACCCAGGCCGCGGCACGCGCCGCGCTGAACGGGTCGATCCAGGACGTGCGCGACTTCCTCGCGACCGGCCAGTACATCGCGCAGAGCCGTGACCAGGAGCGCGCGAGCATCGCGCTGCTGGTGCAGCAGGCGAAGGACGCGGGCGCGCAGGCGGCGCAGGAGACCGCCGCGGCGGTCGAGGCCAAGGACAAGGCGGTCCACGAGGCGCAGAAGGCCATGGAGGCCGCCGCGCTGGCCGCGTCCGAGACGCAGAAGGCCGGCAACGACGCGGCCAAGGCCACGGAGGCGGCGAACAAGGCCGCGACGGCGGCCGAGCGCGCGGGTGCGGCGGCGCGGACGGCGATGGCCGCCGCCCGTGCGGCCAACGCGGGTGCGCGGGCCGCCGCCTACGCGGCGTCGAACGCGGCTGCCGCGGCGGCCGGGGCCCAGCGGGCCGCGGCCAACGCCGAGACGGCCGCGGCCGCGGCGGCCGGTGACGCGACGAAGGCGCACGACGCGCGGGTCGCCGCCGACGCCGCCACGGCCGCGGCGAAGCTGGCGGCGGCCGCGAACGACACACTCGTCAAGGCGAACGAGTCCGCCAAGAGCAGCAAGGACGCGGCCGGTGCCGCGCTGAGCGCCAAGGGCAACGCCGATTCCGCGGCGGGCTCCGCCGAGCAGGCCGGTGCCTACGCGGACAGCGCCGGCGGCCAGTCGGCGAAGGCCAAGCAGGCCGCGGCGGCCACCCGCCGTTCGGCCGCCGAGGCCGGCCGTGCCGCCGCGGCCTCCCAGCAGTTGGCCGGAGAGGCCGCGACGCAGGCCGAGGCCGCCGCGACGCTCCTGAAGTCCGCGGGCGAACACGCCGCGGCGGCGGCGCAGGCCGCCCGGGACGCCGCCGACCACGCCGGCCAGAGCGGGAACGCCGCGCAGGAGTCGACCAACCACGCGAACGCCGCCTCGGCCGCCGCCGCGGACGCGCAGCGCGCTGTCGACCAGGCCAACGCGCTCCAGGACCTGACCCGCCGCACCGAGGCCGAGGACCTGACCAACCGCACCGCGGCCGCCGTGGAGAAGGCCCGCCAGGCCAAGGCCGACGAGACGGCGAAGCAGACCCAGGCCGACCAGGCCGCCCAGGAGGTCCGGAAAGCCCGGACCGAGGCCGACCGCCTCGCCCAGGCCGTCAACCAGCCCGGCGCCACCCCGGAACAGGTCGCGACCGACGGCCGCAAGCTCGCCATCCTTTCCCGCAAGATCTCCGGCCCCTGGGGAACGGCCGCGGCCCAGGCCGCCCTTGTCGGCAACGACTCCGCCGTCCTCGGCTACGTCAGGACCGAACGCCGCGCGGCCGAAGCGCGGGACGACCACGATCGCGCCTCCCAGATCTACGAGGACGACGACAACGAAGCGGTCCGCAACGCCGCCTACACCGCACTCCAGGGAGGCGCGGACCAGGTCGGTGCGTTCCTGGACAGTGGGCAGTTCGAGGCCGCCGCCCCCGCCAACCGGCTGACGATCACCCGCCTCAGCGACAAGGCCGGTCCCGCCGTCAAGGCCGCCGCCGACACCGCGCTGCGGACCAACACCCCCACTGCCCTGCGCGACTTCCTCGCCAAGGGCCTGGCCGACGCGCAGGCCGCCGACGACCGCCTCACCGCCACCCGGCTCGAGGACGCCCCGGCCACCGAGCCCGAGCTCAAGGCCGCGGCCAGGGTCGCCCTCGAAGGCCCGGTACTCAAGCTTCGCGCGTTCGTGGCCGAGGGCCAGTACACCGCCCAGCAGAAGGACCGGCTCACCGCCGTCCACGTCGCCGACGTCAAGGGCCTGATCGCCGAGGCCACCGCGGCTTCCGCGTCGGCCCAGAAGAACGCGGCCACGGCCCAGGCCGCCGCCGCCTACGCCCGCGGCGTCGCTGACGAGGCCAGGGGCTACGAGGCCACCGCCAAGGCGTCGGCCGACACCGCCGCCCAGCACGTCGCCACGGCCCAGGCCGCCGCCGACGCCGCCCAGGCCGACGCCACCAAGGCCGCCGCGGCCGCGAAGACCGCCAACGCCGCCAAGACCTCAGCCAACCGCGACGCGGCCTCCGCGATGTACTCGGCCAGGCAGGCGGAGCAGTCCGCCGGGCAAGCGCGGTTCGCCGCATCCAACGCCTACACCGCCGCGAACGCCGCCCGGGCCTCCGCGGAGGCGGCCGGCAAGGACGCGACGGCTGCGGACCAGGCCCAGAAAGAGGCCTTCGCCAGCTACCAGACCAAGTACGACGCCGAGGAGAAGGCGCGGCTCGCCAGGCTGGAGGCGGAGCGCAAGGAGGCCGAGAAGCAGGCCAGGGACGCCCGGCAGAAGCAGGAGACGATCTCCGCGCTCGAGGAGGAGATCAAGAAGCAGAAGGAGAACAGCGACAACATCAACGCTGTCTACCGTCTCTTCTCCGAGAGCATCCACCTCACCCTCGACGTCATCGGCGGCGCCGGCGGCGTCATCGCCCCCGGCCTCGCCGACATCGCCGACCTCGTCAACTGCGCCTACTACGCCATCGAGGGCCGGACCCAGGACGCCTACCTCTCCTGCATCTCGGCGATCCCCCTCGTCGGTGACGGAGCCGCCGTCGCCAAGTTCGCCCAGTGGGCCAAGAAGTTCGGCTCCTGGGGCGAGAAGGCCGCCGAGTTCATCAAGAAGCTGGTCGGCCGGCTCCCCAAGACCTGCCCGGTCAACAGCTTCCCGGCCGGCACCCGCGTCCTCATGGGCGACGGTTCCACCCGCCCGATCGAATCCGTCAAGGTCGGCGACGAAGTCCTGGCCGGCGATCCCACGACCGGGCTGACGGCACCCCGTCGTGTCAGCGCGACGATCTACACCCCGGACGACCGTGACTTCACCGACGTCTCCCTGGGCGCCGGACAGTCCCTGACCAGCACCGACCACCACCCCTTCTGGGCCGAGAACCAGAAGCAGTGGGTCGACGCCGCCGACCTCAGGACCGGCGACGAACTGCGCGACCCGGCCGGCCGGCCCCAGCGCATCGAGGACGTCCGACACTGGAACACCCTCCAGGCCGCCTACAACCTCACCGTCGACGACCTCCACACGTACTACGTCCTCGCCGGCGAGACCCCGGTCCTGGTGCACAACACGGAGGTGTGCGGGGTCGCCCTCGGGATCCGGAAGGAAGGCGACCTCCGCAACTTCGCGGACACCAACGGGTACGAGCACTTCCTCGACAAGACGTACGACGATGCTGTGGCAGCCGTCCGGGACGTCGCCCACGAGCAGCCCGGCCGGCGGATCTACGTCGTCCTCGACGGCTTCAGGATGTCCAACGGAAAGCCCGGAACGCCGCAGGAACTCTTCGAGGACTTCTACAAGGAAGGCCGAGCGGGCTTGTCCTCCATCACGACGCAGCAGGAGATGAACATTCTCGGAGAGTCCGTCAGACTGGGAAACCGGAGTTGGGATTCGATCACCTTCCGGTACGGGGGCAAGGACATCAAACTGTCCCTGCCCGACTTCAACGCCCTTCGGGCCGCCGGATGATCCGGCAGCCGACCACGACGTTCCGTAGCGGACGTACCGAAGGGAACTAGTCGGTTCAGCCGTCCAACCGGCTGATCTCGACGGTGAGGTCCCTTCTGCCGCGGCCACCGCCGCCGGTCGAAGGGGCCTCTCGGTCATTGCGGCACGTCCGGAAGAGCCGGACGTGCCGAGTCCTGTGTTGTCCGTCGGATGGGAACGTTCATGCGCCTGATCGAGTGGGATCGCGAGTTCAAGATCTGGGCCTACGGGTTCAGCTATTCCAGGCTCCTCCTCCGGAGCGCACCGAGGTTCGACGCCGACGAGCGCATCGAGGTCCTCTTCACCAATGTCCGGCACATGAGCGTCTCGGCGGACGTGTCGAGCCTGTCGATCGACCGGATCGAGACCCCGGAGGAATCGCGGGAGTTCGGCCTCGCCCTCCCTGCGGCCCCCGACGAACTGTTCGTCCTGAACTCGGGTGCCGGCTATGTGATCGGGACCCACTGCCAATGGCACGTGGACCACGAGTGGCTTGATGCACCGTCGCACTTCTCGCCTTTTCGGGCGGTGAAATAGAGGCGCAGCGATTTCCGTCCGCCCGGCCCCGCCACCACCCGACCGGACGACGGACGCGCGAGCGGGTGGGCCCGGAAGAGCCGCCGGGGTGGAGCCGAGACGGTGTTCGGCGAGAGGTGGGTGTTCCATCTGGTGCCCCGCGACCAGTTACCGGGCAGCGGCGGCCGAAGCGTCCGCCGACCCCGATCGGGGTCGGCGGACGCGGGTCTCAGCGGCAGAGGGCGGCAGCGACGACGCGCTGCTTGACGCCCGGGGCCGGGGTGGTGGTGACCGTTGTCCCGTCCAGGGCGGCACGCGAAGCCGGGGGCGGTCGTCGGTGCGGAGGAGGAGCGGCGGCCGGGGCCGTGCTCCTGACGGTGGACCACCTGCCCTCAGTCGCTCCCGGCCGGGATCAGCAGCCGATGTAGCGCATGCTGAGGCCGGTGATGTGGGTGCCCGAGGGCGCGTAGAGGGTGATGGCGCGGGACTTGCCCTTGCCGCCGGCCCAGTCGCTGTCGACGTGGCCGCCGTTGGAGAGGCTGCCGCGCACGTACGGACAGCGGCCGTCCGCCTTGGTGTCGTGCACCGTGCCGACGACCTTGGAGTTGTAGTTGCACCACTTGCCGTTGGCGTAGCCCTCGCCGGAGCTGATGCTCCAGTTCTGGGTGCACGAGTCGGCGGGCGGCGCGGCGTGGGCGCCGACGGCCGGGAGCAGCACGGCGGCGAGGGTCAGAGCGGCGACGGCGGCTCCGTGGACGGCGAGACGGCGCTTGGACATGGCGGTACCTCCACACGGGGTTCACGGTGGGCATCCGGAGGCCGGGGCGGCGGGGCACCAGGACATCGGCGGCGGCGCACGGAGCGCGGCACGACCGGCACCCGCCCTCGGCGTTCCACCGAGCGTGACGTATTCGAACGACCGTCGTCAACGACGGAGTCGGCCACGAGCGGCGGCGGTCCACCCCTGCGGCACCGGGGTGGTAAGGGCGCCCCAAGGGGTATGTCCCGCACCATGGGGGTGAGGTCGGACGGTCGTCCACGTGCGCGAACCTCGACCCGAGGTTCGCCAGTTGGGCGCCGGACAGCCACCGGGGCCGACGGTGAGCAGGTCCGGGCGGGCCGTTCCGCTGACGCCTCCCGGACGGGCCGACTGGTCACAGGGGCCCGGTATCGATCCTGACGAGGGTCTGCCGCACGGTGCCGTCCGGCTCGTACACGGTGCGGTACAGGTACGGGACGCCCGAGCCGTCGAACACGGCGATGCCGTCCTCGACGACCGCCCGCTGCTCGGCGATGGCCCGGAGCCGGCCGTCCGAGTCCGGCGGCAGCTCCGGCTGCGGGGGGCGGCGGTGTCGCCCGGCCATGGCGGCCCTCACTTTCGCTCTGTGCGGGCCACCCTCCAGGGGCCCTCCGGCGGCAGCGTAGACCCCGGCGGTCAGCACCAGTCCTCTAGCTCTTCTGGGCGCGGTGGGCGGCGACGCGGACGCGGGTGGCGCAGCGGGGGGTGCAGTAGCGCTGTGGGGTGCGGCGGCCGGTGTCGATGAAGAAGCGTCCGCAGCCCGGGGCGGCGCAGCGGCCCCAGGCGCAGGTCCCGCGTTCGCTGAGCCACAGGCCGAGGGCGAGGGCGGCGGTGGAGAGCAGCCAGTGGGTGAGGCCGGCGTCGGCGGGGGCGCGGGTGTGCAGGGACCAGGGCCGGCCGGGGAGGCGGACCAGGCGGGGGCGGGGCGGGTGGCGGTCGAGCAGGGTGTTGATCAGGTCGGCGGCGTGGTCCGGGTCGTCGGTTTCGAGGACGGCGGTCACCTCGGCGGTGGCCTGGCGCAGTTCGCGGGCGTCGGCGTCGGTGAGCCGGAGGGGCGGGCCGCCGTGGCGCTCCAGGAGGGCCTGGAGTTCGGCGGCGCCCGTGTCGGGGTCTTCGCGGACGGTGTTCGCGAGGTCGGTGAGGAAGTGGAGGCCGCGGGGGTTGCCGTCGTCGCCGTCCTGGAGCCGGGGCTGGGGTTGGGGTTGAGGCTGGGACTGGGACTGCGCCATGGGGGTCGCCTCGCGGGGTCTGGGAGGGTGCCGTCCGGACCATGGTAACGTCAAAATGACCCAGTAGGCGTTACTGAGGAGTGGTGGCATGCGATACCCCGGGACCACACCCGTGCTCATCGTCGGCGGCGGACCGGTCGGCCTGACCCTGTCCATCCTGCTGTCCGGCCACGGCGTACCGCACCTGCTCGTCGAGGCGCACCCGGACACCTCGCGCCACCCCAAGGCCCGTGGGGTGTCGGCGCGTTCGATGGAGGTCTTCCGGCGGTGCGGACTGGAGGAGGAGGTCCGGCGGGCCGGCCTCCCGGCCTCGCAGGTGTTCTTCTACCGGGGCCGCAGCCTGGTCGACCCGGACTTCGTCCGCACCGGCGTGGCGGCCGGCGCGACGGAGGACGCCGAGCGCACCCCTACCCCCGGGCTGATCTGCTCGCAGGACGCCCTGGAGGCCGTCCTGCTCCGACGGGCCCGCCAACTCGCCCCGGACGGCGTCCGGTTCGCCACCCGTCTGCTCTCCCTCACCCCGCGGGACGGACACGTCCAGGCCCTGCTGGAGGACCGCACCACCGGCGAGCGCCACACCGTGCGCGCCGACTGGCTGGTCGGCTGCGACGGCGCGTCGAGCACCGTCCGCACGGCGGCCGGCATCGAGATGGCGGGGCCGACCGGCCTCGGCCACTTCCTCGGCATCCGCTTCGAGGCACCGCTCGGCGAGGTGGTGGCCGACCGCGCCAGCGCCTCGTACTTCCTCACCGAACCGGGCCGCGGCGGCTTCCTCGCCGTCGACAACGACCGCCGGTGGATCTACCAGTACCCGTACGACCCCGAACTCCCGGGCATCGACGCCCTGTTGAGCGACCACCGGGCACTCGCCCGGCTGGTCCGAGAGGCCGCCGGACTGCCCGGTCTGGCCGTCACCGTCCAGGACACGATGACCTGGCGGATGGACGCCCGCCTCGCCGGGGCCTACCGCCGCGCCCGGGTGCTGCTCGCGGGCGACGCCGCCCACGTGGTGCCGCCGACCGGCGGGCACGGCATGAACACCGGCATCGGCGACGCGGACAACCTCGCCTGGAAACTCGCGGCGGTCACCGCCGGGACGGCCGGCGAGGCCCTGCTGGACACCTACGAGGCCGAGCGGCGCCCGGTGGCCCGGCAGGTCATCGACATCTCGCTCGCCAACTCCCGTGCCCGCGCCGGGTATCGGATCGACGACGAGCTGCTGCTCACCGCCGCCTACCGCTCGACGGCGGTCCTCGCAGACCCGACAGCCCCGGAACGGCCACCCCTGGATCCGGACCGCGAACACCCCGACGGCACGCCCGGCACCCGCCTCCCCCACCTCCGCCTCCCCGGCCCGCCCGGGGCCGCAGCCACATCCACCCTCGACCTGGTCGGGCCGGGCTTCACCCTGTTCACCACGGCCACGGAGGACGCCGACTGGCAGCACCAGGCGGACACCGCGACAGCGGCGGGACTGCCGGTCACCGTACACACCCTGGCGCCCCCCGACTGGGCCCGCGCCACCGGCCTTCCCGCCACCACCGGCGGCGCCGTCCTCGTCCGCCCGGACGGCCACATCACCTGTCGGGCACGGCAACTGCCTTCCAATGACGGCGAGTTGCTCACCATCCTGCGGCGCTTGCTGTCCGCAGCGGAACGGCCGAGCCCCTCGGTCCAGCCGTAAGGACCACCGACCTCGACGAGAACACCGCTCAGCGCCGGGCGTGCCGGATCTTCAGACGGCCGAAGCCGGTGGTCCCGGTGATCCGTATCGTCGGGTTGCCCGCGGATGAGCGGCGGGGAGGCGTGTAGCGCACGTCCTTCCAGCCTCCCTGGAGGCCGTCGATGTCGACGACGGCGTCGCGCGGGACGGTGATCTTCGCACTGCCGGTACCGAGCCCCAACTCGATGTCGATCACCGGATGTTCGATGACCGCCTCCGACAGGTCCAAGTGCACCCGCCCGAAGGCCGACGCCACCTGAAAGCTGCGCGGAACCCGCCAGGGGCCGCGGCGCACCAGGCGCCCGCTGACGGCGGCGATGGTCGGGACCGCTCCCTGGTCCGGCTCGGGGAGCGAGGCCAGGGGCGGCGCGAGGTCGGAACGCGTCTTCGCGGTGAGCACCTGGTGGAGACGGTCGTCCATCTCCTCGCGCGAGATGTGCCCTTCGGTGAACGCCTCTTGCAGGCGCTCCACGGCATGGTCGCGTTCAACGTCGTTGATCGGCAGGTTGTCCGGCAGAGCGGTCACCGTCCTACTCTAGTCCCGTTCCGGGGGCGGGCCGTGGTGTGGGACCGACTCAGCCCGCAGGGCGACGCCCGACCGGCCCGACCGGCCCCGGGGAGGACACGGCGCGGCACCTTCGGTGGATGCCCTGGCGGGAACTCCTCCTGCACGCTCGGTACGGGGGCGGCGATGCGCGCCTGCCCCGGGAGGGAAGCAGCCCATGTCCGACGTGACGACACCTCCGCGCGCCCTGAGGCGCGGCCTCCGCTCGGCGGCCGCGCTCCTGGCCGCCGCCACCCTGCTCGGCGCCGGTGCCGCCCCGAGCTTTGCCGCACCCCCCGGCCGCCTGCCGGTCGATGCCCAACCGGCGGGCGAGCAGGGAATGTTGGCGACTGGCGGCGCCGAGGCCACCGCACTGCGCACCACGCTCCAGGGCATCGTCGACACCGGTTCCTCGGCAGCCGTCGGCGAGGTCCGGCAGGACGGGCGGACCGTCTGGCGCGGGCGGGCCGGCGTGGCCGACCTGGCCACCGGCACGCCGGTACCCGAGCACGCCCGGTTCAGGATCGGCAGCGTCACCAAGACCTTCGTCGCCACCGTCCTGCTCCAGCTCTCCGCCGAGCGGCGCATCGGCCTGGACGACCCGATCGACCGTCACCTGCCCGGCGCGGTCGCGAACGGCTCGGCCATCACCGTCCGCCAACTCCTCGACCACACCTCCGGGTTGTACAACTACACCGATGCGCCCGGCCTGGATCCCCAGAACGAGTCCCAGTACCTCGACTGGCTGGCGGGACCGCGCTGGCAGACCTACCAGCCGGCCGACCTGCTCGCACTGGCCAACCGCAACGCTCCGTACTTCCCACCGGGACAGGGCTGGCACTACTCCAACACCAACTACCTGCTCGCCGGCCTGCTCGTCGAGAAGGTCACCGGCCACCCCTGGCAACAGGAGGTCGACCGGAGGATCATCCAGCCGTTGGGACTGCGCGACACCGGCATGCCCGGCCGCTCCGTCCGGCTGCCCGGCCCCCACGCGCACGGCTATGTGAAGCTCTCGACCGGGCCGGTGGACGTCACCGAACTCAACCCGTCCGTCATGGGCGCCGCCGGGCAGGGCATCTCCGGCACCGCCGACCTCAACCGCTTCATCGCCGCCCTGCTGGACGGCCGGCTGCTGCGGCCCGCCGAACTCGCCGAGATGACCAGGACGACGGACGCCGGCCCAGGACGCGGATACGGGCTGGGGCTGGCCCGGTTCGACACTCCCTGCGGCGTGTTCTGGGGTCACAGCGGAGACCTCCCCGGCTACTCGACGATGGTCGCCGGCACCGCCGACGGCCGACGTCAACTGGTGCTCTCCCACAACCCGTACGACCGCTCCGACCCGCGCGCCGCCAAGTCCGCGGTGACGGCCTTCCTCACCACGGCCGCGTGCGGAGCCAACCCCGGGCACTGAACCACTCCCGGGACGCAGAACCGGCGCAGCGCCCGATGCCAGGGCCGGAGGTCAGAGCCGGGCGTCCGGCGGCGTGGGGTGGTCGTCCGCCCGGCCGTGGAGGGCCTGTCGGGCCTCCTCGGCCGACGGGGTGTCGCCGCCGAGCCGGGCGATGTCGGCCAGTGCGGCGCGGTGGGCCGTCTCGTGGGCCCGGGCCGGGTCGGTGGCGGTGTCCGGGATGACGCCGGTGCCCTCCCAGTTGCCGCCGGACACCGGGTTGATCGAGCGGGCGGTCGGGATGGTGGCCTCCAGGTGGGGGTGGAGCGTGAAGCCCCGGCGGGGGTTGGCGCCGCCGCCGGAGGCTTCGCCGACCACCACGGCGCGGCCGCGCTGCTGGAGGTCGTACGCGAGCGCCTCGCCGCCCGAGAAGGTGGCCCCGCTGATCAGCACGTAGAGCGGCTTGCTGCCGCCGAAGCGCGGGCCGGGTGCCGGCGCGGGGCTCCAGAACTGCCGTTCGGCGTCCTCCTCGCGGTCGTAGATCGTGCTGAGGTGGGTCGGGCCGTCGAAGAGGTGGCCGCAGATGTGGGCGACCGTGTACGGGTCGCCGCCGACGCACTCGCGCAGGTCCAGGACCAGGGCCTCGGCCCGCGCGACCAGGCCGAGCGCGGCGTTCAGCGAGTCGCCGGTCATGTCGAGCGGGAAGAGGATCGGCGCGAGCTTCAGCAGGGCGACGCCGCCCTCCAGCCGCTCGATCCGGGGCACGCCGCCGAGCGAGAGGTCGGCGGCCCGCGCCAGTTCGGCGAGGACGGCACCGTCCTCCTGCTCCGTCGGGATCGCGTGCGGGTGGAACTTCAGCCGCAGGTGGCCGTCGCCGTTGACGGACTGGAGGTCCTCGGTGACCAGCCGGCCGAGCGTCTCGGGGTCGCCGGACTGGTGGTAGCGGCCGTTGGACAACGCGTCGTCGAGGCCCCGGGCGATCCGCTCGCCGATCTCGGGGAAGACGTAGAGCCCGGCCGTGAGCCGGCTCACCTCCGTGACGATCCCGGTGATCTCGGCCGACTGGAGCTGCGCCATCTGCTGTCCCCCGCTGGTGATGCTCGGTCAGGTCGCGACGAGTAGAGCACGCGGCTTGCGAAAGCGTCAAGAAAATTGGACGCTTTACGCATGGACGACCAGCAGCGGGAAGACCGGCCCCAGGAGCACGAGCCCCACGACCCCCAGCCGGAGGGCCACCAACCCGAGGACCACCAGCCCGAGGATCACGAGCTGACCATCGAGAGCCCGCAGCAGTACAAGGCGCTCTCCCACCCGCTGCGCCAACGGCTGCTGCTGGCACTCGGCGGGCAGCCCGCCACGGTCGGCCGACTGGCGGCGCTGCTGGACAGCCGCAAGGGCACGGTGGCGCACCACCTCAAGGTGCTGCAGGAGGCCGGCGTCGTCCGCATCGTGGAGACTCGGAAGGTGCGCGGCGGCAGCGAACACCTCTACCAGCGCACCACCCGGCGGATCGCCGTCACGGAGCGTGGCGCCGGACGCGACGCCGGGCCGACCACCGCCCTGCTCAAGGCGGTGGCCGAGGAGTGCGCCGACGCCCCGCAGGAGCCGGTGCTGGTCCTGCGGCACCTGCGGCTGACCGCCGACCAGGCCGCGCGCCTCGGCACCACCCTCCAGGCCCTGGTCGCCGAGGCCGCCGAGGCCCCGCCCGGCGAGCCGGTGCACGGCGTCCTGGTGGCGCTCTACGAACAGGCCGCCGGACGCGACGGCTGACCGCCGCGCCCCTACCGGCCCCGCTCCCCCGCCCTTCTACTCCGTCGCCGTCCGTACCGCCAGGGCCGCCTCCCGGACGTCCGGCTGCGGGTGGCGGCGCAGGGTGCGGAGCAGTGCTCGCCACTGCGAGCGCCAGCCGGTGCGCGGACCCAGGGCGTGGGCGAGACCGACCGCGAACAGGCCTTGGGTGTGGCCGCCGTGGGCTGCGAGCCGTTCGGTCACGGTGTGCAGGACCGCCGGGTCGCCCGGGCGGCGAGGCGTGTTGAGCCGGCTCCGCAGGGCCTCGGCCGTGCGGGCGGCCAGCACCGGGCGGTCACTGTGCAGGGCGGCCAACCGGTCCAGCTCGGCGAGGAGATGGTCCTGGGCGGTTTCGAACTCCAGGGTGGCGGTCAGGAGTTGGACGGCCTTGGGTATGAAGTCAGGTTCGGTGGAGAGGAGTTCGGCTGCCTCGCTGACCGCCTTCAGGCCCTCCGCCGACGGGCGGTCGGCCACGCCGGCGGCGAGCCGGGCGACCAGGTGGTCGATCCGCTGCCGAGCCGGCCGGTCCCGGTCGGCGGCCGCGTCCAGTCCGCCGCCACCGTCCCCGTCCACGTCCACGTCCCCGTCCTCCCGCTCCGGGGCTCCCGCGGCCGACGCCTCGCTCGCCAGCAGCTGCGCCAGCGCCTCGGTCAGCCGGCGGCCCGTGCCGCCGACGGCGAGCGCGGCCAGGCCGGCTGCGGCGGCCCGCCAGGAGGAGCGGTTGGCGAGGTCGACGGTGCCCGCCAGCAGCAGCTCCTCCGCTTCGGGGTACCAGGGCGACCAGGCGGCCAGCAGGTCGAGCGCGACCTGGGCGGTGTGCGGGTCGTCGCCGCTCGCCACCCGGGCCACCAGCGCGGCGTAGCGGGGGCGGTCGGTGGTCGGCAGGTCCAACGGCCGGGTGCGCAGCACGGCGGACCGGGCCACGGGGGCGCCTGTCGCGGCGTCTTCGAGCAGCCGCCAGGCCGCGGGTGCGGGGAGCAGGTCGACGGTGGCGGCCACGACCGCAGCCCGGACGTCGCGGTGCTGGCCGGGCAGGTCGTGGGCCTCGGCGAGGAGTGCGCCTGCGGTGTCCACCGGCAGCAGCCGGGCGGCCAGCCGCACCAGCTCCTTCCGGCTGGTGACCTTCGCCCCACCGCCGCCGGCCCCACCGCCGCCGGACGCCCCGCCACCGGCTTCCGCGGCCCCGTCCGCCGCCGGCAGCAGCACCGCCCGCAGCATGCCCGCCAGTCGCGACGGCGCGACGAACCCGGCGGCCCGCCCGGCCGCGTACAGCGCGACCCGTGCCCGGTCGTTCCCGGCCTGGGCGAGCAGCAGGGGCAGCGCCTCGGCGGGCCGGTCGGTCCAGATCAGGGCTCCGAGCGCGGCCTCGGCGAGCACGGTGTCCGGGGAGTCGACGTACGGCCGGACGGTGGCGAAGCCGCGCTCGGGGACCGCCACCACGGTGCACAGGTGTCCGGCCCGTACCTGCCGGGGAAGCGAGGCGTCGGCCGCGGCTTCCGCCAACAGGCGTGCGGCGGCGGCCTGTTGGTCGGGTGTCCAGCCCTCGATCCCGTCGACCGGCGGCAGCCAGTGCGTCCCCGCCGCCAGGAAGCGCCCGTACGGCGGGGTGTCGGCGAGGACGGTGTCCAGCAGGTCGGTGCGCCCGCGGGCCAGCACCCGGAGCACCGGCGGCAGGACGGCGGCCGACGGTTCCAGTTCCAGCACCCGGGCCACCCGCTCGCCGCGGGTGGCCGGGTCCGCGAGCCAGTACCGGACGGCCTGGATGAAGGTAGCGTTGTCGCCGAACTGGATGGCCTCCCAGAGGAGTTCCTGCAGTTCGGGCAGGTGGTGGGCACGCCGGCCCAGGGCTCCGGCCAGGGCGAAGGTCAGCGTGTGGTCGACCCGGTCCGCACCGGCCGCCAGCCACGGGCGCAGCGCCTCGAAGACCTGTGCCTCCTGTCCGCGCCGGAGCACGGTGTCCAGTCGGCCCAGCGGAACGCTGCCGAGCATCCCGGAGAGCTGCCGCAGGGCGGCCAGGGCCCAGCCCAGCAGCGGCTGTTCACCGCTCACCGCGTGCTCCCGCAGGACGGCGAGGGCGAGGTGCGAGAGCGCTCCGCGGGTCTGCCAGGAGGTGTCCCGGGCCTCGACGGCGTCGGTGACGATCCGGCCGAGGGCGGCGGCCGCCGCCTCCCCCTGGAAGAGCGCGGGCGGGACCTCGGCCAGCGCGACCAGCGCCGGGGAGCGGACCGGATCCTGCTCGTTGCGCAGCCGCAGCAGGTCGTCGAGGAGTTCGCCGACGGCGGCCGGCTCGCCCGACCGGGCCGCGTTGCGGACCAGCAGCGGGTACGCCAGCGCCCGGTCCTCCGCGGCCGGTCGCCGGGTGGCGGCGAGCAGCCGCGGCCGGGCCTCGGCCACCGGCAGGTGGGCGACGTGGGCCAGCACGACCGACCACGCGGCGCCGCGCTCGGCGGCCTGCGCGGCCATCCGCCGGGCCTCGGCCTGCGCCCGTCGGCGGGGCAGCGCGTCGAGCACGGCCCCGGACAGCTCGCTGCGGCCGAGGTCCCGGTCCGCGGTCACGAGGTCGTAGAACGCCTCGCGCCGGGACGGCGGCAGGGCGCGCAGCAGCCGGGCGAGCCAGATCGGGGCGGTGCTCCAGGCCCGGCCGAGGTCCGGCAGCTCGGGCGGGTCGAGCCGGGCGACCCGGGTCAGCGCGCTGCGGGAGATCGACGCGGTGGCCGCGCGTTCGGGCGGCGTGATCAACCGGATGGTCCGGCCGGGCGCGGCGGTCAGCAACCGGCCCAGGCACCCCTGCACCGGCTGCGGCAACCACGTGGGGCAGTGGCGTTCCAGCAGGTCCAGCACCCGCTCCGGTCGGTGCCCGGCGGCGGCCGCCAGGACGTCCGCGTTGCGCTGCCACCAGGCGGGGCGGGCCGGCTCGGGCAGTTCGGCGAGCTGGCGGGCCACCTCGTCCAGCAGCAGGTCGGGGTGGCGGCGGGCCAGGACGCTCCAGCGCGTCACGGCGAGGAACAGCCCAGGCAGGTACCGGGCGACGGTCTCGGGCCCGCAGCCCGGCAGCAGCCGGGCCGCCGCCGCGTCCCCCCACGCCTGCCGCACGGGGAGCAGCAGCCGCTCCGCCAGCGCGGTGCGCCCGCAGGCGACGATCAAGGTGGTGAGCCGGTGGCGCAGGACGGCGGGCGCGTCGGCCATCGCCGCGGCCAGCAGCTCGTCCGCGACCGGCAGGTGGAGTGCGGCCTTCAGGGCCTGGCGGCTGACCGCCGGGTCGGGATCGGTGAGCCGCGCGGCGACGAAGGCGCCGTCCCCGGCGATCGTGGCGGCGACTCCGGCCAGCCCTCGGCCGTAGGCGCCGCGCTTGTCGAGTTCCGACAGCAGCGGGCCGAACCGCTTCGACCCGTCGCCCTCGTTCGGTCCCTCCGCTGCCCGTTCCTTCGTCCAGGCGGCGAGGCGCCGCATCCGGGCGGGGTGGGCGAGCGGGGCGAGCTCGGCGAGGAGGTGGTCGACGGCTTCGGCCGGGCTGTGCGGTGCACTGGACATGCGGGCCATTCAACAGGCCGCCCGCCCCCGCGGTCGCAGGGTTTTCCGGGTGGACCGGTTGTACGAACGTGCCCGGCGGTCCGGGAGCGGGAGGTGGGTGCGCCGGCCGCCGCGTCCCGGACCATCGGCGCCAACCGCTCTGCGTCCAGAACAAAGTAGGATGATTCGACTCCCGCTACGCGCGAAGAGTTCCACAAATATCTTATTTGACCGATTTACCTCCCGCTTCACACGCACGGAGCCACCCTCATGGACAATCCGTCCACCGACGCCAACGACGGCGCGATCGAGACCCGCGGCATTGAGCCTGTCCCCGACCACGAGCGCCGGGGCAGAGTCCGCGAGCTCTTCCCGACCTGGGTCGCGGCGAACATCAGCGTCCTGCTCCTCACCATGGGTGCGGCCCTGGTGGTGTTCAACCACTTGAACTTCTGGCAGGTCCTGGTCGTCGCCGCGTGCGCCGCCCTCATCTCGTTCGGCATGGTCGGCGTGCTGTCGGTCTCCGGAAAGTGGGGCGGAGCCCCGGGCGCGACCCTCTCCCGGGCCACCTTCGGGGTGCGCGGCAACCTCTTCCCCGGCGCGATCCTGTGGATCGCCCGGTTCGGCTGGGAGACGATCAACGCCGTCACCGGCGCCTACGCCGTGCTGACCGTCCTCGACCTGGTCTTCGGCGTCAAGAGCAACACCGCGCTGATCGTGATCACGCTCTTCGCCTTCGTCGCCTGCACCTTCCTGGTCTCCGGCATGGGCCGGAAGGCGCTGAACGTCTGCAACACCTGGTCGACGTACCTCTTCGGGGTCTTCAGCGTGCTCGTGCTGGGCTACCTGGTCGCGACCATGAACTGGAGCGAGGTCTTCTCCAAGCCCGCGGGCACCACCGCGATGATGATCGCCGGCATCGGCACCATCGCGGCCGGCGGCATCAGCTGGGTCCCCACCGGCCCGGACTTCGCCCGCTACCTGCCGCACGCCGCCTCCGGCCGGAAGATCGTCGGCGTGACGGTCTCCGGCGCCGGCCTGGTCATGGTGCCGATGGTGCTGATGGGCGCCGTGATGGCGGTGGCCTCGCCCGGCCTGGCCGAGGCCGCGGACCCGGTCTCCTTCCTCGGCGACCTGCTGCCGACCTGGCTGGCCGTGCCCTACCTGCTGACCGCGATCGTGGGCATGCTGCTGATCAACAGCCTCTCCATGTACTCGGCCGGCTTCACCGCGCAGACCATGGGCGTGAAGCTGCCGCGCGCCATGGCCGTCAGCATCAACGCCGTGATCTCGCTGGTCGGCGGCCTGCTGCTGATGCTGGTCGCCAAGAGCTTCCTGGGCTCGTTCATCACCTTCCTGATCCTGCTCGCCGTCTCCTTCTCGGCCTGGATCGGCGTCTACGCGGTGGACATGTACCGGCGCCGCTCGCGCGCCGTGCGCTACGACGCCGCCGCGCTCATGGACACCAGCAGGAAGAGCCGCTACTGGTACACGGGCGGCTTCTGCTGGCAGGCGATGGTCTCCTGGGTGCTCGCGCTGCTGGCCGGGCTCGCCTTCACCAAGTGCGACTGGTTCGCCGGCCCGTTCTCCGGCACCTTCGTCGGCAAGTACGGGCTCGCCTGGGCGGCGACCATCGTGATCTCCGGCGTGATCATGGCCGTGCTCCCGACCCCCCGGGAGAACACCTCCGGCACCGACGAGCAGCCTGCCGAGCAGGCCGCTGAGCAGGCCGCTGAGCAGGCCGCCACCGTCTGACCGCACGACCACGCCCCCGGACCGCCCGGCGGTCGGCTCACCCGAGCCGACCGCCGGGCGGCTCCGTTTCGGCGGCCCACCGGTGGCTCCAGGCGGTGAGCGGGCCGAGGGCGGTGACGAGGTCGGCGTCGAGCGGCGTGAGCCGGTAGGCGCCGTCGTGCGGGGCGAGCAGCCCGACCTCGGTCCGCTCGGCGATACGGGTGCTGAGCACGCTCGAGGACATCCGCTCGCACCGCCGCTGGAGATCACGGAAGCCCGCCGGGGCCTGGCTCAGCTCCCACAGGATGCGCAGCGTCCAGCGCCGGCCCAGCAGGTCGAGCGCGGCCATCACCGGGCGGCCCCACCCTCGCCCCGCAGGCCGGACTCACCCCCCGAACAGCTCCGGGCGACCGCCGACGACGATCCGGAGGCGGCCGGCGCCGCCTGGCCCCCCCGGTAATCGGCCCTGCTCGCCGCCGTCGACGAGCTACACGACACCGCCCACCTCTCGCCCGCCGCCTGGGACGCCCTACACCCACACTACGGCGACGCCCAGTTCCTGGAACTCCTCATCCTCACGGGCTGGTACCGCACCATCGCCTACCTCGCCAACGGCGTCGAACTGGATGCGGAACCGTGGGCCGTCCCGTTCCCCGGCACAGAGGAAGACGACTGAGCGGCTGCCCGGCCCGGCCCGGTCGTCCCAGGCCGGGCCGCTGCCGGCGCAGAGGAAGCCGTCGTACGACCTCCAGGACGTCGAACCATCCGACCTTGCCCACACCCGCTACCGAATGCCAGCCCCAGGTCAAGGGAATCTGTTACCCGCAGAACCTCGCCCAGTCATGCGAGCCTCGACCAGCATCGGAAGTGGAGTCGTCACCATGGGATTCGGTCTTGTCGTGCGCTTCGTCGCCCACAGCGCGGAAGCCGCTCGCGCCTTCGACCGGTTGGCAGAGAAGGCACTCGAGGGCATCCGCACCAAGGAACCCGGCACTCTCGTGTACGTCAACCACGCCGTACCGGAGGAGCCCACCGTCCGCGTCTTCTACGAGCTGTATGCGGACCGCGAGGCTTTCGAGGAGCACGAGCGACAGCCGCACATCCAGGCCTTTCTGGCCGAACGCGCCCAGTACCTCGCCTCCTTCGACGTCACGTTCCTGGAGGAGATCTCAGGTAAGGGCAGCCCGGGAGGCCGTTCATGAACTCGTCGTCATCGCGGGCCGAATCGCCCCGTCGGAGCTGGTGAAGCTCGCCAAGCGCGCGAACGCCACGAGGTGAGGGCGAAGTTCAGACCGCCGGACGTCGCCGTATCAGCGACGTCCGGCGGAACGAGCCATCAGCTCCGGCAGCCCACTCAGCGAGTCGATCCGGAAGGTCGCCTGGACGGCTGCGGGGTCACGCCGTTGGATCCAGCCCGCCGCGCTCGGTGGACGAGCGCGGCGGGCTACCCGAGAGTGGACCGACCGAGTCCACGCCCAGGGAGAAACCCAGTGACGATAGCCCTCCGCCGCTACGAGGCCGGCGGTCTTCCCTCCGAGCACGCGCAGTTGCTCATCGACGTCCACGCGGATGCCTACCGGGACCAGGCCGATGACCCCTTCGTCCAGCGCTTCCCGTGGTTCGCCAAGCACTGGACGTCCCGGCCCGGTTACAGCTGCGTCATGGCCTACGACGGCGACGAGCCGGTCGGCTATTCCTACGGTGCGCCGCAGGAGGACGGCCGCGAGTGGTGGCGTCAGCACATGCCGCCGCCCGCCGACGCGTCGACGTTCGCCGTCTCCGAGGTCATGGTGCGCCCCGACTGGCGGAAGCTGGGAATTGCCGAGCAGACGCACGAGGCGCTGTTGTCCGGACGGGACGAGGCGCTGGCCGTTCTCTATGTCGACGTGACCCACCCTCGTGTCCAGGCCATGTACGAGCGCTGGGCGTACGAGAAGGTCGGCGAGCACCGTCCGTTCGAGGATGCTCCGCTCTACGCCGTCATGGTCCGCGCTCTTCACTGACCGGGCGGACCGAGGACGTCCGTGCCCGCCGCGCTCGGTGGACGAGCGCGGCGGGCGCGTCCGTGCACCTCAGTGGCGGTGGTGGTTGTCGGGTTGGGCCGGGTCGCCGGGGTGTTCCAATCCCTCGACCAGGAGGAGGCGTTGGGCGCGTTCGTGGTCGAGCCAGCGGACGAATGCTGCTCGGCGGGCGGCGGCGCGGAGGGTGGGGGTGGGGTCCTCCCCCTCCTGGGTGGTGTGGGTGGCGAGGAGGGCTGCCGTCCAGGGGCCGGTGGTGACCCACGCGCCGGGTGGGGCTGCGCGGAGGGCTTCGGCGAGGGCGGCGGGGAGGGTAGTGGGGTCGGCGTCCAACTCGCCGTCGGGGAGGGCGAGGTGCCAACTCTCGGCCGCCGGGCGGGTGGTCAGGGTTCGGTAGTGGGCGATGTCCTCGGGTGAGGGGTCGACGTCGGCCGTCACGGCGTCGTAGACGGCGCGGACGGCGGCGTTGCCCTCGTAGGCGGCCGCTGTGATGGAGCCGAGTTCGACGGCGGCCTGTTGGTCGAGGCGGGCGGGGCCGGAGGTGTCGACGGGCAGGTCGCGTTCGGCGGCGACTGCCTCGCAGAGGGCTTCGGTCAACAAGACCTGCGCGACCCAGCGGGTCAGCTGGCGGTCCTCCGAACTGCCCGGTTGTGGCAGGGCGGTGGCGCGCGGGCCGTTCCGGAGGGCGGCGAGGCGGTGGTCGAGGGCCGCACGTGGGAGGGGGCGACCGTTGAGGAGGCCGAGGGTCATGCTTCCACCACCAGGGCGACGGTCGGGGCGTACTGGCAGCGGCCGAACCACATGACCTTCGCCAGGGCCCAGTACGAGCCCTGGTCGGTGGATTCGGCGACGGAGACGGCGAATTCGACCACCGACGAGCTGCCGGCCGGGACGGTGAAGCCGCGGACGGGGTCGGCGATGACGTCCCAGGTGCCCCAGGGGGAGACGAGTTGCAGCTCGCCCCGGATCTCGCCGCGGGTGCGGTTGGTGAGGGTGAGGGAGAGGGCGGTACGGCTGCCGGGGACGACGTGCAGGGTCTCGGTGGAGACCTCGACGTCCAGGCCGGTGTCGCGGCCGCTGGTCGCCTTGGTGCCCTGGGCGATCGTCCAGTCCTCGGGGGTGTCGCCGGGGACGGGCAGCAGGTCGGGCAGGTCGCCGACGGCGATGGTCACCACGTCTTCGATCTGCTGGCCGTCGTGCTCGATCCGGACGGCGGCGAAGTGCAGCCCTGGCTCGGCGTCGACCGGCGGGGTGAGGGTCACCGGGAAGCGCAGGTGGCCGTCGGGTGCGAGCCGGTACGGGCGGCTGCCGAGGCTCGTGGTCCAGCCCTCGGGCGGGATTACGACGGCCGTGCCCTCGACGGCCGCGTCCCGCAGCTGGGAGGAGAGGGCGACCGAGAGCGTCACCGGCTCCCCCGCCGTCCGCAGCAGTCCGGGCGAGGCGCCGACGGACACCGGGAGGTAGCCGAGCGGTGCCGGGCCCCGGTTGTGCAGCCAGTAGCGGGCGTGGACGGGCTGGGCCGTCTCCGCCACCGGACCGAGGTCCGTCTCACCCTCCGGAGCCGTGACGGCCGGGGAGGCGAGCAGGGTGGCGATCTGCGAGCCGGCGAGGTCGAGGGCGGGGCCGTCGGCGGGGCGCGGGCGTTCCAGCAGGTCGGCGGCCCGTACGTCGTCCAGGCCGAGTGCGCCGGTGAGCTTCGCCGTCCGGCCGAGGCCGGTCGACTCGACCAGCCGGACGGTGAGTTCGCTGCCGAGCGGCGCGGCGGAGCCGTGCGCGATCGGGTTGCCGGTCGGCTTGAGGGTGCCGAGCAGCACCTCGCGCTGGGGTTCGACCCGCAGCCAGGAGAGGGTGGCCGGCAGCGGTCCTTCCTGGGCGGGGGCGATCCGGGCGTACAGCGGGTGGTTGAACTCCTGGCCCTGGGCGGGCAGTGTCTGGTCCCGCCAGTCGCCGTCGCCGCCGACCAGTGCGTAGTTGAACTCGTGTGTCCAGTGCTGGAGTTGGAAGGAGGCGCCGTCGGGAAGGGTGCGCCGGGGCGGGTCGATCCAGACGCCGGAGGGCCAGCCGGTGCAGGAGCGCATCAGCGACAGGTGCAGCGCGCCGGTGGTGTCGACGGCGAAGCCGGGCAGGCCGAAGCTCAGCAAGGCCACGGTGTGGTCGGCGAGTTGCTCCTGGACGGCGGACGGGCAGACGGCGGTGATCCGGGCGTCGGCCAGGTCGTCGACCAGGGCGGAGGGGTCGGAGACGATCAGTGCCGGCAGTGCGCGCAGGTCGCGCAGGTCGGCGTCCGGGCGCCAGACCTCGGTGAGCGGGGTCGCCGCCGGTACCCAGACCGCGCCGTGCGTCTTCAGGGCGGCCGCGTACTCCTCGCCCGCGAGGTCGATCAACTCCCGTGCCACCGGGTTGTGGTCCGGCGAGCCGACCACGATGCGGAAGTCCGGCAGGTTGGAGTCCACGTCCAGCCAGCCGTACCGCGCCCAGTCGGCGCCCGAGGTGGTGGCGGTGACCCCGACCCGTGCCAGCGCGACCACCAGGGGGCGGGCGTCGGCGGCGTCGTCCAGGGTGGGGACGACGACCTCGGCCACACCGAGGGCGCGCGAGCCGGTCACCGTCCCCGCGCTGTCGGTCAGTTCGACCCGCGCGGTGACGCCGAGGCCGAACCAGGTGTTGGCCGGGTTGTCCAGGGTCCACGGCGCCTCCGCCGAGTCCACGTCGGGCATCGCGAAGCCGCGTCCGACGACCGCGCCCGCGACCTCGCTGACCGGCAGGCCGCCGGGGACGTCCACCGGGAAGCGCAGCCGCAGCAGCCGGTCGGCGCCGGAGTAGTCCACCACCCGGGTGCGGCAGTCCACCCGGTCGAGGCCGCGCCACAGGGTGACGGTCTGCTCGTACCGGACGCCGTCGACCGTGCCGTCGATCACCAGGCGCTCGCCGAGCGGCCCGGTCTCCCGGCGGACGGCGGCGTCGGCTCCC
Organism: Kitasatospora sp. NPDC058184; assembly: GCF_042883725.1. Classification (NCBI taxonomy): domain Bacteria; kingdom Bacillati; phylum Actinomycetota; class Actinomycetes; order Kitasatosporales; family Streptomycetaceae; genus Kitasatospora; species Kitasatospora sp. NPDC058184. Next base: position 23,018 of record NZ_JBHVVE010000021.1, read on the forward strand.
CCGGAGCCGGTCACCGGTCCGCTGGGCACCAGGTGCCAGGGGCCCTCGCCGAAGTCGGGGTGCTGCGGGTACTCCTCGTACACGCGCAGCTCGTTGCCGATCCGGCCGTCCTGGATCAACTCCCGGTCGTGCAGGAGGTCCTGAACCGAGCAGAGGCCGCCGCCGCGCACCGGGTCGGCGGTCACCCGGTACCGGCCGTTGCCGATCGTCAGGCCCGGGGCCGGCGTCCACGGCTGCTCCGCCTCCCCCTCCACCAGTCGCCAGGTGCGCCAGCCGAGCGCGGGCACGTCGGCGGCGAGGAAGCGCAGGGTGCCCCGGTCGACGGCGCTGGGAACGGGCGAGCCGGCGTCGTCCAGCACCCTCACCGACTCGCTGCCGGAGGGGAGTTCGACACTCACCAGGTCGGTCCGGTCGAAGGAGAGCGTGTTGGCGACCACGACGGCCTGCCCCGCGCCCGCCGTGGAGATCCGCGCGGTCAGCGCGTCCAGCGCCGCGTCCCGGACGCCGGAGGCCAGGTCGTACGCCTCCCGCCAGCCGCCGAGCAGGTCCAGGTACACCTGGTCGGACTCGGAGCCGGTGATCGCGTCGTGGTGGGCGCCGTAGGCGAGTTGGCGCCAGGCCTTGTCGAGCGCCGCGGCCGGGTAGCGGCCGAGGCCGTGCACGGAGGCGAGCGTGGCGAGCTTCTCGGCGTCCACGGCCGCGACCTCGCCGGCCCGTTGGGCCTGCTTGGTGTCGATGTACGAGACGTCCTTGCCGGTGTACACCGGGTTCATGTCGCGGGTCTGCGGGCTGGGCCGCCGGCCGGTGGCCGCCAGCTCGGCGCGGACGGCGTCGAGGAAGTCGCGGGGGGTGGCGCAGACGAACCGGGGCCAGAGGTACTTGGCGGCCCAGGAGCGGTGGATCTCGGTGACCCACTTGTTCGGCGGGGTGTAGTCCGTGCCCACCGGCAGCAGCAGGTTCTTCGTCGCGCCCACGGGCTTGAGCTTGCGGTACAGCTCGTAGACGGCCTGTTCGGCGGTGGCGAGGTCCGGGGAGGAGTCCATCCACCAGCCGGCCGAGTAGTGGTGCGGCATGTAGTGGGTGAGCACGCCGTCCCCGCCGGGGGCGATCCACTCGAACTCGCTCGGGAACTGCATCACCCGGGCGTCGTCCTTGGCCTCGCGGAAGTTCTTCTGGATCGGGCCCCACTGGTGGAAGGGGCCGCGCGCCCAGGCGCTGCCGGTGAGGCCGGCCGCGGCGAGGTGGCCGGGGAACTGCGGGTCGTGCCCGAACACGTCGAGCTGCCAGGCGGTCCGGGGGTCGCCGCCGAGGATGTCGCGCTGGTAGCCGATGCCGTAGACGATGTTGCGGATGGTGGTCTCGGCGCCGGTGAGGTTGGTGTTCGGCTCGTTGTAGGTGCCGCCGACGAGTTCGACCTGGCCGCGTTCCAGCAGCTGCCGCAGGGTCTCGCGGCGCTCCGGGTGCTGGTCGAAGTACGGCTTCAGGTAGTCGACTTCGGCGAGCACGAACTTGTACACCGGGTCCCGCAGGGCGAGGTCCAGGTGCGCGTCGACGAGGGCGAAGCCGTTGCGCTCCCACAGCGGCCGGGTGGTGGCGTCGGCGGAGAGCAGTTCCCACGGGGAGGTGTAGGCGGCCTGGGTGTTCCACCAGACCGGGTCGTAGTGGAAGTGCGAGACCAGGAACATCGTCCAGCCGGGCTCGGCGACCTCGACCACGGATTCGGCGGTGGCGTCCGACACGGATTCGGCAGTGGCGTCCGAGGCCCGGACGGTGACCGGGAGTCGGTCGCCGGGCGAGGCCCCGCTGATCTCCAGCGGGACCTCGACCAGGCCCGTGCCGGTCGCCTCGCCGCGGACGCCCGGGCCGCTGACGGTGATCCGGGCGGCCGGGCCCTCCAGCGTGACCCGCAGCACTTGGCGCGGGGCGTCCTCGGGGCCGACGAACAGATCGGTGCTCTCGACGGCGGTGATGGTGACCGGCACGGGGGTGCTTCCTTTCCTCGAACAGGGCGGCGCGGGACAGCGCGGGACAGCGGGAGGGCAGCGCGGGCTACGCGCCCCAGGCCTCGAACTCGTAGACGCGGGCGGCCGGATCACCGTTCTGCGTCGGCGTGTTGACCACCAGCCGGACGTAGCGGGCGGCGGTGTCCACCGGGTGGGTGGTGGTGCCGGCCGTGTTGCCGGTGACGTCGGCGACGGTCGTCCAGGGGTCGTTGGCTCCCGAGCGGACCTGGATGGCGAAGTCGCGGGTGTTGAACGAGGCGCTCTCACCGCCCGCCGCCGCGTGCTTGACCACGAACTTCGACAGCTGCTTCACCGAACCGAGGTCCACCTCCAGCCACTTGGCGGAGGTCAGCGCGCACCACTTGTCGCCGGTCCCGCCGCTGACGCTGCCGTTGACGGCCTTGGCCGGGCCCTCGTTGGCGTTGCACTGGCCGGAGGCGGTGGCCGGGCGGTTGAGCGCCAGGTTGGTGGAGGTCGGCGGGGTGCCGTTCCAACCGACGGTCGTGGACGCGGCGGTGGAGCGCCCGTAGGTGGTGGACACCGCCTCGACGTCCAGCGTGGTGGCGTTCTCGCCGCCCGCCCGGTCGAGCCGCCCGACGAAGTACGCGTCGTTGGGCGTGGCGCCGAGGAAGCTGCGGCTGCCGTCCGCGTTTCGGCGGTACACCTCGTAGTGGTGCACGTTGCCGCCGGGCGCCGCCGTCCAGGACAGCCGCAGCGACTGGCTGGAGCCGGCGGTCACGTCGCTCGCGCCGAGCACGGTGAGTCCGGCCGGTGCCGCCGGGGTCTCCACCGAGCCGTCGTAGACGGCGAGTTGGCCGACCCGGAGGTCGTACGAGGGGTCGCTCCCCTCGACCCGCAGGGCGATCTGGGCGATGGTGCGGCCCGCGTACGGGGAGAGGTCGAGGGTGTGCCGCTCCCAGCCGGTGCCGGCGTTGGCGCCGACGTCGACCGTGGTGAAGCTGCTCGGGGAGTTCGTGAACGACACCGCGGCCTTGAGCTTCGTGGGCCCGGCGGCCGGGGTCTTGACCACCAGGTCCAGCCTGGTGTTCGTGGCGACCGGCAGCTTGGTCTGGTACAGCCGTACGGTGTTGGCGGCGTCGAGCTTTCCGCTCAACCGCAGGGAGGAACCGCCCTGGTAGGCGTCGCCGAAGTCGACGGACGGGGTGAGCCTGCTGCCGGTCGAGTCGACCATCCAGCGGTAGGTGGGCGGGACGTCCTGGAGCGAGAGGTTGTTCCAGCCGCCGGTGGCGACCCGGGTACCGGCCGCGTTGTAGAAGTCGCCCTGCCCGGTGTCGAAGGTGGTGACGAACGGCTTGGCGGTGATCGGCGAGGATTCGGCGACGTAGCCGGCCAGGCCGGGCCAGCTCGCCGAGAGGTCGGTCCGGGACGGGTCGTTGTTGGCGCCGACCCAGTAGCGGGCGTCCTTGGCGTAGAAGTCGGCGCGGTCGGTGGCGGACTTCCAGGTCCACTCGGGGCGGTAGAGGCCGAGCGAGGTGGTGTGCGGCTGCCCGGACGGGAAGAGGGCGGACCAGTTCACGCCGGTGTTGTAGCCGTTGGCCTCGGTGTCGATACCGGAGTAGAGGTCGTACTCGCTGCGGCCGAGCTGCCGGGCCAGCGCCCGGGAGGAGTTGAGGCCGCTCGCCGACCAGTCGAAGTTCAGGAACATCGAGTCCGAGGTGCGCTTCGAACCGTCCTGCAGGAAGGGCGAGTTGGCGGAGGTGAGGGCGTTCTGCCAGTTCACCCCGCCGGAGGTGGTCATCGCGTCATACCACATGAACTCGGTACTGCTCTGCGCCTTGGTGTACTGCATCAGGTTGCGCAGCTCGCCCGCCAGGGCCGAATCGCCGCCGCCGGTCTCCTGGTTGATGAACCAGCCGTCGAAGCCGTAGTACTGCGCGGCCTGGACGAGCTTGTCGGCGACGGGGTAGCGGCTGCCGGACTTCTGGACGAAGTCGCGCACCCACTGGAGCTGTCCGCCGTACGCGCCGGGCGGGAAGAAGACCGTGCCGTACACCTTGACGCCGTTGCGGTGGGCGGCGTCGATCACGGTCGGGTTGGGGGCGAGGATCAGGCCCTCGCCGGCCGAGCCGCCCCAGAACACCAGCTTGTCGACGTACTGCCAGTAGCCGAAGGCGTAGTAGTTGGGGTCGGCGGAGCCCTGCGAGGGGTTGTTGGAGGTGGGGCCGAAGGAGACCAGCGAGGCGATCTTCCCTTCGCCGGTCCGGGCGTTGGGGTTGGCCCGCAGCGCCGGGTCGCTGGTGCGCGGCTGGAGCGGGACGCGGGAGCGGTTGAAGCGGGCGTCCGGGTCGGTGGCAGGGTCCCAGTTCAGGATGCTGTTGGGGTACCAGTACGAGGCGAAGGGCTGGTTGCCCTGGCCGGCGGTGGCGGCGGGTGCCGCGGCCGGCCCGGCGCCCGGTAGCGCGGCCGGTTCCGGGTCGGCCCAGGCGGCGGGGGTGGCGGTCAGGGCGGCCGTCGCGAGGACGGCGCTAAGCAGCAGGGGGAGGCGTCGTGACATGCGGTGGCTCCGATCGAGCGGAGGAGGGTGGGGGCGGGCCCGCCGTCGCGGACGGGGGCCCGGCTGCATGCGGGCGTGCCGGTGCTGGAGCGTGTGGTGCCGGTGGTGGATCGGGTGGGGGTCGCGCCGCCGCCGGGCCCCGGGCGCACCGGAGCGGCGGCGCGGGGAGCGGGACGGGCGGCGGGACGGGCAGCGGGGGCCGGACGGGGTGCGGCGGAGCGGACCGAGCGGCTGCCGCTCGGCGCTGCGAGGCTAAACCGGTTCAGAACCGCTGTCAACGATGCGCGCGACAACCACTCCGGAGGGGGAAGTCCCGGGCGCGCCGGGCGGCGAGGTGGACTCCCGTACGGTCAGCCGCGGCGTGGGCATCTGGAGGTCCCGCCCCGCACCAGCCCCCTCCAGCGCCTCCAACAGGCTGCGCGCGACCTGCTCGCCGAGCGCGAAGGTGTCCCGGCTGAGCGCGGTCAGCGGCGGGTGCACGATCCGGGCGAGCACCGAGTCGTCGAAGGAGACGATGGACAGCTCGCCGGGCACCGCGACCCCCATCTCCCCGGCCACGCCGAGCCCGGCGACGGCCATCACGTCGCTGTCGTAGACGATCGCGGTGGGCCGCCCGGCCCGGGACAGCAGCGTCCGGGTGGCGGCCGCGCCCTCGGCATCGCTGAAGTCGGTGGGCACCGACACCGCCTCCTCCAGCCCGAGCCGGCGCGAGGCGTCGCGCAGCGCGCGGATCCGCCGCTGGGTGTGCTGGAAGTGCGGCAGCCCGGCGAGGTGGGCGATCCGCCGGTGGCCGATGGCGGCCAGATAGTCGACGATCGAGAGCATCGCCTCCCGGTCGTCGGCCCAGATCCGCAGCTGGTTGCCGCCCTTGCCGGGACCTCCCAGCACCACGGCGGGCAGCCCGAGTTCGTCCAGCACCGGCAGCCTCGGGTCCCTGACCTGGAGGTCGACCACGATGAAGCCGTCGACCCGGTGCTCGGAGGCCCAGCCCCGGTAGACCTCGATCTCGGCGGCGGTGTCCTCGACCACCATCAGGTGCAGCGCGATCGAGCTGGCCGAGAGCACCGCCTGGAGCCCGGACAGCAGTTGGCTGAAGAACGGCTCGACGCCGATGGTGCGGGCCGGCCGGGCGATCACCAGGCCGACGGCGTCGGACCTGGCTCCGCCGAGGGCCCGCGCGGCGCTGTGCGGACGCCAGTTCATCTCCTCGGCGACCCGCAGGATCCGGGCCCTGGTCGCCTCGCTGACACCCGGCCGGCCGTTGAGCGCGAAGGACACCGCGCCCTTGGAGACACCGGCCTGGCGGGCGATGTCGGCGATCGTCGGTCTGCCCACAGAACCCGACTCCTCTCTTGACATCCAAGTTTAGGCGGGAGCATAGTCCCTGGCATAGCTAGACCGGTTTAGTTAGTCAGGTTGCGGAATCCGACACAACCCCCGAGCTCGGCACGATCCCCCACCCACCCCCAGGACCGGGAGACCCTCATGCGAAGAATCTGGGCGGCACTGACCACGACCGCGCTCGCCACCGCCGCGCTCACCGGCTGCGGACTCGGCTCCGGCGACACCAAGGACAGCGACGCGGTGGCGAGTGCGGCCGCCACCGGCGAGGTCAAGGGCAAGGTCTCGATCCAGACCTGGTCGCTCAAGCCGAAGTTCACCGACTACATGCAGGGCGTGCTGGACGGCTTCAAGAAGAAGTACCCCGGCGTCGAGGTCGAGTGGCTCGACCAGCCCGGTGAGGGCTACTCCGACAAGGTGCTCAGCCAGGCCGCCGCCGGCAGCCTGCCCGACGTGGTCAACCTCCCGCCGGACTTCGCCTTCCCGCTGGCGAAGAAGGACGTCCTGCTGGACATCGCCAAGGCCGACCCCAAGCTCGCCGAGGAGTACGTCCCCGGCGGCGTGGACGCCTACCGGTTCAACGGCTACCAGGGCACCTTCGGCTACCCCTGGTACCTCAACACCGATGTGAACTACTGGAGTTCCGATCTCCTGACGAAGAACGGCCTGGACCCGCAGAAGCCCCCGGCCAGTCTGGACGAGCTGATCGCCCAGGCCCGGACGATGAAGGAGAAGTCCGGCGGCCAGACCTACCTGATGAGCCGCAAGCCGGGCATCGGGGACCTGTACAACATCGGCGTGAAGATCATGTCCGACGACGGCAAGTCCTTCACCTTCAACACCCCCGAGGCCGCCGCGCTGCTCGACAAGTACCGCGACGCCTTCAAGGAGGGCCTGATGCCGAACGGGGTGCTCACCGACACCTACGCCGGCAACTCCAAGCTCTTCAGCTCCGGCACGGTGGCCTGGACCACCGGCGGCGGCAACTACATCACCAGCCTCGCCACCGACAACCCGACCCTCGCCCCGAAGGTCGTCTCCTCCCCCGCGATGGCCACCCCGCCGCTGTACGTCCAGGGCCTGTCCATCCCGAAGAACACCAGGAACCCGGCCGCCGCGGTGGCCCTCGCCCGCTGGGTGACCAGCCCCGAGAACCAGGCCGCCTTCGCCCACCTGACCAGCGTGTTCCCGTCCACCAAGGCCTCCGCGAACGACCCGTTCTTCAGCAAGAGCGACGGCACCAACGCGGGCGACGCCAAGGTGACGGCCTTCGCCTCGCTCGCCAAGGCCAAGCTGATCCAGCCGGTCGAGGTCGACGACGCGATGGGCACGATCATCAAGCAGCAGTTCGCGCTGGCCATCAGCGGCGACACCAGCTCCAAGCAGGCGCTGGACACCGCCGTCGAGCAGTGCAACAAGCTGCTCAAGGGCTGATCCGACGCCGCCCCGGCACCAGCCCCGCGGTACCCCACCCCGCACCGGCGAAGCACCGGAGACGTACCAGCGACGTACCAGAGACGTTCCGGCGCGGCACCGGAGACGTACCGGCGAAGTACCGGTGAAGCGGCGGGCCTCCCCCGCGCCCGCCGCTCCCCGGGAATCACCCGCACCACCCCCAGGCCCCAGGAAGGCAACGGCATGACCCACCGGCGTTGGTTCACCCCCTGGCTGCTCGCCGGGCCCGCGATAGTCTGGCTGGCCGTCTTCAACCTCTGGCCGGCCGTCAACACGGTGATCCTCTCCTTCACCAACGCCAAGCCCCTGGGCGGCGGGCAGTTCACCGGCCTGGAGAACTACGGCCGGCTGCTGGACGACGACCAGCTCGCCGACGCCCTGGTCAACAGCATCGTGTTCATGCTGGTCTGCCTACCGCTGCTGACCGTCCTGCCGCTGCTGCTCGCCCTGCTGGTGCAGCGCAAGATCCCCGGCATCACCTTCTTCCGCACCGCCTTCTACACCCCGGTGATCGCCTCCGCCGTCGTGGTGGCGCTGATCTGGGGCTGGGTGCTGGACGAGCGGGGCCTGGCCAACGGCCTGCTGCAGCAGACCGGGCTGGCCGACTCCCCGGTCGCCTTCCTGACCGACCGCTGGCTGCTGCTGTTCAGCGCGATCGCCCTGACCGTCTGGAAGGGCCTCGGCTACTACATGGTCATCTACCTGTCCGCGCTAGCCAACGTCCCGCGCGAGCTGCACGAGGCGGCGGCCGTGGACGGCGCCGGACCGCTGCACCGGTTCTGGCACGTCACCCTGCCCGGGGTGCGCCCGACCATGATCCTGATCTCGGCGCTGATCTCGGTGAGCTCGCTGCGCGTCTTCTCCGAGCTGTACGTGCTCTCCAACGGCCTCGGCGGCCCCGGCGGCCGGGACATGTCGGTGGTGATGCTGATCCAGATGTACAGCCGCGGCTTCAACGGGCACCTGGGCTACGCCTCGGCGCTCAGCCTGCTGCTGTTCGTCGTCACCCTCGGCCCGATGCTGTTCCTGATGCGGCTGAACCGGAAGGCGGCCTGACCCCCCATGACCACCGTCCGCACGCCCCAGTCCCCCGACACCCCCGCCGAGCCCGCCAAGGCCGCCGAGGCCACCAGGCCCACCGGCCCCGCCGGGCCCGCCAGGCGCTCCCGGAGCTTCAACACCCCCTCCACCGCGCAGACCGCCGCCCGCTACCTGCTCCTGGTGCTGGTCCTGCTGCTGGTCATCGGCCCCTTCCTGTGGCAGCTGTCGACCTCCCTCAAGGGCCCCGCCGAGGACGTCTACACCCGCACCCCGAGCTTCCTGCCCGACCAGCCCACCCTGGGCAACTACGGCAAGGTCGCCGAGGTCATCCCGGTGTGGACCTACGCGCTCAACTCGGTGATCGTCGCCGTGGTCTGCATCACCGGCAACGTGGTCGGCTGCACGCTGGCCGGCTACGCGCTCGCCCGGCTGCGCTTCCGCGGCGCCAAGCTCGTCCTCGGCCTCTTCCTCGCCACCCTGATCCTGCCCGGCGAGGTCACCATCGTCTCCCAGTACGTGCTGGTGCGCGGACTCGGCCTGGCCGACACCCTGGCCGGCGTCGCGCTGCCCGGCTCGATCGCGATGCTCAACGTGCTGCTGATGCGCACCGCCTTCGCCGCCGTCCCGGCCGAGTTGGACCAGGCCGCGCTGGTGGACGGCGCCAACGTCTGGCAGCGGCTGTGGCACATCGGCCTGCCGAACGTGCGCGGCATGCTCAGCGTGATCGTGATCTTCACCTTCATCGGCGCCTGGGACGACTTCCTGTGGCCGCTGATCGTGCTCAACGACCCGCAGAAGTACACCCTCACCGTCGGGCTCCAGTACCTCAACGGCACCTTCGCCGCCAACCCCCGGCTGATCGCGGCCGGCACCATGATCGCCTTCCTGCCGATCGTCGTGGTGTTCGGCGTCTGCCAGCGCTTCTTCTTCAAGGGCGTCGAGGAAGGAGCCGTCAAGGGATAGCCCGACCGGGGACCGCCCCCGCCGGTGACGACCCACCGTCCGTACGCCCCACACCCGTTGAGGAAGCCCTCCGATGACCCCGATGACCACCGCTCCCCGCTTCGGCGTCAACTACACGCCCAGCGCCGGCTGGTTCCACCACTGGCTCGACTTCGACCTCGACGCCGTGCGCGCCGACTTCGACTCCATCGCCGCCCTCGGCCTGGACCACGTGCGGGTCTTCCCGCTCTGGCCGGTCTTCCAGCCCAACCGCACCCTGATCCGCCCGCGCGCCGTCGAGCAGCTGACGGCCCTGGTGGACGCGGCCGGCGAGCGCGGTCTCGACGTCGCGGTGGACGGCCTGCAGGGCCACCTGTCCAGCTTCGACTTCCTCCCGTCCTGGACGCAGACCTGGCACCGCCGCAACATCTTCACCGACCCCGAGGTGCTCGACGGCCAGGCCGCCTACCTGCGCACCCTCGCCGACGCCCTGAGCGAGCGGCCCAACTTCCTCGGGATGACGCTCGGCAACGAGATCAACCAGTTCTCCGGCGCCCCGCACCCCGACCCGGACCGGGCCACCCCCGCCGAGGCGGAGGCCTGGCTGCGCCGGATGCTCGACGCCTGCGAGCAGGGCGCCCCCGGCCGGCTGCACCTGCACGCCTCGTACGACGCGGCCTGGTACCTGGACGAGCACCCGTTCACCCCCTGGCACTCGGCCCGGATCGGCGCCGCGACCGCCGTGCACTCCTGGGTGTTCAACGGCACCGCCCAGCGCTACGGCGCCCACTCCACCGCCACCGCGCAGCACGCCGCCTACCTGGTCGAGCTGTCCAAGGCCTGGGCGGACGACCCGGCCCGCCCGGTCTGGCTGCAGGAGGTCGGCGCGCCCGCCCCGCACATCACCCCGCAGGACGCGGCGCGCTTCACCGGCGCCACCGTGGAGGCCGTGCTGGACTGCCCGGACCTGTGGGGCGTGACCTGGTGGTGCTCGCACGACGTGGACCGCTCGCTCGCCGACTTCCCCGAACTGGAGTACAGCCTCGGCCTGTTGACCACCGACCGGACGGTCAAGCCGGCCGGCGCCCGGCTCGCCGAGGCCGCCGCCGAGGCCCGCCGCTCCTGGCAGCCGCCGAAGCCGCGCAGCACCGCCGTGGTGGTCGCCACCGGCGACGAGGCCCTCTCGCCCCGGCGCTCGGTCTGCGGCCCCGGCGGCCCGGTGTACGAGGCGTTCATGCGCCTCGCCGAGGAGGGCGCCCGCCCGACCACGGTGCTCGCCGAGCGCGCCGAGGACCGCGAGCACCTCGCCGCGCGCGGCATCACCGAGGTGGTCCACCCCTCCGACGTACCGTCCCTCTAGCCAGTCCGTTTCCCCTCAGCCACGCAACGGAGCCCGCTGACATGCACGATGACCGCACCCTGGTCGAGTCCCGCCTCAAGCGCGTCCTGGACGAGCGCATCCGCCCGGCCGTCTACCCCGAGTCCGTCCCGCTGGAGGTCGGCATCTGGACGGCTCCCGGCGAGCCCGTCCCGGTCGCCGAGGGCCTGGCCGCCCCGCGCACCCCGATCGCGGTCGGCGACGCCTGGGGAGCGCCCTGGGGCACCAGCTGGATCACCGTGACCGGCACCGTGCCGCAGGAGTGGGCCGGGCGCACCGTCGAGGCGCTGATCGACCTCGGCTTCGACGCCAACATGCCCGGCTTCCAGTGCGAGGGCCTGGTCTACCGCCCGGACGGCTCCCCGGTGAAGGGCCTCAACCCGCAGAACCAGTGGGTGCGGATCGCCGCCCCGGCGGCCGGCGGCGAGCAGGTGCTGCTGCACGTCGAGGCCGCCTCCAACCCGGTCATCCTGGACTACCACCCCTTCCTGCCCACCGAGTTGGGCGACAAGAAGACGGCCGGCGACCAGCCGCAGTACAAGCTGACCCGGATGGACCTGGCGGTCTTCGACGAGACGGTCTGGCAGCTGGTGCTGGACCTGGAGGTGCTCGGCGAGCTGATGGCCGAGCTGCCGGTGGAGGGCGCCCGCCGCTGGGACATCCTGCGCGCGGTCGAGCGGGCGCTCGACGCCGTCGACCTCCAGGACGTCAACGGCACGGCGGCGGCGGCCCGTTCGGAGCTGGCCGGTGTGCTGGCCGCGCCCGCCGTGCCGTCCGCGCACCGGATCAGCGCGATCGGCCACGCGCACATCGACTCGGCCTGGCTGTGGCCGCTGCGCGAGACCGTCCGCAAGGTGGCCCGCACCACCGCCAACATGACGGCGCTGCTGGAGGACGAGCCGGACTTCCTCTACACCATGTCCCAGGCCCAGCAGTTCGCCTGGATCAAGGAGCACCGCCCCGAGGTGTACGCCAGGGTCCGCAAGGCCGTCGCCGAGGGCCGCTTCGTCCCGGCGGGCGGCATGTGGGTGGAGTCCGACACCAACATGCCGAGCTCGGAGGCGATGGCCCGGCAGTTCGTGCACGGCAAGCGGTTCTTCCTGGACGAGTTCGGGGTGGAGAACCACGAGGCCTGGCTGCCGGACACCTTCGGCTTCACCGGCGGCCTGCCCCAGATCATCCGCAACGCGGGCTCCAAGTGGCTGCTGACGCAGAAGATCTCGTGGAGCCAGATCAACAAGTTCCCGCACCACACCTTCCTCTGGGAGGGCATCGACGGGACCAGGATCTTCACCCACTTCCCGCCCGTGGACACCTACAACTGCTCGATGAAGGGCAGCGAGATCGCCCACGCGGCGAAGAACTTCAAGGACAAGGGCGTCGCCCGGCACTCGCTCGCCCCGACCGGCTGGGGCGACGGCGGCGGCGGCACCACCCGCGAGATGGTCGCCAAGGCGGCCCGGATGAAGGACCTGGAGGGCTCGGCCACCGTCCGCTGGGAGAAGCCCGCCGAGTTCTTCGCCAAGGCCGAGGCCGAGTACCCGAACCCGCCGGTCTGGGTCGGCGAGCTCTACCTGGAGCTGCACCGCGCCACCCTGACCAGCCAGGCGAAGACCAAGCAGGGCAACCGGCGCAGCGAGAACCTGCTGCGCGAGGCCGAACTCTGGTGCGCCACCGCCGCGTTGCGCACCGGCGCGGAGTACCCGTACGAGCAGCTGGACCGGATCTGGAAGACGGTGCTGCTGCACCAGTTCCACGACATCCTGCCCGGCTCGTCCATCGCCTGGGTGCACCGCGAGGCCGAGGCGACGTACGCGGCGCTGGCCGGGGAGCTGGAGGCGCTGATCGGCGCGGCCCAGCAGGCGCTGGCCGGGGCGGCCGCCGGCGGGCGGGAGCTGGTGTTCAACTCGGCGCCGCACGGCCGCTCGACGGTGCCGGCCGGCGGGGCCGCCACGGTCGGCCTGCCGGACGGCACCTGCGAGGCCGTCGAGCGCCCCGGGGGCGGCTTCACGCTGCGCAACGGCCTGCTGGAGGTCGCCGTGGACGCGGACGGCCTGATCGCCTCGGTGGTCGAGACCGCGACCGGCCGGGAGACCGTCGCCCCCGGCAGCCGGGCCAACCTGCTCCAGCTGCACCCCGACTTCCCCAACATGTGGGACGCCTGGGACGTCGACCAGTTCTACCGCAACACCGTCACCGACCTGACCGGCGTGGACTCGCTCACCGCCGCGTCGTCCCCCGCCGGGGCCTCGGTGCGGATCGCCCGCTCCTTCGGCTCCTCCACCGTCGTCCAGACCCTCACCCTGCCGGCCGGCGAGCAGCGGGTGGACATCGACACCGAGGTCGACTGGCACGAGACCGAGAAGTTCCTCAAGGCCGCGTTCCCGCTGGACGTCCACACCGAGCGCTACGCCGCCGAGACCCAGTTCGGCCACCTCTACCGGCCCACCCACACCAACACCAGCTGGGACGCGGCCAAGTTCGAGGCCTGCAACCACCGCTTCGTCCACCTCGACGAGCCCGGCTGGGGCGTCGCCCTGGTCACCGCCTCCACCTACGGCCACGACGTCACCCGCACCGTGCGCCCCGACGACGGCGGGACCACCACCACGGTCCGCTTCTCGCTGCTGCGCGCCCCGCGCTTCCCCGACCCGAAGACCGACCAGGGCCTGCACCGCTTCCGGCACGCCCTGGTGCCGGGCGCGGCGATCGGCGACGCGGTCCGCGAGGGCTACCGGATCGGCCTGCCCGAGCGGACGGTCACCGGCAGCGCCGAGCGGGTCGCCCCGCTGGTGGAGCTGGACAACGACGCCCTGGTGGTGAGCGCCGTCAAGCTCGCCGACGACCGCAGCGGGGACCTGATCGTCCGGGTCTACGAGGCCGGCGGCGGCCGCGCCCGGGGCCGGCTGACCACCTCCTACCCGCTGGCCGGCGCCGTCCCCTGCGACCTGCTGGAGCGGCCCTGGGACGGCACCCGCGGCGAGGTGGCGGTGGAGGACGGCGCGGTGCGCCTCGCGCTGCGCCCGTTCGAGCTGGTCACCCTGCGGCTCAGCGCCGCCCGCCGAGGCTGATCTACGCTGTTCGGCGCCCCGGCCCCCGCGGCCGGGGCGCCGCCCCCTACTTCCTGGAGCCCACCGTGCCGTTCACCTCGCTGTTCGCCGCCCTCGACATCGGCGGCACCAAGATCGCCGGGGCGCTGGTCGACGCCGACGGACGGCTGCGGCACCGGCTCCAGCTGCCCACCCCGGCCACCGAGCCCGGCGCGGCCGTGCTCGCCGTGGTGCACCAGGTGCTGGAGCGGCTCGCCGGGACGGCCGACTGGGCCGCCGTGACGGCCGTCGGGATCGGCAGCGCCGGCCCCGTCGACCTCGCGGACGGCACCGTCAGCCCGGTCAACATCCCCGGCTGGCGCGGCTTCCCGCTGGTCACCGCGGTCGCCGCGCACCCGGCGGTGGCCGCGCGCACGCTGCCCGTCCACCTCGCCGGGGACGGCGTCGCGATGGCCGCCGCCGAGCACTGGCAGGGCGCGGCCCGGGGCGCCGACAACGCGCTCTGCCTGGTGGTGTCGACCGGCGTCGGCGCCGGACTGGTGCTCGACGGCGCGGTGCGCCCCGGCCCCAGCGGCAACGCCGGCCACCTCGGCCACATCACCGTCGACCTGGACGGCGAGCCCTGCCCGTGCGGCTCCCGCGGCTGCTTGGAGGGCCTCGCCAGCGGTACCGCGATCGCCCGCCGGGCGCTCGCCGAGGGCTGGCGGCCCGTGGACGGCGACCGGACGGCCCGCGCCGTCGCCGCCTCCGCCGCCGCGGGCGACCCGGTCGCGCTCGCCTCCTTCGACCGCGCCGCCCGGGCACTGGCCGCCGGGATCGCCGCCACGGCCGCCCTGGTGGACCTCTCCCGGGTCGTCGTCGGCGGCGGCGTGGCCGAGTCCGGGGACGTGCTGTTCGCCCCGCTCGCCCGCCACCTGGACCGCTACGCCGCCCTCTCGTACATCCGCGGCCTGGACGTGCGCCGCGCCGAGCTCGGCACCGACGCCGGGCTGATCGGCGCGGCCGCGCTCTGCCGCTGAGCCTCCCCGGAGCCGCCCGCATGCCGCCGTTCGCCCTCCTGAAGAACCCCGTCCGCCGCTACGCCTGGGGCTCGCCCACCGCCATCCCCGCGCTCACCGGAACCGCGCCCGACGGCACCCCGCAGGCCGAACTCTGGCTCGGCGCCCACCCGTCGGCGCCGTCCCTGCTGTACGGATCCGGCGACGGCGGAGACGGCAGCGGCCCGCGGCCGCTGGACCGGCTGATCGACGCCGACCCGGACGGCCTGCTCGGGGCGGACACCGTCCGGCGGTTCGGCCCGGCGCTGCCGTTCCTGTTCAAGGTGCTGGCCGCCGACCGGGCGCTCTCCCTCCAGGTCCACCCCACCCGCGCCCAGGCCGAGGCCGGGTACGCGGCCGAACAGGCCCGGGCCATCCCGCTGGACGCGCCGGAGCGGGTGTACAAGGACCGCGGGCACAAGCCCGAACTCCTCTGCGCGCTCGGCGACTTCGAGGCACTGTGCGGCTTCCGCCCGGCCGCCGGCACCGCCCGGCTGCTGGACGCGCTCGGCGTGCTCGCCCCCTGGGCCGCCGCCCTGCGCACCCGGCCCGCCGAGGCCGTGCTGCCCGAGCTGCTGCGCTCCGGCCTGAACGCCGACGGCTCCGAACTCGCCGCCGTCACCAGCGCCCTGCGCCGCACGGCGGCCGCCGGCGGGCCGTACGGCGCGAGCAGCGCCGCGTACGCCCGCCTCGCCGAGGAGTACCCCGGCGACCGGGGGCTGCTCGCCGCCCTGCTGCTCCACCACGTCCGGCTTACCGCCGGGCAGGCGCTGTACCTGGACGCCGGGGTGCCGCACGCCTACCTCCGGGGCGTGGGCGTGGAGTTGATGGCCAACTCGGACAACGTGCTGCGCTGCGGCCTCACCCCCAAGCACGTCGACGTGGACGGCCTGCTGGCGGTCACGGACTTCCGGCCCGGGGAGGTCGAACTGCTCGCCCCGCGCCCGACCGGCGACGGCTTCGAGGAGGAGTACCCGTCGCCGGCCGAGGAGTTCAGGCTCTCCCGGCTGCGCCCCGGCGCCGCCGCCGTCCGGGTCGACCGCCCCGCCCCGCAGATCCTGCTCTGCGTCTCCGGGCGGGCCCTGCTGCGGGCCCCCGGCGGCTCCGAACTCCCGCTTCCGGCGGGCGCGTCGGCCTACCTGCGCCCGGGCGCCGGGCCGGTCGGACTGACCGGCCCGGGCGCGGAGCTGTTCCGGGCCACCACGGGGTAGCCGCGCCGACCGGCCGAGGCCGCGGGCGGCAGACTCAGGCGGCGGGCACCCGCCGCGGGCTCAGGCGGCAGAACCGGCCGCGGGCTCAGGCCGGTGCCGGGTGGCCGAACAGCAGGTCGTAGCCGTCCGGGAGTTGCTCGATCACCTGGTCCAGCAGCTCGCCGGGGACGAGGTCGGCGACGGCGCTGAGCACGGCCCCGATGTCCCACTGCGCCGTCGCCGGGGTCGCCCCGTCGATCCACCCCACCACGGCCTGCACGAAGCGCTCGGCGGTCAGCGGTTCGGCCGCGGGCTGGGCGTCGCGCAGCAGCGAGGCGTAGGTCTCGGGCAGCGCGTCGGCGAGTTCGCCCCGCTCGGACCCCACCAGGTGCTCGCCGAGCAGGGCCAGCACGACCCGGGTGGCGTGGTCCGCCTCGGCCGCGCCCCGGTACTCGCCGCGCTCCACGACGCGGGCGAGGAAGTCCTCCCAGGAGATGGTCATCGCGTCCTCCTTCCGGTCGGCGGGCTCGGCCGGACCGACGGCGGCGCGCTCGCCCTGGGCCAGGACGGGGATCGCGGTCCGTGACCGCCGTGGGACGTACCGGTGCCCGTGCTGCTCAGCGTAACTCGCCCCGGCGCCTTCGGAACCGGCCGCCGCCGTCGATCACGCCGCCGCCCCGGGGCAACGGTCCGTCCTGCGGTCCACCGCACTGTTCACCGCACCGCCCGCCGCGCCGCTCACCGCGCCGAGGCGTGGCACCGCCTGCGCGGCCGCCGGGACGGCAGCAGCCCGCCGGTGGCCGGGCCGGCCGCCACGCGCTGCGCCGGGGGCGCCGCGCTCACCGCTGCCGCCGCGGTCACCGTGGTGGCCGCCAGGACCGCCTGGGCCCGGGCCGGGTCCGGCATAAACGCCGAGAGAAAGATCCGTTCCGCCGGGCTCAGCGCCCGCGAGCGGCCGGATTCGCGATCCCGGGCGACCACCACGGTCCGCGCCCGCATAAAGGTGAGCCGGTCCCGGCAGACATTCACCTCGACCTGGGCGGAACTCCGTCCGAGCCGTTCCACGGTGAGCACCACCGAGAGCGGCTCGGGCCGGTGGTGCAACTGCTCCAGGTAGTCGATCTCGTGCCTGGCGATAATGAACCCGGACGGGAACAGCGACTCCCGGACGGCGGTTTCGTGGTGGCAGAACAGGTCGTAAATCCCCTCCTGGATGTAGCCGACCAGACGGGCGTTGTTGATGTGCCCGTTCTCGTCGACGTCGCTCCACCGGGTGGGGCAGGACAGCACGTGCACGCCCGGCAGCACCGCGCTCACTGCCGGGTCAGCCCGGCACCGGCGGGGAGCAGCGCGCGCTGCAACCTGGCGTAGTAGCCGGAGTGTTCGGCCGCCATCCGGGCCGCGGTCCAACCCTCCTCGGCCGCCTCGGCGGCGGCCTGGACGACCAGGCTGTCCAGCACCGCGTCGACCGCGCGGCACAGATCGTGGACGGCCGCGAGCCGCTCGGTCACATCCGCCCCGCTCCCTGCGTTCCGGGACGGGAAGGCGGCCAGTGATTCCATCGCGAGTTGAAGGTCGTCGACTCCGTCTGGCCGGTTTTCCGCAGGGAAATTCCGCATGATTTTCTCCATGACTCATTCGGCCATTACGGCCCAGTAGCTAGCGTTCGAATGCACCGGATCGGTGTCGACCCCCCGACCCCACGACGCTATCCCAGCCGACGGGGGTCGACGGATGGTTTGCCGACCGCGACGGAAAACTGACCTCCATCGGAGTAGTTTGTCGGTGTACACAATATGCCCCATCAGTCGAATGCCGTCCGCAATTCGAGTGGTATCCACGACGCGCGGCCCCGGATCGACTCCTCGGGGAACGAAATCTGCTACCAGACGCTCCACCACCTCGCCTTGTACAGGTGCGAGCCCCGCAGCGACCGCGTCCCCTCCGGCCGGTGCAGGGTGATCACCGACGTGCACCAGTCGCACGGCGCCTCGTGTTCGGGCGCCACCGTGAGCAACCGGCCGGTGCCGGGTTCGTCGCCGACGCTCTTGAGGTCCCGCTCGGCGGCCGGATCGGCCAGGTGCACGGCGGTGAAGCGGTCGGTGGCCGGGTCGAAGCGCCACAGGCCGGTCAGCGTGGCCACCCAGAACCGCCCGGGATCCGCCAGGACGGGCGCCAGGTCGTGCCCGCCGCGGTCGGGCAGCGGGCTGCTCCGCACGACGGTGAGGGCGGGCGCGGCCGGGGTGCCGCCGACCCGCAGCGCGGTCAGCGCCGTGTCGCCGAGCACCCAGAGCAGGCCGGTCCGCGCGTCCCAGTGCACCCCGTGCGCACCGGGCAGCGGGAACTCCGCGTACGCCGCGGCCCGCGGGCCCTGCGAGGCCGCGTACAGCCGCACCCAGCCGCCCGCGCTCGCCGCCACGGCCACGTTGCCGTCCGGCAGCAGCTCGATGCTGTGCGGGTTGGCGGCCGTCCCGAGGTCCGTCGCCCAGTGGACGCGGCCGGTGGTGGTCTCCACGACGGCGGCCAGCCCGCCGGAGGCGGTGGTCAGCAGGAAGCGCCGCCCCTGCCGGATCCGGGACTTGGCCTCGTCCGGGTCGGTCCAGCTGCGCGCGGGCGCCAGATCCGTCAACTCCGGTGCGCGGTCGGCACTCCAGCCCCACACGACGGGCAGTCGGCCCGGGCCGCGGTAGGCCATCAGCTCCTCGGCGCTCTGCAACACCAGCACGCTGCGCGAGGCCTGGTCCACGACCGCCACCTGCCGGCCCGGCGACCTGGCCCACGCGCCGCTCGTCGGCGCGCAGAGCAGCAGGGCGACCGCGAGGGCCGGCAGTGTTCTCCTCAGCACGCCTTCACCGTGGGTGCTGCGGGCCGACTCCGCTCGGCGGCACGTCCGAACGGACGATCGAAGCGACGGCCGTGGATCGCGCGGCGCCGGCGGCGGGTCCGCCTCGTTCACTGTCATCCGGACATCCTGGCGGGACGACCGCACCGGCGGCCGTCGCACCGGGTCGGCACGCCGCCGGACCGTCAACCCGGTGCCGCCCGCACCCGTTCAACACCCGGTTTCCCGAAGGCCCGAGGCCCGGCGCCCGGAGGCCCGGCCCCGTGGGCTCAGCGCCCGGCGACCAGGTCCGCGACCCGGGCGATCGGCGAGGTGGTGGCCCGCCCGGCCGCCTCCTGCCGGTCGGCGGCGTGGTACGCGGCGTACATCGCGTGCACCCCGAGCCAGCGCAGCGGCTCCGGCTCCCAGCGCCGCACGGTGTGGCCCACCCAGGGCAGCCGGGTCAGCTCGGTGTCCCGGCCGAGCACCAGGTCCCGCAGGGTGCGGCCGGCCAGGTTGGTGGTGGTCACCCCGCTGCCGACGTACCCGCCGGCCCAGCCGAGCCCGCTCACCCGGTCCAGCTCCACGGTGGCGCACCAGTCCCGGGGGACGCCGAGCACGCCCGCCCAGGCGTGGTCGATCCGGGCCTGCGCGGCGGCCGGGAAGAACCGGTCGAGGACGGCCCGGAGCTGGCGCACCGTCTCCACCTGGGTGCTGCCGTCCGAGTCCGTCCGCGAGCCGAACCGGTAGGGCACGCCCCGCCCGCCGAGCGCGATCCGGTCGTCGGCGGTGCGCTGCGCGTACATGTAGGCGTGCGCGAAGTCGCCCAGCACCTCGCGGCCCTCCCAGCCGGCCTCCGCCCAGAACTCGGCGGGCAGCGGCTCGGTGGCGACCATCGCGGAGTTCATCGGCAGCCAGGTGCGCTTCTCGCCGCGCAGCCCGGCGGTGAACCCCTCGGTGGCGCGCAGCACGTGGTCGGCGGTGACGGTGCCGTACGGGGTGACGGCGCGGGGCTTGCGGTAGCCGCTGCCGGGCAGGATCGCGGTGACCGCCGTCCCCTCGTACACCTCGACGCCCAACTCGCGGACGGTGCGGGCCAGTCCGCGGGCGAGCCGGGCGGGCTGGATGCGGGCGCCGTGCGGCGTCCAGCAGCCGCCGAGGGTGCCGGCGACATTGATCCGCTCGGCCGCCTCCTTGGCGCCGAGCAGCTCGACCCGGCCCTCGCCGTAGGCCCGCTCGGCCTCGACATGGGCCCGCAGGCGCTCCAACTGCGGCTTGCTGCGGGCGACTTCGAGGACGCCGCCGCAAACGATGTCCGCGTCGATCCGCTCGGCCCCGGCGACGCCGACGACCTCCCCGACCGCCTCGTCCATCGCCCGCTGCATCGCGGCCGCGCGCTCCCGCCCGTACCGCCTGGCGAAGGCTCCACGCCCCGCGAAGCCGTTGTACAGCCAGCCGCCGTTGCGCCCGGAGGCGCCGTAGCCGCAGAACCGCCGTTCGAGGACGGCGATCCGGAGGGCGGGGTCGGCCTTCTTCAGGTAGTAGGCCGTCCAGAGCCCGGTGTACCCGCCGCCGACCACGCACACGTCGACGTCCCGGTCCCCGGGCAGCGCGGGGCCCGGCTCCGGCACCCCGTCCGCCGCGTACCAGAACGACACCTCGCCGTTGACCGCCGCCACCGGAAACCTCCCGTACCCTCGCTGACCTGCCCGGACGCTACCTCCGCGGGTTCGGCCCGGGCCACCCCCCACACTGCAAGGATCACCGGGCCCGATCAGCCACCCTGTCAGTCCCGCAGCAGCTCCAGGGCCCGCGTCCAGTCGTACGAGCCCGGCGTGAAGTCCGCGATCCGCACCCCCATCCGCCGCAGCCTCGCCAGGCTGTCCGCATAGGCCGGATGCGCCGCCTGCGCCGCGCTCAGGCAGGGCTGGACGGCGACTGGGACACCCCAGCCGTACGACTCGCAGAGGATCCCCAGCGCCAGGGTGTCCGAGATGCCCAGGGCCCACTTGTTGAGCGTGTTGAAGGTGGCGGGGGACACGACGAGGGCGTCCGGGTCCGGCAGCGGCCGGGGCTCCCCCGGCTTCCGCCAGGCGGAGCGGATCGGGTACCCGGTCCGCGCCTCGATCGCCTCGGCGTCGATGAACCCCATGGCCTGGGGCGTCGCCACCACCCCCACGTCCCAGTTCTGCTCCTGCGCGGCCGAGATGAGCTCCCCCACCCCGCCCGCGACCCCCGCCGCGCACACCACGACGTACAGCACCGGCTTCGTCGTCTCGGACACCCTCGGCCTCCCCACTCTCGGACTGCTCGCTCTCGACCCGCCTGCGGACCCCCGAACAGTAAGCCGCCCCCGTGGCCCGCTCCACCCGCCCGGTCGACGCCCGACGGAATCGAGCGGTATTCGAACAACCTGGCCGGGCCCCACCAGTACGCCGACGAACCGAGTGGGCACGGCTGCCCGTCCGTCGCTCCGCTCCGGGACCGCGCCCGACGGGCCGGGCGGCCGGGTGCGGCCGTCGTCGCAGGCAGGGCGCCCTGCGGGGAACCCGGCGGTAGCGTCGGGATCAAGCTTCGCCATGAGCATGATCACGCCGTTTTCCGTTTCGACCGGCCGCCTCGCGCCACCCGTGGGTGAAGATCGAACCGGAAAGAGATCGTTCACGATGTTCCTGCGGAATACGGCTCCGACGACCGCGGAAACCCCTGTCCGGACCGCTGGGGACGGCCCGGACCGGTACCACGCGCCGGACCGGCCGAACAGGACCGACAGGATGGGGAACACATGCTCTTGGAGCGCGACGAGGTGCTGGGCACGGCCTCGGCGGCCGCGGCGGCGGCGCGGGCGGGCAGCGGACGCTGGGTCCTGCTCTCGGCACCGGTGTCCGGCATGGGGCGGACCGCCGCGCTGGAGGCGATCGTCCGGCAGCAGGCCGACGGTGACGCCGTACGCGTCGGACGCGCCCGCGGCGTACCGGAGGAGACGGCGTTCCCGTTCGGGCTCGTCCGCCAGCTCTTCGCGGACGACGAGGCCGTGCCCTTCTCCGTCGCGGCCGGAGCGGACGAACAACGGCTGTTCCACGGGCTGGTGACCAGGCTGACCCGGTCCGCCGCCGAGCGGCCGGTCCTGCTCGCGGTCGACGACCTCCACCACGCCGACGAGCCGTCCCGGCGCTGGCTCGGCTACCTCGCCCGCCGCATCGCCGAGATCCCCGTCCTGCTGGTGCTCACCGAGCGCGCCGACCCGTCCGGTCCGGCCCCCTTCCCGCCCGCCACCGGCACGGCCGTCGCCCTCCCCGCGCTCAGCGTCCCCGCCGTCATCCGCCTCGCCCGGGACGCCGGCCTGGACCAGCGCTCCACCGTGGCCTGCGTCGAGGCGGGCATCGGCAACCCGGCCCTGGTGCGGGCGCTCGTCGCCGACTTCGCCGACGGGGCGCTCCCCCGCCCGTCGTCCACCCCGTCGCGCAGCCGCTTCCGCGACACGATCGCCCGCTGGCTGGGACGGGCCGACCCCTGCGTACGCCACGCCTGCCTCGCCCTCGCCGTCGCCGCCGAGGGCGGGATGCCCGTCGGCCCCGGCCTGCTCCACCAGCTCTCCGACCTCTGCACCGCCACCCGCTCCCCGGGCGAGCGGTCCGCGCGCCGCATCAGCAGGCTGCTGGACCACCCCCTCGCACGGGAGGCCGTCCTCGCCGTCGCCGCGCCGGAGGAGATCGCCGCACTGCACACCCGCGTCGCGGAACTGCTCGACGAGAGCGGCGCGCCCGCGACCGCCGTGGCCTCCCGGCTCCTGCGGGTCGAACGGCCCGGCGAGGCGTGGATGGCCCGCTCGCTGTCCGAGGCCGCCGAGGAGGCGATGCGCGCCGGTCACGTCGCGGAGTCCGCCGCGTACCTGCGCCACGCCCTGAGCGGCCCGCTCGATCCGGACCGGCGGGCCGCCCTCACCATGCGCCTCGGCGCCCTGGAGCTCCCGCACAACGCGACCGCCGGCATCCGCCGGCTCCGCACCGGACTGGAACTGCACACCGACCTCCGGGACCGGGCCACCGCGGCCACCGCCCTCTGCGCGGCCCACGTCGCGCGCCGGGATCCCGACACCGCGCTGGAGGTCCTCCGCCGGGCCGGTCGCGGCGCCGACGACGACGAACTCGTCCAGGTGCTGGGAACGCTCGGCGCGCTCGTCTCCTCGCACGACAACGACGCCTGGCGCGGTGCCGTCGCCGGCCTGCGCGCGCTCGCCCCGACCGCACCCCCCGCCATCGAGCCCCTGGTGTGCGGACTGATCACCGAGTACGAGGCCGGGGCCGGCCTCTGCTCGGCGGCCGAGGTGCTCGACCGGGTCCGGCCGCGGCTGGCCGCGCCGGTGGACCCGCGGCTGCGGACCGCCTGGCTCGGCAGCGCGGCCACCCTGCTCCAGTGGGCGGACCGCCTGGACGAGGCACGGGAGTTGACCGGCCAGTGCCTGCCCGCCCCGCCCGTCCCCCCGGACCTGACCGACGTGGGCCTGCAGTGCCTGCTCAGCGTCCGGGCCGAAGCAGCGCTCTGGGCCGGGGAGTTCGACCGCGTCATCGCCGAGAACGCCCCCCTGGTGGAGGCGACCGCCGGACAGGGCGTCCGACTGCCGCACCTCGCCGCCATGGTGGCGACCGCCCGGCGCGAGACCGGCCGGCGCTCCGCGGCCTGGGAGGCCGTGGCCCTGGTCGGCCCGTCCGGCAGCGACAGCTCCTGGGAGTGGAACGAACTCAGCTACACCCGGGCCCTGTTGCACGCCGCGGACGGCGACTGGCAGGCCGCCCTCGACGACTACCTGGTCTGCGGAGCCGGCCAGCTCGCCCACGACTTCGTCAGCCCGGTCGCCACGCCGTGGCGCTCCGGAGCGGCGCACGCCCTGGTACGGCTCGGACGGCGGGACGAAGCCCGCGAACTCGCCGAGGAGGAACTGCGCCACGCCCGGACCTGGGGCACCCCGCGCACCGTCGGCCGGGCGCTGCGGGCCTACGCCGCCGCCGTGGGCGGCCGGCTGGCCCTGTGCTCGCTGACCGAGGGCGCCGAACTGCTCAGGCCGGCCGCCGCGCCCGTGGAACTCGCGGAGGTGCTGATCGACCTCGGCCGGGCCCACATCGAGGCGGGCAGCGGCCGCAAGGGCCGCGACACGCTGCGCGAGGCGCACGCCGTGGCCCTGCGGCTGGCCGGGCCCGCCCCGGAGACCGGCGGACCGGCCCCGGTCGGCCGTCTCCTCGGCGCGGCGGAGGAGGCGCTGCGCGAGGGCGGGGTGCGGAACCGGGACGGCGGACACGCCCTGAGCCCCGCCGAACGGCGCGTGGCCGAACTGGCGGCGGCGGGGCACACCAACGCCCAGATCTCCTCCGCGCTCTGCCTCACCCGCCGCACCGTGGAGACCCACCTCACCAACGCCTACCGGAAGCTGCGGATCGCCCGGCGCACCCAGCTGGTGGCGGCGCTGGAGCGGTAGCGGCCGCGGACGCGCCCCCGCCCGGGCGCGGATGCACCCGGGCGGGGGCGGCCGGTTCGACCCGGCCCAGCGCGATCAGGGCCCCGGCACCGGATCCCGCGTCAGGACTCGGCGTCAGGACTTCGGCGTCAGGACTTCGACAGGGTGAAGGAGACCGCGGCGTTGTCGCCACTGCCGCCCTGCCAGGTGCACTTGTACCCGGCCGGCGCGTCGCAGCTGTAGCCGTTGCTGCCCCAGTAGGGGTTGTTCCAGTGCACCTTGACCTGGTTCTGCTCCCCGGCCACGTTGAAGCTGACCTCACCCTCGGTGCCGGTCATCACGCCTTCGGACTCGCTCGCCCACTTCGCGGTGACACCGGGCTGGACCATCGACGGCGGCATCATGTTGTCGGACCAGATCCCCCACTGCAGGCTCGCGCCGGAGCGGGTGAGCAGCTTCCCCGAGTTGTTGGTCAGGTTGATGCTCGTGCTCCGCGAGGCGCTGGTCAGGCTGGGCATCTCCGCGGCGGCGGCCTTGGCCCGGCTGCGCCCTATGCTGAAGGTGACCGCGGTGTTGTCCCCGCTGCCGCCGCTCCGGGAACAGGTGTACCCGTCCGGGACGGAGCAGCTGTAGTCGTTGCTGCCCCAGTACGGGTTGTTCCAGTGCAGCTTGACCTCGCCGCCGTTGTCGAGCGTGTAGGTGATGTTGCCCTCGGTCCCGGTCGCGAACCCGCAGGACTCGCTCTGCCAGCTGGAGGACTTCGTGTTGGGGATGTAGTCGGACGGCAGCATGTCGTTCGTCCAGCAGCCGTGGTCGAGCTTGTCCCACGTCTTGGTCAGGCCGGACCCGCTGCCGTTGGAGAGCGTGACCTTCGTGGAACGGTCCGCGGCGACCAGCGGCACGTTCGCCGCCGCGCTCTCGGCGGCCGGGCGCTGCGCCGCCGAGGCCTGCGGCCCGTCCTGCCCGGCCGCGGCCTGCGCGGACGGGGCGAGGGCGACCGCTCCGGCCGCCATCAGCACGGCGGTGAGGGCGCCCGCGGCCGTGCGGCCCAGACCGGTCATGGAGGTCGTACGCTGCATGGGTCTACCAACTCTCTTCTCGGCTGGACGAGCGGACACGCGTCACGCTCGCCTTGGTCCCGTCCGGAGGGGGGCGCCGCGGCTGGATGCCGGCGCCGGGTGACTCACTGGCTGTGGAGACTCACTGGATGTAGAGCTCCCAGGTCTCCACGCCGTTGTCCCAGATCTTCTCGATCCTCATCGCGATGGCGCTCCCGAGGCCGTACAGCACCCAGTACGCGGCCTCGGCGGCGAACTGGGAGTTGTACCGGCCGACCCAGTGCCAGATGTCGAGCGCCTGCGCCGACGCGCCTTCCTGGACGGCGGGCGCCGCGACGGGCGCCGGCGCGGCGTGCGCCGGGGCGGGGGAGGCCGCGGCGGCGTAGGCCTGGGCGGTACCGCCGACGAGAACCGCGGCCGCGAGAGCCGCGCTGAGCGAGGCCGCTCCGATTCGCCTGTTCATGACAAGTGTCCCTTCTGGGCGTTCCACGTGAACAGCCGGTCACCCGGGGCCGATCGGTCCCGCCCCGACCCGGCTGCGGGGTGCGGTGGCAGTCACAGACTGGCATCCGACCACCACGCTCGGGCATCGTGGAAAACCGCGAACTTGGCACGGTGGGCGTCCGGCCGAAGGCCCCCGAGCCGCGCCGCGACGGCGCGCTCGGGGGCCGGTACGCACCCGCGACGGGGTCAGCTCGCCGCAGCGGCCGCCAGTTCGGCCGCGGCGTCGGCGCAGCCCCAGCTGAGCGTGACGCCGGCGCCCCCGTGGCCGTAGTTGTGGACGGTCCGGCCGTCCGGCTCCGCCTCGAGGCGGGGACCGCCGTGGCGGGCGGGCCGCAGGCCGACGACGTGGCCGAGGACGCGGGCCTCGCGCAGTGCGGGGATCCGGGCCGTGCAGCGGGCGAGGATCGCCTCGGCGGTGGCCGGATCGGCGACGGTGTTCCAGTCGTCCGGTTCGAAGGTGCCGCCGAGGACGACGTCGGTGCTGCGGGGGTGGATGTACGTGTAGCCGGCCGGGTCGTCCTGGATCCGGGTCGAGGTGGGCAGGCCGGGGTTGCGGACGAGGACGAGCTGGCCCCGGATCGGGTGCACGGCCCGGTCGTCGCAGAGCTGCCGGGCGCCGATCCCGGTGGCGTTGACGACCACGGGCGCCCAGGCGCGGGCCTGGTCGAGGGTGTCGAGGCGGCGGTGGACGATCCCGCCGCCGTTGTCGACGAACCGGCCGAGCAGCCACGGCAGGTAGAGCGGCATCTCGACGGCGGGCGCGGTGAACGACCAGCCGTCCGCGCAGTCCGCCCCGCGTTCGGCGGCCGTCAGCCGGCGCAGGTCGGGGACGGCGTCGCCCCACCAGGGCTGGCCTGCCGACTGCCGCTCGTGCTCCAGCATGCGGGTGCTGCGCATCGAGACGCCGGGCACGCCCTCCTCGGCCTGGCGGGCGAACTCCGCGAAGGCCGTCGCGGACCAGTCCGCCACCCGGCCGCCGGTGCCGGTGGCGACCGGGAACCAGACGGCGGCGGCCACCGCCGAGGTCGTCGACAGCAGTCCGTCGGCCGTCACCACGACGACCCGAAGTCCCTTCTCCTGCAGGCGTATCGCCGTGGTGAGCCCGATGATCCCGCTCCCGACCACGACGACGTCCATCACGCCGTCCACCGTGCCGCCCGTCGCACCGTTCACCGTGCCGGCCGTCGTGCCGTCCATCGCGAACCCCTCCCTCGGAGACCGCCCACCGGGTGCCGGCGGCCCTCACCAGGAAAGCGGCTCGCGCCGGACGCCGTCCAAGACCGGTTCTGTCCGGAAGCGATAAGCCGCCCTTATCATCGCCGGATGGATCTGCGGATGGATCTGCGGCGCATGCGCTACTTCTCGGTGCTGGCGGAGGAGTTGAACTTCACCCGGGCCGCCCGCCGGCTGCACGTGGCGCAGCCGGCACTGAGCCAGCAGGTCAAGGCGCTGGAGCGGCAGCTGGGCGTGGAGCTGGTCGAGCGCACCACCAAGGGCTGCGCGCTGACCCCGGTCGGGCGCGCGGTCGCCGAGGAGGCCCGGCGGGTGCTGCGGGAGGTGGCGGCGGCCGAGGAGCGGGTCGCGGCGGTGGTCCAGGGGCGGGAGGGACGGCTGCGGGTGGCGTACACCCGCTCCGCCCGGGGCGGGGTCTGCGACGCCCTGGTGACGGAGTTCCGCAACCGCTACCCGCGGCTGGACGTCGCCCTGCAGACCGGTTGGACCTCGCACAACGTCGCCGAGCTGCTCGCCGGGCGGCTGGACGCGGCGTTCGTCCGGCCGCCGCTGGACGTCCCCGGGCTCGACTGCCGGATCGTCGCCGAGGAGGAGCTGCTGCTCGCCGTGCCGGCCGGCCATCCGCTCGCCCGCACCCGGGCCCGGATCGGCCGGCACCGGATCGCGGACGAGCCGGTGGTGCTCTGGCCGCGCCAGAACGGGCCCGGGATGCACGCGCTGATCACCGGGCAGCTCTGGCCGGGCCGGTCGCCGCGGATCGTGCGGGAGGAGCCGGACGACGAGCAGCTCCTGCTGGCGGTGGCGGCGGGGTACGGCATCGCGCCCATCCCCGAGGGCCGGGCCCGGGTGTTCCGGATCCCCGGCGTCTGCCTGCGCCGACTGACCGCTCCGGTGCCGACCGTCACCCTGGGGCTGGCCCACGATCCGCGGACGGCTCCCCCGGCCGTCCAGCTGCTGCTGGCGATGGCCCCGGGGCTCGCGGGGTCCGCGGGCGCCTGACCGGACGCAGGAGGACGACCGGACGCGGAGAGACCGTGCCCGCCCCCGTCATGCCGCGGGGCGGGCACGGCCGTCGGGGCCGGCTCAGCCGATGGTGGAGCCGGTGACCGGGGCGGAGAGCTCGACAGTCTCGCCCTTGAGCCCGGTCTTGACGAACTGCCAGCTCAGGCCGGTGATGACGCCCTTGTCCAGCGGGGCCAGCTTGGCGAAGGCGGGCTGGCTGAGGTCGATGTGGGTGGAGTCGCAGGAGGGACACTGGTCCTTCACCGGGACGGTGACGGTCTTGCCCTGGTAGGTCACCTTGACCGAAATGCCCTTGCAGACCGGGTCGTTGTTCGGGTTGGCGGTGGTCCACCAGGTGTGCGAGACGGCGACCAGCATCTGGGTGGAGGCGTTGATCTGGGTGCCGCAGGCGCCGTAGCCGGCGTCGGTGTAGTAGGTGGCCTTGCCGGTCATGGGCTGGTTGATCGGTATCGCCGCGCTGGCGGAGCCGGCCGTGAGGGCGATCAGGGCGGCCGCGGCGAGCGGAGCGCCCGCGAGGATCCTGAGGTTCTTGCCGATGGCGCGCATGGTTCGTTCCCTTCGGTTGCGGTGAAGGTCATGAGCATGACAGGCAGAAGTCGGCACATTCGCACGGAAGTTCACCGACCGAACGCCTTTGTGGGGGAAACGTATGCGCCTGACCGCAAGGTGGTCCAGACCTCCGCGATGTTGGCATGAACACAAGGCAAGAATCTTTACCAATGCGGCCGAAGGGGCGAAGATGCGTGACCGCCCTGCCACGGAGGGTGTTGACAGGCCGTCACCCGAGCCACCGGAGGCCCCCTCAGATGCGCACCTCGCTCGTCGCCCTGCTCCTCGGCAGCGTCCTGCTCCCGACCACCGCCCCCGTCACCGCCGGCGCCGCGCCGCGCGAGGTGAACCAGGGCTACAGCATCCCGGTCGCCGGCGTGACCGACCTCGGCGCCCTGCCCGTCCTCGCCAGTCTCGGGCTGGACTTCGCCCGGCTGCTCGGGCAGTAACGACCGCACCGCCGTCACCGAACGTCACAGCCGCACCGGTATCCGGGCAGGCGTCGGCCCCGAGGCGGGAACCGCCCGCGCCGGCCCGGATTACTTCCGCTCCGAAAATTAGTAACCCCACCCCCGGGCCACAAGCCCGAACCCCCGCCCGCAGTGCGCCCGCCATCCCCCCGTCATCCGCCGCAACACCCGGCAAACGGCCGCAAGCCGCCGCAACGAAGCGGCAACGCCCTTTCCCACCAGCCAAGATGACGATTGACAGGGGCCCGGGCGGTTCAGCACGATGAGGCCCGAGCCCATCCGCAGCGACCAGGAAGGAGGGCCGATGGCCACCGTCGTCCGCCCCGTCCCCCGCCGCTGCCCGCGCCGCTGTTGTCGCGGCGCCCTCGCCCGCTGACGTCCGCCGAAGCGGACCGTCACGCCCCCGTACGCCCGCTGCCCGCCGTGCGGAGCCGTACGCCCACCGCCGCCTGACGCCGCTCCGCGCACCCGCCGTCCGTCACGCGGCGTAGCCGTATCCGCCGTCGCCACACCCGTCCCGAAAGGGCCCCGCCATGACCACCGCCCCCGCCTCGCCCGCCTCCCCCGCCGAACCGACCACCGCCGACGCCACCGCCCCGACCGCGCTCCGCCTCACCCCCGTCGCCGGCCGGATCGGCGCGCTCGTGCACGACATACGCCTCGGCGGCGACCTCCCCGCCGGGACCGTCGCCGCCCTGGAGGCCGCCCTGTACGAGCACAAGGTGCTCTTCTTCCGCGGCCAGCAGCACCTGGACGACGCCGGGCAGGAGGCCTTCGCCCGGCTGCTCGGGCAGCCGGTCGGCCACCCCACCGTGCCCAGCGCGGACGGCCGCTACATCTTCGAGCTGGACGCCACCAAGGGCGTGCGCGCCAACAACTGGCACACCGACGTCACCTTCGTCCCGTCCTACCCCAAGGCCTCGATCCTGCGCTCCCTGGAGGTCCCGCCGGCCGGCGGCAGCACCGTCTGGGCCAACACCGCGGCCGCCTACCGGGACCTGCCCGCCCCGCTGAAGACACTCGCCGAGAGCCTGCGCGCCGTCCACACCAACGACTACGACTACGCCGCCCGGCTCGCCCTGCGCCCCGAGCTGGCGGACAACGCCGAGGTCGCCAGGCTGTTCCGGGACGTGTTCGTCTCCACCGCCTTCAGGACCGAGCACCCGGTGGTCCGGGTCCACCCGGTGACCGGTGAGAAGACCCTGCTGCTGGGCGCCTTCGCCCAGCGCGTCCAGGGCGTCTCGGGCGACGACAGCAAGGCCCTGATCGACCTCTTCCAGCGCTACGTGGAGCGGCTGGAGAACACCGTCCGCTGGGACTGGCAGGTCGGCGACGTGGCGATCTGGGACAACCGCGCCACCCAGCACTACGCGGTCGCCGACTACGGCGACGAGCCGCGCCTGGTGCGCCGGATCACCCTGGACGGCGACCTGCCGGTCGGCGTGGACGGCGCCCCGAGCCGGCTGCTGGAGCCCGCCGACCCGCCGCGGGTGCCGGGCCTGGTGCCCGCCGAGGAGCTCGAAGCGGCCAACTGACCGGGGCCGCGAGGGACCACGGCAGACGATCCGCGCCCATGACCACGTCCACCGCCCCGCGCGCCGGCGACGACCGCCGGGACGCCAACGCCTCCGCCGTCCTGCGCACGGTGCTCGACCACGGGCCGATCGCTCGCAGCCGGGTCGCCGCGCTCACCGGGCTCAGCGCCTCGGCCGTCTCCCGGCAGGCGGTGGACCTGGTCCGGCTCGGACTCCTGCACGAGCGGCCCGAGTTGGCGGCCGCCGGCACCGGCACCCTGGGCCGCCCCCAGCTGCCGCTCGACCTCGACCCGGACCGCCTCGCCGTGGCCGGGCTGCACATCGGCCTGCCGTTCACCACCGTCGCGCTGCTCGACCTGCGCGGCCGGGTGCTGCGGCGCAAGGAGCTCCCGCACCGCGGCCGGACCGGCCCGGACCTGCTGCGCCCGCTGCTGGCCCGGCTGCCCCGGCTGATCGACACCCTGCGCGGCGACCGTACGGTGGTCGGCCTCGGCGCCGTCACCGGCGGCTCCGTCGACCCGGCGGCCGGGGTGGTCGTCCGGCACGATCCGCTGCGGTGGCGGGACCTGCCGCTGCGCGAGCTGCTGACGGCCGCCACCGGACTGCCCGTCCAGGTGGACAACCACGCCCGGGCGCTCACCCTGGCGGAGATCCTCTTCGGCCACCCGGCGGCCCGCCGCAGCATGGTGCAACTGTTCGTCGGCCACGTGGTGGACGCGGCGCTGGCGGTCGCGGGCACCGTCCACCTGGGCCCGCCCTCGGCCACCGGCGACCTCGGCCACCTCCCGGTCTCCGGGACGGTCACCGACCCGGACGCGGACAGCCGGGAGCGCTGCCACTGCGGGCGGCTCGGCTGTCTCTCGGTGGCCGCCTCGGACACCGCGCTGTTCGCGGCGGCCGCCGCCGAGGGGGTCACCGCCGGGCCGGACCGGGCCCAGCTGATCGCCGCCGTCCGGCGCGGCGACCCGACGGCCGGCCGGCTGGTCCGCAACCGGGCCAGGATCGTCGGCCGCGCGCTCGCCCTGCTCGCCGACGTGGTCAACCCCGACCTGGTGGTGCTGACCGAGACCTTCGCCCTCCTCGACCCGGCCCATCTCGACGTCGTCCGGACCGAGTTCGCGCTCCGCTCGCACCTGCACCGGGACGCCGGCCTGCTGATCGCCCAGCCGCGCGGCCGGGACGTGCTCGCCGTGGCCGCCGGAGCGCCGGTGCTCGGCGAGCTGTACGCCCGGCCGGTCCACGCGCTCACCGCACCCCGCG
Organism: Kitasatospora sp. NPDC058184; assembly: GCF_042883725.1. Classification (NCBI taxonomy): domain Bacteria; kingdom Bacillati; phylum Actinomycetota; class Actinomycetes; order Kitasatosporales; family Streptomycetaceae; genus Kitasatospora; species Kitasatospora sp. NPDC058184. Next base: position 54,875 of record NZ_JBHVVE010000021.1, read on the forward strand.
CCACCCGCCGCCCGTAACCGCCCCGATCCCGCGAAAACCGCCCCCGACCCCGCGAAACCGCCCCGATCACCCGCAGCCGCCCCCGAAGGACCGCCATGACCGCGCTCCCCCGTCCCCCAGCCCCGAGCCGCCGCGCCCTGCTGCGCGCGGGCCTCGCCGGCGCCGGACTGCTGACGCTCGCGGGCTGCCGCTCGGCCGTCGAGCACGCCCGGAACGCGGCCGGTGCCGTGGACGCCGACACCCCGCGCCGGGGCGGCGTGCTGACCGTCGCGACCGGCATCGACATCACCCCGAGCCTGCTCTTCGCCGTGAGCGCCAACACCCTCGTCCAGCGCCTCGCCTTCAACACCCTCACCCGGTACGACGACCGGCTCCGGCCGCAGCCCGAGCTCGCCACCGCCTGGGAGGTCTCGCCGGACGGCCTGAACGTGACCCTCAGGCTGCGCGAGGACGTGCTGTTCCACAGCGGCCGCCGGTTCACCGCCGACGACGTCGTCTTCGCCGTCCGGAACCTCCAGAACCCGGCCCGCTCCGCCCAGTTGAGGTCCACCGCCGCCGCCGTCACCGACTTCCGCAGGAACGGCGACTTCGAGCTGACCCTGGTGCTCGCCCACCCGGTGAGCAACCTCTTCGACCTCTTCGAGTTCATGATCGTCCCGGACCGGGAGAGCATCGAGGACGCCGTCACCGGCACCCGGCTGATCGGCACCGGCCCGTTCGCCCTCACCGGGCGCAAGCCCGGCTCCTCGCTCTCCTTCGCCCGCAACGAGCAGTACTGGAACCCCGGCCGCCCCCACCTCGACGGTGTGGAGATCCGGATCATCCCGCAGGCGGAGTCGCTGCTGTCCTCGCTCAGGACCGGCCAGACCCACCTCTCCTACAACGTCCGCGGCAAGGACGCCGCGACCCTGGTCGACGACCCGCGGTTCCGGATCAAGCAGTACGACACCGGCTCCGGCGCCCACTACATCGGCGTGGACGTCACCGCCGAGCACGTCCGCGACAAGCGCGTCCGCCAGGCCATCGCCTGGGCCGTCGACCGCGACCGGCTCGTCCAACAGGCCCTCGGCGGCTACGGCACCGTCTCCTCGGTGCCCTGGCCCAAGTCCTCCCCGGCCTACACCGAGGCCGGCGCCACCCACTACCGGCACGACCCGGAACGGGCCCGGGCACTGCTCCGGGAGGCGGGCGCCGAACACATCACCCTGCCCTTCGCCCACTCCAACGAGGCCGGGCCGACCGCCGTCGCGCAGATCCTCCAGTACGACCTCCGGCAGGTCGGCATCGAGACGGTGCTCCAGCCCGCCGACTCCCCGACCATGCAGAAACAGCTGATCTCCCAGTCCATGCCCGCCCTGTGGACGCTCAGCCACGGCTTCGCCCAACTCCAGCCCGCCACCCTCGCGGTGAGCGCCTACCCCTTCAACGAGGCCAGGAACAGCTCCCGCTTCGCCTCCCCCGCCTACACCGACGTGGTGCAGCGCGCCTGGAACCGCAGCGACAGCGACAGCCCCGAGGCCAGGGCCCTCCACCAGCAGATCACCGACGTGCTGCTGGACGAGGAGTTCGTGATCGACCTCGCCATCGCCGGACTGGTCGAGGTCGCGGGCCGCCGGGCCCGGGGCGTCACGCTCAACAAGTTCGGCTACCTCAACCTCGACGACGCCTACCTCACGGCCTGAGCAGGACGGCCCGGAACCCCATGCGCACCTTCCTCCTGAAACGCCTCCCCAGCGGACTGCTCGTCCTCGCCCTCGCCTCCTTCCTGGTCTTCCTCATCCTCCGGCTGATCCCCGGCGACCCGGCCACCACACTCGCCGGACCGGACGCCTCCCCCGCCACCGTCGCCGCCATCCGCGGTCGACTCGGGCTCGACCAGCCGCTGTTCGGCCAGTACGTCGGCTGGCTCGGCCACCTGCTGAGCGGCGACCTCGGGCCGAGCTACGCGATCGGCGGCCAGGTCTCCGACCTGATCGGCAACGGCCTCGGCGCCACCGTCCAACTCACCCTCGGCGCCCTGCTGCTGGTGGTGCTGATCGCGCTGCCACTGGGCGTGGTCGGCGCCACCACCAGGCGCGGCCCGGTCGCCGCCGCCGTCCAGGCCGTCACCACCGGTGTGCTGGCGATCCCGCCGTTCGTCACCGGCGTCCTGCTGGTCCTGCTGTTCGCCGTCTCCTTCGAACTGCTCCCGGCCGGCGGGCACGAGTCCCTGCTCGCCGAACCGGACCTGGCCGTCCAGTACCTGGTGATGCCCGCCCTCTGCCTGGCCCTGCCCAGCGCCGCCGTGCTGGCCCGCTACCTCAAGGACGGCATCGAACGCGCCCTCGCCGAGGACTACGTCCGCACCGCGACCGCGCTCGGCGTCTCCCGGCGACGGATCGTCTGGCGGCACGCCCTGCCCAACGCGCTGCCCTCCGCCGTCACCGTCCTCGGCCTCCAGACCGGCCACCTCGTCGCCGGGGCCGTCCTGGTGGAACGGATCTTCGCCTGGCCGGGCCTCGGCCAGCTGATCGAGCAGGGCGTGCTACGCCGGGACTACCCGCTGGTGCAGGACCTGCTGCTGCTCGTGGTCGCGGTCTACGTGGCCGTCCAACTGCTCACCGACCTGGCCTACACCTGGCTCGACCCCCGGATCCGCTGGGAGTGACCCGATGACCACCGCCGCCCTTCCCCTCAAGTCCGCCGCACCGCGCGGCCGTTACCGCGCCGCCCTGCTCAGCCCGCGCGGCCTGACCGGCCTCGCCCTGGTCGGCGCCGTCGCCCTGGCCGGACTGCTCGCACCGCTGCTCACCGGCACCGACCCGAACGCCCAGAGCGCGCTCGCCCTGGCCGGCCCCGGCGCCGCGCACCCCTTCGGCACCGACGACCTCGGCCGCGACCTGTACAGCCGGGTGCTGCACGGCATCGGCACCGACCTCGCGCTGATCGTCACCGCCGTCCCGGTCGGCGCCCTGCTCGGCTGCTCCGCCGCCCTGCTCGCGGCCACCTCCCGGTGGTCCGACCTCGCCGCCCAGCGCGCCTTCGACCTGCTGCTCGCCTTCCCCGGGCTCATCCTCGCCCTGGCCGTCACCGCCGTCCTCGGCCCGGGCCGCTGGCCGGTGGTGATCGTCATCGCGCTGGCCGAGATCCCCGGCTACGGACGGCAGTTGCGAGCCGGCATCCTCGTCCAGCGGGAGCGCGAGTACGCCCTGGCGGCCCGGGTCGGCGGCGCCTCCCGGGCCCGGGTGCTGCTGCGGCACGTACTGCCCAACGCCGTCGACCCGCTGATCGTCCAGACCGCCGTGGCACTCTCGCTCGGCGTGTTCATCGAGGGCGCGATGAGCTTCCTCGGCCTCGGGGTCCGCCCGCCGGATCCCACCCTGGGCAGCATCCTCAGCCAGTCCGTCGCCTACCTGGCCACCCACCCGACCTTCGCGGCCGCCCCGCTGGCCGCCACCACCGCGCTGGTGCTCGGCTTCACGCTGATCGCCGAGGCCCTGAACCGGGGGATCCGCCGATGACCACCGTGCTCCGCGTCACCGACCTCACCGTACGGTTCGGCGAGTCCGACCCCCAAGGCACCACGGCCGTCGACGGCGTCTCCTTCGACCTCGGAGCGGGCGACACCCTGGGCATCGTCGGCGAGTCCGGCTCCGGCAAGTCCACCACCGCGCTGGCGCTGCTGCGGATGCTGCCGCCCGGCGGCCGGATCACCGCCGGCTCGGTCCACCTCGCCGGGCAGGACCTCGCCGCCCTCCCCGAGACCGCGCTACGCGCCCTGCGCGGGCGGCGGATCGCCATGGTCTTCCAGGACCCGATGTCCTCGCTCAACCCCGTGCTCACCGTCGGCCGCCAGCTGGACGAGGCGCTGCGCGCCCACGGCGACCCCCTGCGGAAGGCCGAACGACGGGCCCGGGCCGCCGAGTTGCTCGACCTGGTCGGCATCCCCGACGCCGTCGGCCGGCTGCGCGACCACCCGCACCGGTTCTCCGGCGGCCAGCGCCAGCGCATCATGATCGCCCTCGCGCTCGCCCACGACGCCGAGGTGCTGGTCGCCGACGAGCCGACCACCGCCCTCGACCCCACCGTCCAGCAGCAGATCCTGCGGCTGCTGACCCGGATCAACCGGGAGACCGGCACCGCCCTGGTGGTGATCAGCCACGACCTCGGGGTGATCGCCCGGACCTGCCGCCGACTGCTGGTCATGCGGCACGGCCGGGTGGTCGAAAGCGGCGCCACCGCCGAGGTCCTCGCCCGGCCCGAACACCCGTACACCCTGGAGCTGTTGGCCGCCGTTCCGCGCCTGGAGGAGCCCTCCCGGGCGGCCGCCAACAGCACCCCGGGCACCCGGCCGCTGCTCACCGTCCGCGGCCTGACCAAGACGTACGGCTCCGGGCGGCGCGCCGTCACCGCGCTGCACGGCGTCGACCTCGACCTGCACCCCGGCGAGACGCTGGGCCTGGTCGGGGAGTCCGGCTCCGGCAAGTCCACCCTGGCCCGGGCGCTGGCCCAGGCGCACCCGCCGTCCGGCGGCAGCATCCGCTTCCGCGGCGAGGAACTCGGCCGCGGGGCACGGCGCGACGGGCCGCACCGCGAGGTCCAACTCGTCTTCCAGGACCCGTACTCCTCGCTCAACCCCCGGATGACCGCCGGGCAGATCATCGCCGAACCGCTGATCGCCCACCGCCTCGGCGACCGGGAGCAGCGCGCCGCCCGGGTCGCCGAACTGCTGGAGCAGGTCGGGCTGGACCCGACCGTGGCCGACCGCCACCCGCGCGCCTTCTCCGGCGGCCAGCGCCAACGCATCGGCATCGCCCGGGCCCTGGCGCCCGAACCGAGCGTGCTGGTCTGCGACGAGCCGGTCTCCGCGCTGGACGTCTCGGTCCAGGCCCAGGTGATCGAGCTGCTCGCCCGGCTCCAGCGCGAACTCGGCCTGGCCGTCCTGTTCATCGCCCACGACCTGGCGGTGGTCCGCCGGGTCAGCCACCGGATCGCGGTGATGCACCGCGGCCGGATCGTCGAGACCGGTCCGGCCGACCGGGTCGTCACCGCGCCCGAACACCCCTACACCGCCGAGCTGTTGGCCGCCGTGCCGGGCCTGGAGCCCGCTCCGGCCGCCAGCCGCTGAGCCGGCGCCCGCCGAGCCGCCACCCGCCCGAGCCACCCCCGGAGCACCGTATGAGCACCCCGCCCGACCCGCACCTCCGGCCGACGCCGCAGCCCGACCCGCACCGCCGCGACCCGTACGCGGGCTTCCCCGGCACCGTCGGCCGCACCTTCGCCGAGTCCGTCCCCGCCTGGCCGCGGCGGGTCCGCCCGCGCGAGGGCGCGCCCAACATCGTCGTCGTGCTGATCGACGACATGGGCTACAGCGACATCGGCCCGTTCGGCGCCGAGATCCCCACCCCCACCCTGGACCGCCTCGCCGCCACCGGCGTCCGGCTCGCCAACTACCACACCATGCCGCTCTGCTCCCCCGCCCGGGCGGCCCTGCTCACCGGCCTCAACCCGCACCGGGTCGGCTACTCCTTCGTCGCCAACGCCGACCCGGGCTTCCCCGGCTACGGCATGGAGGTCGCCGGGGACATCCCCACCCTGGCCGAACTACTGCACGACGCCGGCTACGCCACCTACGCGGTCGGCAAGTGGCACCTCACCCGGGACTCCGCCTCCAACGCCGCCGACGACCGCGCCAACTGGCCGCTCCAGAAGGGCTTCGACCAGTACTACGGCGTCCTGGAGGGCCTGACCAGCCTCTTCCACCCGCACCAACTCGTCCGCGACAACAGCCCGCTGGACATCGACGAGTTCCCCGACGGCTACTACTACACCGACGACATCACCGACCAGGCCGTCAAGATGGTCACCTCACTGCGCGCCCACGACGCCGACAAGCCCTTCTTCCTCTACCTCGCCCACAACGCCGTGCACGGCCCGCTCCAGGCCAAGCCCGAGGACCTCGCCCGCCACCGCGGCCGCTACGACGGCGGCTGGGACGAGCTGCGCCGCACCCGCTTCGCCCGCCAGCTGGCCGCCGGCCACTTCCCGCCCGGCACCGAGCTGCCCGAGCGCAACTCCGAGGCCGGGTACGAGGTCGGCCCGTGGGACGAACTCACCGACGTCCAGCAGACGTTGTACGCCCGCTACATGGAGGTGTACGCGGCGATGGTCGACAACGTCGACCAGAACCTCGGCCGGCTCACCGACACCCTGGCCGCCCTCGGCGAACTCGACAACACCATCATCGTGTTCACCAGCGACAACGGCGGCACCGGCGAGGGCGGCGCCGAGGGCACCCGCAGCTACTTCAGCCGCTTCGTCCACCACCCGAACCTGCCGGCGGACTGGAACCCGGACGTCCGGCGCGAGATCGACCTGATCGGCGGCCCGCGGAGCCTGGTGCACTACCCGCGCGGCTGGGGCATGGCCTCCAACACCCCCTTCCGCCTCTACAAGGGCCAGACCTACGCGGGCGGCGTCCGCGTCCCCTTCGTGCTCTCCTGGCCGGCCGGCCTGCCCCGCGCCGAGGGCGACACCGGCGTCCGCACCCAGTACCAGTACGTCACCGACATCCTGCCCACCCTGCTCGAACTCGCGGGCGTGGAACGGCCGTCGGAGCGCCTGGGCCACCCCGTCCAGGAGCTCGACGGCACCGGCTTCACCTCCGTGCTGCGCGACGGCGCCGCGCCCGGTACCCACCACGAGCAGTACTGCGAGATGACCGGCAACCGCAGCTACTACCGCGACGGCTGGAAGCTGGTCACCCTGCACCGCCCGGGCACCCCGTACGACGACGGCGAGTGGGCGCTGTACGACCTGCGCACCGACCCCACCGAGATCCACGACCTCGCCGCCGAACACCCCGACCTCGTCAAGGAGTTGTCCGCCGCCTGGGAGGCCGCCGCCTGGCGCGACGGGGTCTTCCCGCTCGCCGACGGCAGCGGCGCCCTCGCCCTGCGCGGCCCCGAGGCCGAGCGGCTGCGCCGCCCCGTCACCCTGCTGGCCGGCACCCCCGAACTGGAGCGCTACCGCTCCTCCCGGCTGATCGCCTTCCGCTCCTTCACCGTCGAGGCCGCGCTCGACGGCTACCGGCCGGGCGACCAGGGCGTCCTGGTCTCGCACGGCGACCAGGGCGGCGGCTACAGCCTCTACGTCGAGGAGGGCCGGCTGCGCCTCGCCTACAACCAGTACGGCGACCTGCTGGAGGCCGACGGAGGACCGCTGCCGGCCGGCGCCCGGCTGATCACCCTGGAGGTCACCGCCGTCGCCGACCTCAGATGGGAGTTCCGGCTGCTCGTGGACGGCCTGCCGGTGGGCGACACCGGGGACGGCGCCGCGGCCGGGGCGGAGCCCGCCCTGCTCGGCCCGGTCCACCAGCTGATCGGCATGGCCCCGTTCCAGGGCATCAGCGTCGGCATCGACCGCAAGTCCCCGGTCTCCTGGCCGCTGTACGAGCGGCACCGCTCCTTCCGCTACACCGGCGCCCTGCACTCCGTCACCTACCGGCCCGGCGAGCCCGCGCCGTACGACCCGGAGACGGTGGCCCGGGCGCTGCGCGAGGCGGCGGCCGCCTTCGAGTAGCCGCGCCCAAGCCGGGCCGGACCGGCCCCGGACCGGACTCGGACCGGCCGGTCCGCGCCAGTCGGGCCGGGCCGGTCGGCCATGATCCCCGATCACCCGCCAAGATCCCCCCACCCGGGTTACCCTCGTCCCGCGCGGCAGCCCGGCCGCGCGGCCGACCGAGGGGGGAACGGATGATCGGGGACCTGCTGCCGGACGTCGTGGTGACCGAGGTGGCCTACGAGGACCCGCCGGAGGCCCGGCTGGAGCCCGAGGAAGAGCCCGCCGTCGCCCGCGCCGTCGACAAGCGGCGCCGCGAGTTCACCACCGTCCGGCACTGCGCCCGGGCCGCCCTCGCCCGGCTCGGCGTCCCGTACCGCCCGCTCGTCCCGGGCCTGCGCGGCGCGCCGAGCTGGCCGGACGGCGTGGTCGGCAGCCTCACCCACTGCGACGGCTTCCGCGCGGCGGCCGTGGCCCGGGCCGGCGCCCTCGCCTCCGTCGGCATCGACGCCGAGCCCGCGCTGCCGCTGCCGGAGGGCGTCCAGGAGGCCGTCGCGCTGCCGGTCGAGCGGCAGCGGCTCGCCAAGCTGGCCGCCGAGCACCCGGACGTCCCGTGGGACCGCATCCTGTTCAGCGCCAAGGAGTCGGTGTACAAGGCCTGGTTCCCGCTGACGCAGGTCTTCCTGGACTTCGAGGAGGCCGAACTGGACCTCTCCCCCGACGGCACCTTCACCGCCCGGCTGCTCGTCCCGGGCCCGGTGGTCAACGGCCGCCGGCTCGACGGCTTCGACGGCCGCTGGGCGGTCCGGGACGGGCTGCTCGCCACCGCGATCGCCGTCGCCCCCTGACCGGCGACCAGGCCCCGGGCCGTCACCGACCAGCCCCCGGACCGTCACCGACCGACCCGCGATCGGGGCGGCATATCCTCGACCCCGTGACGGTGACCTATGTGATCGACGGCGACGAGATCAAGACCCTGGAGGACTTCTGGGACGTGGTCGGGCGGACCATCGGCGTGGACGGCTACTTCGGCCGCAACCTCGACGCCTTCGCCGACTGCCTGCGCGGCGGCTACGGCACCCCCGAGGACGGCGACTGGGTCATCGAGTGGCGCCACCACGAGGTCTCCCGCCGCAACCTCGGCTACCCGGAGACGGTCCGGCAGCTGGAGCTGCGGCTGGCGCGCGCCCACCCGACCAACCGCGCGCGGATCACCGCCCAGCTGGACGCCGCCCGGGCGGGCAGGGGGCCGACGGTCTTCGACTGGCTGGTCCGGATCATCGAGGAGGAGCACCCGGGCGGCCTGCGCCTGGCCTGACCGCCCTTCACCCCGCCTGACCGCCCGGGGCCCCGTCGCGGGGGCGTGCCCCGCTACAGCACGTCCGAGAGCCGGACGAAGCGCCGCCCCGCCGCCAGCAGCCCCGGCACCGCCGCCGCCACCCCGGGGGCGGTGCCGCCGCCTGGGCGGTTCATGTGCCCGATCACGATCGCGCCGGGCGGGGCGGAGGCGACCTCCCGCCGCACCTCGGCGGACCGGAGCGTCGCCCCGTCGTCCCCGTTGACGGTGAATCCGGCCACCCGCTGGCCCAGGTCGGCGACCACCCGGGTGGCGACGTCGTCGTAGTGCGCGGTGCCGGAGCGGAAGAACCGGGGCGGGTGCCCGAGCAGCCCGGTGAGCTTCTCGGCGTTGCCCGCCACCTCGTCGTACACCTCGCCGACGCCGCGCGTGCCGGCGATGCCGTAGGCGGAGCGGCCGGTCACCGAGAGCGGACGGTGGACGGTGCCGTGGTTGCCGATCTCGAACAGCGGGTCGGCGGCGAGCTGCTCGAACTCGTCCGGGTTGGCGTCGATCCAGCGGGCGTTCAGGAAGAGCGTGGCCGGCACCCCGTGCGCCCGCAGGGCGTCGATCAGGTCGGCGTCGTAGCCGCTGCCGCCGGGGCCGCCGCAGGCGTCGAAGGTGAGCGCCATGGCGCTCTCGCCCTCCGGCAGCTCGGTGATCACCCCGGACACGTCCAGCCCCCACTCGGCCGGGGCCAGCGCGCCGTACCGCTCGACCACCTCGGCCCGGGTCGCCGGGTGCGGGGGCTGCTTCGCGGGGTCCGGCGCGGGTGTCGGCGCGACGGCCTCGGTGGGCCCGCCGGACGGCGTCGCGAGCGGTTCGGCGGACGGTTCGGTGGACGGTGGCGCCGAGGCCGAGGGCGAGGCCGGACCGGTGCCCGCCGCCCTGCTCCGGCACCCCACCAGCGCTCCTCCGGCCACCCCCATGAGCAGTGCCCGCCGACTCACCGACACGCCCGTCTCCCATCCGCGCCATGTCTCGCACACGCCATGCCTCATACAACCCGATGGCATGTAAACCGATGACATGACTATGAACCGACCATTCGTCACTCCCCGCAACTCGCCCCCGCCCCCGCCCGGCGCCTCTTCACCGACCCGCCCCGCCGCCGTGGGCCACGACTCACCCCCGGTTCACCCGCCCGGGTAAGCCCGCGAGCGACCCGCCCGCCCCGATCCGGAGACCTCGATGCCGACCGAGCCCAGCACCCCGCGCCCGAACCGACCCGCCGACCAACCGGCCGACCAGCCGACCCACCCGCCGACTCCGCAGCCCGCCCGCCGCGACCTGCTCCGCACCGGCCTCGCCACCGGCGCCGCCACCGCGCTCGGCCTCGCCGCCACCACCGGCCGGGCGGACGCCGCCCCCGCCGACGGCCCCGCCGCCGCCCCCGGCGCCACACCCCCCGACCGCACCCTCACCCTCACCGGCCACCTGCCCACCGGCTCCCCCGACTTCGTCTACCTCCCGGTCGAGGTCCCCGAGGGCGTCCGCGAGATCGCCGTCTCCTACGGCTACGACAAGCCGCCCGTCCCGGCCGGCACCCCCGGCAACTCCTGCGACATCGGCATCTTCGACGAGCGCGGCACCGACCTCGGCGGCCCCGGCTTCCGCGGCTGGTCCGGCGGCTTCCGCACCGAGTTCAGCCTCTCCCGCGCCGCCGCGACCCCCGGCTACCTCCCCGGCCCGGTCAACCCGGGCACCTGGCACGTGGTCCTCGGCCCCTACCAGGTCGCCCCGCAGGGCCTGGAGTACCACGTCGAGGTCACCCTCCGCTTCGGCGCCCCCGGGCCGCGGTTCACCCCGCAGTACCCGGCGGAGCGGGCCCGCGGCCGCGGCCGGGCCTGGTACCGGGGCGACTGCCACCTGCACACCGTCCACTCCGACGGGCGGCGCAAGCCGGAGGAGGTGGCCGCCGGGGCCCGCGCGGCCGGCCTGGACTTCATCGTCTCCACCGACCACAACACCAGCTCCTCGCACGCCGTCTGGGGCCCGCTGGCCGGCCCCGACCTGCTGATCCTGCCGGGCGAGGAGATCACCACCCGCAACGGCCACTGGCTGGCCCTCGGCCTGGAGCCCGGTCAGTTCGTCGACTGGCGCTACCGCTCCCGCGACGAGGAGTTCCCGCGCTTCGTCCGCCAGGTCCACCGGTCCGGCGGCCTGGTCGTGCCCGCGCACCCGTACTGCCCGTACGTCGCCTGCCAGTGGAAGTTCGGCTACGAGCAGGCCGACGGCGTCGAGGTGTGGAACGGCCCCTGGACGTACGACGACGAGTCGGCGGTGGACACCTGGGACGGCCGGCTCGCCGTCGCCCTGCGCGAGGGCCGCTCCTGGCTGCCCGCCCTGGGCAACAGCGACGCGCACAGCGAGCCGCAGGCCATCGGCTCCCCGCACAACGTCGTCCTGGCCGAGGACCTCACCCGGGACGCGGTCCTCGACGGGCTGCGCGCCGGGCGCAGCTGGCTGGCCGAGTCCTCCGCCGTCACGCTGGACCTCACCGTCACCGGGCACGGCCGCCGGGCGGGCATCGGCGAGGAGCTGACCGTCCCGGCCGACGCCCCGCTGGACGTCCGGCTCACCGTCTCCGGCGTACCCGGCGGGACGGTCCGCCTGCTCACCGACGAGGGCCAGATGCACCAGGAGTCCCTGCCCGCCGACGGCTCCGGCACCGTGATCTGGCGCACCACCGCCTCGCTCGCCGCCTACGTCCGGGCCGAGGTGCGCCACCCGAAGGCGGACGGCACCCCCGGCAGGGGCAACTCGATGGGCCCGGACCTGCCCTGGGGCCCGATGGCGGCGCTCACCAACCCGATCGTGCTGCGCACCGAAGCGGGCTGACCACCCCGGCCGGCCCCGCCGACCGACCACTCCGACCCGCCCAGGAAGCGGGCTGGGGACGACTCGGACCACCCGTTTGGACTAGGTTGATCCCCGAAACGCATCAGTCGTAGGGACGAGGCGGTCGGATGTCCGGATATGGGCCGACCAGCCCCTTCGCACTCCGACCGCCCCGCCCCGGCTACCCGACCGTCCCCGGCCCGCGAAGGGATCAGCAGCTGTGAACCGTACGACCGTAGGTGGGCCGGAGCTCGGGGGCGGCGGGGGCGCCGGGGGCGTCCTCGTCCTCGTCGACCCGGCCGGGGCCGGGAACAGCCCGGTCGCGGAGCTGCTCGCCCGGGAACTGAACCCGAGCGTCCACCTGCGGACGGACGACTTCCTGCGGGTCATACGCAGCGGCCAGCTCCCGCCCCACCTGCCCGAGGCCGGGCGCCAGAACGCCACCGCCCTCGCGGCCGCCGCCCAGGCCGCCTTCGCCTACGCCACCCGCGGCTACCAGGTCGTGGTGGAGGCCCCCGCCGCCCCGGCCGCCCTCGACACCTTCCGCCGCGAGAGCCGCGCCACCGGCGCCGCCCTCCACTACGTCGTCCTCCACCCCGGCCCGGCGCCCGAGGACACCGTCCACACCGCCCACACCCTCGACACCGCGGCCCTCACCCCCGAGGCCGCCACCGGCTCCGTCCTCACCGCCCTCACCCGGCGCACCCACCTGCTCGGCTGGTAGCCCGGTAGCTCCCCTCGGCGCTCAGGCGCCCACCGTGCCGTCGATCGCCTCCCGCAGGAAGTCCGCGTGCCCGTTGTGCCGGGCGTACTCGTGGATCAGGTGGAGCATCACCAGCCGCAGCGACACCTCGGCGTCCCACCGGGCCTGGTAGCCGGTGACGTCGAGGGAGTCGGCGGCCAGCTCGATCCGGCGGGAGTGCTCGACCTCGGCCTGCCACGCGGTGAAGGCCTCGGCGCGGGTGGCGCCGGCGGGGTCGTAGGCGGCCTGGTAGTCGCCGTCCTCGGACCAGACCAGCGGCAGCTCCTCACCGTCGATCACCCGGCGGAACCAGACCCGCTCGACCTCCGCCATGTGCCGGACCAGCCCGAGCAGGCTGAGCGTGGACGGCGGGCTGGAGCGCAGCCGGAGCTGCTCGTCGGTCAGGCCCTCGCACTTCAGGGCCAGGGTCGCCCGGTGGAAGTCGAGGAAGCCGCGCAGCATCTCGCGCTCGCCGCCGGTCAGCGGCGGGGCGGGGCGGTCGTCGGGGACGGTCACGGTGGTCGGTCTCCTCGCGGTGGTCGGACTCCCGGCGGACTGTAGCGAACCGCCCGGCCGGTCCGAAACGCCTTTTCTCCCGGCCGCCCACCTGGCTGGCTTCCCGGCTTCGCCATCCGCTGTCACATCCGGGCGCCCTCCGGTGTCTTCATGTCCGGCAACCCGCCGAACCACCGAACCCGGAGGACACCATGGCACTGCGACTGCCGAAGGCCCAGCTGCCCGCCGAGCTGAGCGAGAACATGATCAGGACGTTCGGGACCGCCCTCGAACCCGTCGAGGCCGTCTGGCACAACCCCGCCGTCGCCACCGCGAACCTGGACTTCTCCCGCGGGATCGCCGAGTGGGACGCGCTCGACGAGGGCCTCAAGTCCTTCGCGCACATGGCGGTGGCCGCCCAGGTCGGCTGCGGCTGGTGCCTGGACGTCGGCTACTTCCAGGCCCGGAACCAGGGCCTGGACCCGGCCAAGGCGAGCCAGGTGCCGAACTGGCGGGCGGCGGAGGTGTTCACGGCGCTGGAGCGCGAGGTGATGGCGTACGCCGAGGCCATGACCGTGACCCCGCCGGCCGTCACCGACGAGCAGTACGAGCACCTGCTGGGCGAGCTCGGCCCGGCGGCCATGGTCGAACTCACCGCCTACGTCGCCTTCGTCAACATGGCCACCAGGAACAACACCGCGAACGGCGTCCGGTCGCAGGGCTTCTCCGACTCCTGCGGGATCCCGCCGGCCCGGCCCACCGTCACCGCCGACGATGCCGCCGACACCGCCGCTGACGTGTCGGCCGGAGTGAAGCCGGCATGACCGAGGACCCCTTCGTCGCCCACCGCAGCCTGCTCTTCACCGTCGCCTACGAGCTGCTCGGCTCCGCCGCCGACGCCGAGGACGTACTGCAGGAGTCCTGGCTGCGGTGGGCCGGGGTCGACCGCGCCCAGGTGCACGACCCGCGCTCGTACCTCATCCGGATCGTCACCCGCCAGGGCCTCAACCGGCTGCGGACACTCACCCGCCGGCGCGAGCAGTACGTCGGCGAGTGGCTGCCGGAGCCGCTGCTCACCAGCCCCGACGTCGCCGAGGACGTCGAACTCGCGGAGAGCGTCTCCTTCGCGATGCTGACCGTGCTGGAGACGCTCGGGCCGACCGAGCGGGCCGTGTTCGTGCTGCGCGAGGTCTTCGAGCTGCCCTACGAGGAGATCGCCGAGGCCCTCGGCAAGACCCCGCCCACCGTCCGGCAGATCGCCCGGCGCGCCCGCTCGCACGTCGCGGCCCGCCGGCCCCGGGTACGGGTCAGCCGATCCGAGCAACAACGGGTGGTGGAACGGTTCCTGGCGACCCTGCGCACCGGGCGGCTGCAGGACCTGATGGAGGTGCTGGCACCGGACGTCGTCCTGATCGCCGACGGCGGCGGGATCGCGGCCGCCGTACCGGCCCCCGTGCACGGGGCCGAGGCCGTGGCCGCGCTGCTCGCGCGCACCGGGCGGCTGCCGGTCCCGTTCGACACCACCGCGGTGTGGCTCAACGGCGCCCCGGCCGGCCGGATCGACATCGGCGGCGAACCCTCGGTGGTGAGCCTCGCGGTGGAGAACGGCCGGGTCACCCGGGTCTACATCGTGCGCAACCCGCGGAAACTGACCCGCCTCGACACACCGGCCGACCTCACCCGGTAGCCTCTCCCCGTTCGCGTGGTGGTGCCCCGAGCCCGCTCGGAGCACCACCACGCTCCCCACCGCTCCCTGGACGCTCCGCCATCACGTACCGTGTTCGGACCACCACAGGTTTGGGTACGTACCTCGGCGCGCCCGACGGCCGGGCGCCCACCGAGCAGGAGACCCAGCGGCCCATGGACCACAACCGCATCCCCCCGACCGTACGCCGGACGTACGGCGTCGACGACCTCAGCACCGCCCCGTCGTTCGCCGGAGGCTTCATCAACTTCGGCTACTGGCAAGGGATCGACCTCGCCGACCCGACCTCCGAGGACCGGGTGCGCAGCCAGGAGCAGATGTACCGGCGGGTGCTGCGGGAGTTCCCGGAGCCGCGGGAGCGGCTGCGGCTGGCGGAGGTGGGCTGCGGCCGGGGGCTGGGTGCCGCCCTCGCCCTGCGGGAGTTCCGGTTCGCGGGCGTGACGGGCGTGGACATCCACCCCGACCAGATCGAACGGGCCCGCGCCGTCAACGCGAGAGCCCTGGCAACGTACCCCGATCGGCTGGCGTACACCCTCGGCTCGGCGGACGAACTCCCCTTCTCCGACGGCTATCTGGACGGCGTCTTCTCCGTCGAGGCCGCCCAGCACTTCCGCGAACTGACCGGCTTCGCCCGCGAGTCCGCCCGCGTCCTGCGCCCCGGCGGCCGGCTCGTCGTCGCCACCTTCTTCACCGCCCCCGGCCCCGACGTCGCCGAACGCCTCAAGATCCTCCTCGCCAGCTTCGCCGACGGCCTCGACATCGCCCACCCCCTCGACGACTTCACCACCTCCCTCACCCGCACCGGCTTCACCGACATCACCACCGAATCCATCGGCGCCGACGTCTGGCCCGGCCTCGACCGCTACCTCACCGACGCCGTCCCCGCCGCCCACTGGACCCGCCACTTCCTCCCCGCCTGGCGCGACGGCCTCCTCGACTACCACGTCCTCACGGCCATCCGCATCTGACCCGGCGCCGGTCGGTCCTGGGCCTGCCACAAGCCCAGGACCGATCACAACTGGGCCTGGTCGGCGGCTACGCCGGGTCCGGGAAGACGTTGCAAGCCCTCCAGGGCTGATCACGACCCGGGCGCGTCGGTACCGGCATCAGCTGCCCCACCCTGTTGCAAGCCCTCCAGGGCTGATCACGACTGCTCGCCGACCGCACCGTCGTGGTCTGGACGCCCGGGTTGCAAGCCCTCCAGGGCTGATCACGACTAGTCGCGGCACTACAGATCGGAACCCCCATGCCGTTGCAAGCCCTCCAGGGCTGATCACGACCGGTGAACCGCCAGCCGCCGCCGATCGGCTCGACCTCGGGTTGCAAGCCCTCCAGGGCTGATCACGACGTCCGCACCCTGTCGGCATTCACCACACTGGTCCGGTTGCAAGCCCTCCAGGGCTGATCACGACGTCGGCGAGCAGGCGCAGCGCGGCGGCTGCGGCCGGGGGTTGCAAGCCCTCCAGGGCTGATCACGACCGTGCAGGCTCACCCACAGCGCGGTCGCGGTGCCGCGTTGCAAGCCCTCCAGGGCTGATCACGACCCGAGGGTAAAGCCCAAGGTCAGCGCACCTACGGGCGTCGCCGTAGGCAGCGGAAGCGCGGCGACCGGCCGGTACTGCAGCGGCACTGGTCACAGGATCTCGCCCGGCCCGCCGAGGGTGGCGCCGAGTGTTGCCCTGTCGATCATGTCCGGGGAGCGGGCGGTGTAGGTGACGATGCTGTCGTAGCTGGGGTCGATCACGCTATTGAGGGTGTGGGTGAGGGCGCGGTACTGGGCGGCGGTGAGTTCGCCGTGGAAGACGCTGCGCTGGGTCCAGTGGAGGTACTTGCGGCAGGTTTTCAATACTTTCGGGTTGCGTTCGGCTGCGGTGTCGTAGACCAGGATGACGAACATCGGCGGCTACCACCAGGGCCGGAAGGGCTTGTACGGCGTGCCTTCCAGACACAGCCGGACGAGCTTGAGTGCTTCGAGGTGGATGAGCTCCTCGTAGCTGACCTTCCGCTTCAGCGTCCGGTGGTACACCGTCGTCGCGAGTTCCTCCCGAACCAGGGCGGCGATCTTCTTGCGGCCGTCCGCGCTGAGTGCGGCGCGGCCGACTTCCGTCTCGAAGTCGCTGGGTTTGAGGTGCTTCTGGCCGGCGGCCCGTCGCAGTAGCCGTTCGGCGAGCAGGGGTTTGAAGGGTTCGGCGAGGTCGAGGGCGAGGGTGTTGCGGCGGCGGTCGGTGTCGCTGTGCAGGAAGCCGATGGCGGGGTGGAGCGGGGTGCTGCGCAGGGCGGTGAGGACGCGGGCGTAGGTGAGGGCGTTGAGGTAGCTGATGAAGGCGTTGCCGGCGTTGGTGGGTGGCCGGCGGGTGCGTCCGTTGAGGCGGAGCCAGGCGGGGAGGCGGGTGTCGAGGACGGCCCAGGCGGTGCGGCGGAAGTTGCCTTCCTGGCCCATGAGTTCGTCGGTGTCGTGGCAGTCGGGCAGGGCGGTGCGCAGGGTTTCGAGTGCCGGGTCGAGGAGGTCGGTGTCGAGGGCCCAGCGGAGGTTCTCGGCGGTGGCGAGGAGGAGTCCGCGCGCGACCGGGAGGCGTTGCGCGGGGTCACCGGTGATCTCGACCTGTCGGCGGAGGACGGTGGCGGAGGACATGGCCTCGGCGGGCGCGAAGTGTCCGGCGTAGTTGCCGTAGTGGTCGAGGATGTGGACGGTGACGCCGTGTCGGCTGAGGAGGGACATCACGGAGGTGTTGAGGTCGACGTGCTCGAAGGCGACGAGGTCGCGGATGTCCGTGATGGGGATGCGGACGGGGCTGCCGTCGGCACGCTCGATGCGGATGCTGTCGTCCTCGCGGCGGATGCGGCAGGGTCCGGTGAGCCAGTAGGTACGGCCGACGGCGGGCATCAGTCTCCCCAGCAGTAGCCGAGGTAGGAGCAGCCGCGGCAGGCGGCACGGGTCCGGCGGTCGGGGGGTTCGGCCGAGGCGATGACGGCGCGGGCCTCGTCCTCGGCGGTCTCGGCCGCTTCCCGCGCCTCTTCGTTCCAGGGGACATCGGTGGTTCGGCGGATGAGGGGGTAGTGGACGGTGCCGCCGCGCACGTTGACGCCTCGGCGCTCCAACAGCAGGCAGTAGTGCCGGACTTGGGCGTCGTGGGCGGGTGATGGGCTGCGGGAGGACTTGGTCTCGTGGATGACGGCCCCGGCGGTGACCCAGTCGATGCGGGCTTCGCCGAGGTCGACGTCCCGCCGTCGCGTGAACGTGGTCTCGCTCACGACCTCCCCGAAGGCGACGAGGTCGCTGCCGCCTTCGGGCCGGTAACCGCGTGTGTAGAGCCAGAGTTGGCGCGGGCAGTGGCGCAGGTACTTGATGTGGACGCCACCGAGGCCCTGGTCGTCGCCGAGTGGACTCGCAGGGATGGGTTTCACAGGATCGTCTCCGTTTCGGCGGGCGGGCGGAGGCCCAGGACGGGGTCGTACTCGCCCTTGACGAGATGGACGCCTAGCGACCGGTCGAACGCGTGGCTGTAGGTCTTCAACTGCCCGTAGCCCAGCGGGATGAGCAGTCCGGCGGCGAGGAGCGGGTCCGCCTTCCTGCCGACCGCGAGTCGGCGGTACTCCTCGGTGTCCTCCTCCAGGAGCACCTCCACGGTGTCGAAGCGTTCGCCGAGGGAGTTCGCGTACTCGGTGCGGTCGTGGAAGGGGTCGGCGAAGGTGAGGAACTCGGCGGTGAACCCGTCGCGGGCCTCCCGAGCCCTCTCAGCCCACTTGTGGCCCCAGTCGGTGTCGTAGGCGAGGGCGAGGAGGCGGTCGATGTCCTGTTCGCTGAGGTCGGTGGCGCCTTCCGCTGCCAGGGTGGTGAGCGCCGACCAGGCGGCCTCCACCGCGCCCTGGTCGTACGGGCGGTGGCCGTCCGTCCGGTGGACCCGGAACTCGACCGCCCCGTCCGGGTGGAGGCCTCGGCGGTTGACGCGTCCGGCGCGCTGGGCGACGGCCTCGATAGGG
Source organism: Kitasatospora sp. NPDC058184 (assembly GCF_042883725.1). NCBI lineage: Bacteria > Bacillati > Actinomycetota > Actinomycetes > Kitasatosporales > Streptomycetaceae > Kitasatospora > Kitasatospora sp. NPDC058184. Next base: position 73,514 of record NZ_JBHVVE010000021.1, read on the forward strand.
GCGTTCTCCACCGCGCCCCGGTCGAAGTCGAGTTGCAGCGAGACCTCCACCGTCTGCGTGGCCACGACCAGCCCTCCTCGACGCGGCGCGTCGTCGGGCCGGCGCTCGCGGTGGCGTTTCAGGAGTCGGCGTTCGATCTCGTCGCGGTCCTTGTTCTTGAAGCGCGAGTGGAGGAGCAGCGCGGCGTCCGGGTCGTCGGGGTGCTGCTCGCGGGCGTGGTCGGCGAGGGCGGCGAAGAGGGCCTGCCCCGCGGCAACCCTGTTGACGACCGCCAGCACGCTGTGCCCCTCGTCGATCCACCCTTCCAGCCGCGCGATGCTCTCCGGGTCCGTCAGCGCGAGCTCGTCGACGACCAGTCGGTGCCGCACCGGCGCCGTCCCGGGCTCGGCCCGGTGGCAGGTGACGGGCTGGTGCAGGCTCTCGTCGACGATGGTCAGCAGCGGCGGGGCGAGGGTCGCGGACAACACGGCGATCCTGCTGCCGAGTTGTTCCCACAGCCGCATCGCGGCGCAGAGCCGGCCGAAGGTCTCGGGGTCGTAGGCGTGGAGTTCGTCCAGGACGAACAGGGAGTTGGCCTGTTCGAGGAGGACGGAGGAATGGGTGGGCCCGGCGATGGCGGCGGCGAGGAGTTGGTGGGGCGTGGCGACGCGCAGGCGTTGGGTGAACAGGCGCATGGCGTTGGCACGGGCGCGGGCTTTGCGGGCGTCGTCCTTGGTGGGGCCGCTACAGCAGTCGTCCTCCGACGCCTCCGTGAGGAGGGTACGGGCGAGGGCGCCGTGGAGGAGGCCGATGTCGGGCTGCTTCTCCCCCGCGGCCGGGTGGAGGGTGTGCTGGAAGCGGCGTCGGGCGGCGTTGAGGGAGGCCCGGTAGGGCAGGGTCCACACGACCCTGGGCCTGCCCGCCATCGTCGCCAACTGCCGGTCTGACCAGGCGAGTCCGGCTTCGGTCTTGCCGCTGCCCGTGGGGGCGATGAGGACGAGGTGGCCCACGGTCGTACCGGCGTCGTGCTGGTGCCGGTGCGGCGGGTACGGGAGCCGCGCGAGGTAGTCGGTGGGCAGCGGCATGTGGGTCTGGAGGTCCACGTGGGCGGAGCCGGCGTGGTCGGCCAGGGTGAGGGCGCCCTGGGCCAGGACGGCGAGCAGGCCCTGGTGGGCCTTCACCGGGAGCCTCCAGGCGGTGAGGACGTCCTGGAGGAGCAGGCGGGCCCGGTCGGCGAGCACCGGGTCGTTCGGCCCCGGTGGCGCGGGTTCGGTGCCGAGGGAGCCGGCCAGCCAGGCCAGGAGTTCCTGGTGCAGGCCGCGCGGGACCTGCGGCCGTGGGCCGTCCGGGCCGGGCACGTGGCCGAAGGCCTCGTCCCAGCGGGTCCGTTCGTTGTAGAGGCGGGACAGGGCGGGCTTGCCGCCGCCGAGGGAGGACGCCGCGTGGAGCGGCCGGTGGTGGCCGGCGACGAGCGTGGCGATCAGCAGGCGCTCCTCGCTGCCCCACCCCGCTGCCGGGGCCAGCAGGTCGACGTAGGCGAGGGAGAGGACCTCGTGGCGCTCGCCCCAGGGTTTGCCGCCGGGTTCGACCTGCCGTTGGAACAGTTCGGCGATCTTGCCCGCGTCGTGCAGCAGCGCCGCGACGCGTACGAGGCTCCAGAACTGCGGTTCGGTGGCGATGACGCCGGCGGCCCCGATGCGCGCCTCCAGCTGGGCGACCGCGTCGTGGACGGTGCGCAGGTGGGTGGTGAGGCGTTCGGGGTCTTCCCGGGGCAGCGACTTGGCCCGCAGGTCGGTGAGGGCGCGCCTTCGTGGTGGGGCCAAGGGTGGGGTCAGGGGGTCAGCAGCCATACGGCCTGGGTGTCCTCGTTACTGGTGGGTGCTTCTCGGTAGGCGCCGCGGACCGGTGCCGCCCCGGCGGGTTCGTCGCACCACAGGTACGGCGACCAGCGGGTGGTGAGGCGGTCGGCGGAGACGGTGTCGGCGAGGCGGTGCTCGTGGGCGGAGGGCACGGCGTGGCCGTCGGCGGGGGCGAGGGCGTGGCCGACGACCGCCCGCTCGGCGGGTTCGAGGACGACGTGGGCCAGTCCGGTGAGGTGGACCAGGTCCTGGGAGCGGCCCAGGCGCAGGGCGTGACGAGGCCGGCGCAGCGCCCGGGCGAACCGGTCGCCGTCCGCTCCCGGTTCGGGCAGCCACAGGGTCAGGTGGACGTCGGCGAGGAAGGGCCGGTCCTTGGCCGTCGTACCGCCCTTTCCGGCCCGGATGCGGCCGCCGGCTGACGGGTTGCTGCCGTCGGCGGCGATCGGATGGTAGGTCTCGGTGTCGGTACCGTGGCCTTCCGACCAGGCCGCCATGCCGAGGACGAAGGGTTCGGCGTACGCGCCGGTGGCGGCCGCCAGCAGCCCGCGGACGGTGGACGGCGGCGGCACCGGGAGAACGCGGGTGACACCGGGGAACAGCGGGTCCCGGAAGGAGGCCACGGGCGCGTGGAACGTCGCACGCAGGGCCCGTACCGGCCCGCCCGGTGGCGCCGGGGTCATCGCGGCTCCGGGTCGTCGAACCAGCCGTCCAGCTCGCCCGCGCGCAGTTCCTCCGCCAGCTTGAGCAGAACAGTCCGGGGGTGGTCGACGACGATGGTGCCCTCGGCCAGCTGCCGCTCGCACTGCTTCTCGAAGTCCTCGCGCGCCTGGTCGCGGAAGCCGGGCCGCCAACCGATCCGTACCGGCCCCTCCCACTCCCCCGCCCACGCTTCGAGCTCCTGGACCAGGACGTCCCCGCGCACCCGCACCCCCGTGTCGGGGTCGCTGTCGATCACGTGGCCCAGCGGGTTGATGCCGCCATTGAAGGCGACCAGGACGATCAGCGCGGGCACCCGGTCGCCGTAGTGCAGGGCCTGCTTCGCCCCGCCGCTCAGGTGCGCGATCGCCTCGGGCAGCAGCGCGGCCCGGCGGCGCCGCTCCTCCAACGGCAGCCGGACAGCCGGCTGGTCGCGGAACGGGCCGGTGGTGGCGCCGAGCGCGGCGGCCTCCGCCACCTGGAGGGCCTGCTCCTGGGTGAGGTAGTTGGGCCGGCCCACCCCGTCCGCGCCGGGCAGGGTGAACGTGCCGATCCTCGGGAGGTCGAGCAGGAAGGGCGCGGCGAGGTCGGCGGTGTAGAACTCGTGGCCGTGCAGGACGGGTTCGGTCACCCCCCGGGACATGACGCCGAAGTCCTCGGTCGGGTAGGCGGGTTCGACGGACATCAGGGTGCCGAGCATGAACGGGCTGTCGCGCAGGGTGGTCGCCGCGTCGTCCTTCCTCGAACCCGCCCGCATGTAGCCGAACAGGTCGTCGTCCGGGTAACGAACGGGATCCGCCTGGGTGTTGGCCTTCTGCGCCTTACCCTGCGCCTTGCCGACCCGGGTGACGGGGGACGGTACCGAGCCGCGCTCGACCATGGTCTCCCGGATCCAGCGACGCGCCGCCTGCGCGGACACGTACGGGTACTTACGGCCCCTGATCCGCGCGAACTTGACGCGGGACACGGTCTCCTCGCTCCGCCCGTTGTTGGGTGCCCCGGCCTGCACGGAGAGCACCATCATCCCTGCCAGGTAAGCCATCTACGCCTGCTCCATCTCGTATGCGTCGTACTCGTCCTCGGCGTCCACGCCGAACGCCGGTTGCTCCGCCAGCTCCTCGATCTCGCGTTCCTGCTGCGGGTCGGGCTCCTTGCCGCTGATCTCGACCCCTCGGCGCTGGAGCATCACCGACACCAGCGCGAACAGGAGCATCCGCTGCTCCCAGGCGCGCGGCCGGCGCCCGATCAGCGGCTTCCACAGCTCGGGGCCCGCCAACGGCGTCTTGTTCCCGTCCAGTTGCAGACGCGTGTAGGCCTTCACCATGAGCGCGCCGAGCTGGTAGTCGTTGAGCGCGGCCCTGCGGTACTCGGCCAGGCGCCCGCGCGAGCCGTCCTGGGCGATCCAGTCGGCGATCAGCGTCGCCACCGGTTCAAGATCGGTTTCCATTCCGAAGACCTCCTCGGCGTAGGTGAAGGCGAGCCGGACCAGGGCCTCGCGGTCGTCGACGCCCCACGCGCCGTCGGGATCCGCGAGGAGGCGGTGCAGCTGCCCGAGCAGCGGGCGGCTCCGGCCGTCCTCCGCCTCGAACAGCAGCCGCGCCGCCTCGCTCGCGCCGCTCTTCCCGGCGTCCGGCCGGGCCAGGGCACGACGCAGCAGGTGCCAGCCACGGCGCAGCGGCGCGTTGCCGTCGACGGTGGCAAGGAAGGCCGGGACAGCGCGCCGGGTGCGGGTGACGCGCAGCCAGGGCTCCTGGTTGTCGTTCTTGAAGCTCCACAAGGTGGTCGCGCACAGGCCGTCGGTGGCGTCCCGCAGCCCGGCGAGGACGACGAGCTCGGGCCTGGCCCCGGCGGGCATCCCGGCGAAACCGGCCTGCATGACGCGACGGGCACGCCGTACGTTACGGCGGGCGAACTCCCGCTCGGTGCCCGGTTCCTGGCAGGACAGGACGGTGGCCGAGCCGGCCGTCACCCAGGCGCCGTAGGGCAGCGCCCACATCGCGATCCGGCACCCCCGGCAGACCGGCCAGCCGGGGACGCCGGGCGGCAGGGTGTTCAGGGCCTTGCTGGTGTCGAACAGGGGGAGATTCGACTTCGCCCAGACCACCGCCGTACCGGCGCCGCAGAACGTGCACGGCCGCACCGGCCCGGACTGCGGGGCGTCCGGGGCGAAGAGCCTTTCGATGTCCGGCCTCAGCACGTTCGGGTCGGAGGGCCGCTTGCTGTGTGTGGCCTTCGAGTTCGGGTACAGCGCGAACAGGACCTTCCACCAGTCGTAGCGGCCGCCGCTGTCCTTGGGTGCCGTCGCGGCCGCCAGCACGTCCGCCACCAGGACGGACGCCATGGCGTCGAGGTCTGCGGCGCTCACCCGGCCCGGGACGTCGCGCTCGGCGATGACGGCCACGGCCCAGGCACCCGCCCGCTGCAAGGGATGGCCGGACGCGACGAGGGCCGTCACCGTACCCACCCGAAGCCCTGGATCGTGTCCAGGCCCAGCCCCCAGGAACGGATCGCGTTCACGAACCGGCCGTCAGCCTCCATCGCCACCCGCACCCGCGCCCCGATCCGCGGCGCCCCACGCACCGTGAACCGCCGCCGGGGGCCCGCCTCCAGCACCCGCAGGCCGTGCGGGGCCGGCAGGCCCAACACGTCCGCCTTGTGCGCCAGGTTGTGCTGGAGGCGGTCGAGGTAGTGCTCGTCGCCCGGGAGCAGGTTCCAGCTCTCGTGCTTGAGCACGACCGGCGTCATCGTCTCCAGCTCCACCGACCCCTCCCCCGGCGGCAGCAGCGCATCCATGTCCACCGCGACCCCGCGCACCCGCAACCGCGTTGCGCCCCACACCAGCTCATCGGCCGCGGCCAGCGCGCGCACCAGCACGGACGCGATCTCCGGCACCGGCGACCCGAACCACACCGAACCGTCCCGCGACGTGGAGTACACGCCCCTCTTCCGCGGCGCCCCCAGAAACAGCGGCCCGGCCACCCCCACCGGCTTCAACGGCTTCCCCCGCCACCCGCCGTCGTGCAAGGCCTGCGCCAAGGCCTCGTCCTGCCCACCGAGCAACCCGTACACCACGCCCCGCGCCGCCCCGTGCACGTCCTCCCACCGCACACTCGACGCATCCGGCGTCACATCCACCCTCACCCGCACCAGACTCTCCCGACCCGCGTGCCGCAACCCGAACACGCCGCAACGTAGTTGGGCGTAAACGATCGACACCGCATTCCTCACGATTTGGAGCAATAGCCAGCCATATGTGCTAGAGGCCCCGGCGTCACCGCCGCCAGCCCCGCGACGGGAACAGCGTCCACCCTCAGAGGCAGCAGACCCAAAACGCCCTGACCTGCGACGATGCACTACCGCCGAGTCGCCGCAACGGCATCGCCCGAGGCAAATCGGGCACACCGCTGGACCTGGTGCTTTACCCTCGGGTCGTAACCAGCCCTGGAGGGCTTGCAACAGGTCCCCGCCTACTGCGGCTCCACCACCACCCGCCGTCGTAACCAGCCCTGGAGGGCTTGCAACCTGCCCGGTAGCCGCGGGCCAGGTAGCCGAATGCCTGTCGTAATGAGGTTCCCCCGAGGTGCGGAAGGTTGCCGGACATGGCCTGATTGGCCATGAGAAGGGAGCCTCTGCCATGGCTGCACCGATGAAGTACCCGCCCGAGTTGCGGCAGCGGGCTGTTGCCGCATACCGGGCGGCCGATCCGAAGCCCGTGATCCGTCAGATGGCCCGCGAACTCGGGGTTCACCATGAGGCCCTGCGCAACTGGATCCGCCAGGACGAGGCGGATCGGGGTGAGCGCGACGACCGGCTGACCACTGTCGAGAAGGAGGAACTGGCCGCTCTGCGCAAGGAGAACGCCGAGCTCCGCCGGTCCTGCGAGATCCTCAAGGCCGCCTCGGCTTTTTTCGCCCAGGAGCTCGACCCGACCCGGCGACGGTACTGAAGCTCATCGACGAGCACCAGGACCGCTTCGGGGCCGAGCCCGTCCTCCGGGAACTGCGCATCCCTGCCTCCACCTACTACCGCTGGCGCCGCGACGTCGACGAGCCGTGCGAGCGCAGACGCCACGACGCCGAACTGACCGAACACATCCGCCGCATCCACGCGGACTCCGACAACACCTACGGCTCCCCACGCGTCCACGCCGTCCTACGGCGCGAGGGCACCCACGTGGGCCGCAAGCGGGTCGAACGCCTGATGCGCCAGGCCGGCCTCCAAGGTGTGAGCCCGCGCCGGCCCCGCTCCTTCACCCGGCGCGACTCTGCCGCGGGCCTCGCTCCCGACCTGGTCCAGCGCGACTTCACCGCCGGCGCCCCGAACCGGCTGTGGGTCGCCGACATCTCGCTGATCCCCACCGAGGAGGGCCCCTGCTGGCTGGCCACGATCCGTGACGCCTTCTCCCGAAGGATTGTCGGCTGGCACGCCTCGGAACGGGCGGACGCCGACCTGGTCCTCACCGCCCTGGAATATGCCCTGCACGGCCGGCCCGTCGAGCCCGGAACGCTGATCCATCACAGCGACCACGGGTGTCAGTACACGTCCATCAAGCTCACAACCCGCCTGCTGAAGGCGGGAATCGAGCCGAGCATGGGCACCATCGGCGACTCGTTCGACAATGCGCTGGCAGAGAACTTCTGGAGCGTCCTGAAGACCGAGTGCGTGCGCCGCACGACCTTCGCGACCCGCACTGACGCCGACCTGGCCCTGTTCGCCTACATCGACGGCTTCTACAACACCCGCCGTATCCAAAAGCGCCTCGACTGGCTCAGCCCCGACGAGTACGAGGCGAAGTACTACGCCGACCAGGCGACGGCCGAACCAGTGACCCTCGAACCACCCACACCCGTCCTGACCAGGTAATCAACACCTCCCGCACAACGGGGGAAGCTCATAACCAGCCTTGGAGGGCTTGCAACCCGTGGAGGTAGGCGGGGTCAATGAACAAGGCCCACGTCGCAACCAGCCCTGGAGGGCTTGCAACGTGCCGGCCACGGCGAGCGCCGTCAGCCGCTCCGGCGTCGTAACCAGCCCTGGAGGGCTTGCAACACGTGTGGTGGCGCAGGCCCGAAGGCCTCCCCCCGGTCGTAACCAGCCCTGGAGGGCTCGCATTGTCATGTTGTACTCGCCGGGCTCCGCCTCCAGAGCCGGTGGTGATCAGCCCTGGATAGTTCACAACCCGATGACCACAAGGCCGAAGTGGGCCATCGGGGTTGTAGAGATAGGTCCTGGAGGGTTCGCAACGGGGCGAGCGGGCTCACGGGGCTCTCCCCACCGGGGCGGCGATCAGCCTCGCAGGACACGACGTTGGTGGGCTCCAACAAAGGCCGCTAGCCTTGGCGGGCCGACACTCGTACGGTGCCGTCGTGGCGCTGGTCAGGTTCGTTCTCATCAGCCCTGGAGGGCTTGCAATGAGCGCGCCATAGAGTTGGTCGAGAGGCTGGCGGCGGTGAAGCCCTCGGGCGGACACCGCCGCTGGCCAACACGCTCATCCGAACCAGTCCCGACAGCTCCGCGACCAACGCTCAGGGTCGACGTAATCACCCATGAGCGGTGCCAGTCCACTCCGGGTGCCGCTGCTCCCGACCTTGCTTGCAGGTTGATTTTATCGGAGCGTGTTATCTAGTTGGTCGATGAGCTCACCGGCATCGCGAGGGCTCATCTATCAAGAGAGGCGTCCCACGATCGGGTGATATCAGCCCCGGGCCGGACTGCTCCCAACCCACACTCATCATCCGACATTTAGCCTCTCACCTGCGTCTTTATCAACTGTCGGATGCAGCAGCCAAGCCCAGCGGCCAGCAAGCCTTGGGCCGATCCATGAAGGAGCAACCAATACTGGTGCTGCCTTGAGCGCGAAGACCCCAGCACTACGCGCGGCTTGTCGCCAAGGCCTCTGTTCCGTGGGGGGATGACCAGGTGAACGTCTCGGAATCCGTTCTCATGCTCGTCGACGCGCTGCTGGCCGCCGTCGTGCCGGGCGCTGCGGTTGCCCGCGTAGCGCCATCCGCAGCGATGCGTCCGGGTTGGCACCGCGAGCGGCGCGTTCAGGGACTGCAACCCCTCACCCCGCTGTGCGCCCGCCGGCGGCGGCTGGAAGCCCGAATAGATCCTCCGCCAGCTGCCGCGTGCGTCCTGAGGTCGGGGACCGAGGGTGCGCCGGAGCCGCTGGCCATCGCCTGTGGAGTCGCCCGGCTCCGGGTGCCTCTGGTTCCCCGGGCTCCCGGGAGGGCCGACGCGGCCGGTCGTTCCGGGGTGGGCGCCCACAGGCTGGGTGTCGGCCCGGCCGCGTGATCTACACCCCTCCAGCTTGTCGATTCACTGGAGGATGGAAGTGCGGTTCATGGAGTTGCTGTGGCAGGACGAAACTGCGGTCAAGGCCGCAGGAGTAGTCCTGAGCATCGTGTTGGAGTGGTCCCTTCAGTTCATCAAGGGCCGCGCCAGGCGGCGGGCGGATCTGTCGCCTGGCACAACGGTGGAGCCATCCGTACGGCGTCCGCGCCGTACCCGGCGATCGCCGCGTCGGGTGGCCGAGTTGAAGCGGTCGAGGGCTCGGTTCGACCGTGCCCCGAAGCTGCGGCCGAAGGGGGGTGGCCGGAACAGTGCCCGGCTGCGCCGGCCCGGGCAGCGCCGCCGTCCCGGCAGGCGTGCCTCTTGACGGCGGACACGATCGGCCGGTGCGCCCGGAACTGGATGCCGGGCGTTCCGTAGAGCCGGTTGCAACGCCGTAGCGGGCTGCCAGGGTACAGAGTGGCCTCCAGCCCGCCCACCGACGGGTTACACGGGAGTGTGCGCCGACGGCTCCAGCCGACCCGGAGCACACGACTTCCGTGCCGGGGCGGCATGCTCCACGTCCCCCCTGGGAAACCCCGGGCGTGCGGCCTCGTTCGCACGCCCGCGCTCTGCCTCCTCTGATGCACCGCCAGGGGCGATCGGCGGGTACCGGCCCCGGAGGTCCGGCCGCAAGGGGACCAGGAGACTCCGTGGATCGTGCGGGCCCGTCCGTGGTTCCACTTCGTCGTCGTCCGTCGTGCCTCCGGTGCGGCGCTCCCGTGCGCACCGGGTGCTTCCGCTCGGGCGGCCGGGCGCGCTGCTCGGGGTGCCCATGGCGTTGTGCTGCCAGCTCGCGGCGGCTCCCGCCCACCCCGCGTCCCGAGGACGGCGGGCTCCCCGCCCTGGCCGACCAGCCCCACGGCCAGCAGGCGTACGGCAAGGCCGACATCTACCTCTTCAAGGTGACCGAGGGCGTCACCTCGCTGAACCTGTACGCGCTCGGCCCGGGGGGCGGGGGCGCGCCCGGTGGCGGAGGTGGGGTGGGGGCGGAGGAGGAGGCGGTAACTGGACCTTCCTCGGTAGCGCCACGGGCGGCGGCGGCGCCGGAGGGGCCGGTGGCGGCGGCCGGGGCGGCGGAGCGGCCCTGGCCTGCACCGCCGTGCCGGTGACCCCGGGCATCCGCCTCGTGGTCATCGTCGGCCAGGGCGGCGTCTCCGGAGGCCGGAGTGGCGGTGGCGGTGCAGGCGGTGGAGGCGGTGCGGCGGGCGCCACTCTGCGCCCAGCCGAACCCGGTGGCGCGGGGACGGCGGGGTCCGTCGGCGCGAGGCCCCGCAATGGCGGGGACACCTTCGTCCGCGTTCACAACGGTTCTGCGATCGCCGGATCCTCCGGGGCGGGGACGGAGGCGTGAGCGGCGGCGCGGGCCGGGGCGGTGGCGGCGGCACCGGCGACAGCAGCGGCGGGGCAGGGGCGGGAACGGCGGCGCACCACCGCCCGGCCCGGACGACCAGTCGGGTACCGGTAGCGGCAGCGCCGGGAACACCGCTGTGAGCACCGGCGGTGACGGGTACGTCCTGATCACCTGGTAGCTCGCTGCCAGGGCATGTCCCGCCCGTTCCGTCCGCACACCCACTGCGCGGACGGGACGGGCGCGGTCGCGACGGGCCTGGTCGGCGGCGGTGCGGCCGTAGGACGGTGGCGACCACGCGGCCGGGGTCGGGAAGGCCATTGGCGCGCAGGGCCGTTCTGGCTGTTCGGTCAGGGGCAGCGGAGCAGGGCAGGGCGGTCGCGGGTGCGAACGGCGGGGAGCCAGGCGGGGGTGTGGCCTGGGAGGCGGATGCGATACCAGAGGGTGGAGGTGAGGTCTTCCTCGTTGATGACGGGGAGGCCGGTGGGGAGTTGGCAGTCGGCGTCGAGGGTGTCGTTGTGCCAGACCCGGACGGGGCCGACGTTGTCGGCGGTGTAGGGGCGCAGGGGGTCGACGGCGAGGCCGAGGCTGCACTGGGGGTCGTGGTCGGTGCGGTCCTGGCAGCCGCGTTCGGCGTTGAAGACGCGGACGTGGGCGGGCTGTCCGGGCGGCGGTTCCGGGTGTGGCCAGAGGGCGGTGGCGGTGACGGCGGCCGTGGCGCAGGAGGCCAGGGCGAGCAATGCGGTGCTCGGACGGCGCGGGCGGCGCGGGCCCCGGTCGGCGCGGATGCGCGCGAGCAGGCTCTCCGCCGTGTGCGGGGCGCGGGCGGCGTGGGTGGGGGCGAGGCAGTCGGCGGCGAGGGCGCGCCAGAACGGGGGGACGGCGGCGGCCAGTCGCAGGGCGGCGCGGCCTTCCGCGTACTGTTGGGCCGCGGCGCTGCGGGCGGTGGGGGTGACGCCGGGGAAGGGGCGGCCGCCGGCGGCGAAGACCTCGTGGATGACGATGCCGAGCGCCCAGATGTCCGCTGTGGTACGGACTTTGACGCCGTGTTCGCCGAGCGGTTCCGTCCAGCGTTCCGGCGGGAGGTAGTCGGGGGTGCCCATCGGGGAGCAGTGGCCGTGGGTGCCGGTGAGTTCGATGGCGAGGCCGAAGTCGGAGAGGCGGACCTCGCCGTCGGCGCCGATGAGGACGTTCTCCGGTTTGAGGTCGGTGTGGACCCAGCCGGAGCGGTGCAGGTGGGCCAGGCCTTCGCAGATGCCGGTGACGATCCGGGCGCCCTCGGCCTCGTCGACGCCGAGGGCGAGCAGGTCGCGCAGGGTGCAGCGGGCGCGTTCCATGACGAGGACGATCGCGCCGTCGAGGGTGGGCTGGTCGGGGGCGGCCAGGACGAGGGTGTCGAGCAGCCGGACCAGTCGGGGGTGCGGGGCGGTGCGGCCCAACTCGGTTTCGCGGCGGGCGGCTTCGGCGACCTGGCGGGCCTGGCGGGGGGCGAGTCCGGCGGTCGGCAGCACCTTGAGGGCGACCGTGCCGTCCGCGTCGTCCGCGCGGCCGGCCCCGCCGTCGGCCCGGCGGGCGGCGTAGACCGTCGCCCAGCCGCCCTCGCCGAGCAGCCCCGTGACGGTCCACTCGCCGACCCGGTGGCCGGCCGGCAGCAGTTCCTCGCCGTCCCCGGGGAAGTCCTGCTCGGGGACGCCCTCCCTGGGGACGGCCTCGCTGGGGACGCCCTCCCTCGGGACGGCCTCCCCGGGAAGGGCCGGGTCTTGCGGCATCTCCGCCCCTCCCTACCGTCCGGTGCGGGCGGGTTCGGGGGCCGGCAGGAGCGCGAGGTGTTCCTCGCGGACGATGCCGAACTTCAGGGCGAGCCCCACCACGGCCTCGCGTTTGCCGCTGCGGCGGTCCGCGCGGTCGCCGTCGGGCAGGTCGATGCGGAGCTTCTCGTCGGCGAGGTAGTCGAGGTGCGAGCTGACGGCGCGGGCGGTGAGGCGGGCGCAGGCGGGGTGGCCGTGCAGCCGGGCGACCACCTGCGGGGTGGTGGGGACGGCGGCCGGGGAGCGGTCGCGCAGCCACGGTTCGCAGAGTGCGACCAGGACCAGGAAGTAGGTGGCGGTCTCGTCCAGCGAGTACGCCGTCATGGTGCGGCTCTCCCGGGAGCCGCCGTGGGCGTCCGGGTCCAGGTAGACGTGGTCGGGCGCGAACACCTGGAAGGAGAGCGGGGTTTCCCGCCGGGAGGGCAGCACCACCCGGGAGAACTCGAAGGGGATCGGCGCGCCGATCCGCCGTGGCGGCACCCGCAGGTACTCGCCGGCGCCCTCCGGGTTCTCCACCAGGTAGGCGTGGGTGTTGCTGAGGTTGCTCAACTGCCAGTGGTCGTCGGTCGCGTGGATCTCACCGGCCAGTCGGGAGACCGTCTCGTCGCCGAGGCGCAGCTCCACGGGGGTTCGGGCGGAGCCCCGGCCGAAGCGCGCCCGTTCTCCCGGACCGAGCCGTAAGGTCACCGTGTCGTCGCCGTTCCCCTCCGGCAGGTGGACGACAATCCCGCTCACCGTTCCTCCGTCCCGCGCACCGCTCCCCCGTTTCGCGCGCCGGCTCTTGCCGGACGGACGAACGGTACCTCTTCGCGTACGACAATAAACCGGATGCCGCAGGCTACTTGACAAAGCGGGAGCGGAGGGTACAGGCGTTCGGTCAGCGCATCGGCGCCCCCGAACGCACGGGTGCCGGCGCCCCCGAACGCAGCGGCGCCACCGGCCGGTCGCCGAAGGCGGCCCACGGCCGCCAGCCGCCACCGGGCCGGTCCTGGACGCGGGTGCGGACCCGGCCGTCCTCGGCCACCGCGAAGACGTGCAGCCGCCCGGTGGAGTCGGCCGCGGCCGAGGGCGGCGCCGCGAGCACCAGGCCGGGCTCGCCGAAGTCCTCGCCGAGCACGTCCGTCGGTGCCCAGGCTCCGGCGGGCGCCGACTGCCAGCGGTGGGCGAGGCGTTCGCCGCCCGGGGAGAGGGTGAAGGCCTCCAGCCGGCCGTCCGAGCCGGCGATCACCGGCGGCGCGGCGGTGGACCAGCCGAGCAGCGGCTGCCAGGCGTCCCAGCCCCCGCTGGGCACCGACTGGCGGCGGTGGAAGGCGGCCGTGCCGGACGGGGCGATCGCGGTGACGTTCAGCCGCCCGGTGCCGTCGCGGGCCACCCGCGGCGCGGCCCCGGCGGGCGTCCCGAAGCGCTCCCAGGCGGACCAGGCGCCGCCGGGCGAGGTCTGCCAGCGGTGCAGCAGCGCGGCGCCGCCGGGCGCGAGCGCGAACACCTCCAGCCGGCCGTCGGCGTTGGCGGCGACGGCCGGCGGCGCGCCCGCCGGGCCGCCGAAGCCCGGGTCCCAGTCGTCCCAGCCGGTCGAGCCGGGCGAGGACTGGCGGCGGCGGGCGATCAGGGCGCCGCCGGGGGCGAGCGCGAACACCTCCAGCCGGTCGTCGGCGTTCCGGGCGACGGCGGGGGCGGCGCCGGCCGGGCCGCCGAAGACCTCCCAGTCCGACCAGTCGCCGTCGCTCCGCTGGACGCGGTGGTGCAGGGCGGCGCCGTCGGGGGCGAGGGAGAACACCTCCAGCCGGCCGTCGGCGTTGCGGCCCAGGACGGGCACCGCGCCGGCGGGTGTCCCGAACACCTCCCAGTCCGACCAGCTGTCGGTGTCCGGGCCGGTCTGGACCCGGCGCAGCACCGACCGGTCGGCGGCGTCGAGGGCGAACACGGTCAGCCGGCCGTGGACGTCCTGGGCGGCGACGGGGTTGTCCGGGCTCTGCCAGGGCGGCGGGGTGGACCGCCAGTCCAGCGGGGCCAGGTAGAGGCCGCGCCGGAACCAGCCGGCGGCGCTGGCCCACCACTGCCGGCCGTCGGTGACCACCTCCACCGCGTGGCCGGGCACATGGCCGGCGTAGCCGTCGAGGGAGAAGCGGAACGGGTCCTGGGAGGCGAGGACGTCGGTGCCCTCGTACCCGTTGCGCGGTCCGATGAACAGGTGGCACCAGCCGTCCCGGGCCACCACGAAGGGCGACTCGGTGACCGAGACGCCGTCCGCGGCGGTGGCCGCGTCGGCGAAGGCCACGCCGGGCTCGCCCCAGGTCAGCAGGTCGGCGGAGCGCCGGTAGCAGACCTGGTGGCGGCCGCCGGGGGCGGACAGCTCGGTGTAGTACATCACCCACTCGGCGCCGATCCGCAGCACCATCGGGTCGCGGGCGGCGGTCCCGCGGAACAGCGGACCGGACGGCAGCCTCGTCCAGGTGGACAGGTCGGTGGAGGTGGCGGCGTTGACCGCCGCCCCGGCGCGTCCGCCCGCCGCGTAGAACATCCAGTGCACGCCGCCCGACTCGACGACGTGCGGGGCCCACAGGTGCTCCTCGCCGAAGTACGAGGCGTCGACGGTCAGCGCGTCCGGGTGGCTCCGCCACGGCCCGGACGGGGAGGGCGCCGAGGCGTGCGCGAGCGAGACCTCGGCCGCGCTGTCGGGCGCCTGCCCGGGCGGCGCGCTGTCGCCGACGATGCTGAACAGGTGCCAGCGCCCGCCGGCCTGGACCAGGGTGTGGTCGTTGAGGTAGCGGCGGCGCGCGGTGGACGGGTCGTAGACGTGGTCGAACGGGCCGGCGCCGACCCAGACGGCGCCGGCGGGGACGGCGGGGACGGCGGGGACGGCGGAGGCCGCCGGGGCGGTACGGCCCGCGAGCGGGAGCACGAGGGCTCCCGCTCCGGCCGCCCGCAGCAGGCCGCGCCTGCTGATCGGGTGCATCACTGCGCTCCAGAGGGCTTCCGGCGGGGTCTCCGGCGTGGTCAGCCGGCGGCGGGTCCGTGGGTGGTGTTCAGCCAGGCCCACTCGGACCAGGTGGAGAAGCCGGTCTGCCACTTGTGGTGGACGCCGTCGGTGTTGGCGCCGAAGACCTCGATCCGGCCGTCGGCGTTGTTCGCCGAGCCGATCTCGGTGCCGCCGGTGCCGAAGGTGTCCCACTGGCCGTACGGGGCGTTCAGGCCGGTCTGCCAGATGTGCTGCGCCGTACTGCCGTTGATGGCGAACACCTCCACCCGGCCGTCCGGCGAACGCCCGCTGGTCAGCTGCGCGTCGGCGGGGCCGCCGGTGGCCTCCCAGCCGGACCAACTGGTCGGGTCCGTCTGGTACTTGTGGTAGACGCCGGCCGGGCCGGAGGCGAAGACCTCGAGCCGGCCGTCCTGGTTGTGGCTGACGGTGAGGTCGTGGCCGCCGGTGCCGAAGGTGGAGTCCCAGGCGGACCAGCCGCCGTTGACGGCGGTCTGCCACTGGTGCTGGAAGACGCTGCCGTTGAGGGCGAAGACCTCCAGCCGCCCGTCGGGGGCCTTGCCGAGTTCGATCTCGCTGTCGGCGGGGCCGCCACCGGTGCCCTCCCAGCCGGACCAGCCGCTGTTGGGCGCCGTCTGGTACCGGTGGAAGACGCCGACCGGTCCCGAGGCGAAGACTTCGAGCCGCCCGTCCTGGTTGGAGCCGACGGCGAGGTCGTGGCCACCGGTGCCGAACTCCTCCCAACCGGACCAGGCGCCCGACGGCTGGAGCTGGTAACGGTGCTGGAGGGTACTGCCGTTGAGGGCGAAGACCTCCAGCCGGCCGTCCGCGTTCAGGCCGATGGCGAGTTCGGCGCCGGCCGGGCCGCCGAGGTCCTCCCACTCCGACCAGCCGCCGTTGATCGCGGTCTGCCAGGCGTGCGAGACGCCGTTCTTCCCGGCCGCGAAGACTTCGAGGCGTCCGTCGGCGGACCGGGCCGAGACCACCCGGCCGGACTCCGCCGGGTACTCCAGCGGTGCGGGGCCGGGCTCGTGGTGGCCGAGCCTGTCGACGGCGGCCTGGGCCTCCTCCATGTGCCGCACGTGGGCGCGCGCGCTGTAGGTCGACCACTGGTGCCAGTCGAGGCCGCCGTTGGAGATCCGGTAGGTCTGGTCGGCGTTGCACTGGGCGTCGTAGGCGCACGCGTCGGAGACCTCACCGTGAAAGTGGTCGTTGATCTCCCACAGGCCACGGTCGACGGAGTAGTCCGGGGTGTTGCCCTCGCGGTTGGAGGCCAGCGGGTTGCAGCTGGACTCGGCGAGGCCGACGGCGATCGCGGTCACCAGGGCCTCGCCCCGGAAGCCCGCCTGGTAGGCGACCTCGGCACACAGGTCGCTGCCGGTGGCGGCCGGAGCGGAGGGGGCGGCGACCGTCAGGCCCGCCGTGACTCCCAGGGCGGCGATCGCGGACAGCAGGGCACGGTGGGGCGCCCGGCGGGCGCGCTGCTGGCCGGTCACGGGGTGGCTCCTCGACTGACGGCGGGTCCGGGGGTGGTGTTCAGACTGACGGCGGGTCCGGGGGTGGTGTTCAGCCAGGCCCACTCGGACCAGGTGGAGAAGCCGGTCTGCCACCGGTGGTGGACGCCGTCGGTGTTGGAACCGAACACCTCGATCCGGCCGTCGGCGTTGGCGGCGGCGCCGATCTCGGTGCCGCCTCCTCCGAAGGTCTCCCACTGGCCGTACGGGGCGTTCAGGGCGGTCTGCCAGATGTGCTGCGCCGTACTGCCGTTGATGGCGAACATCTCGACCCGGCCGTCCGCGGTCAGTTCGCTGGTGAGCCGGGAGTCGGCGGGGCCGCCGGTGGCTTCCCAGCCGGACCAACTGGTGGGGTTCGTCTGGTACTTGTGGTAGACGCCGACCGGCCCCGAGGCGAAGACCTCCAGGCGGCCGTCCCGGTTGTGGCTGACGGTGAGGTCGTGTCCCCCGCCGCCGAAGGTCGTGTCCCAGGCGGACCAGCCGCCGTTGACGTCCGTCTGCCACTGGTGCTGGAAGGTGTCGCCGTTGAGGGCGAAGACTTCGAGGCGGCCGTCGGGGGCCTTCCCGAGCTCGATCTCACTGTTGGCCGGGCCGCCGCCGGTGCCCTCCCAACCGGACCAGCCGCCGTTGGGCGCGGTCTGGTAGCGGTGGAAGACGGCGGCCGGTCCCGAGGCGAAGACTTCGAGCCGCCCGTCCTGGTTGGCGCCGACGGCGAGGTCGTGGCCCCCGCCGCCGAAGTCCTCCCAGCCGGACCAGGCGCCCGAGGGCTGGAGCTGGTAACGGTGCTGGAGGGTGGTGCCGTTGAGGGCGAACACCTCCAGCCGGCCGTCCGCGTTCGGACCGATGGCGAGTTCGGCGCCGCCCGGGCCGCCGAGGCTCTCCCACTCCGACCAGGCGCCGTTGACCACGGTCTGCCAGGCGTGCGAGACACCGCTCGCCCCGGCGGCGAAGACCTCCAGGCGCCCGTCCGCGGACCGGGCCGACACCACCCGGCCGGACTCGGCCGGATACACCAGCGGCGCGGGCCGGGGACCGCTCCCGGGGACGCAGGGCACGGTGACGCCGCGCTCCGTGAGGTACGGCTCCGGGTCGGTGCGCTGGGACGCGTTCGGGTCGGCCCAGACCCGCAGGTGCAGGTGCGGGCCCGTGGAGTTGCCCTCGCTGCCCATCAGCGCGATCTGCTGGCCGGCCCTCACGTCGTCGCCCTCGAACACGTCCCGCCGCTGCATGTGCCCGTACTCGGTGATGGTCCCGTCCGGGTGCAGGATGCGGATCCACTGGCCGTAGTCGGACACCGGGCCGGAGATGACGACCTTGCCGTCGCCGACCGCGTAGATCGGGGTGCCGCGGTTGTTGGCGATGTCGATGCCGTTGTGCTCCGCGGTGTAGTGCTGGGTGATGGCGCCGTCGGTCGGGCAGGCCGCCGCGAACCCGGCGGCAACGGCGGGAGCAGCGGTAGCGGCGGGAACGGCGGCAGCGGGGGCGGCCGGGACGGCGACCGGCAGCAGCAGGGCCACCACGGCCAGGGCCCGCCGCGAGGTGCGGGAGATCATCGGTGCGGCCCCCTCACGCCTTGCGGAGGCGGCCGATGATGCCGTCGATGTCGCGCCGCATCATGTCGGGCCGGATGAAGTGGCCGCCCGGCTCCTCGTGGGCCTCGTACGGGATGCCGGCGCCGTCGAGCAGGGCGCGGAACTCCCGCTGCCCGGCCAGCACCGCGGTCTCGTTGAAGGTGTCGAAGGGGTTGGTCGGGTCGGGGCTGGTGCCGGCGACCAGGAAGATCCGCTTGTTGCGGTAGCTCTCCAGGCGCTCGACCGGGTTGTCGGCGGTCACCCTGGCCTGGTCCCACAGCGGCGCGCCGTAGATGGTGCCGCCGGCCAGGTCCTTGACGGCGGCGGAGACGTTGGCCCAGTGGACGACCGCGCCGTTGTCGCGGCGCAGGCTGGCCGGGCCGGAGTGGGCGCTGACCGAGGCGAAGTGGCCCCAGTACTTGGCGGCGTACTTCAGCGCGCCGAAGCCGCCCATGGAGAAGCCGGAGACGGCGCGGCCCTCGGGCTCGGCGAAGGTGCGGAAGTTGGCGTCGACCCACGGGATCAGCTGGTTGATGTGGAAGGACTCCCAGTTGCGGGGGCCGACGTTGGTGCTGACCGGGTTGGAGTACCAGCCGGCCTGCCCGCCGTCGGGCATCACCACGATCAGGGGCTTGCCGATGGTCCAGTCGCGGACGCCCTGGCGGTCGAACTCGATGAAGTCCTGGAGGCCGCCGTGCAGGAGGTAGAGGACGGGGTAGGTGCGCCCGCTGGTGTGGTAGTCGTCGGGGAGCAGCACGTTGACGGCCGGGTCCCAGCCGATCTCGGCGGTGTGGAAGCGGTAGTACCACATCCGGGCGTCGGCCTCGCCGCGGTCGGTGATGTGCAGGCCGAAGCCGTCGTCGGCGGCGTGGGCGGTCGAGGCCGTCGCGAGGACGCTCGCGCCGCCGAGCGCCAGCGCGGCGCCGAGCCCGCCGGCGGACTTGAGGATGCTCCTGCGGGTGGGGTGGTTCGCGGTCACCGTGACCTCCTGAGGGTGCGTGTCGGCGGCCGGTCCGCGACCGCCGGATGTCCGTCGTTCGGACGGTTCGGACGGTAGCCACCCGCCGGGGGGCGCGGAATCCGGAACCATACGGACTGACAGCGGCGGGGCCGGGCGCGGAGACTGGTGCGTTCCCGGAGCGTCGGGTCGTCGGCCGTGCGTCCCTGTCCGGCCGCGCGTCCCTGTCCGACGGCGCGCTCTTGTCCGGCGGTGCCGCCGCCACCAGACTGGTGACCGGACGCGGACAGGAGGGGTGCTGTGGCCAGGATCAGGATGCCCGACCGGGTCTTTCTCGCCTTGGAGTCCGCCACCACTCCCCAGCACGTGGCGCTCCTGGCCACCTTCGGGCCGCCCGCCGGTGCCGAGCCCGGGCCGTACGTACAGCGCCTGTTCGAGCGGCTCGTCGCCGCGCCCGTCGCGGCCCCCTTCACCTTCCGGCCGTGCCACGCACGCTGGGGGGCCTTCGACGGCACCTGGGAGGTGCTCGCCGGCCAGGACGTCGACCGGTCGTACCACCTGCGCCGCTCCGCGCTGCCCGCGCCCGGCGGCGAGCGCGAACTGACCGACCTGGTCTCCCGGTTGCACGCCCGGCCGCTCGACACCACGCGGCCGCTGTGGGAGTGCCATCTGATCGAGGGCCTGGCGGACGGCCGGTTCGCCCTGTACGTCAAGGTGCACCACGCGCTCACGGACGGGCTCGGCGTCCAACAGCGCCTGCGGCGCATGCTGAGCACCGATCCGCGGGACGAGGGGCTGCGCCCGCTGTGGAGCATCGCCGCCCCCGCCGACCACAGCACCGGGGCGGAAGGACCGACGGCCCGCGGGCTCGCGGCCACCGCGCTGGGCCTCGGCCGGGCCGCCAGGACCATGGCGCGGGGCGTGCGGGCCAGGGCCGACCGCACCCGCGCGGTGCCGTTCCTGGTCCCGCGCTCCCCGCTGAACGCCGCCGTCGGTCGGCAGCGCAAAGTGATCACCCGCAGCTACGAGTTCGACCGGTTCCGGGCGGTGGCGAAGGACGCCGGCACGACCGTCAACGACGTCCTGCTGGCGGTGTGCGGGGGCGCCCTCCGGCAGTGCCTGGCCGCGACCGGGGCGCTTCCGGCGCGGTCCCTGACCGCGGGCACCCCCGTCTCGACGAGGGAGGCGGGCGACGCGTCCACCGCCAACTCCTTCGCCATGACGGTCATGAGCCTCGGCACCGACGTGGCCGACCCGCTGGAGCGGCTGCGCGCCGTGGCCCGGTCCAGCGCGCTGGCCAAACGGGAGCTGGGCGAGCTGCCGAAGGGCTCCACCGGGCTCTACGGGGCCCTGTTCACCTGGCCGTTCGTCGCGCAGAACGTGCTGGGCCTGGGCGGCGCGACCCGCCCCCCGTACAACGTCGTGGTGTCGAACATCCCCGGCTCCGCGCAGCGGATGTACTTCGCCGGCTGCCCGTTGGAGACGGTCCACCCGCTGGGCAGCGTCTGCCACGGGGTCGGCCTGTTCATCGCGGCCCGCTCGGCGGGCGGCCGGTTGAACCTGGGCCTGGTGGGGGACCGCTCCCTGCTCGCCCCGCTGGACGGGCTGGGGGACGCACTGGGCGACCAACTCGGCCTCCTGGAGGAGGCGTTGGAAAGGACGTAGGTCAGCGCAGCAGCCCGTCGGCCCGCAGCCGGTCGAAGATGATCCGGTCCACGGGGGACGTCCGGTGCCGGTCGGCGTGGGTGAGCCACACCAGCTCGGCGATCTCACTGGCCGGCGCGAGCACCCCCTCGTACGCGGCGGTGTAGCAGGTCATGCGGACGACCACGCCCTGGCCGTGCCCGTGGGCCTGGGCCTCGAAGACGCCCAGCAGGGCGGCCGAGTCCCGTACGACGGCGACGGACAGCTCCTCCTCGATCTCCCGGCACAGCGTGTCGAGGTCGCTCTCCCCCGGCTCGCGCTTCCCCCCGGGCAGGTAGTAGGCGTCCTTGCCGTGGGAACGCGTGCTCAGCACCAGGCCGTTCTCCAGGTGGATCCACGCCACCTTGTCGATGAGCGCCGCCATGGACCAGTCCTCCTGTTGCTCCGACCGGTTGCTCCGACCGGTCCCCGAGGATACCGCCCCCACCGGCCCTCAGCCGTCCAGCAGTTGCTCCGTACAGGTGGTGACGACCTGCCGCACGGCGTGGGTCAGGTCAGCCGCCAGCGCTTCGTCCAGCGTGATCCAACGGGGCGCCTCGCCCTCCTCGTTGACGGTGACGCGGCCCCCGTCCGGCACCGTCAGCAGGTACACGTGCCAGACGTGGGCGTCGGATCCGCGTCGGCAGGAGTCGCCCGGGATCGGGAACGTGGCGACGAACCGGAGCCGGTCGCCGGCGGTCAGGCCGACCTCCTCGCGCAGTTCGCGGGCCGCGGCGTCGGCCGGGTCCTCGTCCCGGTCCACATGGCCGGCCGGGACCGTCAACGCGTAGGGGAACGCGACGCGTTGGAAGAGCAGGAACCTGTCCGCCGGATCGCGGACGAAGACCGCCGCGGTCTCGTGCCAGTACTCGCCGTCCTCGGCGGACCACCAGGAGATGCCGGGGTCGATGACGATGGCCCGGGCGCTGCGCCCACCGCAGTTGCCGCAGCGGACCTCCCGCCTGCCCCCGGCCGTGGTCCAGGTGACGGGGCCGCCCCGGCAGAGCACGCAGTACTCCGCGTAGGTGTCCGGGGCCGGGCGTAGCGTCTCGATGTTCATCCTGGCCTTCCGCGCTGGTAGACGCCCACGGCCGCCCACGGACGCCGGTGGACGGGGTGCGCCGCCCCGGTCAGGGCAGCAGGTCGGGCAGCTGCCGTACGTCGTCGAGGACGTGCTCGGCACCGGCCCGTTCGAAGTCCTCGCGCGTGTGGAAGCCGGTGGCGACGCCGACGAAGCGCAGCCCGGCCCCGGTGGCCGCCGCGAGGTCGATGAGGGCGTCGCCCACGTACCAGACGTCGTCCACGCCGACCCCCCTTCCGCTCAGCGTCGCCAGCGCGGCGTCGAACACCCGGGGGTCCGGCTTGTGGTGGGGGCTGTCGTCCGCTCCCTGGAGCAGGACGAGCCGGTCCGTCCGCACGCCGATCCGTTCGACGTCCCGGAGGGCCGAGAGGCGGTTGGTGGACGTGACGACGCCGACGCCGACGCTCCGGCGCCAGAGCTCGTGGACGACTTCGACAGCGCCGGGGAGGGGCCGTTTGAGGAACTCCTCCTCCAGCGAGAGGTTCGCCTCGCGCATCCGTTCCAGGGTGTCGCTGTCGCGGTAGAGGGCGCGGATCATCGCGTCGAAGGGCTTGCCCCAGTGCAGCGCCAGCTCGGCGTCCGTCAGGTCGATCCCGTAGAACCGCCGGGCGACCGCCTTGTGGTGGGCCCACTTGACCTCTGCGGTCACCACCAGGGTGTCGTCCAGGTCGAAGAGGACGACGCGGGGCCCGCGGCCCGCACGCGTTCCGGACGTCATGACGTGAGATCCCTTCCGCCGGGTCCTCCGTACGGTACCGTCGCCCGGTCCCCCGCCGCCTCCGCCTGCCCGCCGCGTGACCGGGGTCGGGCGGGACCGCGCGGCGCGGGCAGGGAGACCGCCAGGAGCAGCGCGACGCCGACCACCGTG
Organism: Kitasatospora sp. NPDC058184; assembly: GCF_042883725.1. Classification (NCBI taxonomy): domain Bacteria; kingdom Bacillati; phylum Actinomycetota; class Actinomycetes; order Kitasatosporales; family Streptomycetaceae; genus Kitasatospora; species Kitasatospora sp. NPDC058184. Next base: position 96,189 of record NZ_JBHVVE010000021.1, read on the forward strand.
AAGGCCAGCGCGGCCAGCCCGGCACCGGCCCATCCGGCACCGTCCACGGCCAGGCTGAAGGCCGGCGGCCCGACCAGCGTGCCGAGGCTGCCGAGCTGGGCGACCAGCCCGTTGGTGACGTCGGCGCGCCGGGGGCTGCCGGCGATCCGCGGCACCGCCGCGAACATCGCGGAGATCATCACCCCGTCGACCACCAGGCCGACGCAGGCCAGGACCATCACGGCCACCACGGGGAGGCGCAGGGCGAAGACCAGGAGCGCCGAGACGGGCAGCAGGGCCAGCACCGGAGTCATCGCGAGCAGCCCGACGCCCCGGCGCAGCAGCAGCCCGCTGAGCGCGCTGCCGAGCACGCTGCCGAGGGAGACCACCGCGGCGACGACGCCGGCGGTGGCCGCGGACGCGCCGCGTTCCTCCGTCAGGAACGTGGGCAGCAGCACGACGATCGCGACCCCGGCCAGGCAGACGCAGGCGAAGCTCAGCGCGAAGAGCACCGGGGGGATCCAGCCGGTCCGCGGGGGCGGCGCTCCGGTGCCCTCGGCGGCCGGGTCCGCCGTCGGCACGCGGGCGGCGGCGGGGCGGGTGGCGCCGACCGCGACCGCCAGCACGAGCGGGAGGAGCGCGGTCGCGCCCATCCAGCCGCGCCAGCCGATCGCGCCGCTGACCGCTCCCCCCAGGGCGGTGGCCAGGGCGAGCCCGGTGGGGACGCAGGTGCCCCACAGCGCCAGCGCCGTGGCCTGCGCCCGCCCCTCGGCCAGCCGGGTCAGCATGATCGGCCCGCCCACGAAGACCAGGAGGTAGCCGAAGCCCTGCGCGGTGCGCGCCGCCAGCAGCGGCGACCAGCTGCCCGCGAAGGCCGTCGCCGCCACGGACAGGGTGGTGAGGACGAGCCCGCCGGCCAGCGCCTTCCGGGCGTCGAGCCGGCTGATCCACCACCCGGCGGGGACGCCGAGGACGGCGCTCACCGCGGTGATGCTGGAGGTCGCCCAGGCGAACTGGCCGAGGGAGAGGTGCAGGTCCCCTCGGATCTCGGACCCGAGCGGGGAGAGCGCGCCCAGCCCGAAGGCGGCGAAGACCCCGGAGAGCCAGGTGGTCACGACGGCCGGCCACGGTGACCCGGTGCTCTCGCGGCGCGCGACACCGTTCTTGCGCATGGTTCGCTCTCCAGGGAAGTGGACGGGCTGACGGGCGGGCCGGCACCGGCCGGTCGTGTGATGAGAGGGGAGGAGGAGTCGGCACCCTCCCATCACACGACGCGTCAGTGCTGCGGGCCGTAGGCCGTCAGCAGTTCGACGTCACCGGTCACGTACGTCGTGTCGGTGATGACGGTCTGGTCGGACGGGCCGCGGCTGCACATGCACATGTGCCGGCCGCTGGACTCCACGCGGACGGCGCGGGCCCCGCCGGAGGCCATGATCTCCTCGGCGATGTCCTTCACCAGGTGCTCCTGGATCTGGAACCGCTTGCTGAAGGCCTGGACCAGGCGCGGGAACTTGCCGAGCCCCAGGATCCGGTTGCCGGGGACGTAGGTGATGTCGACCTTGCCGTAGAAGGGCAGGAAGTGGTGGGCGCAGATCGAGTAGTAGTTGATGTCGTGCACCCGGACGACGCCCTGGTGGTCGCCCTCGACCAGGACGGTCGTCTTGAGGATCTTGGAGGTGTCGGTCTCGTAGCCGCTCAGCAGCTCCCGGTACGCGCGGACGATGCGGGGCTCGCACTCGGGCTCGGTGTACCAGTCCAGGGCCCGTTTGTCCGTGGTGACGTTGTCCCGTAGCCACTCGGCGATCGTCATGTGGTCTCCGTTCTCGGTCCGTCCGGCGGACTCCGCCGCCGGCCTCGCCGGGGCTCCGGCGAAGTCTTCTGGTGGGGTGGGAGGTTGAAGACCGTCGGCGGTGCTCAGCGCGGCGGCTCCCCGGGTGCCAGGCGGGCGTCGGCGTAGGCGTCGAGGGAGGCCGCCGCCGCGTACTCGTGGGCCCGGCGTCCCAGCGCGTGGAGTTCGGCGTGGTCGACGCCGAGGTGCCGGACGTTCTCCGGCGCCGCCCAGCCGATCCCCTCCAGCCAGTCGTCCAGGGGGCGGGCGTACCGGTCGAGTCCGGCGGTGCTCCGGCCCAGGTCGGCCAGCGAGAGCCCGGCGTCGCTCCCCCGCCGTCGCACCTCCGTCCACCAGTCCGCCCGGAACCGCCGGTGCTCGCCGGGCGTGAAGGCGCGCACGCCGCCGTCGTAGACGGCGCACTTCTCGAAGAGGCTGTCCCGGTGGCCCAGCCGGTGCAGTTCGAAGTCCGGGGTCGACCAGCGGGGGGACCGCAGGAAGTCGAAGGGCAGTTGGGGGAAGGACTGCCCGAGCCGGGTGCGGTCGGGCAGCTCGAACAGTGCCTCCAGGGCCACGATGACGGCGCTGAACCGCTCGCCCCGGTGGGCCAGTTCGGCGAAGTAGTCCCGCAGGCGCCGCACGCCCTGCCGGGATCCGACGGTCAGCACCAGGTAGCCGGCGATCTCCGCGCCGCGGCCGTGCGCCGCCTGCCGGGCGGCCCGGAGCACCTTCTCCACCGTCGCCCCGGTGCCGATGATGTCCCCGAGCACCAGCAGCTGCCGCCCGGCGAACTCCCAGCGCTCGTAGGAGATGTCGAGCGGGTGGGCGGCTCCCCGGTCGGTGCCGACGAAGCTCACCGCCTCGGGGTAGCCGAAGCGGTGCGACAGCGCGCTGTCGACGCCGAAACTGAGGCCCCCGCGCAGGATGGTGACGACCGTCGTCGCCTCGGTCGCCAGGGCTCCGGCCACCGCCGGATCGGCCTCCGCCACCAGGTCGAGCGCGGTCGACACCGCGGTGCCGAGCAGCGAACGGTACCGGTGGCCCGAGACGGCCGGGTCGGTGAGGAGGGTGCGCGAGGCCGCGGTCGAGCAGACGAGGACCCTGGTCGGGGAGCCGGCGGGGTCCAGGCCGTAGCAGGCCGCGTCGTCGCTGTGCAGGAGGTACTTCACCGGATGATCCACCAACTCCACGGGTAGGGTCACGGTTTGAGCGCGGGCCGCCTCGGCGTTCGCCCGGTGCGTTCGGCCAGCACCCGCTCCACCTGGTACGAGGACTCGACGCCGTCGACCGTCTTCAGCGCGTCCGGTGCGGGTGCCCGGTTGTGCACGGAGGCGATCAGCACCGTGCCGGACAGCGGCAGCACCTCCGGCACCTGGTGCGGTGCTTCGACGAGGACCGACTTCAGTCCGACGGCGCCGAAGAGCGCGCTCCAGTCCAGGGCCGTCCCACGACTGGGCAGCCCGCCGCCGGACTCGTACAGGTGGTTGTCGATGACGGCCAGTGTGTAGTTGCCGAGCCTCGGCAACTGGTCGCCCAGTGCGGTGAGTACGGACAGGTTCATCAGGAAACCGCCGTCGGTGTCGATGCCGACCACGGACAGCGGGGCCGCCGCCATGGCCATTCCCAGGGAGATCGCGGTGACGTCGCCCATGGTGTCGGTGAAGAGGGTGTCGGCGGGACGGAGCGCGTACATCACCTCGCTCGTCCGACCGAGCGGCGCGACCGACACCGAGTCCGCGGGGAGCCTGGCGTACAGGGCTTCGAGGAATTCGGCGGTTTCTATGGCGCACCCCTCAGTTCCGCCGTCATTCCGGCGTTCGCCACGAGTGCCACGCTCCGCTGCCCGGTGTCGAGCGTGGCGTAGGCCTTGCGGAGGCTTTCCGCCAACTCCGCGCAGGAATGGACGTCCGCGGTCACCAGGGAGAGCATCGCCGTGTGCCGGTGCATCGTCTCCTCGTGCGGAATTCCCCACCAGTTCGGTTCGCCGAAGGCCCCGCGCCGGGAGATCAGCAGCGCGGTGTGCAGCCGGTGGCTCATGGTCAGGCGGGCCAGGGTCTCGCAGGCCCGGCGCAGCCCCGAGTTCTCCATCACGACCAGCGGACGGGCGCCGGCCAGTCGGGCGCCGGCCGCCAGGCCGACCGCCGTGGCCTCGTCGTTGACCTGCACGTACCGGATCTCACGCCGTGCCGACGCCTCCCGGCACAGCGGTGCCAGGAGCGAGTCGGGCACCGCGTAGACGATCTCCACACCCGCCTCGACGAGCGCCTCGTACGCCGCGACAGCCGACATGGGGCAGCCTCACCTGGTGGTGGCCAGCAACTCGACGATGATGTTCGAGTAGTGGCCGTCCCCGATGTTCCGCAGCAGGTGCGGCTGTCCGGCCTCGTGGTAGACGGCGTCGCCGAGCTTGTCCTCCCCGACGTAGCCGGTGCCGTCCTTGTGCACGGTCTCCGCCCGGCCGCTCTCGGTGGCGACGTAGACGTAGTCGCAGGGGTGCTGGTGGATGATCGTCTCCTCCCCCGGGTCCAGCTCCAGGACCCACACCCTGACGCGGTCGTCGGAGTAGACGAGTTTGGTACCGACCTGCTCGATGTGCTCCTGCATGTGCGTACCCCGATCTGTCCCGTGAGCCGCTGCTGGTGGCGTGTTTCGCGTGACCGAGAATCTGCGGGTATCGAACGTCGTCAGACCACGGCCGATGCCGAGACTCTAGAGGCGCGCCCAACGGACAGCAACGGACCACCATCACCCCAACTCGTAATGAGCCAACCTGAGTTGGGCCCACCCGTGCACGGCGCGGCGCCCCGGGAGACGGATCCGCCGACCCGCCGGACCGACGCCTGACCAGCCGTCTCCCGGCGTCCGCCGACCGGCCGGGGAAACCGGAACCCCGTCATCCGGAAGTGGCATGACATGACCGAAAGCAGCCACCGGGCTCCAGGGGGCCTTGTCCTCCCCGGCCCGGCGGGGTCTCCTGAAGCCCGTCAGAAGGTGCGCCCGCACGACTCATGAGGAGCCCTCGGTTCTATGGACGTCGAGGTCGGGGAAACGACGACGAGAACGGCGTTACCGGAAACCCGGTGGGAGACACCGGCCTACCTCTACGACCTGGCCGCCGTGAGCGACGCCCACCGCCGGCTGGTGGGCTCACTGCCCGGCCCGGCCACCCTGCTCTACTCCCTCAAGGCCAACCCGCACCCCGCCGTCCTCGGCCGGCTGGCGGCGCTCGGCTGCCACGCCGAGGTCAGCTCGCCCGGCGAACTGCGCGCCGCCCTCCAGGCCGGCTTCCCGGCCGACGGGGCGCTCTACACCGGCCCCGGCAAACGCGACGAGGACGTGGCCGGGGCCCTCGCGGCGGGCGTCCGGCAGTTCTCCGTCGACTCCCCGCACGCCCTGGACCAGCTCGACCGGCTGGGCCGCGCCGCGGGCACGCGGGTGCGCGCGCTGCTGCGGGTCAACCCGCCCGTCCCCCCGGCCGGGGCCGGTCTCGCGATGACCGGCGGCCCCTCCCAGTTCGGCGCCGACCTGGCCTGGGTGCTGGAGCGGCCCGAGCTCTTCGCGGACCGGGAGCACGCGGAACTGGCCGGCCTGCACCTCTACATGGGCAGCAACCTGACCCGGGTGGACGCGCTGCTCGCGGTGTTCCGCTACGGGCTCGACGTCGTGCGACGGATCGAGACGGCGCTCGACCGCCGGCTCCCCGTGATCGACCTCGGCGGAGGCTTCGGCGCACCGTACGCCGTCCCCGGCGCACTGCCGCGGTTCGACGCGCTCAGGAGCCGGCTCGACGCCCTGCTCGAGGAGGGGCTCCCCGGCTGGCCGGACGGGGAGCGGCGGGTCGTCTTCGAGTCGGGCCGCTACCTGACGGCGGGCTGCGGCCGGCTGCTGACCAGAGTGCTGGACGTCAAGCGCTCGCAGGGGCGGCGCGTCGTCGTCCTGGACACCGGCGTCAACCACCTGGGCGGGATGTCGGGGCTCCGCAAGGAGGACCGGATCGAGCCGCGGTTCCAGTGCGGTGACGATCCCCACGCGTCCGCCGTCCCCGACGGGACCATCGTCGCCGGTCCGCTCTGCCACCCGCTGGACGTCTGGACCAGGGACGCGCGCCTTCCGGACGTGGCCGTCGGAGACCTGCTGACGGTGCCGAACGTCGGCGCCTACGGCCTGCACGCGGGGCTGGCCCTGTTCCACTGCCACCCCATGCCGCTGGAGGTGGTGCTCGACGGGGAACGGGAGGTCGCCCGCGGCAGGTACGTCCTGGGCCGCGAGCGGAGCCCGCGGTGATCCGCGCCGTCCCCGGCCACCACCTCGCGCACCCCGACCACCACCTCGTACGCCCCGACCCGGGCTCCGACGTCACGACCCGCATCGAGGCCCCCGCCACGGGCGCGTTCACCATCGTCATGCGCGACGACACCTCCTACTGCGTACGGACCCTGGGCCGCGCACCGGCCGGGGGCGGCACCGTGTCGCCGGGCGGCTCGGCTCCCGCCGTCGCGGAGGCCTACCGCGCCTTCCAGCGGGACCTGAGGGACGCGCTGCGCACGGTAGTGCCACGGCCGGGCGGCCTCCGGTTCCACCTGGTCGACGCGCACCGGCTCGAACTGGCGGTCCGCCGCCGGGTCACCGGCGGGCCGCCGGTGAGCCTCGATCCGCTCCTCGACCGGGCGGTCCGGCCGCTGCGGGTGTCCCGGGGCTTCCTGCTCGGCGGCCGTCGGCAGGTCGGGCTGGTGCCGCGGCCCGGCGCCGCCCCCATCCGCGACCAGATCGCCTCGCTGCCACCGGACCCGGCCGGGCGGGGCTACACCCTCATCGAGGACGACATCGCCACCGGCGGGACCGTCGCCGCCGTCATCCGCCTGTTCCAGGACACGGGACGGCGGGTCCGGCACGTCATCCCCGGTATCCGGCTGGGCGGTTCGGCACATTCCCCCATCCTGGGCGCCGCCGTCGACCCCGTGCTCCACTACCGGACCGCCGCCACCGGGCCGGACGGGCCCGCCCTGGAACTGCTCGACCCGAGGAACTTCCTGCTCGGCCTCTCGGGGCTCGTCGTCCGGCTGCCGGACGGAACGTGGGGCCGCACACCGTACTGGCTCCCCTTCGTCCGGACCTCGGCCCGGCTCGGCAGCCCCGTCGGGGCCGACCGGGAGTTCGCCGTCCTCATGCTGGAGGCCAACGCGCGCTTCGTCGCCCGCGTCGACCACCTGCTGCGGCGCACCCTCCGGGTGGCCGACCTGCGACCCGACGCGCGCCGGCCGCTGTTGTCGCTGGGGATGGCGGAGCCGGGCGAGCCGGTCCGGTCCGTCCTTCGCAAACTCCAGACGGGGATGGAGAGTTGGTCCGAACTGATCGCGGAGGTCGAGGAGCGGGGCACGGACGTGCCGGCCGGATCGGCCGCCCGGTGACCGGGCCCGGCCACGAGCCCTTCGCCGTGGTGCTCCTCGACGTCAACGGCACCCTGGTGCCCTCGGTCCCCAGCGGCCCTCCGGACGCCCTCGCCCTGCAGCGCTTCCGGCGGCTGGTGCGGCACCTGACCTCCGCGGGCGTCGCCGTGGGCCTCTGCTCGGACTCGCCGCTCCGGCAACTGCGGGAGTTCGGCACCCGGATCGGCCTGGGCACGGCGCCCGGGTTCCCGGTGATCGCCGAGAACGGCAACGTGGTCGCGGTCGACGGGACCGTGCGCGTCACCACCCCGTTCCCGGCGCTGCGGAGCCTTCGCGCCGAGGTGGCGGAGGCGGCCGCCACCCACGGACTGACCCGGGTCGGCGACGCGGTGGCCCCCGAGTTCGGGGGCCGGCCGCCGACCGGCCGCACCTGGGCCTTCGGGGCGAACCGCCTGGCGTCCGCCAGCGTCTTCGGGCCCCCGGACTTCATCCACGACGTACGGCACCGGCTGACCGGCTGGAGCACCGGGAGCCGCGTCGCCGTCTCCGTCGAGCTCGGTCCGGGCGGCTCGTACGCCGGGATCCACCCCTATCCGCGCACGGAGTCCGGAAAGCGCGTGGCCCTGGCCGGACTGGCCGCGCGCGACCCGAGGAGCACCCTCCTCGTCGGGAACTCGCCCGCCGACTGGGTCCCCGGGGTGCCGGGCGTCAGGTGCGCGTTCGTGGCGGACCCCGCCGTGCCCCGGCACGTACGGGACGCGGCCTGGTACGTCTCGCCGGCGGCCGACCTGGAGGGGGTCGTCGACGTCCTGGGGCACGTGCTCCGACGACAGCCGCCGGCACCAGGACCAGCCCGTTTCTGAGGAGGCCGATATGGTACGTGTCCGTGTGGGGGTCGTGGGCTGCGGGATGATCGCGCAGCTGGTGCACCTCCCGTATCTGGCGGCGCTGCGCGACCGCTTCGACATCGTGGCGCTCTGCGACCGGTCCTACGACCTGGCCCGGTCGGTGGCCGAGCGCTTCCACGTCCCGAACGCCTACGCGGCCGTCGAGGACATGCTGGCGAAGACACCCGAACTGGACGCGGTCCTCGTCCTCACCACCGACCACCGGGAACCGGTGCTCACCGCCCTGGAGCACGGCAAGCACGTGTTCACCGAGAAGCCCCTCGGCCACACGATCGCGGAGACCGAGGAGGTGATCGCCGCCGCCGACCGCACCGGCTCCAAGGTCATGGTGGGCTACATGAAGCGGTACGACAGCGGCGTCCGGCGGGGACTGGAGGAGATCGCGCGGATCACCCGGCCCGTCATGGCGAGGATCCACATCGTGGTGGGCCCCGAGTACGGGAACTGGATCATCCCCGAGCTGTCCCGGATCACCCGCCCCGGCGATCCCGACGGGGCGGCGGGGCCGGACGAGCGGCGCGGCCGGGTCGCCCGGGAGTTCGGCGCCGCCTCGCCCGAAGCGCTGGAAGCGTACATGGACATGTTCGGGGTGTGGAGCCACGACGTGAACGTCTACCGGGCCGCCTTCCCCGCGCCGCCGGCCTCCATCAAGGCGCACTGCTCGCCGGACGGCACGACGCTCACCGCCTCGCTCCTGTACTCCGACGGGTTCCAGTGCGTCTTCCAGGGCTCGTCCACCTCGGTCCGCCGGTTCGAGGAGAGCCTCACCGTCTGGGGCGAGGACCGCACGGTGATGCTGGACATCTCCAACCCCTTCCTGCCCAACGCGCCGTCGACCGTACGGATCTGGCGTGACGAGGCACCGGCGGGGCCGGGCGCCGCCAGGGGGGCCGCCGTGGAGGAGACCGTCACGGGGTCCTACGAGGAGGCGTTCAAGGCCCAGCTCGCGCACTTCCACGAGTGCGTCGGCGCGCCGGGAGCGCAGCCCCTCACCAACGCGCACGAGGCGCTCCTGGACACCCGGCTGATGATCGACATCGTCCGGGCAGCAACGGAACGGCCGTAGCGCCGTGAGCGGTTCCCCGCACGACCTCGACGGAGCACGGGCCGACGCCGGGACCCGGGCCGACGCCGGGGCGCGCCTCCACCGGCTGTTCGCCGAACAGGTGGCGCGCACACCGGAGGCGCCGGCCCTGCTCTGGCAGGGCCGGCGGATCTCCTACCGCCGGCTCCTCGACAGGTCCCACCAGCTCGCCCGGTTCCTGCTCGCCCGCGGGACCGGCGCGGGGGACCGCGTCGGGATCTGCCTGGAGCGGGGGCCGCACCTGATCAGCGCGCTGTTCGGCATCCTCCGGGCCGGCGCCGCCTACGTCCCGCTCGACCCCGACTACCCCGTCGAGCGGTTGCGGTACGTCCTGGAGCACAGCGGCGCCACCACCCTGCTGACGCGGAAGGGCCTCACCCCGCTCTTCGCCGACTACCGGGGCGGGATCGTCGACCTCGACGACGTCCGGCCCCACCTCGACACGCTGCCCACCGAACCACCGGCCGGCTCCACTTCAGCCGGCTCCGGAGCGGACCCCGCCTACGTCATCTACAGCTCCGGCTCCACCGGCAGGCCCAAAGGCGTCCTGGTCGGTCACCGCTCGCTCGCGAACCACAGCTCCGCGGTGAACCGTCACTTCCGGTTCGGGCCGGGCGACCGGGTCCTGCAGTGCCGGCCCCTCGGCTTCGACGCCGCCGCCGAGGAGATCTTCCCGCCGCTCCTGCACGGCGCCGCCCTGGTCCTCGACGGCGACCCGCTCCGGCAGACGTACCGCGCCCTCACCCGGCAGGTGATCGACACCGGGACCACCTTCCTCAGTGTCCCCACCGCCTTCTGGCACGGCTGGGTGCGGGAGGAGGACTGCCTGGTCCGGCTGGCCGAGGAGTCGTCGCTCCGTCTGCTGGTCGTGGCGGGCGAGCAGGCGTCGCGCCGGGCCCTGCTGACCTGGCGGGAACGGGTCGGCGAGCGGATCCGCTGGTGCAACGTCTACGGCCCGACCGAGGCGACCATCACCTCGACCGTCTTCGAACCGGGGGCCGACTGGAGCCCGGACCGCTTCTCCTCCGTCCCCATCGGCCACCCCGTCGCGAACGTGCGGTGCCACATCCTCGACGAGTCCCTGGCCCCCGTCCCGGCGGGCACGGTGGGCGAGCTGTACCTGGGCGGCGCGGGCCTGGCCATCGGCTACCTCGACGCGCCGGCCCTGACCGCGGAGCGCTTCGTGGCGGACCCGTTCCCCGGAGCGCCGGGAGGCCGCCTCTACCGCACCGGGGACCTGGCACGGTCGGACGCCGACGGCTGCATCGAGTTCGTCGGCCGCCGGGACCACCAGGTGAAGATCCGCGGCTACCGGGTCGAGCCGGGCGAGATCGAGGCGGTGGCCGGCGAACACCCCGCCGTCCGGGCGTGCGCCGTGGTGCTGGACGACAGCGACCCGGACAACCCGGCCCTGCGCCTTCACGCGGTCGTGAACGCGCACATGGCCCTGACGGAGCGGGAGTTGATCGGATTCCTCCGCCGGAGACTGCCGTGGTACATGGTTCCCCCCGGCGTCCGCTTCCTCACGGAACTGCCCCTGACACCGCACGGGAAGATCGACCGCGCCGCCCTCACCTCCCCCGCGGACACCGGCTCCGCCGACACCGGCGCCTCGTACACCGCTCCGCGCACACCGGTCGAGGCCGCGCTGGCGGCCATCTGGGAAGAGCTCCTCGACCGGCGCGACATCAGCGTGGACGCCGACTTCTTCCAGCTCGGCGGCCACTCCCTGCTCGCCGCCGGCCTGATCACCCGGATCCGTGCGCGGCTGAACGTCAGCCTTCCGGTCCGCGTGCTGTTCGAGTCCCCGACCATCGAGGGGCTCGCCGCGGCCGTGTCGGACGCCCTGCTCTGACCGCGCTCCCGCCGACCGTTCACACCCCACCTCCACCTCCACCTCCACTTCCACCTTCACCGACATCCGGAGCCATGGATGACCATCGACCTGTCGGATCCGCTGCTCTACCAGACCTCGGATCCGGAGCCGGTGTGGGCGCGACTGCGCGCCGAGCAGCCGGTGTACCGGAACGAGCGGGCCAACGGCGAGTTCTTCTGGGCGGTCATGACGCACCGCCTGTGCACGGACGTGCTGACGGACCCCCGGGTGTTCAGCTCCGAGAACGGCATGCGGCTGGACTCCGACCCGCGGGTGCTGGCCGCGGCGGCGGGCCGGATGCTCAACGTCACCGACCCTCCCCGGCACGACAGGATCCGCAAGGTCGTCAGCTCGGCGTTCACGCCCAGGACGGTCGACCGGCTGGAAGCCACCATGCGGCGGACGGCCGCGCGCGCCATCGAGGAGGCGGTGGCCGAGGGCGGCTGCGAGTTCACCCGCGTCGCACAGACGCTGCCGGTCTCGGTCATCTGCGACCTGATGGGGGTCCCGGAGGCCGACTGGGAGTTCATGGTCGACCGGACCCGCTTCGCCTGGAGCTCCACCGCGCTCGACGCGGCGGAGGAGGCCAGGAAGGTCCAGGCCCACACCGAGATCCTCTGCTACTTCCAGGAGCTGGCCGAGGAGCGGAGGAAGAAACCGCGGGACGACCTCCTGAGCGCCCTGGTGTGCGGCGAGATCGACGGGGTGCCGCTGACCGACCAGGAGGTCTTCTACAACTGCGACGCCCTGATATCCGGCGGGAACGAGACGACCCGGCACGCCACCGTGGGCGGGCTGCTGGCCCTCGCCCGCGACCCGGAGCAGTGGCGGATGCTCCGGGCGGACCCCGGCCTGATGCCCTCCGCGATCCAGGAGATCATCCGCTACACGTCCCCGGTCATGCACTCCCTCCGCACGGCCAGGGAGGACGTGGAACTCGGCGGGCGGCCCGTCCGCGCCGGCGACCACGTCGTGGCCTGGCTGCCGTCGGCCAACCGCGACGAGGAGGTCTTCGCCGACCCGGAGCGCTTCGACATCGAGCGCTCCCCCAACCGCCACCTGGGTTTCATCGTGGGCAACCACTACTGCATCGGCGCGGCGCTCGCCAGGCTCGAACTGACCGTGCTGTTCCAGGAACTCACCCGGCGGGTCCGGACGGTGGAGGTCACCGGCCCGGTCCGTCGCCTGCGCTCGAACCTCCTCTGGGGGTTCGACTCGCTCCCGGTGGCGTTCGTCCCGAGCCTCGACAACCACTAGCGGAAGCCGATCCGAGGAGGCCGGTCACCAGTGCCCCGTACCGTCCGAAGAGACGCTCTCCTCCCCGACGCCCGGCGCACGGTGGAGACGTACGAGCGGAACCACGGCACTCGCTTCACCCACCTGTTGCGGTTCGACCCCCAGGTGCTGGAGTCCCTGCACGCCCCGGGCGAACTGCCGGACAGCGTACGGGTCGCCTCCGACCAGCACCCCGGCGTGGTCGAGCGGATGGCGGTGGTGACGGCGGTCGCCAACCTCCCCGAGCAGCAGGCGGCGCACCGCCGCCGCTACCTCCGCGCCCTGCTCGACATCTACGGCATGCTGCCCGCCCGGGTGGCGGACGCCGCGTCCGTGCCAGGGGCGGTCGTCGTCGCGCCGGAACGCGAGGGGCGGATCCTGGCCGAACTGCTCGGCGTGCTGCCCCGCCACCAGGGCTGGACACCGCAGGCCAAGCGCATGCCCGCGGCCGGCGGCCTGCTCGTCGGCGTCGACCACCGGCTTCCCGCCCGGAGCGACCGGCTGGTGGTCGTCGACGGCGTCGTGGCCAGCGGAGTGACCCTCATGGCGGTGATGCACCTGACGGCCCGGCCGGGCGCCGCCGTCGACGTCTTCACCTGCCACGCGACCGCCGAGGGGGCGCTCGCGCTGGCCCGGTACGCGGAGCGGCGGGAGGTCGCGTTGACGCTCCACGTCGGCCACCTGTCGGGCGTCCTCGACGAGAGGTTCTACTCGGTGGACCCGGAGGACCGGGCGACCCTCCTCCTGGGCGACATCGGCGACACCATCAGCCCGGTCGCCCCGGGGACGTAGGGACACCGGAGCGGTACGGCGGCGGCCGGGCCGCCGCCGTACCGCTCCTCCCCGACGGGCGGTCGCGCGGTGAGCGGGGCCGATTCGTCGTGACGGGCTTTCACATCGCGGGCGGCGGACTGCCAGACTGGTGCCGGGGGCCGGTCAGGGGCGGATGGCCACGGCGGCGAGGCAGGACGCCTCGGCGTCGCTGACGTGCGGGGCGTCCGGTTCGGGGCGCCAGCGGGGGGTGGAGGTGATGCCGGGGGCGAGGATGTCCCAGCCGGTGAAGAACCGGGCGAACTCGTCGGCGGCCCGGGCGCGGACCGGGTTGCCGTTGTCGCGGTAGACCTGCTCGATGCGGGCCGCGTCCTGGGGGGCGTAGTCGGGGGTGAAGTGGCTGATCACCAGGGCGGAACCGCGGGTCGGCAGCGCGTTCCCGAGCGTCTCGGCGATCTCGTGGGCGCCCTCGGGGACGAAGTGGAGCAGGGCGACGAGGCTCAGGGCGATCGGCCGGGTGAAGTCGAGGACGCCGGTCGCGCGGACCGCGTCCAGGAGGGCGTCGGGGTCCCGGACGTCGGCCTGGACGTAGGCGGTCCGCCCTTCGGGGCTGCTGCGCAGGAGCGCCTGGGCGTGGGTGAGGACGATGGGGTCGTTGTCCGCGTAGACGATCCTGGCCCGCGGTTCGATGCCCTGGGCGATCTCGTGGAGGTTGGGCGAGGTCGGGATGCCGGTGCCGATGTCGAGGAACTGGGTCACGCCGCCGCGGGCGAGCGCGCGGGTGGCGCGGTGCATGAACGTCCGGTTGGCGCGGGCCGCCGACCGGGCCTGGGGGAAGACCGCGAGGGCGTGCCCGGCGGCCTCCCGGTCGGCGGGGAAGTTGGTCGTGCCGTCGAGGAAGTAGTCGTAGATCCGCGCCGAGTGCGGGCGGTGGATGGCGAGGTTGACCTCGGCGCCCGGCGGAGTGGCGATGTCGTCGTGCTGCTCTGCTGCCATGGTGCGTTGTCCCCCTGCGTCGGCGTCATGTCGTGCCCGCAGGCCGGCGCGCCACAACCCGTGGCGCAGCGTGGCGAACCCTTGCGCGGGCCATCGTTCAGCTCAACGTGACGATATCTGATCGCATGTGACTGATCACCATCTGACAAGTCATCACATGCCAGTTCATACAAACCTTTTTGGGATCCCCTTCACATCAGGCTTTTCAGGACGATTGGATGTCCGTACGGAGGACGGCCGTTCTCCACCTGACTCCACCGTTCCCGACCCCCGGGTCGGCCGAACGTCGTCCGCACGGGCGACGAGGAGGATCATTTGACCAGCGACGACGAGTGGGCAGCCGTGCGCCCCACTCATCGGCTGTCCTACCAGGCTTTCTGCGACAGCCGCGAAGAGACCTGGCGCGGAGTCGCCTGGGCCCGGTTGCACGACCAGGAACTCGTCGACCAGGCGGTCCGCAGCACCCGCCGGGAACTGGGGCAGGACTGGCTCGGCGCGCTGAGCCAGCCCGACATCGAGGCCCACGCCTGGATGATCGCCAAGCGGTGCATCGCCGACCGGGAGATGAGCGCCGGCCAGGCCCCGCCCAGCGCGGTCGTCCCGGACTGGATCGTCGCCATCCGAGGCGCCCACGCCCTGGCCCGCGTCAGCCTGGAGAACCTCGACAACGACTACGAGGAGCTCTACAAGGCGATCCTGCGGCTGCCGGAGCGCCAGTACGACATGATCGTGCTCCGCTACATGCTGGACATCGACTACCCGACGATCGCCACCTACCTCGGCATCACCGAGACCAACGCCCGCACCACCACCAGCCACGGCCTGGCCAAGCTCCGCCGCCTCCTCGGCACCGACACCACCATGGGGGACATGCAGTGACACGGGGACACGACCGCCGGGCAGCCACCGCCCGGAACCGGTACGACGGGAACGGCGACGGACCCGACGGACCGGTCGAGCTGCCCGACGGCGTGTCCGGTCCCGACCTGCGCCGACTCGTCCGCGCCCGCGCCCCCCTGGGCGCCGAGCACCTCCAGGCCCGCCACGAACTCGACCTCGCCGCGACCCTGATCATCGCCCAGCCCGAGGCCGCCGACTCCCTGGAGGCCCTCACCAACAACCGGCGCCGCATCCACCCCGGCGGCGCGCTCGTCCTGGCCGCGCTGCTCCACCTCGCCGGACACGACGACGGCTGCCAGTTCTGGCTGCAGTTCGCCGCCGGCGGCGGCAGCACGACCGCCGCCAGCTGCCTCTCCTTCCTGCACGCCGCCCGCGGCGAGTTCCGCGACGCCGACTACTGGCGCAACCAGGCCGACCAGCTCGCCGCCGAAGCCCGTAACCCGGCCGCGCCGCCCGCGCCCTGGCCCGGCCGGCCGCTCCCCCCCGCCGTGTGGGCCGACACCCTCGCCGCCTGCCACGACGGCCTGACCCTGCGCCTGCCACCGCGCGTGGCCGCCGTCGTCCACCAGCTGCCCGTCGCCACCGACGACGAGGACCACGGCGAGATCCCCCAGCCCTCCCCCACCCTCGTGGACGACCTCGCCCACGCCTCCGCCCCCGCCGCTCGCGCCTGACCCCCGCCCCGCCGCCCCGCCCGGGCGGTCGCGCCGCGGGTGGGCGGATCCGGCCATCTAAGATGCCTGAGTCACTGGTACGGGCCCAAACCTCCGTGCCGGCGGCGCAGGCCATGTCCGAAGCGGTGACGGCGAGACGAGGGAGCACCGGTGCCCAGCCAGCGGTCCATCAACGAGGCGGAGCGGCTCGTCCAGGCGAAGCTCGGCGGCATTCCGATCCGCCGGGAGCGGATGGCCGCGGTGGCCAACATCTACCGGGCCGCGTCCGCCGTCCGGCAGCACCTGGAGAACTCCGTGCTGCGCGGCTCGGACCTGACCTGGACCGCCTTCGTCGTGCTGTGGGTGGTGTGGGTCTGGGGCGAGTCCGAGACCCGGCACGTCGCCGAGGAGGCGGGGATCTCCAAGGGGACGCTGACCGGGGTGTCCCGCACGCTGGAGTCGCGCGGGCTGCTGCGGCGCACCGACCACCCCACCGACGGACGGCTGGTGCTGCTCGCGCTCACCGAGGAGGGCGAGGAGTTCATGCGCGAGGTGTTCCCCGCGTTCAACGAGGAGGAGTCCTTCGTCACCGGCCGGCTGAGCGACGCGGAGTGCGTCGGCCTCGCCGACGGGCTGCGGCGCGTGGTGCTCCAGGTCGAGGAGTCGGGCGAGGAGCGGCGCCGCGCGCTGCTGAACGGCGAGGAGCCCGCCCCGCGCCGCAGCGGCCGGCGCGCCCGCCGGTAGGACTCAGTCGGCGGCCCGCACCAGGGCGTCGAAGAGGCGCTGCTGGGCCGGGTCCTCGTGGGCGGTGTCCTCGGGGTGCCACTGCACGGCGGCGAACCAGCCCTCGTAGTCGGGGAGTTCGACGGCTTCGACGGTCCCGTCGGCGGCCCGGGCGGTGACGGCCAGGCCCTCCCCGAGGCGGTCCACGTGCTGGTGGTGGTAGCAGGACACCCGGACCTCCCCGGCGCCGGTGATCCGGGCCAGCGCGGAGCCGGGCGCGAGCGGGACGGGGTGCCGCAGGTGGCGGTGGTCCCGTCCGGGGCCGCCCATGTCCTGGTGCAGGGTGCCGCCCAGCACCGTGTTGACCACCTGGAGTCCGCGGCAGACGGCCAGCAGCGGCAGTCCGCTCGCGAGGGCCCGCCGGGCGAGTTCCAGGTCGAACGCGTCCTGCTCCTCGTCCACGTCGTAGACGGCCTCGTGGGCGTCGGGCGCCCCGTAGCGGTGGGGTGCCAGGTCGCCGCCGCCGGGGAGCAGCAGCGCGTCGAAGCGGGAGAGCCGGGCGGCGACCTCCTCGGGGTCGGCGGTGCCGCCGGGCGCGTGCGGGTGCAGGGTGGCGGGCTCGCCGCCGGCCCGCCAGACGGCCTCGACCAGCGCGCGGGCGTTGACCTCCGCGGCGTACCGCAGCGCGGAGGTGGTGGCGGCGAAGCGGGCCGGCACCGCGATCAGCGGGCGACGGGCCGTGGGCGGGCGACGGATCACAGCTGGATCCAGGTGGTCTTGAGTTCGGTGTACTTCTCCAGCGCGTGGGCGGACTTGTCGCGTCCGTTGCCGGACTGCTTCATGCCGCCGAAGGGCACGGTGAGGTCGCCCTCCTCGTAGCAGTTGACCCAGACCGTACCGGCCCTGAGGGCGCGGGAGACCCGGTGGGCGGTGGACAGGTCGGAGGTCCACAGGCCGGCCGCGAGGCCGTACTCGGTGGCGTTGGCGAGGGCGACGGCCTCGTCGAGGTCGTCGAAGGCGAGGACGGAGAGCACCGGGCCGAAGACCTCCTCGCGGGCCAGCCTGCTGTCGGGGGCGACCCGGTCGAAGACGGTCGGTTCGAGGTAGGAGCCGCCGGTGCCGGTCAGGGTGCGCCCGCCGCCCGTGCGCAGGCGGGCGCCGTCGTCGAGGGCGGTGCGGACGTGGCCGAGCACCCGGTCGAGGTGGTGCTCGCCGACCAGGGCGCCCATCTCGGTGGCCGGGTCGAGGGGGTCGCCCACCCGCAGGGCGCGGGCGCGCGCCACGACGGCCTCGGTGACCTGCTCGGCGACGGAGCGGTGGACCAGCAGCCGGGAGGGCGCGGTGCACATCTCGCCCTGGTTGAAGAAGATGCCCCAGGCGGCGGTGGCCGCGGCCCGCTCCAGGTCGGGGGCGTCGGGCAGGACGATGTTGGGCGACTTGCCGCCCAGCTCCAGCCAGACCCGCTTGAGGTTGGAGTCGGCGGAGTAGCGCAGGAAGTGGCGGCCGACGGCGGTGGAGCCGGTGAAGGCGAGGACGTCCACGTCGGGGTGGAGGCCGAGGGCGCGGCCGGCCACCGGTCCGTCGCCGGCCACGACGTTGAGCACGCCCGGCGGCAGCCCGGCCGCGAGGCCGATCCGTCCGAGCAGCAGGGCGGACAGCGGGGAGTGCTCCGAGGGCTTGAGAACGACCGTGCAGCCGGCGGCCAGGGCCGGGGCGATCTTCCAGCCGGCCAGGGTGAGCGGGAAGTTCCACGGGACGACCGCGCCGACGACCCCGGCGGGCTCCCGGGTGACGAGGGCGAGGGCGTCAGGCGCGGTGTGCGGGGACTCGTCGGTGAGCTTGTCGGCGAGCCCGCCGTACCAGCGGAAGGTGGTGATGACGGCCCGCAGTTCGATGTCGTGGGCGTCGGTGACCGGTTTGCCCATCTCCAGACTGATGGTGAGCGCCAGTTCGGTCCGCCGCTCCTCCAGGAGGTCGGCGAACCTCAGCAGGATCCGTCCGCGGTCGGCCGGGGAGAGCCGCGGCCAGGGGCCGTGGTCGAAGGCGCGGCGGGCGGCGGCGACGGCCGCGTCGACCTCGGCCGGGCCGGCGTCGGCGGCCTCGGCCAGCACCCGGCCGTCGCGGGGCGACACCACGGGGAACGCGCCGTCGCCGGGTTCGTCGGCGCCGTCGATCAGGTGCGTGACGGCCGGTTCCAGCGCCTCGGCCCGGCGCAGCCAGTCGTCGTGGGTGGCGAGGGTCATCGGGTCCTCCGGAGCACGTGGGTGCGGGGTGGGTGGCGCGCGCCCTGCCTGCGGGCGCGCGCCGGGGAAAGCGTCAGCTGGGGGCGCGTCAGCCGGTGCGTCGGCGCCGGATGCGCTGGTTGGCCACGCCGAGCGCCATGACGACCGGCACGGACAGGACGAGCCACAGCGCGGTGCCCGCCTCGCCCCCGATCAGGGTGGTGAAGTTGGCCAGGATGAGCCAGATGGCACCGGCGATGCCGAGCGCGCCCAGCACGGGGGCGATCACGGTGTTCCACAGCCTGGTGTCGACCCGTCGGCGGCGGAAGTACACCACGACGGACACCGAGGTGAGCAGGTAGAGCAGCATCATCGCCAGGACGGCGAGTCCGCTGAACCAGGAGAAGAGGGTGAGCACCGGGTCCTTGCCGGCCAGCGCGAAGGGCACGACCAGGAGGACGGCGATGGCGGTCTGCACCCGGCCCGCGACCGCCGGGGCGTGCCGCCGGTTCAGCCGGCACAGCGGTGCGGGCAGCTGCCGGTCCCGGCCGAGGCAGAACAGGTACCGGCTGGCGGAGTTGTGGAAGGTCAGGACGCCGGCGAACAGCGAGGTGGCGAGCAGGACCGGCAGGACTCCGCCGATCCAGCCGCCGAACAGGTCGGCGACGGGGGCGAAGACGAACCCGGCGGAGTCCCCGGCGGCCACCGCCTTGGCGGCCGCCGCGGGGGCCTTGGCGGCGCCGTACGCGGAGATCAGCATCCACGAGGTGAGGGCGAAGAAGACGGTGACCACGGTCACCGAGAGGTAGGTCGCCCTCGGTACGGTCTTCTTGGGCTCCTTCGCCTCCTCGCCGTAGATGGCGGTGGCCTCGAAGCCGAACATCGAGGCCAGGGCGAACATCACGGCGACGCCCGGCGCGCCCTGGAGGGCGGCCGACGGGGAGAAGCTCTCGGCCACCCCGAGCCCTTCCGGCCCGCCGCCCTTGACCAGGGTGACCACGCCGAAGACCAGCAGGATGCTGAACTCGGCGAGGACGAACGCGGCCAGCACCCGGGCGCCCATCTCGATGCCCAGGGCGCCGAGGGCCTGCACCACGGCCATGGTGACCAGGGTGTAGACCCACCACGGGAGGTGGAGCGGGGTGTGGTCGGAGACGAGCCCGCTGACGATCGAGCCGTACAGGCCGTACATCGCCGCCTGGATGACGCAGTAGGCGAACAGGGCGACGCTCGCGCTGCCCGCGCCGGCGGCCCGGCCGAGGCCGGTGCCGATGTACGTGTAGAAGGCTCCGGCGTCCACGACGTGCCGGCCCATGGCGATGAACCCGACGGAGAAGAGCAGGATCACCGCCCCGGCCACCACGTAGGCCGCGGGGGTGCCGGAGCCGTTGCCGAGGGCGACCGAGATCGGGGCGGCGCCGGCGATGCCCGTCAGCGGGGCCTGGCCGGAGAGGACGAAGAAGAGGATGCCCAGGACACCCAGGGCGTTGGGTTTGAGCGTGGCCGCGGTGGGGGCGTCCCACTCGGTCCGTTCGGAGGACGTCGTCCGACTGTCCACACGGATCACCTGCCAGGTCGAAGTGGGGGAAGGTCCGGAGAAGGTCGTTTCAGGTCAAACGAGTTGCCTCATCGTGGGGCGGCGCCATGCGTTTGACAAGGGGTCGGGAAGCAGGAAAAAGGGGGTGGTAGGGCGCGGCGTCAGCGCCCGTCGGGCTCCTCGGCCAGCCCGGCCAGCAGGCCCCTGAGCTCCGCCAGCGCCTCCTCGGTGGCCTCCCGCTCACCGAAGACCAGCTGGTGCAGCACCAGGCCCTCCAGCGCGGCGAAGACCAGCCGGGACATGCCGCGGCTCACCGGGCCGGGCAGGATCCGGCCCAACTCGCTCCGGCTGGCCTCGAAGTACTCCTCGTAGAGGCCGCGCAGGTGCGGCAGCAGCTCCGGCCGGCGGCGGGCCTCCAGCAGCAGCTCGTACTGGAAGGCCTGCACCTCGGGACCGGACTCGACCATCTCCACGAGACCGGTGGCGAAGTCGGCCGCGGGGCCGGTGCCGACGCCGAGCGCGCTGACGCTCAGCGAGGAGCGGATGGCGTGGGTCAGCGCCTCCTCGATCAGCGCGTCCCGCGTACCGAAGTAGTGCACGACGAGCCCGTGGGTGACACCGGCCTCCTGGGCGACGGCCCGGTAGGTGAGCTTGCGCAGACCGCCCCGGGCCACCACGCGCACGGCGGCGTCCAGCAGGGCCGTCCGTCCCGTCCCGTAGTTCGTCACGCGCTTGCGGGGGCCGCGCTCGACGGTGGTGGGCTTGACGGGATCGGTCATGTGATCGACCCTACCGGCGCGCACCGGTCAGCGCTTCGGCGGCCGGATGCCGCGGAACTCCCAGTCCCCGCCCAGGGCGGTGGACAGCACCTCCTCCGACTCCGTCGGCTGCGCCCCCACGTCGGTGCGCACCGGGGTCGGCCCGGCGACGATGCGGTTGGCGAGCCGGCCGAGGCCCTCCACCTCCACCTCGACGAGGTCCCCGGGCACCACCGGCCGGGAGTTGGCCGGGGTGCCGGACAGCAGCACGTCGCCGGGGTACAGGGTGATGGTGCGGGCGATGTCGGCGACGAGGTAGTGCATGTCCCAGGTCATCTCGTCGGTGGAGCCGTCCTGGACGACCTCGCCGTTGACGTAGGTCCGCAGCCGCTTGCCGTGGAAGTCCCAGTCGGTGACCAGCCCGGGGCCGAGCGGGCACAGGGTGTCGGAGCCCTTGACCCGGAGCATGGAGCCGGCGTCGGTGTCCCGGAAGTCGTGCAGGCCGTAGTCGTTGGCCACGGTGTACCCGGCGATGTACTCCCCCGCCTCGGCCGGGGAGACGTTGCGCGCGGTGCGGCCGATCACGATGGCGACCTCGCCCTCGTAGTTGAGCCACTTGCAGCCCTCGGGGCGGACGACCGCGCCCCGGTGGGAGTTGAGCGCCGAGGTCGGCTTGTGGAAGTAGGTGGGGCTGTCGGGCAGGCCGATCCGGAACTCCTCCACCCGGCTGCGGTGGTTGAGGTGGACGGCGATCACCTTGGAGGGGACGACGGGCGGCAGGTGGTGGGCGTCCTCGGCCGCGACGCGCCGGCCGTCGCCGGCCACCAGGTCGTCGCCCTCGCGCACGGTCTGGACGGCGGCGCCGTCGAGCAGGATGCGGCGGTACTCGGGCATGGCGGGGCCTTTCTAGCGGAGGCTGTGGGGGTTGCGCGGGCCGGCCGAGGCGGCGGACGGGCCGGTGCCCGTCCAGCCGCCCTGCGGGCGGTCGAACCAGAGGTGGGCCTGGCCGGTGCCGATCGCGTTCTCGTACTCCCCGTACTGGCGCGCCGTCGCGGTGCAGGCCCGCTCGCCGAGGGCGCCGGCCATCATCAGGTAGTGGGAGAACCCGGCCTCGGGCCGGTAACGCCGGAACTCGTCCATGGTGTCGAGGACCCGGTCGTGGCGGCCCTCCTTGAACCAGGCGATCCGTTCCCGGTCGGCCGCCCGGGCCTCGGGGGTGAAGATGTGCGCCGGGTCGCCGGACTCGTGGTCGCGCAGCTCGCGCAGCGGCCAGAAGGTGTGGGACAGGGCCCCGGAGGCGATCAGCAGCACCCGCCGGCCCGGGGTGGCGGCGATGCCGTCGGCCAGGGCGCGGCCCAGCCGCAGGTGGTCCTCGGCGTCGCCGGTCTGGCAGACGCCGATGGTCACCCAGCGCTTGTCCGGCAGGCCCTCGCCGAGGAACTTCCACAGGTTGACGGTGGCGTAGTAGATCGGCAGGTACGCGTCGTCGACCGGGGTGATCCAGGTGCCGTGCCGGTCGGCGAACGAGGCGATGGCGTGGGCGAGTTCGGGGTCCCCGGGGAAGTCGTACGGCATCCGGCACATGCCGCGCGGCAGCTCCTCGGAGGTGAACAGCCCGGCCCGGCGCTGCTGGGCGGTGACCACGAACTCGACGGTGGTCGCCCAGTGGGAGTCCAGGACGACGACGGTGTCGTAGTCCGCGCGCTCGAAGACCTCCTCGCGCAGCTGCCGCAGGCCGGTGACGAGGGTGATCTCCCGGCCGTCGTTCAGTCGGCGCCTGGTCTCCTCGGGCAGCACGATGGTGGGCACGTGGGCCAGCAGGCCGGCCCCGACGATCTCACCCATGGCTGGTCCACCCCTTCGGCGAGGTGACGGTGTTCTTGACGTCGCAGTAGAAGTCGAAGCTCCAGGTGCCGCCCTCGCGGCCGACGCCGGAGTGGCGGGAGCCGCCGAACGGGGCCTGGAGGTCCCGGACGAAGAAGCAGTTGACCCAGACGGTGCCCGCGACCAGCCGCGCGGTGACCCGGCGGGCGCGCTCCGGGTCGCCGGTGGCCACGGTGGCCGCCAGGCCGAAGCGGGTGTCGTTGGCCAGCCGGACGGCCTCCTCCTCGGTGCCGAAGGTCTGGAGGGTCAGGACGGGGCCGAAGACCTCCTCCTGGACGATCTCCGCGTCCTGGGCGACATCGGTGAGCAGGGTCGGCGCGTAGTACCGGCCGTCCCGGGGCCGGCCGCCGATCACGGTGCGGGCGCCGGCCGCGACGGCCCGCCGGACGAAGCCGTCGATCTTCTCCAGCTGGCGGGGGTGGACGGTGGGGCCGATGTCGGTCGCCTCGTCCCGCGGGTCGCCCTGTACGAGGCGTGCGGCCCGCTCGACGAAGCGCCGGGTGAACTCCTCGGCGACCGTCTCCTCGACGAGGAGGCGGGTGGCGGCCAGGCAGACCTGGCCGGCGTTGTCGTACTGCTCCACCGCGAGGTCGACGGCGAGGTCCAGGTCGGCGTCGGCGAAGACCAGCAGCGGGGACTTGCCGCCCAGTTCGAGGCTGAGCGGGGTGAGGTTGGCGGCGGCCGACGCGGCGATCCGCCGGGCGGTCGGCACGGACCCGGTGAAGCTGATCCGGCGCGCGTCCGGGTGCGAGGTGAGGGCGTCGCCGATCTCGGAGCCGTACCCCTGCACCACGTTGAGGACACCGGCCGGCAGCCCCGCCTCGGCGGCGATCGCGGCGAGCAGCGAGGCCGTCAGCGGCGACCACTCGGCGGGCTTGAGGACGACCGTGTTCCCGGCCGCGAGGGCCGGGGCGACCTTCCAGGTGGCCAACATCAGCGGGGCGTTCCAGGGGGTGATCAGCACGCAGGGGCCGGCCGGGTCCCAGCTGACGTGGTTGGTGTGGCCGCGGGTGTCGAAGTCCTCGTGGCCGAGCCGCAGCAGCCAGTCGGCGAAGAAGCGGAAGTTGTGGGCGACCCGGGGCATGACGCCCCGGCGGTGCGAGCGCAGCAGGGCGCCGTTGTCGGCCGTCTCCACGACGGCCAGCTCCTCCAGCCGGCGCTCCACGCCGTCGGCGACGGCGTGCAGGAGGCGGGCCCGCTCCTCGCGCGGGGTGGCCGCCCAGGCGGGGAAGGCGGCCTTGGCGGCGGCGACCGCGGCGGCGGCCTCCGTCGCGGTGCCCCGGGCGATCTCGCCGAGGACGGCGCCGTCGACGGGCGAGACGTCGGTGAAGGTGCCGGCGGAGGCGACGCGTTCGCCGCCGATCCAGTGCCGGGTGTCGACGGCGACCCCGGCGACGGTGGTGGTGTGTTCGCTCATGTCCTGCGCTTCCTCGTGTCTCCGGGATCCTCGTGGGCGGTGCGGCGGGGGGTCACTCGGCGCCGGAGGTGCCGGACTCCAGCAGCCGGCCGCCGTCCCACACCACGCCGACCTGCCGGTAGTAGGCGGCGATCGGCTCGCGGACCTCCAGCCGGGCCAGCTCCTCGGTGGGTGCCTCGAACAGCTCCAGTTCGGCGTCGCCCACCCAGGGCTGCCCGGCCTCGAAGGAGGCGGCGCCGGACTCGACCAGCTCGTCCAGGGCGAGGCCCTTGCCCTTCTCGATGGAGGGCAGCCAGCGGTGGTGGAGCATCGGGTGGCCGTTGACGAAGCCGTTGCTCTCCGACGGCTCGCGCAGCGTGACGACGGCCTGGGCCAGGCGCCGGTCCGCGGCGGCGAGGGTCGCGCCGAACCGGGCACCGGCCTCGATCCGCGGCGCGGGCCCGTACGGGTGCGGCCGGGTCTGGTGGATGGAGCCGAGCTTCTTCGGGTAGCCCTGGTGCAGCCCCCGGGCGATCGCGAAGTCCTTGTCGACCCAGATGTGCGCGCAGCGGCTGTACGTCCGCCCCCGGTACGCGCAGCGGACGACGGCGAACGCCTCCTTGTACTGGGCGCGCACCGGGTCGAGCAGCTCCCGTCCGGAGTCGGAGCAGGACTGCCAGTCGGCCCAGATCAGCGCGACGGCGCCCGGGTCCTCGTCGGCGAGTTCCAGCGGCTCGGGCAGCAGCTCGCGCACCCGGGCCGGGTCGGTGCGGTACTCGACGGTGAGCAGGTCGCCGGAGTAGCGCCACGGCGGCGGGGGGATCAGCGACGAGTCGCCGGTCGCCGTCTTGGGGTGGAAGTATCCACGGACACTGGCCACTTGGGGTTCCTTACGCGGTGGGAGCGGGGTGTGGGAGAGCGGGCTGCTCTACAGCCGGCTGCTCTACGGCCTGCTGCGCTACGGCCGGCTGCTCGACGTCCGGCCGCCGCAGCAGCTCGGCGCGGTAGCGGGCGGCGGCCGCCGCGGCGCCCCGCCCGCCGAGGGCGACGACGCCGACCAGGCGGCCGGCCCGGTGGTAGCCGACCAGGACGTCCCCGTCGGGGTCGCCGTCGAGGTCGCCGGCCAGGACGCGCGCGTCGTCCCGGCCGAGGCCGGGGGCGCCGAAGGACTGCAGCCGGAAGTCGTGCTGGTCGCTCCAGAAGGTCGGCAGCGGGGCGAACGGCGCGAGACCGTGGTCGGCGCCGGTGAGGTGGGCGGCGAGCACCCTGGCGGCGTGCTTGGCCGTGTCGGTGGGGATGGACCAGTGCTCGACGCGGCGCGGGACACCGTCGTACCGGGCGTTGGGGAAGCGGGCGACGTCACCGACGGCGACCACCTCCGGCCGCCCGCCGGCCCGCAGGTGCTCGTCCGTGCGCACGCCGTCGGAGAGGTCCAGGCCGTTGCCTTCGAGCCACTCGGTGTTGGCCACCGAGCCGACCGACTCCACCACCACGTCCGCGGCCAGCACCCGGCCGTCCGCCAGCACCACCCCGGTGACCCGCTCCTCGCCCCGGAAGCCGGTCACCCCGGTGCCGAGGGCGAAGCGGACGCCCCGCCGCCGGTGGCGGCCGAGCAGCGACCCGGCGAGCAGTTCGCCCAGCGGGCCGACCATGGGCAGCGGCTGCGGGTCGACCACGGTGACCTCGGCGGCGCCGAGGGCGACGGCGGTGGCGGCCACCTCGCAGCCGATGAAGCCGGCTCCGACCACGACCACCCGCGCGCCGGGCCGGGTCAGCGCCTCGCGCAGCCCCCGGGCGTCGGCCTGGGTCCGGACGGTGTGCCGCCCGGTGGCGGGGCCGGGGCAGCGCAGCCGCCGGGCGCGCATGCCGGTGGCCACGACGAGGGCGCGGTAGGGCAGGGTCTCGCCGCCGTCGAGTTCGACGGTCCGCCGGTCGAGGTCGGCCCGGACGACCGCGGTGCCCAGTCGCCAGTGCACGTCGGAGACGCCGGCCCGGGGCCGGAGGGCGAGCGAGTCGAAGGAGGCCGTGCCCGCCAGGACTTCTTTGGACAGCGGGGGCCGGTTGTAGGGCATGTGGGGCTCGTCCCCGACGAGGGTGATCGGCCCGTCCCAGCCCGCGGCGCGCAGCTGTTCGGCGGCGCGCAGCCCGGCCATGGAGGCGCCGGCCACGAGGACGGGTGCGCCGGCCCCGGCGGTCGGCGTGCCGGCCCCGGCAGTGGGTACGCCGGCCCCGGCGGTGGGTGCGGTCACGGCTCAGTCCTCGATCCGGATGGCCTGGAGCGGGCAGACGTCGGCGGCCTCCTCGACGTCGGCGCGCAGGCCCTCGTCGGGGTGGGCGACGTACGCGAGGTGTCCGTCCTCGTCGAAGCGGAAGACGTCGGGGGCGGCGAAGACGCACTGGCCGTGGTCCTGGCACTTGTTCATGTCGACGACGACCTTCATGGCCGGTCCTCCTGGTGGTGGGGGAGCGTCGCGGGAAAGGGAGGGAACGGGGGGATCGCGGGGGGCGTGGGGCCGCGGGGGCCGGATCACGGCCGAGGGGGCGGCGGACGCCGGAGGCAGGGGGCGATGGCCGCCGAGGAAGGCGGTGACGAGCGACCGCCAAAACGTTTGATGTCAAATAACATAGGAAGCAGCCGGCCTCTGGTCAAGAGCTATCCGGATGGATAAATTTCTGGGGCAGACCCCTTGCGGGAGAGCGACCGGCGTCCCTACCGTTTGCCACCAGCGAGCGAGCGTGTCCTGCCCCACCCCGCAGCCCGAAGCCGCCGCGCCCCCTCCCCCACCCCGCCACTGCCGTGCGCCCTGGCCCTCCCGACGCCGTGAACGCGGGGAGGCGCCCCACTTCCCCCAGAGGAGACACCGGTGAGCGCATCCGACATCCCGCCCGTCCGCCACCACCTGGAGCGGCTGGCCGCCCAGGGCATCGACGTGGTCCGGGTGACCTATCCCGACCTCATCGGCACCGAACGGGCCCGGGACGTCCTGCTGGACCACCTGCCCTCGGCCTGCGAACACGGCCTCGCCTTCTGCCGCGCCGTCTACCACACCAGCCCCCAGGGCGACGTGGTCCCCGTCCCCGGCGGCCTGGACGCCGGCCTGCCCGACATCTGCGTGCGCCCCGACCTCGACACCCTGGCCGCCCTGCCCTGGGAGCCCGGAGTCGCCAGCTGCCTCGGCGACGTCACCGACCCGGCCACCGGACGGCCCGCCCCGGAGTCCCCCCGCGACCTGCTGCGCACGGTCGTCGACCGGTGCCGGGAGCACGGCCTGCACCCGGTCGTGGGGCCGGAGTTGGAGTACTTCCTGTGCGACGCCGCGCCCGGGACGCCGCAGGGCTGGCGCCGCTACAGCGAGGCCGCCGGCGTGGTCTACACGGCGGGGCTGCGCGCGGACGCCGACAACCACCTGCTGCGCACCCTGCGCCTGCTGCGCGACCTCGGCATCGGCATCACCAACGGCAACCACGAGTTCGACGGCTCCCAGTTCGAGATCAACCTCAACCACTCCGACGCCATGGCGGCCGCCGACCGCGCCTTCCGCTTCAAGTCCGCGGTCAAGGAACTCGCCCGCAAGGAAGGCCGGTTGGCCACCTTCATGGCCAAGCCCTTCCAGGGCGCCGGCGGTTCCGGCTTCCACCTCCACCTGTCCTGCGTGGACGGCGCGGGCGGCAACGTCTTCGCGGACCCGGCCGCGCCGTACGGGCTCAGCGCGACCGCGCGCCACGCGGTGGCCGGCGTCCTCGCCCACGCCCCGGCGCTCGCGGCGCTGGCCAACCCGACGGTCAACTCCTACAAGCGCTTCGGCCCCGACACCCTCGCCCCCTGGCTGATCGACTGGGGGCTGGACAACCGCAGCGCCATGGTCCGGATCCCGCCGGAGCGCGGCTCCGGCAGCCGCTTCGAACTGCGGCTGGGGGACGCGAGCGCCAACCCCTACCTGCTGATCGCGGGGACCGTCGCGGCGGCCCTGCTGGGCGTCCTCGCCGGCGAGGAGCCCGCCGCCCCGCTGGAGGGCTACGGCTACGACCGCGCCAGGTCCGCACTGCTGCCGACGTCCCTGCCCGAGGCGCTCGACGCCCTGGAGGCGGACCCGGCCCTGACCGGGGTGCTCGGCCGGGACTTCGTCGACGCCTACCTCTCGTACAAGCGCGACGAGGTCGCCCGCTTCCAACGGCACGTCACCGACTGGGAGTTCACCGAGTACGCGTACCACCTGTGAGACCGAGGAGACCAACCGTGACCACCGTGCCGTCCACGCCGCCCGCCTCCGGCGCCATCGACGAACCGCTGCCCCTCGACCAGGTGGACCTGGCCGACCTCGACAACTTCACCGACGGCGTCACCCCGTGGCGGATGTTCCACACCCTGCGCCACCAGGACCCGGTGCACTGGCAGCCGGAGGAGGCGCCCAACTCCGGCTTCTGGGCGGTCACCCGGCACGCCGACATCGCCCGCGTCGACCGGGACGCCGAGACCTTCACCTCGACGAGGTTCGTGAACCTGGAGGAGGTCGACGACGACCAGATCAAGAAGCGCGCCTCCATCCTGGAGCTGGACGGGGTCCGCCACCGCGCCCTGCGCAGCATCCTCCAGCGCCAGTTCGGCGCGGGCGTCATCAACAGCTACGCCGACTTCCTGCGCGGCCTGACCGCCACCACGCTGGACGCCGCCCTGGCCAAGGGCCGCTTCGACTTCGTCAAGGAGGTCTCCGCCGACTTCCCGATCAACGTCCTCGCCCGCCTCCTGGACGTGCCCCCGGAGGACAACCAGCAGCTCATCGACTGGGGCAACCGGATCATCGGCAACACCGACCCGGACTACGCCGACGTCCTGCTGCACAGCGCGGAGAGCGAGAAGTACCGCGACCTGCCGTTCCGTTCGCCCGCCTCGCTGGAGGTCTTCGCCTACGGCCGCGAACTCGCCCGGCAGCGGCGCGGCGGCGCCGGCACCGACCTGGTCTCCAGGCTGGTCAACGAGACCCCCCGCGACGGGGTGCCGCTCTCGCCGCAGGACTTCGACAACTACTTCCTGCTGCTGGTCGTCGCCGGCAACGAGACCACCCGGCACACCATCAGCCACTCCATGCTGGCCCTCCTCCAGCACCCCGAGCAGCTCGCCCGCCTCCGGGAGGACCCGTCCCTCATCCCCGGCGCGGTGGAGGAGTTCCTGCGCTGGGCCTCCCCCGTCTACCACTTCCGCCGCACGGCCACCCGCGACGTCGAACTCGGCGGCAGGCGGATCAGGGAGGGCGAGAAGGTCGTGATGTGGTTCGCCTCCGGCAACCGCGACGAGGAGGTCTTCGGCAATCCGTACGACTTCGACGTGACCCGCCGCGACAACGACCACGTCACCTTCGGCAAGGGCAGCCCCCACCTGTGCCTGGGCAACCTGCTCGCGCGCACCGAGATCCGCATCATGTTCGAGGAGCTGATCCCGCGGCTGGCGGGCATCGAACTCGCCGGGGACGTCCCGCGGGTGCGCTCCAACTTCGTCAACGGCATCAAGCGGCTCCCGGTCGAGGTCACCCTCGCCTGACCCCGCCGCACGAGGTCGGACGGGCCGCCGCCGTTCCGGGAACGGCGGCGGCCCGGAGGCCCGTGCGACGGCGCGTCAGCGCCGCAGGACGGTGACGCCGAGGCCCGGCGCGGAGCGGATCTCGGCCTCGGTGAAGCGCTCGGTCACCCACTGCTTGCGGGCGTAGACGCGGGTCTGGTCGGTGAAGTGCGGCGAGGTCGGGTCGGCGGACTCGCCGTAGGTGAGCAGCGTCCTGGTGCGCGGACCCCGGTCGGTCAGCTCGGTGGCCATCAGGAAGGTGCCGCCGTGCGGGACACTGCCGAGGTTCGTCGGGTAGGTGCCGCCGCCGGTGCCCGAATCCGGCCCCGCCGTCAGCACGTTGAAGCAGCCCAGCTGGTGGGAGCAGCCGTGCAGCGGGATGCCCGCCCAGCGCTGGACGAGGCCGATCGGGGCGTCCACCGGCAGGCCGCGGGCGGCCAGGCCCTTCACCGCGTCGGCCAGGGCGCGCTGGGCGTCGGGGTTGGCGGCGTCGATGCCGCGCGGGGTGGTCAGCGGCCGGGCCGGGTCGGCCGGGACCGTCTGCCAGGCGGTCGTGCCGGTCCCCGCCAGCGCGTCCCGGTACGCCTGCCAGAGCACGGTGCCCCGGCTGTCGGCGTCGGCCCGGGTGTTCCAGGCGGCGAGCGCGTCGCAGGCCGGGCGGACGTCGACCCGGCTGCCGTCGGAGGCGGCGATCTCCGGGTGGGCGCGGCACAGCGCCACGGCGTCGTCGCGGTCGAGTTCGGCGCTCTGCACCCGGTTGCCGAACATCGTCGCCTGGAGCGAGCCGAGGGTGAACCCGGGGGCGCCGAGGCCGTCGGTGCCGGCCCGGCGGTCGGCGATCATCCGCAGGCCCAGCTGGCTGCGCAGCATCCGCGCGGAGGCGCCCTGGTACATGGCGGGAAAGCCGGTGAGCGGGGCCTCCGCGTTGGTCAGGTACGGGCCGTTGTTGGAGTTGGCGACGTAGTCGGTACGGGTCAGGCCCGGCTGGTTGGCGGGGCCGAAGACGCCGGGCACGAGCGCGTCCGGGTCGGTGCCCGGGTCGCAGGCGGCGGTCGAGCCGTCCAGCACCTGTCCGAAGCCGCCGCCCGCGACCAGGCAGCGGTCGCGCTGGGCGTCGGGGAGGTTCGGGACGGCGGAGGCGTCGGTGAACCAGGTGGTGCCGGTGGAGTCGACGGCCGTGGTGTACACCCACGGGAGGCCCTGGTAGGTGCGCTGGGCCTGGCGGAGCTGATCGAGGTTCTGGGCGCGGCCGACCGCCAGCCACTGGTTCAGGGAGCGGAGGTTCTCGGCGTTGGCGTCGCCGAGGGTGTAGGCGTGCTCCCCGGTCCAGCCGTCGGCGAGGACGTAGCCGTGGCGGGAGCGGTAGAGGCTCCGGTCGACGGTGGAGAGCGTCCCGTCGGCGGCCCGGACGGTGACCTTGACGGTCTCCTGGGCCATCCGCTCGGCCTTGCCGTCCACCAGGTACGCGGTCGGGTCGCCGGGCACCAGGCTGAGCCGGTGGAGGGTGTAGTGGTCGGCGTAGCTGGTGGTGTGGCTCCAGGCGAGGCCGCGGGTGTGGCCGATCTGGAGGAACGGGATGCCGTACAGTCCGGCGCCGGCGACGTCCAGGACGCCGGGGATGGTCAGCTGGGCCTGGTAGAAGCGCTGCTCGCCGGCCCACTGGAGGTGCGGGTTGGCCAGCAGCAGGCCGGTGCCGTCGCGGCTGGCGTCGCGCCCGATCGCCCAGGCGTTGCTGCCGAGTTCGGGGTTGTCGGCGGAGTGGCCGGGGGCGGCGATCCGGGGTGCGTCCGCCGCGGGTCCGGCGGCTTCGGCGCGCGACGCGCCGGACGCGGGCCCGGTCGAGGCCGCGGGGACGGCCGTGGCGATCTGCTGCTTGGCGGCGCCGCTGCCCGCCAGGGTGTTGGCGGAGTAGAGGATGTTCCACAGGTCGTCCGCGGTGATCGGCCCGACCCAGGCCTTCCCCCGGCAGGACGGGTCCGGCAGGTGGTCGGGGCCGGTGTCGCGCAGGTAGCGGTTGTACCCGGCGACGTAGCCGTCCACCAGCTGCCGCACCTCGTCGGTCGGGCCGAGCGGCGCGGGGGCGGCCTGCAGCCGCCGCACCGTCCCGGCGCGCAGCAGGCCCTGCTGGTAGGTGTCGCTCACCAGGTTGCTCACCCGGTCCACGGACTCGCCGTCCGGGCCGAGGTGGCGCGAGCGCTCGCCGCGCACGGTGAGCACCTGGTCGGCGAGCTGGCAGAGGTTGTCCTGGGCGAAGGCGTACCCGTAGCCGTAGCCGAGGCCGCCGAAGTCACGGGCGAGGACGTGCGGGACGCCGTACTCGGTCCGGCTGATCTTCGCGGTCCAGCCGCCCCGGTCGGCGTCGGGGCCGGCCCCGAGGTCGGTGCCGGCGGCCTGGGCCACGGCGGGCACCAGGGCCGTCAGCAGCGCGGACGTCAGCCCGACCGCTAGCGCGCCCGAGGTGAACCGCCTTATTTTCGATGGGAACTGACGTTCCTTCATGTTCTTCACTTCCGTCATGGCCTCACCCTGTGGCCGCCGGCACCCGCCGGTCATCGCCCCTCGGGACGACCTGCCCTCGACCCTACGACCTATCCGCGTACACCCCGGGGAGGAGACGTTCCCTACCCGCACGACCCTCCCCTCGGACGATGCGGTCGTCGATCACAGAGTCCGACGCCCGCTCAGCTGGCGCGGGGGCTCCCGGCGCACAGGGCGTGGTCGATCAGCTTCGAGGCCGCGTCCTCCTGGGCCTTGATGTGGTCCCAACTGTCGCCGAGCGCCTCGGACATGGAGACCACGGCGCTGCGCTTCCCGTCCTCGGTGACGCCGTTGAGGGTGATGAAGCCGCCGTCCCCGCCGTCGTGGCCCCAGTAGGTCCCGCCGCAGGTCAGCGAGCGCTTGACCAGGCCGAGCCCGTACTCGCCGCCGTGCCACATCTCCGAGGTCTGGTCGTCCACGGGCACCGTCCGCCGCATCTCTGCCAGTTGCCGCGCCGGCAGCAGCCGGCCCGCGAGCAGTGCGCGGAGGAGGACGTTCTCGTCCCGTGTGGTGGTGGCCCAGGAGAGCCCCTGGTCCATCGGCACCTGCTCGGTGACGTCCACCCGGCCGTCGGGTTCGGGGAAGAGCTGGTAGGCCTGGGCGTGCGGCCGGGGCAGGGTGGGCGAGGTGCCCATCAGCCGGGTCCGGTCGAGGCCGAGCGGGCGCAGGATGCGGTCCTCGACCTCCCGGTGGGCGGGGCGGCCGGTGGCCCGCTCGACGACCATGTCGAGCAGGAGGTAGCCGACGTTGGAGTACCTCCAGCTCTTGTCGGTGCCGAACTCCGCCCCGGCCACCAGGTCTTCGGGCTGGTAGACCTTGTAGCGCTCCCGCTCGTACCCGTCCTTCGAGTCGTATCCGGGCAGGTGGTCCACGATGCCGCCCTGGTGCTGGAGCAGTTCGCGGACGGTGGTCCCGCCGCCGGCTCCGCCCTTGGCCCGTACCACCTCCGGCAGCCAGTGGTCGAGCGTGTCGTCCAGTGACAGCCGTCCCTCGGCCTCCAGTTGGAGGACCACGGTCGCGACCATCGTCTTGGCCGTGCTGGCCATCCGGAAGTAGCCGTCGGGGGAGACCGGGCGGCCGGTGGTGACGTCGGCGGTGCCGCTGGTGGCGACCGCCTGGCGGCCGTCGGGCCCGATCACCCGGGCCTGCACGCCGCTGATGCCGAGGTCGTGGATCATCGCGGCGTCCCGGCGCAACTGCTCGGCGACGGACGGACCGGCCGGGCGGGCGACGGCGGTGGCCGCGTTGGCGGCGAGCAGCACGGTGACGCCGGCCGCCACGACGAGGTGCCTGCGCAGGGTCGAACCCATGATCGAAGTCATGGCCGCACGCTAACCGGTTCCGGTCCGAACGGGCCGTGGTGCTCCGCTACTTGGGGGAGGAATGGGGGATGTCCCCCAGTCGCCCCCCAGCGCCGTCCCGGGACTCCCCCGGGACTCCCCCGCACCGACTCCGTACCGGCTCAGCCCACCGAGGCCGTGACCGGCCGCGCCGATTCGGCCCCCGCACCGTCGGCCGCCCCGCCCAGCGCCGCCAGCCGCCGCAGGCTGGCCCGGCGCTGGAGCGCGCCGAGGCCGACGGTCGCCGCGCCGAGCCCGAGCCAGCCGACCGGCCCGGCCGCCATCACCACCCCGGTCAGCAGCAGCGGCCCGACCGACTTCTGCACCGACTGGGACATCCCGGCGACCCCGAGGTACGAGGCCTGGGCGCCCGGCGGGGCCAGCACGACCGCCAGCTCCCAGGAGCTCACCGAGCGGAGCAGTTCCGCCAGCGTGATCAGCATCGCCGCGGCCAGCAGCGCGACCGAGGCCAGGACCGGCCCGGCGCCGGTGGCGAGCGCGATCAACAGGCAGCCCCCCAGCACCGTCACCCCGTACCAGCGGACCGCCGCGGCCGCCCCGAGCGCGCCCTCCGCCCAGGCGGAGACCCGCAGTTGCAGCAGCACCACGAGCACCGTGTTGAGCACCAGGAAGACCGGGACGACGGCGTGCGGCGCGCCGGTGTGGTGGACCAGCCAGAGCGGCAGCCCGACGTTGAGGACCGAGTCGTCCAGGTTCAGCGGCATGTCCAGCAGGACGAACCGCAGGTAGCCGCGGTCGCGCCAGGGGCTGGGCGCGGCGGCCGCCGCCCCGGCGGGCGCCTCCCCGGCCTTCGCCGCGACCAGACCGCGCCCGGACGGCTCCCGGGTGCGCCAGACCAGCACGGCCGCCAGCACGTAGGACAGCCCGTTGGCCAGGATCAGCACCCGGTAGGCGGCGGTGGTCCCGACCGCCAGCCCGATCGCCGCGACACCCGCGCCGAGCGCGTACCCGGCGTTGGCCACGCTGCGGAACAGCGCCTGGTAGGTGGCCCGCCGCTCGCCCGCCACCCTGGTCGCGAACAGCATCTCCAGGGTCTTGGCGGCCCGCTCGGCCAGGCAGATCAGGGCCACCACGGGCAGCAGCGCGGCGAAGTCGTCGACCACCAGCAGCAGCCCCATCGCCCCGAGCCGCAGCAGGTGGCAGCCGATCAGCAGCCACCGCACCGGCACCCGTTCGGCCGCCCGCCCGGCCAGCGGGGAGCCGGCGATCCCCGCCACCGCCCCGACCCCGAGCAGCAGTCCCAGCTGCCGCGCGTCCATCCCGCAGACGTAGGTGAAGTAGAGCACCGAGGCCGCTGCCCACACCCCCGTGCCGGTCCGGTCGACGCACTGCGCCAGCAGCATGATCCGCGCGTCCCGCCCGCCCGGCGGCCGCCGCAGCTGCGCTATCAGTCCGTTCCCCCGCATGGCAGGCCCCCGTCGTGTGCGTGGCGCGAGTCGCGCGATCGGCATCAATCTCGACATCAAGATACTTCACATCAAGAGACTTTTGGAAGCCCCGAAACCCCCGACGGCCGCCGGGCGCGGACGGCCGCACGACCCTCGACGCGCGGCGGGCGGTGCGCCACACTCTCCCCAGCAGCACCCGCGCTCCCAACGCACCGGCACGACGCCACGACGCCACGACGCCACGACCACCGCACTACGGAGAGCCGATCGGTGACCACTCGCCAACTGCTGGAGCTCGCCTTCTCGTCCGGACGGACCGGGGCCGGACCGGCCACCTGGGGCCAACGGGCCATCTGGGACGCCGTACGACGGCTGCCGCCGGCCGACGCGCCGCGCTACAACATCGCCACCGCCGCGCCGCTGGACCCGGGGCTGCCCCTGCCCGTCCTGCTCGCCGCGCTGGAGCGGCTGCTGCACCTGCACGACTCGCTGCACACCCGGCTGCTCCCCGACGAGGCCGGCGGCCTCCGCCAACTCGTGGACGGCGAAGGCGCCCTGGACGTCCACCTGTGGCCCGCCGGGGAGCACGAGGACCCGGCCGAACTCGGCACCCGGCTGCACGAGGAGCTGGCGGCACAGCTCTTCGACACCGCCACCCAGTGGCCGGTGCGGGTCGGCGCGGTGACGGCGGGCGGGCTGGTCCGGCACATCAGCCTGGTGCTCTCGCACACCGCGGTGGACGGCTCCGGGATGAGCCGGCTGGTCGCCGACCTGTCCGCGCTCTGCCTCGGCAGCTCCCCCGAGGAGCTGGCCGAGCTGCGCGAACCATCCCAACAGCCGCTGGAGGAAGCCGAGTTCCAGACATCCGAACGCGGCCGGCGGCGCGACGCGGGGGCCCGCAAGCAGTTCGTGCGCAAGCTCCGGCTCGGCCCGCCCCGACTCTTCCCGTCCCACCCCCTCCCGCCGACCACCGCAGAGCCCGCCCGGTTCCCGAACGCGGTGCTCCGCTCCCCCGCCCTGCCCCGGGCCGTCGAGCGGGTCGCGGCCCGGCACCGGGTCAGCACGGGCTCGGTGCTGCTCGCCGCGACGGCCGCGATGACCGCCCGGCTCGCCGGCTCCACCGAGGCCGTGCTGAACGTCGTGGTCAACAACCGCTTCCTGCCGGAGCTGGCCAACGCGGTCGGCGTGATCGCGGGCGACGGCCTGTTCCATCTCCCGGACGCCACCGCCGAGTTCGGCGAGGTCGTGCGCCGTACCCACGCCGCGGCGATCGGCACCTACCGCCACGCGTACTACGACAGGCTGGCCCTGGCCGCCGAGATCGACCGACTGACCGCCGAGGGGGTCCAACTGGCCGACCGCTCCTGCGTGTTCAACGACACCCGGGAGCTGCTCCCGGCCCCGGCCGCCCCCGGCGAGGAGCACACCACCCTCAGCTGGCCGGTGGACTTCGAGCCGCGCCCCGGCCTGACCTACGCCCTGGACGCCCTGCAGTCCGCCGAGGCGCTGAGCCTGGCCATGACGGCCGACCCGGCCCTGCTGCCACGCCCCGCGATGGAGCGGTTCCTGTACGGGATCGAGGAGTTGATCCTCACCGAGGCGGCCGCGCCGGCGGACGGAGCGGCCGTCGGCGCTTGAACCTGACACTGATGTCAAGTTCTACCGTACCGGCATGACCACGACCGCCACCGCATCCCTGCTCACCCCGTACCGCCTCGGCGCGCTCGACCTGCCGAACCGCGTCGTCATGGCCCCGATGACGCGCTACCGGGCCGCCGAGGACGGCACGCCGCTGCCCGTCGTCGCCGAGTACTACGCCCAGCGCGCGAGCGCCGGCCTGATCGTCACCGAGGGCATCTGGCCCAGCCGGCAGGGCCAGTCCGGCTGGCGCCTGCCCGGCCTCGAGACGCCCGCGCACGCCGCCGGCTGGCGCGCCGTGACCGGGGCCGTGCACGCCGCCGGCGGGCGGATCGCCGCCCAGCTGATGCACGGCGGCCGCCAGGGCCACCCGCTCAACCGGCTGCTCGGCGACGTCCCGGCCGGCCCCTCCGCCGTCCCGGCCCCGGGCCCGGTGCACGTCAAGGACGGTGGCAAGGCCGAGGCCGTCACCCCGCGCGCCATGACCCGCGAGGAGATCCGCCGCACCGTCGCCGACCACGTCGACTCCGCCCGCCTGGCCCTCGCCGCCGGCTTCGACGCCGTCGAACTGCACGGCGCCAACTCCTACCTGATCCACCAGTTCCTGGCCGACAACACCAACCTGCGCACCGACGAGTACGGCCCCCGCACCCTCGCCGACCGGCTGCGCTTCCCGATCGAACTGGTCACCGCCGTCGCCGAGGCCATCGGCCCCGACCGCCTCGGCCTGCGGCTGTCCCCCGGCAACCCGCAGTTCGGCATGGACGAGGCCGACCCCGCCCCCGTCTACCGCGCCCTGCTCGCCGAACTCGACGGCCTCGGCCTGGCCTACCTCCACCTCACCGACAACGACGACTACCCGGCCCTGGCCGACCTGCGCCCGCGCTGGTCCGGCCCGCTGATCGGCAACGTCGGCGAGAACCGCGCCGCCACCGACCGCGAGCGCGGCGAGGCCGTGCTGGCCGCCGGCCTGGCCGACCTGGTCTCCTACGGCCGCGCCTTCATCGCCAACCCCGACCTGCCGGAACGGTTCGCCGCGAACGCCCCGCTCACCCCCGTCGACCCCACCCACCTCTACGGCCAGGAGGCCACCGGCTACACCGACTACCCCCGCCTCCCGGCCGGCCACCCCGCCGTCCGGCCGACCACGACCTGACCCAGGGCACCCCCGTCCTGACCCACTGTCAGTGCCACCCGCTATGGTCGGCCCCGAACCATCCAGTACCAACAGCACCGCCGTCACCAGGGGGCACCATGACCACACCGGGCACCCGCCCGCTCACCACCGCCGACCTCGTGGAGGGCTGGCACCGGGTGGGCGTCCGTGAGGGCATGGCGCTGATCGTGCACTCCTCGCTCTCCAGCCTCGGCCGGGTCGAGGGCGGCGCGGCGGCCGTGGTGGCCGGCCTGCGTGAGGCGGTCGGGCCCGGCGGCACCGTCGCCGTGCCCGCCTTCACCTCCGGCACGGTCCACGACCCGGCCCCCGGGCACAGCGGCCCGCCCGGCCCCGAGCTGGCCGAACTCCGGGCCGCCGTCCCGCTGTTCCACGCCGGGCTGCCGTGCGACACGGGCGCGGTCGCGGAGGCGCTGCGCGCCCTGCCGGAGAGCCTGCGCAGCACCCACCCGCAGGTCTCGGTCGCCGCCGTCGGCGCGCACGCCCGGGAGGTCACCGCCCGGCGCTCGCTCGGCTTCGCCGTCGGCCGGGAGTCGCCGTTCGGCGCGCTGCACGACCTCGGCGGGCACGTGCTGCTGGTCGGCGTCGGCCACAACCGCAACACCTTCCTGCACTACGCCGAGACCTTCGCCCCCAACCGCCGGCTCAAGCTCCGCCGCTTCCCGATGGCGA
Organism: Kitasatospora sp. NPDC058184; assembly: GCF_042883725.1. Taxonomy (NCBI): domain Bacteria; kingdom Bacillati; phylum Actinomycetota; class Actinomycetes; order Kitasatosporales; family Streptomycetaceae; genus Kitasatospora; species Kitasatospora sp. NPDC058184. Next base: position 134,691 of record NZ_JBHVVE010000021.1, read on the forward strand.
TCCAGGGCGAGCGGGTCTGGATCGAGGCACCGGACGTGGGGGACGACAACGACACCCACTTCCCGGTCGTGGGGCGGGAGTTCGAGGAGCTGGCGGGCATCCGCGAGGTCCTGGTCGGCGCCGCGCCCTGCCGCCTGGTCCCGGTCCGCGAACTCATACCCTTCGCCGTCCGCCGCCTCACCGAACTGCTGGCGGCGGACGGCCCCGGGGAGGCATAGGCCGGGCCGACGGTCCCCACAGCGCGCGCGGAACCGCCGACCCGAACGCCCTCGTACCGCCCTGCCGTCAGTGCCGGCCCTCGTGCACCGAACCGGCCTCCTGGATCTTCTTCCAGGACTTCGGCTCGACCGGCGCCGCGTCCCGGCCGGCGTCCGCGCCCGGCGCCAGCGAGGCCGCGGCCGCGGCACCCGGCGGCACCGGTCCGACGGCCGGCTTGCTCGGGGTGAACAGCCAGGTGTTCAGCAGATCCCCGAGCTTCTGGCCGGAGACCTTCTCGGCGTACGCCTGGAACTCCGGGATGGTGGCGTTCCCGTAGCGCCGCTCGGTGGGCCAGCCCTTGAGGATCTGGAAGAACTTCTCGTCCCCGACGGCGTTGCGCAGCGCCTGGATGGCCACCGCGCCGCGGTAGTACACCGCACCGGAGAACTGGTTCTCCTCACCCGGGTCGCCCGGCTTGACGGTCCAGAACGGGTCGTCGGCCGGGTGCGAGGCGTAGATGTAGTCGGCCACTGCCTGCGCGGTGCCCTCGTTCTCGTGCTCGGACCAGAGGAACTGCGAGTACTCGGCGAAGCCCTCGTTCAGCCAGATGTCGCTCCACTTGGAGAGCGAGACGCTGTCGCCGTACCACTGGTGGGCCAGCTCGTGGACGACCACCGAGGTGTTGGTGCCCCGGGCGAACAGCCCGGGGCCGTAGGAGACCCTGGTCTGGGTCTCCAGGGCGCCACTGGACGAGGTGTTGGCGACGTAGCCGCCGACGGAGCTGAACGGGTACTCGCCGAAGTAGCCGCTCAGCCAGTCCACCAGCTCGCCGGTCCGCTCGATGCTCGCCCGCGCCGCGGCGCCGTTGTCGCCCAGGTCCTTGCTGTACGCGTTGTAGACCGGCAGCCCGCTCGCGGTGGTGTCCTGGGTGATGTCGAACTTGCCGATCGCCAGGGTCGCCAGGTAGGTCGCCTGCGGCTTGTTCTCCCGCCAGCTGTACCGGGTCCAGCCCGCCAGCGAACTGGTCCCGGTCAGCACGCCGTTGCTGATCACCTGGTTGCCGTCCGGCACCAGCACCGAGACGTCGAAGGTCGCCTTGTTGCTCGGGTGGTCGTTGCTCGGGTACCACCACGCGGCCGACACGGGCTCGCCGGCCACGACCGCACCGTCCGGGGTGCGGCGCCAGGCGGTGTAGCCGCCGTACCTCTCCACGGTGGACGGCACGTCCTTGTAGCGCACCACCACGGTGGCCTGGTCGCCCTTGGCGAGCGGCCGCGCGGGGGTGATCTCCAGCTCCTGGTCGCCACTGGTGGCGAAGGTCGCGACCCGGCCGTTGACCCGCACCTCGGAGACCTTCAGCGCGAAGTCGAGGTTGAACCGGGAGAGGTCCTGGGTGGCCGTCGCGAGGATGGTGGTGGTGCCCTCCAGCTCGTCGGTGGCGGGCTGGTACTTCAACCGGATGTCGTAGTGCGCGACCCGGTACCCGCCGTTGCCGAGGGTCGGGTAGTACGGGTCCCCGACGCCGTCCGCGCCGGGTTGGAAGCCGGAAGCCGAGGCCGGGACGGCCAGGAACAGGCTCAGGGCACTGGCAGCAGAGACGATCAGCCTCTTGCGCACATGGTCCTCCAGGGATCACCGGAATGATGGGGTTGAACCGATCCTTGTCCCGTCAACCCCTCCCCCACTCCCTTCCGGTGAGATGTTCATAAAAAGAAATGCGCCGACATGACGGCTTCGCGCCCGCGCCCCGAAGTCGTCACGCCGACCATTCCGACATGTCGTCAGCTATGGGACCGGTGCACCGAGTTGGTCTCCTGGATCTGCTTCCAGGACTTCGGCTCCGCCGGCAGCTGACCCTCCGCCCGGCCCGCACCCGGCGCCAGCGAGGCAGCGGCCGCGGCACCCGGCGGCACCGGCCCGACCGCCGGCTTGCCGGGGGTGAACAGCCAGGTGTTCAGCACGTCCCCGAGCTTCTTCCCGGAGACCTTCTCCGCATAGGCCTGGAAGTCCGGGATGGTGGCGTTGCCGTAGCGGCGCTCGGTGGGCCAGCCCTTCAGGATCTTGAAGAACTTCTCGTCCCCGACGGCGTTGCGCAGCGCCTGGACGGCCACCGCACCCCGGTCGTACACCGCGCCGGAGAACTGGTCGTCCGGGCCCGGGTCGCCCGGCTTGACCTTCCAGAACGGGTCGTCGGCCGGGTGCGAGGCGTAGACGTAGTCGGCGAGCTCCTGCGCGGTTCCCTCGTTCTCGTGCTCCGACCAGAGGAACTGCGAGTACCGCGCGAAGCCCTCGTTCAGCCAGATGTCGCTCCACTTGGAGAGCGAGACGCTGTCCCCGTACCACTGGTGGGCCAGCTCGTGGACGACCACCGAGGTGTTGGTGCCCCGGGCGAACTGCCGGGGGCTGTAGAAGATCCGGGTCTGGGTCTCCAGGGCGTAGCCGGTCGGCACATTGGGGACGTAGCCGCCGACCGAGCTGAACGGGTACTCGCCGAAGTAGCCGCTCAGCCAGTCCACCAGCTCACCGGTGCGCTCGACGCTCGCCCGCGCCGCGTCCGCGTTCTCGCCGAGATCCTTGCTGTACGCGTTGTAGACCGGCAGCCCGCTCGGCGTGGTGTCCCGGGTGATGTCGAACTTGCCGACCGCGAGCGTGGCCAGGTACGTCGCCTGCGGCTTGTTCTCGCGCCAGCTGTACCGGGTCCAGCCGGCCTGCGAGGTGGTGCCCGTCAGCACGCCGTTGCTGATCACCTGGTTGCCGTCCGGGACGAGCACCGAGACGTCGTAGGTGGCCTTGTTGCTCGGGTGGTCGTTGCTCGGGAACCACCACCAGGCGGCCTCGGGCTCGTTCGCCGCCACGGCGCCGTCCGGGGTCCGGTGCCAGCTGGTGAAGCCGTACTTCTTCACGGTGGAGGGCACGCCCTTGTAGCGCACCACCACGGTGGCCTGGGAGCCCTTGGCGAGCGGCCGGGCGGGGGTGATCTCCAGCTCCTGCTCACCGCTGGTGGCGAACTTCGCGACCCGGCCGTTGACCCGCACCTCCGAGACGTCCAGCGCGAAGTCGAGGTTGAACCGGGAGAGGTCCTGGGTGGCCGTCGCGAGGATGGTGGTGGTGCCCTCCAGCTCGTCCGTGGCGGGCTGGTACTTCAACCGGATGTCGTAGTGCGAGACCCGGTACCCGCCGTTGCCGTAGGTCGGGTAGTACGGGTCGCCGACCCCGGCCGCGCCCGGCTGGAAGCCGGAAGCCGAGGCGGGAACGGCCAGGAACAGGCTCAGGGCACTGGCAGCAGAGACGATCAGCCTCTTGCGCACGTGGTCCTCCAGGGATCACCGGAACGATTGGGTCGGATCGATCCTTGTCCCGGCAGCCCCTCGTCCACTCCCCTCCGGTGAGATGTTCATGAAAAGAAACCCGCCGACACGACGGCTTCGCAGCCCGGCCGCGAAGCCGTCACGCCACCTCACCCACCCCTGAGGCCCCTGAAGCCCCTCGCACCCCTCCTGCCCTTCCTGCCCCTCACGCCCCGAGCACCACCGGCGCCCGCACCAACGAGCCGTACTCCGTCCACGAGCCGTCGTAGTTCTTCACGTGCGGGTACCCGAGCAGCTCGGTGAGCGCGAACCAGGTGTGCGCGGACCGCTCGCCGATCCGGCAGTACGCGATCACCTCGCGCTCCGGCTCCACGCCCTTCCCCCCGTACAGCGCCCGCAGCTCCTCCGCCGAACGGAACGACCCGTCGTCGTTGGCCGCCTGGGACCACGGGATGTTGACCGCGCCGGGGATGTGCCCGGGCACCTGCGCCTGCTCCTGCGGCAGGTGCGGGGGCGCGATCAGCTCGCCCCGGAACTCGGCCGGCGAGCGGACGTCCACCAGCACCGCGTCCGCCCCGGGCTTGGCGAACACCTCGGCCCTGGCCAGCACCTCGTCCCGCAGCGCCCGCAGCTCCGGCCGCTCGGGCCCGCTCAACCGGAACCCGCTGTGCTGGTAGTCCATCACCGCACGGGTGAGCTCCCGCTCCTCCAGCTCCCACTTCTTGCGCCCGCCGTCCAGCAGCCGCACCGGCCCGAAGCCGCGCAGCCGCAACAGCCAGTAGGCGTAGGCGGCGAACCAGTTGTTGTTGCCCCCGTAGAGCACCACGGTGGTGTCGTCCTCGACCCCGGCCGCCCGCAGCAGGTGCTGGACGCCGTCGCGGTCGATGTAGTCCCGGCCGACCTGGCTGTGCAGGTCGGTGGTCCAGTTCCAGCCGACCGCGCCGGGGATGTGGTCCCGGTCGTAGGCCTCGGTGTCCTCGTCCACCTCGACGACCCGGACCGTCCCGTCGTCCAGGTGGTGGGCCAGCCATTCGGTGCGGACCAACGCCTCGGGGTGCGCGTAGCCGTTGCCGGTCATCCCAGGCCCTCCTTCGCTCTGCCCAGGCTGCGGCGCCCGACCACGGGCACGGCGGGCCGCGCGACGACGACAGGCGTACGGGCACGGCGAGGGGCCGGCGACCGGGCCGGACAGTTCGAACCTACGCCGCCCGCCCGGCCCCGGCCACCCCGCGCTCCCCCGCGCTCAGGAGAAGACCACGGAGCGCAGCTTCAGCCGGTCACCGAGCTTCTTGCCGGGGTTCATGACGTAGAAGACGTCGCCCGAGCAGCCGAAGTCCAGGAAGACCGTGGCCGTGGACTGGGTGCGGTTCTCCGGCGCGAAGCCCGGGTCCTCCTCGGTGGTCCACGGCAGGTCGATGCACTCGCGGCTCTGCGGGTCGGCCAGGCCCACGGGGACCCCGGGGCCGACCTTGTAGAGGAAGTCGCCCGTCGCGGCATTCGCGGAGAACGGGACGGCGAGGACGAGGGCGACGGCGCTGGCGGCGGCGAGCATGGCGTTGCGGAGACGCATGAGTGAGGGCCTTTCAGGTGGTACTCGGCAGTACCCGGTTAATTGGTGCGAGATCACCCTAGAGGCCCAAAAAACGCAGAAACGGTTCTTCTAATCCACCCATTCGAGTGGTTTAAGGGTTAAAACCGCGACCTGCCCCGTCATGCGAAACTCAGTTCGGCGGAGCCGTGAAGAGATACCCCGAGTCGACGAGCACCGGCAGGTACGCCTTCAACGCCGCCACCGTCTGCGACCGGTCCCCGCCCCCGTCGTGATTGAGCACGATCGACCCGGGCCGGACGTTCTTGAGGACCCGGTCGATGATCGCCGAGGTCCCCGGCCGGGCCCAGTCCCGCGGGTCCACCGACCAGGCCATGTTCCGCATCCCCAGGTCGGCGGCCACCTTGAGCGAGACCGCCGAGAAGTCCCCGCCCGGCGCACGGAACCAGGTGGGCTGCCGGCCGGTGGTCCGCTGCAGCAGGTCGGAGGTGCGCTCCAGCTCGTCCCGCACCTTGCCCTCCGACATGTGCCGCAGGTCGGGGTGGGTCCAGGTGTGGTTGGCGATGTGGTGGCCGCGGTCCGCGATCTCCCGCACCAGGGCGGGGTGCTCGACCGCGTTCTCGCCGATCAGGAAGAACGTGGCCCTGATCCCGTACTGCTCGAACATCGACAGCACGGTCGGTGTGTACCGGGCGTCCGGCCCGTCGTCGATGGTGAGCGCCACCACCTTCCGCTCCGGGTCCAGGTCGTACACCGGCTTGCTCTCCGCCTCGGAGAGCGCCCGGCGCACGGGCACCGCGCTCGGCGCGGCGCCGGACGGCGGCGCCGGCGAGGGCACCGCGGACGGCGTGCCCCCCGGGGCCGCCACCAACGGCGCGGCCGACGCCCCCTCCGGCCCCGCCGGAGCGGCCGGAGCGGCGGCATCGGCCGCCCCCGCCGCCGCACCGCCCTCCCCGCCACCCCAAGGGCTCCGACATCCGGCGGCCGTCCCCAGCAGGGACATTCCGGCCGCAACCAGCAGCAATCTGCGCGAAGTAATCTGACGATCTGACAGCATTCTGGATGCTTCCCCCGGCCGTCCCCGCCACTCCCCGACGGCAACTCCGACGGCCCCCATCACCACCCCGACGGCCCAGGGCGTGTCTGACGATTCCCGCCGTCCACTCCGCTTCCGAAGATCTTCCACGGATCTTCCCCGACCGGACGCTCCACCTCCCGTCCGGACCGCTACGCTGTGCCTTCCCCAGTGTGATGATCTGCCATCAGAGGACGTGGCCATGACGACAAGTCAGGACTCCCCCCGCCAGGGCCCGCAGGACGACGACGCCACCGAGCTCAGCCAGTGGGAACGCTTCGGTGTCGACACCACCGCCCCGCACTCTGCGCGCGTGTACGACTACTGGCTGGGCGGGAAGACCAACTTCCCGCCGGACCGCGCCATGGGGCAGGCCATCGAGCAGGCCGTACCGAGCGTCAAGGCGATGGCCAAGGCCAACCGGGCGTTCCAGGGCCGGGCCGTGCGCCACCTCGCCCAGGAGCACGGCATCCGCCAGTTCCTCGACCTCGGCACCGGCATCCCGACCTCGCCGAACACCCACGAGATCGCCGAGGCGGTCAGCCCCGGCACCCGGGTGGTCTACGTCGACAACGACCCGATCGTGCTCGCCCACGCCCGCGCCCTGATGGTCTCCAGCCCGGCCAGCCGCACCACCTACATCCACGCCGACCTGCGCAAGCCCGAGGAGCTGTTCGCCGACCCGGCGCTCACCGCCACCCTCGACCTCACCCAGCCCGTCGGCCTGCTGATGATCGCCGTACTGATGCTGATCGCCGACGAGGACGACCCCTGGGGCCGGGTCGCCGCACTGCGCGACGCCCTGCCCGCCGGCAGCTGCATCGCCCTGACCACCCCCACCCCGGACTTCGACCCCGAGGCCGTCGGCAAGGTCGCCGAGGCCGCCCGGGCCGGCGGGATGACCCTGGTGCCGCGCGGCTACGACGACGTCGTCCGCTTCTTCGACGGCTGGGACCTGGTCGAACCGGGCGTCGCCCCGGTCCTGGCCTGGCGCCCCGACGGCGAGCCCCCGGCCGACCCGAAGGCCGCCTACTACTGGGGCGGCGTCGCCATCAAGCGCTGACCAAACGCCGACGACCGGGTGGGACGGCCAGAACCCGTCCCACCCCTCACTTCCCCTCCCCTCCCCACTCCCCCTCCCCTCCCCCTCACTTCTCCTCCCCCTCACTTCAACAGCCGCGACAACCGCCGGTCCGCCAACGGCTTGCCCCCGGTCTGGCAGGTAGGGCAGTACTGGAACGAGGAGTCCGCGAAGGACACCTCCCGAATGGTGTCCCCGCACACGGGGCAGGGCTCACCGGTCCGGCCGTGCACCCGCAGCCCGAGCTTCTTCTCCGCCTTCAGCTCCCCCGCCGCCAGCCCCCGCGAGCGCTCCACCGCCTCCCGCAGCGTGCCCCCGAGCGCCTCGTACAGCCGGGCCACCTCGTCCTCGGTCAGACTCGCGGCCAGCTTGTACGGCGACATCCGGGCCGCGTGCAGCACCTCGTCCGAGTAGGCGTTGCCCACCCCCGCCAACACCCCCTGGTCCCGCAGCACCCCCTTGAGCCGACGCCGCTCGCCCCGCAACAGCGCCGCGAAGTCCGCCAGCCCGAAGCCCGGGTCCAGCGGATCCGGCCCGAGCCTGGCCACCCCCGGCACCTCGGCCGGCTCCCGCACCACGTACACCGCCAGCCCCTTCTTCGACCCGGCCTCGGTGAGATCGAACCCGTCCCCCGCCTCCCCCGCCAACCGCACCCGCAACGCCAGCGGATTGCGCGGAGACGGCCGCGGCGGCTCAGCGGGCAGACCGTCCTTCCACCGCAACCAGCCCGCCCGGGCCAGGTGGACCACTAGGTGCAGCCCCTCCGCCTCGACGTCCAGAAACTTGCCCCGCCTGGTCACCGCCCCGACCGTCCGCCCCTCCAACGCCGTCACCGGCGGGTCGTACGTCTTCAACGCACTGATCGCCACCGGCTGCACCCGAGCGATCACCCGCCCGGTCAACCGCTCGGACAGGAAAGCACTCAACGCCTCGACCTCAGGCAGCTCCGGCATGCCCCCAGTCTCCCCCGACCCCCCACCCCCCGCCTGCGCTCCCACCCAGCGGGCGCGCAGGGCGAAAGCCCGCGCGCCCGCAACAAAACCTCCCCCAACACCCACCCACCCCCTCCTCCCCTCTGGCGAGAGGGACGCGCTGCGGGAGGGGGTGGCGCAGGGGGTGGCCGCGGAGAGGGGCGTGACGGGTGATTTTCAGACTGCCAACGATCTGAACGCCCCACCTCCAGGGTTGGCAGTCTGAAAATCATCCAGCCCCCGGAGCGACCACCCCCGGAGCCACCCCCGCCACCCACCCTCCCGAGAGCCCGAACCCCCACCCCAACCCCCGTAAGCACCGCATAAGCCCAGCTCAGCCCAGGTGGTGACCCTCTTCACAGCCTTCGTCCCAGGAGGCTGTTCCACATTCAACCTGTGGCACACTCGGATGCCATGAACACCAGCCCGGTCACCAGAACGCTCCGCGCAGCGGTCTTCGCCGCGCTGGTCGTGCTGCTCGCCGGGCTCGGCCAGGTCCTGGTCACCGGCCGCACCCTCCCCGTCGGCCCGATGCTGCTCGCCTCGGCCGCCGTCTTCGCCGCGGCCTTCGCCCTGGCCGGCCGCGAACGTGGCTTCCCGGCGGTCGCGGCGGTGTTCCTGCCGCTGGAGCTGGCCGCCGGCGCCCTCTTCGACCTCGCCCAGAGCACCTGTCCCTCGCTGCCGCCAGGCACCGGACACGGCCTCCAGCCGCTGCTCTGCGGCGGCGGCTCGCTCGGCGGCTTCCTGCTCGGCCACGGCGTCTCCGCCCAGACCGGCCTGCTGCTGCTCCTCCTGCTGCACACGGTGATCGCGCTGGCCGGCGCCTTCTGGCTGAGCCGCGCGGACGCCGCGCTGTGCTGCCTGGCCGGGGCCGTCCGGATGCTGGGCGAGTTCCTGCACCGCCACCTGCCGGCCGCCGCCCGCTGGCTGCGGCTGCTGGTCGCGCCGCTGCCGGCCCGTCCGCCGGCCCGGGTGCCGTTCCCCCGGGCCAGCCGCGTGCTGGTCCCCGCCGAGGACGTCGTCGTCCGTCCGGCCGTCCGGCGCGGTCCGCCGGTGTTCGCCCTGGCCGTCTGAGCCACGGGCTTCCCCGCCCGCTCAGTCGGCTGTTCTCTCCTCCCGCGCTGGCCCCGACCGGCCGCGCCGACCCGTACGCCCGAGAGCACAGGACGACACCCCATGAGCAACACCCGCAAGACCGACAAGAAGGCCTCCGCCACCGACCGCATGCGCGTCGCCCGCGCCCAGGCCGAGCGCTCCGACCGGATCCGCCGCCGGGTGGTGGTCGGCGGCGCTTCCGCCGCCGTGCTCGCCCTGGTGGCGGGCGTGGCCTTCGCCGTCGGCGGCTCCTCCGGCTCCGGTTCGAACGCCGCGAACGGCCCGCTGGTCGTGCCGGCCAACGCGAGCGGCACCAACGGCACCGTGATCACCTACGGCAAGGCCGACGCCCCGCACACCCTGGACGTCTACGAGGACTTCCGCTGCCCGTTCTGCGAGCAGCTGGAGACCACCACCGGCAAGGCGATCCAGCAGCTCGCCGACGACGGCACGTACAAGGTCGACTACCACCTGGCGACGTTCCTGGACAACAACCTGGGCGGCAAGGGTTCGCGCACCGCGCTGGCCGCGGCCGGCGCCGCGCTGAACGAGGGCGTGGACAAGTTCAAGGCGTTCCACGACGTGCTGTACGCCAACCAGCCGGACGAGCGCAGCGACGCCTTCGGCGACGTCAACCACATCCTGGACCTGGCCGGCCAGGTGCCCGGGCTGAAGACCGACGCCTTCGTCAAGGCCGTCCAGGACGGCACGTACGCGCCGTGGGCGGCCAAGGTGAACGAGGAGTTCAACAAGAGCGACGTCACCGGCACCCCGACCGTCAAGCTGGACGGCAAGAAGCTGGACGTCCTGAACAACGGCAAGGCCGTCTCCCCCGAGCAGTTCACCGCGATGGTCAAGCAGGTGACCGGGTGACGGCCGGCGCCCCCGCCGGGCGGCCCGTGTACGGCGCGAGCCGCCCGTTCGCCTGGCTGCTGCTGATCGGCGGCGCCGTCGGCCTGTTCGCCTCGACGGTCCTCACCCTGGACAAGATCCGGCTGCTGGAGGACCCGTCCTACGTCCCCAGCTGCAACATCAACCCGATCATCAGCTGCGGTTCGATCATGCGCAGCGACCAGGCGGAGGCCTTCGGCTTCCCCAACTCGCTGATCGGGCTGGTCGCCTTCGGGGTGGTGATCGCGGTCGGTGCCGGGCTGCTGTCCGGGGCGGCGTTCCGGCGCTGGTTCTGGCTCGGCCTGCAGGCCGGGACGGTGTTCGGCATCGGCTTCGTGACCTGGCTGATGTACCAGGCGCTGTACCGGATCGGCGCGCTCTGCCCGTACTGCATGGTGGTGTGGGCCGCGGTGATCCCGCTGTTCTGGTACACCACGCTGCACAACCTGCGCTCGGGCGTGATCCCGGTGGGCCCGCGGCTGCGGGTGGCCGTCCGGGAGGCGGCCCGCTACCACTGGGTCGTCCCGGCGCTGTGGTACGCGGTGATCGCGCTGCTGGTCCTCAACCGGTTCTGGTACTACTGGAGCACCCTGCTCTGACCCCGTCCGCCGCCCCCGCCCGCGCGGGGGCGGCGGTCCGGCAGGTCAGAAGGCGTACGCCGCGACCTCGGCGAGGAGTTCGGCGCGGCGCTCCTCGCCGATGAAGGAGGCGCGGAAGGAGTTGGCGGCCAGCCGGCGCAGGGTCTCCTGGTCGAGGGCGAGGGCCTCGCGCACGGCGCGGAAGTTGTCCTCCACGTAGCCGCCGAAGTACGCCGGGTCGTCGGAGTTGACGGTGACCAGCAGGCCGGCGTCCAGCATCTCGCGCAGCGGGTGGTCGGCGAGGGTGTCGATGCAGCGCAGCCGGACGTTGGAGAGCGGGCAGAGGGTCAGCGGGACCTGCTCGCGCACCAGGCGGGCGACCAGCTCGCCGTCCTCCAGGCAGCGCAGCCCGTGGTCGATCCGCTCCACGCCGAGGACGTCCAGCGCCTCGGTGATGTACGCGGCCGGTCCCTCCTCGCCCGCGTGGGCGACCCGGCGCAGCCCGGCCTCGGCGGCCCGGCGGTACACCTCGCGGAACTTGACCGGCGGGTGGCCGACCTCGGCGGAGTCCAGGCCGATGCCGGCGATCCGGCCGAAGTACGGGCGGGCGGCCTCGAAGGTCTCCAGCGCGGACTCGGCGGACTCGTCCCGCAGGAAGCACATGATCAGCTGCGTGCTGATGCCGTACCGCTCCTCGGCGCGCTCCAGCGCCCGGGTCAGCCCGTCCACCACCACGCCCAGCGGCACCCCGCGCGCGGTGTGCGCCTGCGGGTCGAAGAAGATCTCCGCGTGGCGGACGCCCTGCTCGGCGGCCCGGGCCAGGTAGGCGTCGGCGAGGTCGGCGAAGTCGTCCTCGGTGCGCAGCACGGCCATCAGCGCGTAGTAGAGGTCCAGGAAGGACTGGAGGTCGCTGAAGGAGTACGCCTCGCGCAGCGCCTCGGTGTCGGCGTACGGCAGCTCGACACCGTTGCGGGCGGCGAGCTCGAAGGCGAGTTCGGGCTCCAGGGTGCCTTCGATGTGCAGGTGGAGTTCGGCCTTGGGAAGCGGCATGTGGGTGTCCGAGCGCTAGCGGGGTGGTCCTGAACGTGTACGGAAGGATTCATCCTATGATCCGCGCCGACGGACCGGGTGCAGCGGCGGCGGTCGGCGGGCACCCTGGAGGAGGGGACTTCCGCCGAGGAGGCACCGAGATGCGGCACGCCGAAGACCCGCACATCCGGCCCGCGGGCATCTCCGCGCACGCCCTGGGCAACGACACGCTCCTGCACGAGCTGGAGCAGCTGCACCGCACGCGGCACGAGACGTTCCTGTACGGCTCGGAGGAGGCGCTGAAGCGGCACACGCTGCGCACCGGGGAGCTGGAGGCCGAGTACCTGCACCGCTTCCCGAGCCGGCAGGTCACCGCCGCGCGGACCAGGGCCGGGGCCCGCGCCCGGGAGGCGGCGGCCCGGGTGGAGTCGCTGCCGGAGTGACGGGGCGGGCCGCGCGCCCGCCGGGACACGCCGGGCGCCCGGTGGCGTGCCCGGAGGCGGGCGGTCGGGGAGGGTGTGAGGGCAGACGCACCGGACCGTGACCCCACCTGGGAGCCCCGCATGCCCATCGCCAGCGTCAACCCCGCGACCGGCGAGACCGTCCAGACCTTCGAGCCGCTCGACGCGGCCGGCATCGAGCGGCGGCTGGCCCGCGCCGAGGCCGCCTTCCACAGCTACCGCGGCACCCCGTTCGCCGCCCGCGCCGAACTGATGCGCCGCGCCGCCGACCTGCTGGACCGGGAGCTGGAGGCGGTCGCCCGCACCATGACCGAGGAGATGGGCAAGCCGCTCGCCGCCTCCCGCGCCGAGGTCGCCAAGTGCGGGAAGGCGATGCGCTGGTACGCGGACCACGCCGAGGAGCTGCTCGCCGACGAGCACCCGGCCCCGGCCGACGTCGCCGACTCCGGTGCCTCCCGGGCCTTTGTCCGCTACCGTCCGCTCGGTCCGGTTCTTGCCGTCATGCCCTGGAACTTTCCACTCTGGCAGGTCCTCCGGTTCGCCGCGCCGGCCCTGATGGCGGGCAACGTCGGTCTGCTCAAGCACGCGTCGAACGTGCCGCGCACCGCGCTGGCGATCGAGGAGCTGTTCCAGCGGGCCGGGTTCCCGGAGGGCTGCTTCCAGACCCTGTTGATCGGCTCGGGCGCGGTGGAGGGCGTGATCCGGGACCGCCGGGTCGTCGCCGTCACCCTCACCGGCAGCGAGCCGGCCGGGCGGGCGGTCGCGGCCACCGCGGCGGACGAGGTGAAGAAGGCCGTCCTGGAGCTGGGCGGCAGCGACCCGTTCGTCGTGCTGCCGAGCGCCGACCTGGACGCGGCGGTGCGCACCGCCGTCCGGGCCCGGGTGCAGAACAACGGCCAGTCCTGCATCGCCGCCAAGCGCTTCATCGTGCACACCGACGTGTACGACCGCTTCACCGCCGCCTTCACCGCGGCGATGGGCGCGCTGAAGGTCGGCGACCCGATGGACGAGTCCACCGACGTCGGCCCGCTGGCCAGCCGCCAGGGCCGGGACGACCTGGAGGAGCTGGTCGAGGACGCCCGGGTGCACGGCGCCCGGGTGGAGTGCGGCGGCGGGCGCCCGGAGGGCTGGGACACCGGCTGGTTCTACGAACCGACGGTGCTGACGGGCATCACCCCGGCGATGCGGATCCACCTGGAGGAGACCTTCGGCCCGGTCGCCACCGTCTACCGGGTGGCCGACCTGGACGAGGCGGTGGCGGTCGCCAACGACACCCCGTTCGGGCTGAGCGCCAACGTCTGGACCACCGACGAGGCCGAGCGGGAGCGCTTCGTCCGGGACATCCAGGCCGGCGGGGTGTTCTTCAACGGGATGACGGCCTCGCACCCGGCGCTGCCGTTCGGCGGCGTCAAGCGCTCCGGGTTCGGGCGGGAGCTGTCCGGGCACGGGATCCGGGAGTTCTGCAACGTCACCACGGTGTGGATCGGCTGAGCCCTCCCGGGCCCGCGCCCGTCCGGCTCCGCGCCCCTCCCGACCGGGTCAGGACGCCATCCGGTGCCGGCCCGGCCCCGGGGTCATCCAGCGGGCGACCACGCCGCCCATCGCGATGAGCGTCAGGCCCCAGAAGACCGCCATCGGCACCAGCACGGGCAGCAGGCTCACCTGGACCGCGACCATGCAGAGGCCGATCGAGAGCGCGATCATGAACGTCACCACGGTGGGGCTGAGGCTGAGCAGCCAGTGCCAGACGCGGTGCCCGAAGCCCCGGGCCCTGCGGGTCGCGGGGTCGGCCTCGGCCCGGGCGTCGAGTTCGGCGTCGAGTTCCTTGTAGGTCAGCAGGTCCATCGGGATCGCCTCCAGTGCTGGACGGCTGGACGGGAGGGGTGCCTGGCCCCGGTGGGGTCAGGAGGCCTTGCGGGGAGCCGAGGGCTTCCGGGTGGTGGTCTTCTTCGCCGCCGGGCTCCTCGCGGAGGTCTTCCCGGCGGACTTCTCGGAGGCGGCCGTCTCGGAGGGGGCCTTCCCGGAGGCTGCTGCCTTCGAGGCGCTCCGCTTCACCGGGGCGCGCTTGCGCGGCGCGGGCTCCGCCTCCTCCGGGGCGGCCTCCCCGGCCCCGCCGCCCCGCCCGCCCCTGGCCTGCTTGAGGCTGCTGCGCAGCGCCTCCATCAGGTCGATCACGTTGTCCGGAGCCTCGCCCGGCTCCTCCTCGTGCGGGACCTCGACGCCCTCCAGCCGCGCGGTGATCACCTGCTGCAGCGCCTGCTGGTAGTCGTCGTGCAGCTGGGACAGGTCGAAGTCCTCGGAGAGGGTGTCCATCAGCGACCGCGCCATCTTGAGCTCCTGCGGCCGGACGGCGACGTCGCCCTCGGGCGCGATGCCAGCCGCCGGACGGACCTCGTCGGGCCAGATGCAGGTCTGCAGCACCAGGGTGTTGTCGTGCACCCGCAGCACCGCGGGCGACTCCCGGGTGCGCAGCGCGATCTTGGTGACGGCGATCTGCCCGGAGTCGGTGAGCGCGTCGCGCAGCAGCGCGTACGGCTTGGCGGCGGCCTTGTCGGCGACGCCCACGTAGTAGGCCTTGGAGAACATCAGCGGGTCGATCTCGCCCTCGTCCACGAAGGCCAGCACGTCGATGATCTTCTTGCTGGGCAGCGGCAGGTCGGCGAGGTCCTCGTCGGAGAGCGTGACGGTCCGCCCGTCGGGGGACTCGTACCCCTTGGCGATCTCCGCGTACGGGACCTCCTTCTCCTCCCGCTCGCAGTACCGCTTCATCCGCACCCGGCCGCCGTCCTTGGCGTGCACCTGGTGCAGCGGGACGTCGTGCTCCTGGGTCGCGGAGTACAGGTGGACGGGGATGCTGACCAGCCCGAAGCTGATCGTCCCCTTCCAGGTGGTCTGCATGGGGTCGCTCCTGACCGGCGCCGGGAGCCGGCCGGCACCGAGAACGCTCGGGATGCTCCTACGGCATGTCCCGAGAGTCCCACTGTGCTCTGGTTTGCCCCGATCGTCCACAGCGCGTCGACAATGGGCCGAGGAGGTCGACGCGGATGGGCATCCGGAGCCGGGGGCACCAGCGGGGCCGGCGGGACCAGCGGGAACGCGACCAGGCGCCACCGCCGGAGCGGTACGGCTACCTGGTGACGTACGCGGTGCGGGGCGAGCCCGGCGCACGGCGCGCGGAAGTCACGGTGCTGCCCGGATACTCGCAGGAGGACGACATCCCCCGGATCCTCGCCGCCCGGCTGACCGGGCGGCCGGCGGACGAGGCGTCGATCACCGTCCTCGACGTGCGGCCGATCTGACCGGCCACCCGCGGGCGATTTGAGCCCCAACAGAGCTTGGCGACCTTTCCGAATGCTGACGATGCGTCAGATTTGAGGTTTCCATGCCACCTTTCCACCCACCCCGACCAGGCCTTTTCCGTCCGTTGAGCGAACAGTTACCAAAGGATTGTTCCGATACTCGGGCGTAGAAGTTAGGTTGCGACGCAATGCGCGGGTCAGTCCCCCACCCTCGGCGCGACGAGCCGAGGGACACGCCGCGCGGGAAAGGCACAGGGCACCCAGATGAGTGCGGACACCACCAAGCCCCCGGCCACGGCCACCAAGCTCCCCCACCAGACCGGGCCGATCGGCCACGGCGGCGACGGCCACCTGAAGGCCGGACTCAAGAACCGCCACCTGTCGATGATCGCCATCGGCGGCGTGATCGGCGCCGGCCTGTTCGTCGGCTCCGGCGCGGGCATCGCGACCACCGGCCCGGGCATCCTGCTCTCCTACGCCATGGCCGGCGTGCTGGTCGTCCTGGTGATGCGGATGCTCGGCGAGATGGCCGCGGCCGACCCGCAGAGCGGCTCGTTCTCGGCGTACGCGGACCGGGCGCTCGGCCGCTGGGCCGGGTTCAGCATCGGCTGGCTGTACTGGTTCTTCTGGGTGGTGGTGCTCGCGGTCGAGGCGACGGCCGGCGCGAAGATCCTCAACAACTGGGTGCCGGGCGTCCCCCAGTGGGGCTGGGCCCTGATAGTCATGGCGGTGCTGACCGCCACCAACCTCTTCTCGGTGGCCTCCTACGGCGAGTTCGAGTTCTGGTTCGCCGGGATCAAGGTGGTCGCGATCGCCGCGTTCCTGGTGATCGGCACCCTCGCCGCCTTCGGCCTGCTGCCGGGCACCCACGCGGTCGGCGCCAGCAACCTCACCGGCCACGGCGGGTTCCTGCCGCACGGGGTGGGGGCGGTGTTCACCGGCATGCTCACCGTGGTCTTCGCCTTCATGGGCAGCGAGATCGTGACCCTGGCCGCCGGCGAGTCGGAGAACCCGGAGAAGGCCGTCTCCAAGGCCACCAACAGCGTGATCTGGCGGATCGGGATCTTCTACCTGGGCTCGATCCTGCTGGTGGTCACCCTGCTGCCCTGGGACTCCGCCGACGTCAAGGCGAGCCCGTACGTGGCGGTGCTGGACCACATCGGCATCCCGGGCGCCGGCCAGGTGATGGACGTGATCGTGCTGACGGCGGTGCTGTCCTGCCTCAACTCCGGGATGTACACGGCCTCCCGGATGGCGTTCTCGCTGGGCCAGCGCGGGGACGCGCCCAAGGCCTTCGCCACGGTGACCTCGCGCGGCGTGCCGCGGGTGGCGATCCTCTCCTCGGTGATCTTCGGCTTCGTCGCGGTGTTCTTCAACTACACCTCGCCGGACACCGTGTTCGCCTTCCTGCTCAACTCCTCCGGCGCCGTCGCGCTCTTCGTCTGGCTGGTGATCTGCGCGACCCAGCTGCGGATGCGCAGGATCATCGAGCGCGAGATGCCCGAGCGGCATACCGTCCGGATGTGGCTGTACCCGTACCTGACCTGGACGGCCATGGGCATGATCGGGTTCGTCATGGCGTACATGTTCACCGACGCCGACGGACGCAAGCAGATGTACCTGTCGCTGGTCGCCGCAGCCATCGTGCTGGCGGCCTCGGCCGTGGTGGGCCGACGGCGGCGGGCCGCGGTGGCGGCGGCGGGCTCCTGACCCGTCCGCCCCGCGCGGGAACGCCGGGCCCGGGAGCCGATGCGGAGGCTCCCGGGCCCGGCGCCGTTCTGCGCGGCGCACCGCGCCGCCGGATGCCACGCCGCCCGGCACGGCACCGCCCGTCCAGTTTGACCAAGGCACGTCAACGGGGATACCAGGGCCGGGCGCTCCCCCACGAGCGCTCCCCCCGCCCCCTCCGGGAGACCCCGTGCCGTCCCTACCCGCCCCCACGCCACCCCCGCCGCCACCACCTCAGCCGCCTCCGCCGCCGCCCCGTACGGGGCCCGGGTCCGCGCGCCTGCGCTTCGGCCGCAGGCTGCGCCACTGGCGCGAGGCCCGCGGCCTCAGCCAGGCCGAGTTCGGCCGGCTGCTCGGCTACCACGACTCGCTGATCAGCCGGGTGGAGAACGCCCACCGCTGGCCACCACCCGGAATGCCCGCCCGGGCCGACGAACTCCTGCGCGCCGAAGGCGAGTTGGCGGACCTCTGGCAGGCCGTCCAGCAGGAGCGCGAACACCTCGGCGAACGCGCCGCCACCACCCGGCCACCGCTCGACACCACCGCCACCGGCCCGCCGGACGCCGCCACCGTCGAGGTGCTCGCCCAGCTGCTCGCCGTCTACCGCGCCGCCGCGGGCCGGATCGGCGGCGAGGAACTGGCCACCGTCCTGGAGCACCACGCCCACACCCTGCTCGGCCGGCCGCACCCCGACCCGCACCAGTACCCCGACCCGCGCGACCACCCCGCCGCCGACCGCTCGCTCGCCGCCCAGTACGCCGAACTCGCCGGCTGGGCCCACTTCGAGGGCGACCGCCACGCCCGCGCGCTCAGCTGGTACGCCACCGGGCTGGAGTGGGCACGCGCGACCGGCGACCGGATCACCGCGGCCGCGCTGCTCGCCCGGCAGAGCACCCTGTACTGGTGGCACGGCGACCCGGCCACCGCGCTCGCCCTGGCCGAGGCCGCCCGGACCATCGCGCCTCCCCTGCCGGGGCTGCGGGCCTGGACCGCCGTCGCCCAGGCCCACGCCCACGCGCTGGCCGGCCGGGCCCCGCTGGTGCGCCGGACCCTGGCGGAGGCCCGGCGGCTGACCGACACCGCGCTGCGCACCGGCGAACCGACACCCTGGGCGGACCGCGCCGACCTGGTCCTGGCCGTCGCGCACGGCACCTGCCACCGGGACCTCGCCGTCCGCACCGGCCGCGCCGGCCACGCCCGCACCGCGGCGGCCTGGCTGGAGGCCGCCCTGCGGCTCCTCGACCCGGCCGCCCGCCCGCGCGACCACGCCCTGGTCACCGCCCGCCTCGCCGGCGCCCACGCCCTCGCCGGCCACGCCGACGCCGCCGTCGCCCTGCTCACCCGGCTGCCCCCGCACGCCGCCGGTCGCATCGCCCGGGAGCGACGGCGGGCCGAGGAGTGGCTGCGCGGGTGAGGCTCCCCGGGCACGGCGGTCCCCGGTCCGTCACGGAACGGCAGGACCGGCCACCACCTGCGGGTGTGGTGACCGGCCCTGCCGTACCGCTTCGACCGGCCCTACCGGGTCGGATCAGTGACCTTCCGGGTCAGCCCGGGGACCCGCCGGGTCGGATCAGAGGCCGGCCGCCGCCGCGGCGATGTCGGCCGCGTAGGTGCTCACCTGGGTGTAGACGCCCGGGTAGCCCGCGCGGGCGCAGCCGTTGCCCCAGCTGACGATGCCGACCTGGACCCAGCGGCCCGCCGCGTCCTGCCGGACCATCGGGCCGCCGGAGTCACCCTGGCAGGTGTCGACGCCGCCCTGGGAGACGTAGCCCGCGCAGAGCGAGCCGGCCGCGTTCAGGCCCGGGTAGGCGCGGGCGCAGGTGGCGTCGTCGACGAACGGCACGGTCGCCTTGAGCAGGTACCGCTGCTGGCCGCCGCCCTCGCGCGCGGCGCCCCACCCCATGATGGTGAAGGTGCCGCTGTCGTAGGCGGTGGTGGTGGCGATCGGCAGGGTGCTGACCTGGCCGCCGCTCACCGGCGAGGCCAGCTTGATCAGCGCCCAGTCGTCGCCGTTCTCGGCGCCGGTGAAGGCGGGCGACTGGTACACGTACGAGGAGCGGACCTTGACCGCGCTGCCGCTGTTCAGGTCGACCGCCCCCGCGGTGGCGGTGATGCTGCTGTCGGCGCCGGTGCCGTCGACGCAGTGGGCGGCGGTGAGCACGATCTGCGAGGTGTAGAGCGCGCCGCCGCAGCCCATCGAGAGCCGCACCACGAACGGGAACTCGCCCTGCGCCGCCCGCGTGCCGCCGACCACGCTCGGCGACGGCTCGGGTGAGGCGGCGGCGGGCAGCACGAGCGCTCCGGCGCCGAGCACCAGGCCGGCCAGCAGGCAGACGAACCTGCCGAGTTGACGCTTCATCAGATCCTCCTTGCAGGTGGGGGAAGACCGAGAGTGGCCCGGCGGGCGGCGCGATAGGAGGGGTCCGCCCTTGCCGGTCGGATCTGGCAGGAACACGGCAATGAGGGGTTCCGGGTGCGGAGGGCCCGGGACGATCGCGCACCGAACCACGCGGCCCGCTCCGGGGAATCCCGTGCGCGACCCCCCGGAGCCGTCACCGGTCGCTCACTCCGCGTCGACGCCGCGCCCGCCGGCGTGTGAGCCCGCCCACAGCGGGATCGCCATCCACGATCCCCGATAGTGGACGCGCTCCCCGCGGCACCGCCCCCGGCGCCGTCGAGCCGCCCCGACCGGGCCGCCCGCGACCGCGATCCGCCTGAAGAACACAGGCCACCGCACCTGCCGGCGGTGCGATCCTTCACCACCCCCGGACTGCCACCTCCGGATGGAGGATTCGGACAAATCTGCCCAAATAATCCTCCGGGCCCCGCTCCGGCCACCCCTCAGCCACGACCCTGCGTAGTAGCGACCGCCTTTGCCACCCGTCCCCGGCCCTGCCAAGAATGGCCCGTCGCCAGACAGCGCAGCCGACCACCCCCCGCCGCCGCGCAGCCCGCCCGCCCCGCCGTTTCCGTCGGGGCGCCACGGCCGTCCAGGGCGGCCGCACGGGCCCCGCTCACCCGGAGCCCACGCGATGCCCCGCCCCCGGTGCCACCGGCACGGCCCCCGACGGAGAAGGATCGTCCGCCCCATGCAGCTCAGCCATGCCCGCCGCAACTCCCTGATCACCGGCGTCGCCACCCTCGTGGTCGCGAGCGCCGCCACCGCGGCCCTCGCCATCCCGCAGGCCGGGAACGGCACCGAGGCCGCCCCCGTGGCCGCCGTGTCGGTGGACGGCACGCTGGTCGCCGAGCAGGGCCAGGCCGACACCGCTGCCGCCGGCGCCGCCGAGCAGGCCGCCCAGGAGGCCCAGGCCAAGGCCGAGGCGGACACCGCCGCCCAGGCCCAGGCCGAGGCGCAGGCCCAGGCGGACGCCAAGGCCAAGGCCGACGCCGAGGCCGCCGCCTCCCGCTCCCAGGAGCGCCAGGACCTGAACAGCGCCCCGGCCGCCTACTCCGGCACCCCGCAGCAGATCGCCGCGCAGATCGTCCCGGCCGGCCAGCTCCAGTGCTTCAGCAACATCGTGTTCCGCGAGAGCAGCTGGAACCCCCTCGCGGTGAACGCCTCCTCCGGCGCCTACGGCCTGGTCCAGGCCCTGCCCGGCTCCAAGATGGCCTCGGCGGGCGCCGACTGGCGCACCAACCCGGCCACCCAGATCAAGTGGGGCCTGAACTACATGAACACCCGCTACGGCAGCCCCTGCGCCGCCTGGTCGTTCTGGCAGTCCCACCACTGGTACTAGGGCCTGTGTGATGTTGTGATCAGTTGGGTGGTCGCACGAGGTCGTCTATCCAGATCATTGAGGCGCGGAGGTGGAGGCCTGCGAGGTAGCT
>NZ_JBHVVE010000022.1:0-74516 GCF_042883725.1 Kitasatospora sp. NPDC058184
GCCCGGTTACATTCCGAACCCGGAAGCTAAGCCTTACAGCGCCGATGGTACTGCAGGGGGGACCCTGTGGGAGAGTAGGACGCCGCCGAACAATTATTCCGAAAAGCCCCTTCCCATCCGGGAAGGGGCTTTTTGCGTTACCCTCTGCCAATGCAGAACCTGACCCTGACCTGGCAGTCCGCCGGGGCCGTCTCCGTCGGCCTCTACGCGGGCGCGTACGCCGCGGCGAAGGGCCGGAAGCCGGCGCTGTCCGCGCTGTTGCGGGAGGCCGGCACGCTGCTGGCGCTGTTCGCCCTCTGGCAGCTGGTCGGGCACCTCTCGGTGATGAGTACGGACCACGCGCTGGACCGCGCGAGCTGGATCCACCACACCGAGCAGGTGATCGGACTGCCGGACGAGGCCTCCTGGCAGAAGGCGGTCACGCCGTACCCGGTGCTGGTGAGGCTGGCGAACTACTACTACGCGGCCATGCACTTCGCCGTGATGCTAGGCGTCCTGCTCTGGGTGTTCGTGCGGCACCGCGAGCGCTACGCGTGGGTGCGCAACACGGTGGTGATCACGACCGCGGTCTGTCTGCTGGTGCAGTTCATCCCGGTGGCGCCGCCGCGGATGCTCCCGGAGAGCGGCTTCGTCGACGTGGCCGCCCAGTACGGGCAGTCCGTGTACGGTGGCGCGGTCGGCGGTGTGCTGGTGGCCGACCAGCTGTCGGCGATGCCCTCGGTGCACGTCGCCTGGTGCGTGCTGGCGGCGGTCGCGGTGATCCGGGTGTCGCGCAGTTCGCTGCGATGGGTGATGGTGCTGCACCCGGTGCTGACGGTGGCCGTGGTCGTGGTGACGGCCAACCACTTCTGGCTGGACGGCATCGTGGCGGTGGCGATCCTGCTCCTGGCCTACGCCGCGTTGGCGGTGGCGGCACGGCGCCGGGGCCGGGCCTCCGCCGGGACGGAGGTCCGGCCCCTCAGCGCCGCCGAGGAGCGGCTGGAGCAGGTGGGCTGAACCGACGGTCACTTGACCGGCAGGGCGAGCTTTCCCCAGGAGCCGTTGCTCAGTGCGGAGGTGGCCCGGTACCAGGCGGCGAGCCCGGAGGCGGCCGCGATCCAGCCGCCGGTCTTGGCCAGGCCGCCGTAGCCGCCGAAGCTGGCGACGGCGGAGAGCACCAGGGAGACCGTCAGCAGGCCGTAGACGGCGCGGCCGAGCAGGCCGGCGCCCCAGCTCGCGGCGGTCAGGGTGAGGCCGAGCAGGGCCCACAGCAGCAGGAAGAGGCCGGCGGCGTTCTTGCCGGCTCCGCCGGCCGCGGACCAGGCCGCCCAGAAGGCGCCGAGGCTGGTGAAGGCGGTTCCGGTGAAGCCCTCGCCGCCGCGGAGCTGCCAGAGGCCCGCGATGAAGAGGGTGACGCCGCCGAGGAGGAGGGCGAGGTCGGCCGCGTTCCCGACTCCGGCGCCGTGCAGGACGCCGGTGGAGAGCAGGCCGTAGGCGAGCAGTGTGAGACCGAGCGCGAGGTAGCCAAGGTTACCCGCGTCGGCTCCGGTGGAGCGGGCGTTCGTTGCCCCGGTAGCTTCGTTGCTCACCGGAGGCTCCTTTCACTCTGGGCGCGCGCAGGGCGCAGTGACGCTGTGGTGTCGTCCGGATGAGTGCGGAGAGGAGTGCAGAGAGGTGGAGAGAAGGAGTGGGGATGAGGGCCGCGCGCGACCGCGCCGAGGGCGCACGGCTGTGAGCGTGCGCGGCTGCGGTCGAAGGTGATGGGCCGGCGGACGTGGTGGGCCGGCGGAGAGCCGCCGGTCACGTCCCGGCCGGGGGATTCCCCGGTGGGATCGGTCTACCCGGCCGAAGGCGCTTGTACCATTGTGAATATAACAATTTGTGACTGCGTCAGCGGATGACCGCTCACACCTGACGCCGGGTGGGCACCCGCAGGGTCAGGATCGCCATGTCGTCGGACGGCGGCTCCGGGGCGAAGCGCTCGACCGCGCGCTGCACCCGAGCCGCGACCGCTCCGGCCGTCAGCCCGGTACAGCCGGTGAGCACCTCGGCGAGGCCGTCGTCGCCCAGCATCCGCCGGCCCTCGCGGCGTTCGGTGACCCCGTCGGTGACGCAGAGCAGGACCTCGCCGGGCGCGAGCACCAGGCGCTCGGCGGTGAGGTCGAGGTCGTCCATGACGCCGAGCAGCGGCTGCGGGGTGGCGGCGCGGTCGACCTGGCCGTCGGTGCGCAGTCGCAGCGGCAGCGGATGGCCGGCGCAGACCAGGGAGAGCTCGGTGCTGCCGTCCGGAAGGGGCGTCAGTTCGCCGTAGAGCAGGGTGAGGAAGCGGCTGCGCGAACCCTCGTCCAGGATGGCCGCGTTGAGCCGGCGCAGCACCTGCGGGGCGTCCAGGCCCTCGCGGGCGAGCAGCCGCAGTGAGTGCCGGGCCAGGCCGGTGACCGAGGCGGCCTCGGGGCCGGTGCCGCAGACGTCGCCGATGGCGAAGCCGTAGGTGCCCTCGCGGATGGTGAACAGGTCGTAGAAGTCGCCGCCGACCTCGTTGCCCTCGCCGGCCGCCTGGTAGTAGACGTCCACCTCGACGCCGGGGATCTCCGGCAGGTCCGGCGGGAGCAGGCTGCGCTGGAGGGCCTGGCTGGTGGCGGTGCGCTCGGAGTAGAGGCGGGAGTTGTCCAGGGCGAGGGCGGCCCGGCGGGAGAGGTCCTCGGCGAGTTCGAGGATCTCCTGGCGGAACCGGACGCCGGCCGGGACGCCGAGCACCAGCAGGCCGATGACGCGGTTGCGGGCGGTCAGCGCGAGGACGACGGTCTCGCCGAGCAGGCCCGCGAGGTCCGGGCCGTCGGTGAGGCCGCCGGCCTCGGCGGTCTCGGCGGGGGCCGTCCAGAACCGGACGCCGTGCGAGGGGCCGGCCTCCGGGACGGGGGTCTTGTCGAGCAGGGCGCGCAGCGGGTCGATGCGGTCCTCGTCCTCGTGCAGGACGAAGGCGAGCCGGGCCGGGGAGGCGTGGTCGGCGGTGGTGTAGACGGCGCACCAGGAGGCGAGGGTGGGGACGGCCATCTGGGCCATCAGCGCGAGGGTCTGCTCGTGTTCGAGGGTGCCGGCCAGCAGGTCGGAGGCCTCGACCAGGAAGGAGAGCGAGCCGCGGCGCAGCTGTTCGAGCTCGGTCAGCCGGGTGCTCTCGACGGCGAGGGCGACCCGGTCGGCGGCGAACTGGAGGCGCAGCGCGTCCTCGTTGTCGTAGCGGCCGGGCACGGCGGCGGCGATGCCGAGCGAGCCGATCAGCCGGCCCTCGACCTTGAGCGGGACGGTGATCAGGGAGCGCATGCCGCTGTCGGAGAGCAACGGCAGGCCGGTGGGCCGGGTGGCGAGGTCCTCGTGGACGGAGGGCAGCCGGGCGGAGTCGTAGCGGTTGCCGGTGCCGACCGGGAAGCGGGCGTGTCGGCGGTGCCCGGAGGTGAGTCCGGTGGCGGCGCGGACCTCGAACTCGGCCTCGTCGTCGGTGGTGAGCAGCAGGTACGCGGCGTCGCCGTCGAGCAGGTCGCGGGCGCGTTCGACGGTGCGCTGCAGCAGGGTGTCGAGGTCGTCGGTGGCGACCGGGCCGGCCAGCAGGTCGAGCCGGGGGCCGGCCGGGTCGGGGCGCTCGCCGGGCAGGGCGCGGGCGGGGGAGCGCAGCACCGCGCGGTCGGGTTCGAGGACGAGCAGGCAGAGGGTGGAGGGGACGCCCTCGGTGTCGCGCAGCCGGACCTGGACGCCGTACACCTCGACCTCGCGGCCGTCCTGGCGGCGGACGCCGTAGCCGCCCTCCCAGCGGGCCATCCGCAGGGTGTCGGTCAGGCCGAGGCCGCGGGCGGGGGCCTGCGGCCAGACCGCGAGGTCGGCCCAGGGACGGCCGAGGACGGTGGCGGCGGGGTGCTGGAAGAGCGCCTCGGCGTCCGGGTTCCAGGCCAGCACCCGGCCGTCCTCGTCGAGCTGGACGACGGCGACGTGCACCGGGCCCGGGCCGCTGGGCAGGTCGCTGCCGGGGGTCGCGGGAACGGCGTAGCGGGTGCCGGACACGTGTACGGGCAGGGCGAGGCGGAACCAGACGGTCTTGCGGCCGGCCGCGTACTCGACGCCCCACCGTTCGGCGAGGGCGGAGCACATCAGCAGGCCGCGGCCGCCCTCGCCGTCCGGGTCGGCGTAGCGGTCGGAGTCGACGACCGGACCGTCGCCGAGCGAGGGCAGGCCGCGCTCGGGGTGGTGGTCGGTGACCTCGATCCGGACGCTCTCCTCCTCGCGCAGGCAGCAGACCTCGGCGGCGGTGCCGGCGTGCACGACGGCGTTGGTGACGAGCTCGCTGACCAGCACGACCGCGTCGTCGACGACCTCGGGCAGCCCCCAGCCGAGCAGCGCGTCCCGGACGAAGCCCCGTGCGGCGGCCGCGGACCGGCCGTCGGGGTCGAAGGTGGCGGCTGCGCGCGCGGTGACCACGTTGCCACTTCTCCTCTGCTGCTCTTGCCCTGGCTGTCCGGGGGCGCGGCGCCGACTCCCCGTGCGCGCCGTCGGGGTGAGCGGCGGCGCTGGGTCGGGCCGTGGCCCGGTGCAGCGCTCCACCCTACTTTCCGCTTGGTTCCCCGTGGGGGCGGGGAGTCGAAACTGGCACCAGAGGGTGATTCTGCCCACCTGTTTCGGACGGTGCGGTACGAACCGAGCGCAACCGGCCCTTCACCCGGTGCCGGTGCTGCCAGACTGGGGGGTCCGCGACGGCCGGTGGGAGCAGTACGGTCGTCGGGGTGCCGGCGCGCCGCGGGCCGCCGGTACGCAGCCCGACCGGGCCGGTGCCCGGGTGCGTGCCGCACCGGCACGGGTCGGTCACCGGACAGTTCACGATGTGGGAGGGGCCCGTTGAGTTCGGCCACCAAGGACGCAACCGGAACGACGCCGCCCGCCCCGCGCGGTGGGCGCCCCGGGGCCGCGCCGCGGAACGCGGCCGGTCGGCGGGTGAGTCACAACCGTGGCGCGGAGCCCGCCGAGCTGCGCAAGCTGCTGTCGGCGCTGACCGCGATGCGGGACGGCAACTTCCGCCGCCGGCTGACCGTCCCCGGGGACGGGCCGCTGGCCGAGATCGCCGCGGTCTTCAACGAGGTCGCCGAGCGCAACCAGCACCTGACCGGTGAGCTGGCGCGGGTCCGCCGGGCGGTGGGCCGCGAGGGCCGGCTGAACGAGCGGCTGGAGACCGGCGCGGGCGAGGGCGCCTGGATGGCGGCGGTCGACAACTGCAACGCGCTGATCGACGACCTGGCCCGCCCGATGGCCGATGTGGGCCGGGTGCTCACCTCGATCGCCGAGGGCGACCTGGACCAGAAGATGGAGCTGCGCTCGCTGCACAGCAACGGGGTGAGCCACCCGCTGCGCGGCGAGTACCTGAAGATCGGGCGGACCGTCAACGGGCTGGTGGACCAGCTCTCCGAGTTCACCGACGAGGTGACCCGGGTGGCCCGCGAGGTCGGTACCGAGGGCAAGCTCGGCGGCCAGGCCAAGGTCCGCAGCGTGTCCGGGAGCTGGAAGGACCTGGCGGACTCGGTCAACACCATGGCGGGCCGGCTGACCGCCCAGGTCCGCAACATCGCCCAGGTGACCACGGCGGTCGCCAAGGGCGACCTGTCCCGCAAGGTCACCGTCGAGGTGGCCGGCGAGATGCTGGAGCTGAAGAACACCGTCAACACGATGGTGGACCAGCTGAACGGGTTCGCCGCGCAGGTCACCGGGGTGGCCAGGGACGTGGGGACGGAGGGCCGGCTCGGCGGTCAGGCCCAGGTGCCGGGCGTGGCCGGGGTCTGGCGGGACCTGACCGACTCGGTGAACTTCATGGCCGACAACCTGACCGGCCAGGTCCGCAACATCGCCCAGGTGACCACGGCGGTGGCGCGCGGGGACCTCTCGCAGAAGATCGAGGTGGACGCGCGCGGCGAGATGCTGGAGCTGAAGAACACCATCAACACGATGGTCGACCAGCTCTCCGGCTTCGCCGAGCAGGTGACCAGGGTGGCCCGCCAGGTGGGCACCGAGGGGCGGCTCGGCGGGCAGGCCCAGGTGCCCGGGGCGGCCGGGGTCTGGCGGGACCTGACCGACAACGTCAACTTCATGGCGAACAACCTCACCGATCAGGTGCGCAACATCGCCCAGGTGACGACCGCGGTCGCCAAGGGCGACCTGTCGCAGAAGATCCAGGTGGACGCGCGCGGGGAGATCCTGGAGCTGAAGAACACCATCAACACGATGGTGGACCAGCTGGGCGCCTTCGCGGACGAGGTCACCCGGGTCGCCCGGGACGTCGGCACCGAGGGCATCCTCGGCGGCCAGGCCAGCGTGCCCGGCGTGGCCGGCATCTGGAAGGACCTGACCAACTCCGTCAACCTGATGGCCAACAACCTGACCAGCCAGGTCCGGAACATCGCCGAGGTGACCACGGCGGTGGCGCGCGGCGACGTCTCCAAGAAGATCACCGTCGACGCCCGGGGCGAGATCCTGGAGCTGGTGACGACCGTCAACACCATGGTCGACCAGCTGTCGGCGTTCGCCGACGAGGTGACCCGGGTGGCCCGCGAGGTGGGCACCGAGGGCATCCTGGGCGGCCAGGCCCGGGTGCGCGGGGTGTCGGGCATCTGGAAGGACCTGACCGACAACGTCAACTTCATGGCGTCGAACCTGACCGGACAGGTGCGCAACATCGCCGAGGTCGCCGGTGCGGTGGCCCGTGGCGACCTCTCCAAGAAGATCGCGATCGACGCGCAGGGCGAGGTGGCGGCGCTCGCCGCGACCCTCAACACCATGGTCGACCAGCTGTCCTCCTTCGCGGTGGAGGTCACCCGGGTGGCCCGCGAGGTCGGCACCGACGGCACCCTGGGCGGCCAGGCGAGCGTGCCGGGCGTGGCCGGCATCTGGAAGGACCTGACCGACAACGTCAACCTGATGGCCAACAACCTCACCGGCCAGGTGCGGAACATCGCGCTGGTGATCACCGCGGTGGCCCGCGGCGACCTCTCGCAGAAGATCGACGTCGACGCGCGCGGCGAGATCCTCCAGCTCAAGACCAGCATCAACACCATGGTCGACCAGCTCTCCGCGTTCGCCGACGAGGTCACCCGGGTCGCCCGAGAGGTGGGCACCGACGGACGGCTCGGCGGCCAGGCCCGGGTACCCGGCGTGGACGGCACCTGGCAGGACCTCACCGAGTCGGTGAACGAACTGGCCAACAACCTGACCCGGCAGGTGCGCGCGATCGCCCAGGTCGCCACCGCGGTCACCAGGGGCGACCTGAGCCTGCGGATCGACGTGGACGCCGCGGGCGAGCTCGACGAGCTCAAGGACAACATCAACCAGATGATCGCCAACCTGCGCGAGACCACCCGCACCAACCAGGAGCAGGACTGGCTCAAGACCAACCTGGCCCGGATCTCCGGCCTGCTCCAGGGCCGCCGGGACCTGGAGGCCGTCGCCTCGCTGATCATGACCGAGCTGACCCCGGTGGTCTCGGCCCAGCACGGCGCCTTCTTCCTCGCCCAGCCGGCCGGCCGCACCGCCGAGCTGATCACCGAGGACGACGACGAGAACGACACCGTGCTGCGCCTGATCGGCAGCTACGGCTACCAGCGGCGGGCGATGCCGACCACCTTCCGGCCCGGCGAGTCGCTGATCGGCCAGGCCGCGGTGGAGAAGCGGGCGATCATCCTCAAGGAGGCGCCGCCCGGGTACCTGAAGATCGCCTCCGGTCTCGGCGAGGCCTCCCCGGCCCACATCGTGGTGCTGCCGGTGCTGTTCGAGGGCCGGCTGCTGGGCGTGATCGAGCTGGCCACCTTCAGCTCCTTCACCACCGTCGCGCTGGACTTCCTGAACCAGATCGCCGACCTGATCGGCGTCACCGTCAACACCATCAGCGTCAACACCAAGACCGAGGGCCTGCTGCTGGAGTCCCAGCGGCTGACCGCCGAACTCTCGATGCGGTCCGCCGAGTTGGAAGCCCGCCAGGAGGAACTGGAGCGCACCAACGAGGAGTTGCAGGAGAAGGCCGAGCAACTCGCCCAGCAGAACCGCGACATCGAGATCAAGAACGGCGAGATCGAGGAGGCCCGGCAGGTCCTGGAGGAGCGCGCCGAGCAGCTCGCCCTGGCCTCCCGGTACAAGAGCGAGTTCCTCGCCAACATGTCGCACGAGCTGCGCACCCCGCTCAACTCGCTGCTGATCCTGGCCAAGCTGCTCTCCGACAACAACGAGGGCAACCTCTCGCCCAAGCAGGTCGAGTTCGCCGACACCATCCACGGCGCGGGTTCCGACCTGCTCCAGCTGATCAACGACATCCTCGACCTGTCCAAGGTCGAGGCCGGGAAGATGGACGTCCGCCCGGCCCGGATCGCCCTGGTCCAGCTGGTCGACTACGTCGAGGCCACCTTCCAGCCCGTCGCGCTGGACAAGAACCTGGACTTCGCCGTCCGGGTCTCGCCCGCCCTGCCGGTCACCCTGCACACCGACGAGCAGCGGCTCCAGCAGGTGCTGCGCAACCTGATCTCCAACGCGGTGAAGTTCACCGACGCCGGAGCCGTCGACTTCTCGATCCGCCAGGCCGGCCGGGAGGTCCCGCAGCACGTGCGCGAGCGGCTGCTGGAGTCCGGCTCGATCCAGGGCCCGGACGACGAGCTGATCGCCTTCTCGGTCTCCGACACCGGCATCGGCATCCCCGACAACAAGCTGCGGGAGATCTTCGAGGCGTTCAAGCAGGCCGACGGCACCACCAGCCGCAAGTACGGCGGAACCGGCCTCGGCCTGTCCATCAGCCGGGAGATCGCCCGGCTGCTCGGCGGCGAGATCCACGCCGAGAGCGAGCTGGGCAAGGGCTCGACCTTCACGCTCTACCTGCCGCTGCGCACCGAGGCCCCGGAGCCCGTCGGCGACCCGCGCCAGGGCGCCCCGGGCAGCCTGGCGCCGCGGGCCTCGGTCGGGGTGACCCCGGTGGGCCTGCCGGTGCCGGTCGGCGAGAACCCGGCCGACCACTGGGCCCAGGAGGTCCGCGAGCTGGCCGAGGAGCGCCGCCGCGGCGCGGTGGAGCGCCGGCGCAGCGCCGCCCTGGAGAGCGCCGCAGGGCCACGGACGGTGGAGCCCGTACCGCCCCGCCCGGCCGGCGGCGGCCGCCGCTTCGACGGCCAGCAGGTGCTGATCGTGGACGACGACGTCCGCAACGTGTTCGCCCTCACCAGCGTGCTGGAGCAGCACGGCCTGACCGTCCTGTACGCGGAGAACGGCCGCGAGGGCATCGAGATGCTGGAGCAGCACGAGAGTGTGGCGCTGGTCCTGATGGACATCA
Source organism: Kitasatospora sp. NPDC058184 (assembly GCF_042883725.1). Classification (NCBI taxonomy): domain Bacteria; kingdom Bacillati; phylum Actinomycetota; class Actinomycetes; order Kitasatosporales; family Streptomycetaceae; genus Kitasatospora; species Kitasatospora sp. NPDC058184. The sequence continues at coordinate 9,314 of NZ_JBHVVE010000022.1, forward strand.
TGATGCCGGAGATGGACGGCTACGCGACCACCGAGGCGATCCGCCGGATGCCCCAGTTCGCCGGCCTGCCGATCATCGCGCTGACCGCCAAGGCGATGAAGGGCGACCGGGAGAAGTCGCTGCAGGCGGGCGCCACCGACCACATCACCAAGCCGGTGGAGACCGACCACCTGCTGTCGGTCATGCACGAGTGGTTGAGCGGCGACCGGGCGTGACCCGGGGGGAGGCGTGAACCCCGGCCCGGGCCCCGGGGTTCACGCCGGTCGGTCGGCCGGTTTGCTGGCGGTCGGGCCCGGGAACCCGGTAGGGTCACCGATCGTTGCGAACAGTGACCGGACGGCAACACGCTGGTGAGCGTGCGCCGGAGCACTGACTGCGCGCCGCCCCGGATCGGGTCACGACGGGGCGATGTGCCGGGCGAGGGGGTGCGGCTAGCATGACCGGGGTAGCGGTGGGCAGTACGCGGGTGCCTGCACCGGGCGGCAGGCAGGCGACAGGAGGGCGAGCCCTGATGCAGAAGGCCAAGATCCTCCTGGTCGACGACCGACCGGAGAACCTGCTGGCGCTGGAGGCGATCCTCTCGGCGCTGGACCAGACGCTGGTGCGCGCGGCCTCCGGTGAGGAGGCGCTGAAGGCGCTGCTCACCGACGACTTCGCGGTGATCCTGCTGGACGTGCAGATGCCGGGGATGGACGGCTTCGAGACGGCCGCCCACATCAAGCGCCGGGAGCGCACCCGGGACATCCCGATCATCTTCCTGACCGCGATCAACCACGGTCCGCACCACACCTTCCGCGGCTACGCGGCCGGCGCGGTGGACTACATCTCCAAGCCCTTCGACCCGTGGGTGCTGCGCGCCAAGGTCTCCGTCTTCGTCGACCTGTACGCGAAGAACTGCCAGCTGAAGGAGCAGGCGGCGCTGCTGCGCCTGCAGCTGGAGGAGGGCGGCGGCGAGCAGGCCCTCGGCGGGGCGCTGCTGGGCGAGCTGTCCGCGCGGCTGGCGGCGGTCGAGGAGCAGGCGGAGGCGCTCGGCAAGCAGCTGGACGGGGGCGAGGACGCCGGGGTGGCCGCCACCGCCGCGCACCTGGAGCGCAAGCTCGCGGGGCTGCGCCGGGCCCTGGACGCGATGCGTCCGGGCAGTTCCTGACCCGCGGTCGGCGTTCACCCGTCCGGGTGGTCCAGTGTGCTGCGACCGGGTGAATCCCGGTCAGGGTGACGGTGTGTCTGCGACACGTCCGGGCGCCCGGGCTCGGGCACATGTGCACTGGTCGCCCGCCCCGGTAGGCTGCTGACCCATGGCCACTCGCACGCCCGGGAACGCAGCACGTAAGACGAGTCCGGGAGCGTCCAGGAAGGCCGCGGCGAAGGCCCCGGGCAAGCCGCCCGCGAAGAAGGCGGCGGCGAAGAAGGCGGCCCCCGCGAAGAAGGCCGCGGCCAAGCAGGCCCCGCCCCCGCCGAAGCCGTCCAGGTCGGTGCTGATGGGCACGCTCAACGCCCTGGGCAGCCCGATCGCCGCGATCTTCCGGGGCTTCGGCGACGGGGCCAAGAACCTGCACCCGGCCCACCGCAAGGACGGCGTGGGCCTGCTGCTGTTCGGGCTCGCGCTGGTGACCGCGGCCGGCACCTGGTTCAGCCCGCAGGGCTGGCTGGGCGAGGGCGCCACCGCCGTGGTCTCCGGGCTGTTCGGCCGGCTCGACGTGCTGGTGCCGTTCCTGCTGGCCGCGATGGCGATCCGGCTCTGGCGCCACCCGGAGCTGCCGGAGGCCAACGGCCGGATCATGATCGGGCTGAGCGCGCTGCTGGTCGGCGTCCTCGGCCTGGTCCACATCGGCTGCGGCGCGCCCATGATGGGCAGCGGCGCCTCCCGGATACGGGCGGCCGGCGGGATCATCGGCTGGGCCGTCTCCACCCCGATGATGGCCGCCGCCGGACCGGCGCTCGCCGTGCCGCTGCTCCTGCTGCTGGCCTTCTTCGGCCTGCTGGTGGTCACCGCCACCCCGATCAACCGGATCGGCGACCGGGTGCGCGGGGTCGGCATACGGCTCGGCGTGGTCGAGCCCGGGCCCGAGGACGAGCAGCTCTGGGGGCGCACGCCGGAGCGCGAGCTGTCCACCGACCCGCCGGAGGACGCCGACCCCGACGCGCTGCCGTTCACCGTGGACACCGGCAGTGACGACCCCTCGGACGAGGTGGCCGCCCGCCGGCGCCGCCGTCGGCGCAAGCAGACCGACGAGCCGGAGGACGCCGAGCGGATCTCCCTCGACAAGGAGCCGCTGGACCCGTACGCCACCCGCGACCTCGCCGCCGGCGCGGCCGCCGACCTGGACGGCGCGCTGGTCTACGGGGTGCCCGCCTCCTCCGCGGTGGCGGACATGATGCACCAGGTGCAGGACCGCACCGCCCCGCCGGAGGAGGCCGCCGTCCCGGCCGCCCGCAGCGGCGGGCCGGGCGCGCCCGAGGAGCACGGCGCGGCGCCGGTGCGGATGGAGCAGCTCCAGCTCGGCGAGGGCGTCACCTACGCGCTGCCCTCGCTCGACCTGCTGGAGCGCGGCGGCCCGGCCAAGGCCCGCAGCGCCCTCAACGACGAGGTGGTCGCCCAGCTGACCGGCACCTTCGCCGAGTTCAAGGTGGACGCCAAGGTCACCGGCTTCACCCGGGGCCCGACGGTCACCCGCTACGAGGTCGAGCTCGGCCCGGCCGTCAAGGTGGAGCGGATCACCGCGCTCGCCAAGAACATCGCGTACGCGGTGGCCAGCCCGGACGTGCGGATCATCAGCCCGATCCCGGGCAAGTCCGCGGTCGGCATCGAGATCCCCAACCGGGACCGCGAGATGGTCAACCTCGGCGACCTGCTGCGCTCGCGCACGGCCGCCGAGGACACGCACCCGATGGTCGTCGGCATGGGCAAGGACGTCGAGGGCCACACCGTGATGGCCAACCTCGCCAAGATGCCGCACATCCTGGTGGCCGGCGCGACCGGCGCCGGAAAGTCCTCCTGCATCAACTGCCTGATCACCTCGATCCTCGCCCGGGCCACCCCCGACGAGGTGCGGATGGTGCTGGTCGACCCCAAGCGGGTCGAGCTGACCGCGTACGAGGGCATCCCGCACCTGATCACGCCGATCATCACCAACCCCAAGAAGGCCGCCGAGGCCCTCCAGTGGGTGGTGCGCGAGATGGACATGCGCTACGACGACCTCGCGGCGTTCGGCTTCCGGCACGTGGACGACTTCAACGCCGCCGTGAAGGCCGGCAAGGTCACCCCGCCGCTCGGCAGCGAGCGCGAGCTGAGGCCGTACCCGTACCTGCTGGTGATCGTCGACGAGCTGGCCGACCTGATGATGGTCGCGCCGCGCGACGTCGAGGACTCGGTGGTCCGGATCACCCAGCTGGCCCGCGCGGCCGGCATCCACCTGGTGCTCGCCACCCAGCGGCCCTCGGTGGACGTGGTCACGGGCCTGATCAAGGCCAACGTGCCGTCCCGGCTGGCCTTCGCGACCTCCGCGATGGCCGACTCCCGGGTCATCCTGGACCAGCCCGGCGCGGAGAAGCTGATCGGCAAGGGCGACGCGCTCTTCCTGCCGATGGGCGCGAGCAAGCCGATCCGGATGCAGGGCGCGTTCGTCACCGAGGCGGAGATCGCCAGGGTGGTGGAGCACTGCAAGGACCAGCTGAGCGCCGTCTACCGGGACGACGTGATGGTCGGGGCCGGGCCGAAGAAGGAGATCGACGAGGAGATCGGCGACGACCTGGACCTGCTGGTCCAGGCGGCCGAGCTGGTGGTCTCCACCCAGTTCGGCTCGACCTCGATGCTCCAGCGCAAGCTCCGGGTCGGCTTCGCCAAGGCGGGCCGGCTGATGGACCTGATGGAGTCGCGCGGGATCGTCGGCCCGAGCGAGGGCTCCAAGGCCCGCGACGTGCTGGTGAAGCCGGAGGAGCTGGACGGGGTGCTGATCACCCTTCGGGGTTGACGGTCGACCCCTGGGGCCGGCGGCCCGTGTCCTGACCGAGGTGTCACTCGTTCGGAGGAGGGTAGGCGCCGTGTGGGGAACCGAACGTCCGTACGCCGCGTCACACGGCGGAAAGCGACCGCCGGGCTCCCCCCGCACGGCTCCGCTGACGGTTCGTCAGCGCCGTGCCGGACCCCGGTCGGACCGGGCGCGCGCATTCGGCCCGTTCCGCTTGAGAAACGATCCGCCCGCGCCCCTAGACTGTTCCCCAGCAGGTGGCCATCCGCTCGAAAGGCGTGCCCCGTGACCATCGGCAAGTCCTCCGACCGCGAGAACGCCATGCCGTCCGTCGAGCCGACCGACGACGTGGTGCAGGCGGCCGATGCCCCGAGCATCGGCCGGGTGCTGTCCACCGCCCGGATCGACGCGGGGCTCACGGTGGACCAGGTGAGTACCGCCACCCGGGTGCGGGTGCCGATCGTCCATGCCATCGAGGAGGACGACTTCGCCCGCTGCGGCGGCGACTTCTACGCCCGAGGGAACATCCGGCTGATCGCCCGCGCGGTCGGCCTGGACGGCGAGGCGCTGGTCGCCCGGTACGACGCCGCGCACGGCGGCCCGCCCGCCGCCAGGCGCCCGGCGACCCAGCTGATCGACAGCGGCCCGATCAAGGTGCCCCGGCGCGGCCGGCCGAACTGGGCGGCCGCCATGGTCGCCGCGATCGTCGCCGTGGTCGCGCTGATCGGCTTCAACCTGGTCAGCGGCAAGGGCGGGCACGGCACCACCGGCTCGGCCAGCGCGCCGCTGCCCAGCGGCTCCGGGACCGGCTCGGTGGCCCCCGCCGCCACCCCCGCCGTCCAGCCGCCGGCGCCCGTGCCGAGCGCCGCCGCGATCGCCGCCGTCCCGGCCGACAAGGTCACCGTGAAGCTGGTCGCCGAGGGCACCAGCTGGGTCTCGGCGATGGACGGCAACGGCAAGTCGCTGTTCCAGAACAACATCGGCAACGGCCAGGACCAGACCTTCACCGACCCCAAGCAGATCAAGCTGGTGCTCGGCAACGGCGGGGCCGTGCACGCGTACGTCAACGGGAAGGACCTCGGCCTCCTGGGCAAGGACGGCCAGGTGGTGCACGTCACGTACACCCCCGGAGACCCGCAGGCGGGCTGACCACAGGGGCCGTCCGGCCCGCTGATGATCAGCTGATCCGAGGCGCGCGGCCTCCGGGGCGAACGGCACCGGAGCCCGCGCGTTAATCTTGGGCCTATGCCTGAACGCCGTACTGTCGCCCTTGTCACGCTCGGATGCGCCCGCAACGAGGTGGACTCCGAGGAACTCGCCGGGCGACTGGAGGCCGACGGCTGGTCGCTGGTCGACGACGCCTCCGAAGCGGACGTCGCCGTGGTCAACACCTGCGGCTTCGTCGAGGCCGCCAAGAAGGACTCGGTGGACGCCCTGCTGGAGGCCAACGACCTCAAGGGGCACGGCCGCACCCAGGCCGTCGTCGCGGTCGGCTGCATGGCCGAGCGGTACGGCAAGGAGCTCGCCGACGCCCTCCCCGAGGCGGACGGCGTCCTCGGCTTCGACGACTACGCGGACATCTCCGACCGCCTCCAGACCATCCTCTCCGGCGGCCACCACGCCCCGCACCTCCCGCGCGACCGCCGCAAGCTGCTGCCGATCAGCCCCGCCGAGCGGCAGAGCGCCGCCGAGACCGTCGCCCTGCCCGGCCACGGCACCGAGGCCGCCGCCGAGCCCATCGCCGACCTGCCCGACGGCCTCGCCCCGGCCTCCGGCCCGCGCACCCTGCGCAAGCGGCTGGACGACAGCCCGGTCGCCTCCGTCAAGCTCGCCTCCGGCTGCGACCGGCGCTGCTCCTTCTGCGCCATCCCGGCCTTCCGCGGCTCCTTCATCTCCCGCCGCCCCTCCGACGTGCTCAACGAGGCCCAGTGGCTGGCCGGGCAGGGCGTGCGCGAGATCGTCCTGGTGAGCGAGAACAACACCTCGTACGGCAAGGACCTCGGCGACATCCGGCTGCTGGAGACGCTGCTCGGCGAGATCTCCGCGATCGAGGGCGTCGAGCGGGTCCGGGTCTCCTACCTCCAGCCGGCCGAGATGCGCCCGGGCCTGGTCGACTCGATGACCGGCACCGCCGACGTGGTGCCCTACTTCGACCTGTCCTTCCAGCACTCGGCGCCCGCCGTGCTGCGCCGGATGCGCCGCTTCGGCTCCACCGACCAGTTCCTGGAGCTGCTGGGCACCATCCGCGGCAAGGCCCCGCAGGCCGGCGCCCGGTCCAACTTCATCGTCGGCTTCCCCGGTGAGACCGAGGAGGACTTCGCCGAGCTGGAGCGCTTCGTCACCCACGCCGGGCTGGACGCGATCGGCGTCTTCGGCTACTCGGACGAGGACGGCACCGAGGCCGCGACCTACGACGGCAAGCTCGCCGACGACGTGATCGCCGACCGGGTGGACCGGCTGAGCCGGCTGGCCGAGGAGATGACCGCCCAGCGGGCCGAGCAGCGGATCGGCACCGAGGTCGAGGTGCTGATCGAGTCGATCGAGGACGGCGTGGTCGAGGGCCGCTCCGCCCACCAGGCGCCGGAGACCGACGGCCTGACCACCCTGGAGGGCGTCGAGGCCCCCGCGGTCGGCCAGTTCTGGCGGGCCAAGGTGGTCGCCAGCGAGGGCGTCGACCTGATCGCCGAGGCGCTGGAGCAGGTGCGACTGCCCCGGACGTCGGGGGCCGAGGCCTCGGGAGCCGGGGAATGACCAAGGGGCCCGGCGCCCCGGCCGCGGCCCACCCGGGCAGACCGGTGGCCGCGGCGCCGTCGACCCCGGGGATCTGGAACATCGCCAACGTGCTCACGATGGTTCGGGTGCTGCTGGTGCCGGTCTTCGTGGCGCTGCTGTTCGCCGGCGGCGGGCACGACCCCAAGTGGCGCTCGGTCGCCTGGGCCTCGTTCGCGATCGCGATGATCACCGACCTGTTCGACGGTGAACTGGCCCGGCGCAAGGGCCTGGTCACCGACTTCGGGAAGATCGCCGACCCGATCGCCGACAAGGCGATCATGGGCTCGGCGCTGATCGGCCTCTCGCTGCTCGGCGACCTGCCCTGGTGGGTCACCGCGGTGATCCTGGCCCGCGAGCTCGGCATCACCCTGATGCGGTTCTGGGTGATCCGCTACGGGGTCATCCCGGCCAGCCGCGGCGGCAAGCTCAAGACGCTGACCCAGGGCACCGCGGTCGGCATGTACGTACTGGACCTGACCGGCTGGCTGGCCACCGGGCGGGCGGTCCTGATGGGGCTGGCGGTACTGCTGACCGTCGGCACCGCGCTGGACTACATCGGGCAGGCGCTGCGCCTGCGCCGCGAGGGACGGACCGCGGCGCGGGCCGGCCGCTGAGCGACGGGGGAACCGGGTGTCGGAGCGGGACGTGGCGGAGCACGGCGCGGCGGCGCGGGGCGTGCCGGTGCGGGACGCGGTGGCGCCGGACGCGGCGGCGCGGGACTTCGCACTGGCCGAGCGGGCGCACGCCGCGCTGCGGGCCGAGGGCGGCACGCTCGCCGTCGCCGAGTCGCTGACCGGGGGGCTGCTGGCCGCCGCGCTGGTGGACGTCCCCGGGGCGTCCGCGACCTTCCGGGGCTCGGTCACCGCGTACGCGACCGAGCTGAAGGCCTCGGTGCTCGGGGTGGACGAGGGCCTGCTGGACGTGTACGGGCCGGTCCACCCGGTGGTGGCCCGACAGATGGCCGAGGGCGTGCGCGCACTGCTGGGGGCCACGTACGGGCTCGCGACGACCGGGGTGGCCGGGCCGGACCCGCAGGACGGGCAGCCGGTGGGCACCGTACACCTGGCCGTCGCCGGCCCGGGGGGAACTCTGGTCAGTTCTCCCCTGCTGTCGGGCGGTCGTGCCACAATCCGTCACGAAGCGGTGACCGCCGCGCTGGAGCTGCTGGTCGGTCGGTTCGCGCGGTAGGCCGGTTCGTACGGCCGGCCGGTTTCGCGCGACCGGGGCCCGTGGGGAGGGCCTCCACCGACCGGGATCGCCGGGCGGGCGCGCGGGTATGGGACAGCGGGAGGATCGTGTTACATCCAACACCCTGGTTGGGCAGAAACCAGGTGGCGAACGAGTTGCGTGACGGTGGCCGGGTGGGTCGCTACGGGTACCACGAGGGGCCCGCGAACCCGGGTGCGACACCGGAACAAGGAGGGGGACGGCCTTGCAGCCCAGAGTGAACACGACCAGGGTCCCCGCACGCGAAGCGGGCAAGGCGGTACGGTGGGGTCGTGACATCTCGATCCGCAGTCCGAGGAGGGAGGCACCGATGATCCTGCTTCGTCGCCTACTGGGCGATGTACTGCGTCGGCAGCGCCAGCGCCAGGGCCGCACACTCCGCGAGGTGTCGGCGGCAGCCAGGGTTTCGCTCGGATACCTCTCCGAGGTCGAGCGGGGACAGAAGGAGGCCTCCTCGGAGCTGCTCTCCGCCATCTGCGACGCACTCGACGTCCGGATGTCCGAGGTCATGCGCGAGGTCAGCGACGAACTGTCGCTCGCTGAACTTGCGGCGATGGCCACCCTCTCCGAAGGTGATCTGCTGAGGCCGGTACTCGAACCGGTTCCGCTGCCCGCCCCCGGCACCGACCGGGCGAACATGTCGCCCAAGGCCGCCGCGATGGACGTGGTCGCCGCCTGATCCCGGCCTCGACTCCCGGGCGCCCCTGCCCGGGGCGAGCGAAGGGAGGGCGGTCGTGCGAACAGACGCGCAGACGCGCCCGATGGCCCGAATACGGGCCCGGGCGCGGCTGTTCCTCCGGGTACGGCGTCCGGTGCGGTGGGTGCTGGCGGCCTCGGCGGCCGGGCTCGCCTGGTGGCTCCTGGTGGTCCGGGGACAGCTGACCGACGGTGCGGCGCTGGGGCTGCTCGTGGCCGGCGGCTGGGGACTCGGTCTCATTCCGGTCCACGCCGACTGGAACGCGACCGGACCGGCCCGGCGCCCGCGCGCGGAGCCGGCGGGACCGGTGGAGGTACAGCCACCGCCGATCGGGTGATGGACGTGGCCGGAGGCCGCGGGGTCGACGACCCCGCGGCCTCCGGTGTCTTCCGGCCCTGGTTCCGTGGCCGTGGATCAGGGGCGCAGGCGCAGGCCGCGCGGGGTGGCGTGGAAGCCCGCCTCCTCCAGGGCTCGGCCGAGGGCCGAGCCCAGGGCGGGCTCGCCGTTGGCCCGTTCGACCGTGACGCTGCCGAGCGCGCCCTCCCGGACGGCGGCCGCGAGCGCCCCGGCCGCCAGTGCCCGGGTGGCCTCGTCCTCCGGCCAGGCCAGCAGGGACTTGCCGCCGCGCTCGACGTACAGCGCCGGCTCGCCGTCCACCAGGACCACCAGGGCGCCCGCCTTGCGGCCCGGGCGGTGGGCGGTGGGCTCCTTGCCGTCGGGGGCCGCCGGCGGGTCGGGCCAGGGCAGCGCCGCGCCGTAGGCGTTGGCCGGATCGGCGGCGGCCAGCACCAGCGTCTGCGGCGGCTCGCCCGCCGGGGCGGCCGGCCACTCGGCCGCGCGGGCCCGCTCCAACCGGCCGTTCACCGAGCGCAGCCGGTCGGCCGCGCCCTCCATGGCGAACTGGGCGCCGCCCAGGCCCTCGACGAAGTAGCCCCGGCGGGCCCGGCCGCGCTCCTCCATCGCGGCGAGCACCCGGTAGACCCCGGCGAAGCCGCCGGGCACCCGTTCGGCCGCCACCGCGCCCCGGGTGAGCAGGCCGTGGCGGTCCAGCAGGTTCTGTGCCTGGGCGGTGGCCCGGACCGTCGGGTCGGCGGCGAAGGCGGGCAGCAGCGACCAGCGGCCGGCCACCGTCGGCGGGCCGCTGCGCAGGGTGCCGCCGACCCGGCCGAGGGCGCGGCCGGCCCCGCCGTAGCGGCCGCGCGGGGTGGACCGGGGCGCGCGGTGGGCGGTGGCGCCCGCCGTCCGGCCGGAGCCGAGCAGGGCGCGCAGCGGGGCGAGGGTGTCGTTGGTGACGAAACCGGCCCAGACCAGGTCCCAGAGCGCCTCGACGACCTCCGGCTCGGCGGTCTCCTCCGGGAGTTGCTGGACGAGTTGGCGGAAGAACAGGCCGTAGCCGCCGGCCAGCGCGGACATCAGGGCGCTGTGCACCGGGGTGAGCGCGGGCGGGACGGGCTCGGGGCGCAGCAGGTGGGCGTTCTCGGCGAGGTGCAGGCTGAGCCAGCCGTCCTTGCCGGGCAGGGCGCCGGCCCCGCACCAGCCGATCTCGCCGGCCGCCATCAGCTCGTCCAGCAGGCCGGGGGAGTAGTCGGTGAGCCGGGCCGGGAGGATCAGCTTCTCCAGCGCGGAGGCGGGCAGGGCGGTGCCCTGGAGCTGCTCGACCACCCGCAGCAGGCCGTCCGGGCCGCGCAGCCGGTGGCCGGCCAGGTGCTGCCACTGCGGCAGGAAGGCGGCCAGGGCGCGCGGCGGGACCGGCTCGACCTCGTGGCGCAGGGCGGCGAGCGAGCGGCGGCGCAGCCGGCGCAGCACCTCGGCGTCGCACCACTCGGGGGCGGTGTGCCACTCGGGGTCGGTCTGGCTCCCGGCGGGCCTGAAGTGGCCCTGGACCAGGCGGCCGGCGGCGGTCAGGCGGTGCAGGGTGCCGGTGACCACGGCGGTGCCGAGGCCGTAGCGGGCGGCGGCCTCGGCGGCGGTGAACGGGCCGTGGGTGCGGGCGTGGCGGGCGATCAGATCGCCCAGCGGGTCCTTGACCGGCTCGGTGAAGGCCTCCGGGACGCCGACCGGCAGCGGGGTGCCCAGCGCGTCGCGCAGCCGTCCGGCGTCCTCGATCGCGGCCCAGCGGCGCTCGCCGGCGATCCGGACCTGGATCACCCGGCGGGCGGCCTCCAGCTCCAGGGCCCAGAGCGGCTCGGCGCCGCGGACGGTCAACTCGGCCTCGGAGAGCGGGCCGAGCAGGCGCAGGGCGTCGGCGACGCCCTCGGCGTCCTTGATCCGGCGCTCGGGGGTGAGGCGTTGGAGCTCGGCCTCCAGTTCGGCGAGCACCCGCGGGTCGAGCAGTTCGCTCAGCTCGGCCTGGCCGAGGAGTTCGGACAGCAGCCGGGAGTCGAGCGAGAGGGCGGCGGCGCGGCGCTCGGCGAGCGGGGAGTCGCCCTCGTAGAGGAACTGGGCGACGTAGCCGAACAGCAGCGAGCGGGCGAAGGGCGAGGGCTCGGGGGTGGTGACCTCGACCAGGCGGACGGCGCGGGACTCCAGATCGCCCATCAGCTCGACCAGGCCGGGGACGTCGAAGACGTCCTGCAGGCACTCCCGGACGGCCTCCAGGACGATCGGGAACGAGCCGTACTCGGAGGCGACTTCGAGCAGTTGGGCGGCGCGCTGGCGCTGCTGCCAGAGCGGGGTGCGGCGGCCGGGGCTGCGGCGGGGGAGCAGCAGGGCGCGGCCGGCGCACTCCCGGAAGCGGGAGGCGAACAGGGCGGAGCCGCCGACCTGGTCGGTGACCAGCTGCTCGATCTCGCCGGGGTCGAACAGGGTGGCGTCGGCGCCGACCGGGGCCTCGTCCTGGTCCGACTGCGCCGAGGGGCTGCCGAAGTCGAAGTCGAGGCTCAGCAGGTCGGCGTCGGGCAGGCGCAGCACGATGCCGTCGTCGGCGTGCATGACCTGCGGGTCCAGGCCGTGCTGCTCGCGCAGCCGGGCGCCGAGGGCGAGCGCCCAGGGGGCGTGGACCTGGGCGCCGAAGGGGGAGTGGACGACGATCCGCCAGTCGCCGAGCTCGTCCCGGAAGCGTTCGACCACGATGGTGCGGTCGTCGGGGAGGTGGCCGCAGGCGGCGCGCTGCTCGGCCAGGTAGTCCAGCAGGTTGGCCGCCGCCCAGTCGTCCAGGCCGGCCCGCTTGAGGCGCTCGGTGGCGGCCTCGGGCGGCAGGGCACCCAGTTCGCGGGTGAAGGCGCCGAGGGCTCGGCCGAGTTCGAGCGGGCGGCCGAGCGTGTCGCCCTTCCAGAACGGGAGCCGGCCGGGGACGCCGGGGGCGGGGGTGACCAGCACCTTGTCGTGGGTGATCTCCTCGATCCGCCAGGAGGTGGTGCCGAGGGTGAACACGTCGCCGACGCGGGACTCGTAGACCATCTCCTCGTCGAGCTCGCCCACCCGTCGCCCACCACCACCCTTCTTCTCGGGGTCCGAGCCCGCGATGAAGACGCCGAACAGGCCGCGGTCGGGGATGGTGCCGCCGGAGGTGACGGCCAGTCGCTGGGCGCCGGGGCGGCCGGTCACGGTGCCGGCCACCCGGTCCCACACCAGGCGGGGGCGCAGCTCGGCGAAGGCGTCCGAGGGGTAGCGGCCGGCCAGCATGTCGAGCACGGCGTCGAAGGCGGACTGCGGGAGGGTCGCGAAGGGCGCGGCGCGGCGGACCACGGCGAGCAGGTCGTCCACCGGCCAGGTGTCCAGGGCCGTCATCGCGACCAGCTGCTGGGCGAGCACGTCCAGCGGGTTGCGCGGGATGCGCAGCGCCTCGATCCGGCCGGCCCGCATCCGCTCGGTGACCACGGCGGACTGGACGAGGTCCCCCCGGTACTTGGGGAAGAAGACGCCGGTGGAGACGGCGCCGACCTGGTGGCCGGCCCGGCCGACCCGCTGCAGGCCGGAGGCGACCGAGGGCGGGGACTCGACCTGGACGACCAGTTCGACGGCGCCCATGTCGATGCCCAGCTCCAGGCTGGAGGTGGCGACCACGGCGGGCAGCCGGCCGGCCTTCAACTCCTCCTCGACGAGCGACCGTTGCTCCTTGGAGACGGAGCCGTGGTGGGCCCGGGCGATGACCGGGGGCGCGCCCTTGGCCGCGCCCGAGCCGCCCATCAGCTCGGCCGGGGAGTGCGCCTCGGGGACGGCGGTGCCGGTGGCGCGCTCGTAGGCGATCTCGTTCAGCCGGTTGCACAGCCGCTCGGCCAGCCGGCGGGAGTTGGCGAAGACGATGGTCGAGCGGTGCGCCTCGACCAGGTCGACGATCCGCTCCTCGACGTGCGGCCAGATCGAGGCCTGCCGCTGCGGGTCGGTGCCGGCGGCGCCGCCGGTGGCCGGGGCGGCGGGCAGGTCGTCCAGGTCGGGGACGGGGACGACCACCGAGAGGTCGAACTCCTTGGCGGCGGCGGGCTGGACCACGGCGGCGCCGCGCCGCGGGCTCAGGAAGCGGGCCACCTCCTCGACCGGGCGGACCGTCGCGGACAGGCCGATCCGGCGGGCCGGGCGGTCCAGCAGTTCGTCCAGCCGTTCCAGGCTGAGCGCGAGGTGCGCGCCGCGCTTGGTGCCGGCGACCGCGTGCACCTCGTCCAGGATCACCGTGTCCACGCCGCGCAGGGCCTCCCGGGAGGCGGAGGTGAGCAGCAGGAACAGCGACTCGGGGGTGGTGATCAGGATGTCCGGCGGATGGGTCGCGAAGCGGCGGCGGTCGGCGGCCGGGGTGTCGCCGGAGCGGATGGCGACCTGGACCTCGGGCTCGGGCAGGCCGAGTCGGACGGCGGCCTGGCGCAGGCCGGCCAGGGGGGCGCGCAGGTTCCGTTCGACGTCCACCGCGAGGGCCTTGAGCGGTGAGACGTAGAGGACCCGGCAGCGGTGCCTCGGCTCGGCGGGGGGAGGGGTGGTGCTGAGCCGGTCGAGGGCGGAGAGGAAGGCGGCCAGCGTCTTGCCGGAGCCGGTGGGGGCGACCACCAGGACGTCCGTCCCCCGCTGGATGGCCTGCCAGGCCTCGGCCTGCGCGGCGGTGGGGGTGGAGAAGGCACCGGTGAACCAGGCCCGGGTGGCCGGGGCGAAGCCGGCCAGGGGGTCGTCGGCGGACGGGGTCGGGTGCTGGGGCGCCATGCCCCCATGGTGCCGGGTGGGACCGACAAGCGGGGGCGGGCGGGAGGTTCGGAGGAGGGGTGCAAGCCGGGGAGCAGAAACCACAATCCGCTCATATGGTGAGGAATCGGATGCTTGATCCACCCGTGACCCACCGGACCGACGAGCGGAGACCGTGCGATGGCGCAGGCGCACCCGTCGGGCGGGCCCGCCCGACGCCGTCGGGTCCGCGGGCCCGCCCGGGCGCTGCTTGCGATGCTGCTGATGGCGCTCGTGGTGGGCGGCGCCGTCCCGTCCGTGTCCGGGGCGGGGCGGGCGTACCTCAGCTACCTGGTGCTGGCCGAGGGCGAGGACGCCGCCGGCGCCGCCCGGGCCGGGGCGGAGAGCCGGGCGGCGGGCGGGCAGGTGGTCCAGGAGTACCCGCAGATCGGGGCCGTGCTGGTGTACGCGACCGGCCCGTTCGCCGACCGGGTGCGGGCCCGGCCCGGGATCGCCGCCGTCGGGGCGACCAGGACCGCGCCGGTGGTCGCGCCGCCGCGGGCGGTGACGGGGGCGGGGGACTTCACGGCGGGGGCCGGGACCGGTGGCCGGGCGGGCGGCGACCGGATGGACGGGGAGACCGTCACGGTGCCCGACCCGGGGGAGGCGGGCGCCTGGAACCTCGCCATGCTCGGCGGCGCCGCCCGCGGGGCGGCGGACGCCTCGGCGGTCTCCGGCGGTGCCGCACCGAGCGCCGACGCGCTGCACGGGGTGCTGGTCGCGGTGCTGGACTCCGGGGTCGACGACACCCACCCGGACCTGCGGGCCGCCGTCGACCCGAAGGCCTCCGCCTCCTGCGCGGACGGCCGGCCCGACGCCCGCACCGGCGCCTGGCGGCCCGACCCCGGGGTGGTCGAGAGCGGCCACGGCACGCACGTCGCCGGGATCGTCGGCGCCACCCGGGACGGCCACGGCGTCACCGGGGTGGCGCCCGGGGTGCGGATCGCCGCCGTCCGGCTGCTCGGGCCGCTCGGGCAGTACTACGCGGAGAACATCGTCTGCGGCATGCTCTGGGCCGCCGACCACGGGGCGAAGGCGGTCAACAACAGCTACTTCGCCGACCCGTGGAAGTACAACTGCCCGGGGGACGCGGACCAGGCCGCGCTGATCGCGGCCGTCGGGCGGGCCGCCGGGTACGCCCGCCGGGCGGGGGCGGTGGTGGTCGCCTCGGCGGGCAACGACGGGCAGGACCTCGGCGCCTCGCGGACCGACGAGCGGAGCCCCAACGACCGGGTCTCGGGGCCGGCGCCCCTGCGTCACCTGGGCACGGAGTGCGTACGGCTGCCCGGTGAGCTGCCCGGGGTGGTCACCGTCACGGCGGTGAACCGGGACGGGCACCCGGCGGCCTACTCCAACTACGGGCGCGGACGGGTCTCGCTGGCCGCGCCCGGCGGCGACCCGGACGGCGGGCCGCAGGGGGCGGTCGTCTCCGACTGGCCGGACGGGCGGTACGCGGCGCTGGCGGGGACCTCGATGGCGGCCGCGCACGTGACCGGGGCGGTGGCGGTGGCGGCGGCCCTGCACCCGGAGCTGGGGGCGGACGGGTTGGCCGCGCTGCTGGCCGGGGCGGCGGCGCCGGGGTGCCCCCCGGGGCTCCTGGGCTGCGGGGAACGGCAGTACTTCGGGGCGGGGCTGCTGGTGCTGCCCCGGTGACGGGGGCGCGGGCCGCGCCCCGCGCGCCCGTCGGGTGGTGGGGCGGGGAAAAGCAGGTGACGGGGCGGTGGGACGGGGGTGAGGATCGGGGCATGGGTGATTCGGGTGCGGCCGTGTTCCTGACGACCGAGCGGCTGGTGCTGCGGCGCTTCACGACGGCGGACGCGGACCGGCTCGTGGAGCTGGACGGGGACCCTGCGGTGATGCGCTTCCTCACCGGGGGGAAGCCGAGTCCGCGGGAGTGGGTCGAGGGGGAGCTGCTGCCGCGCTACCTGGAGCACTACCGGCGCTACGGCGACCTCGGCTGGTGGGCGGCCGAGGAGCGGGCGGGCGGGGCGTTCCTGGGGTGGTTCGAGTTCCGGCCGACGCGGGAGGGGGAGCGCGGGGAGGTCGAGCTCGGGTACCGCTTGCGGCAGGCCGCGTGGGGGTGCGGCTACGCGACGGAGGGGGCGCGGGCGCTGGTCCGGCTCGGGTTCGCGGAGCTGGGGGTGGAGCGGGTGGTGGCGTACACCATGGCGGTGAACGCGGGCTCGCGGCGGGTGATGGAGAAGAGCGGGCTGTCGTACGTCCGCACGTTCCACGAGGACTACCCGGGCAGCGAGCACGGCGAGGTCGAGTACGCGCTGACGGCCGGGGAGTGGCGGGCCCGGTCCGGGATACTTGGGGCATGAGGCTGACGGAGTTCTGGCGACGGATGTACGCGCACTTCGGGGAGGCGTACGCGGAGTCGTTCGCGACCGACCACGTGATGAGCGAGCTGGGCGGGCGGACGGTGCGGCAGGCGCTGGAGGCGGGCTGGGAGGCCAAGGAGGTCTGGCGGGTGGTCTGCGACACCCAGGGCGTCTCCGGGGTGCTGCGCTGACTGCCGGCCCCCCGGGGGCATGGGACAGACTGTTCGGGTGACAAATAGCGCGGAACAGAAGAATTCGGACCGGGACGCCGAGGGCGCTCCGGCGGGTGGGGGCCTGTGGGGCGGCGGGATGCCGCGCTGGCTGCCGCGGGCGATGGTGCTGTTCCTGGTGCTGGTGGGGGCCTTCCAGCTCGCGGACTGGGCGTTCCGGCAGTTGATCGACCTGTTCGTGATGCTGCTGGTGTCGTTCTTCCTGTCGCTGGCGCTGGAGCCGGCCGTGGACCGGATGGCCGCGCGGGGGGTGCGCCGGGGGGTCGGGACCTTCCTGGTGTTCGTGGCGGTCGGGATCGCGGTGGTGGGCTTCCTCGCCGCGCTCGGCACGCTGCTGGTCGACCAGGTGGCGAAGCTCGCGGGGGACCTGCCGCACCTGGTCGACAACCTGATCGACTGGATCAACCGGACCTTCCACCAGGACCTCTCGCTGGGCGAGTTGCAGAATCGGTTGCTCAAGGATTCCGGCACCATCGAGACCTACGTCCAGCAGGCCGCCGACAACGCCTGGGGCGTCTCGTCCACCGTGATCGGCGGGCTCTTCAAGGCCTTCACGGTCGGGCTGTTCACCTTCTACTTCACCGCCGAGGGCCCGCGGGTGCGCCGGACGGTCTGTTCGATGCTGCCGCCCGCCAAGCAGGCCGAGGTGCTGCGGGCCTGGGAGATCGCGCTTGCCAAGACCGGCGGCTACCTGTACTCCCGGGCGCTGCTCGCGGTGGTGTCGGCCGCCGGGCACTGGGTGATGTTCGAACTGCTCGGCCTGCCGTACGCGGCGGCGCTGGCGGTCTGGGTCGGCGTCATGTCGCAGTTCGTGCCGACGCTCGGGACCTACCTGGCCGGGACGCTGCCGGTGCTGGTCGCGCTGACGGTGAAGCCGGTGGACGCGCTCTGGGTGCTGGTCTTCGTCGTGGTGTACCAGCAGATCGAGAATTACCTGCTGCAGCCGAGGATCACCGCGCGGACGGTGGATGTGCACCCGGCGGTGGCCTTCGGCTCGGTGATCGCGGGCGCGGCGCTGCTCGGCGCGGTCGGCGCGGTGATCGCGAT
Organism: Kitasatospora sp. NPDC058184; assembly: GCF_042883725.1. Lineage (NCBI taxonomy): Bacteria > Bacillati > Actinomycetota > Actinomycetes > Kitasatosporales > Streptomycetaceae > Kitasatospora > Kitasatospora sp. NPDC058184. The sequence continues at coordinate 26,724 of NZ_JBHVVE010000022.1, forward strand.
CCCGGCGGCGGCGACGCTCCAGGGCTTCGTGGGGACGTACGTACGGCGGTACGAGGTGGCCACCGACCCGCGGATCGACCGGGGCGAGCAGCGGCGGGCCCGGCGGGAGCTGCGCCGGGAGGCGGCCCGGCGGCTGCGCCGGATGGTCGGCGGGGACGGGGCGAGGCGCGGGGAGTGACCCGGGGCGCCGCCCCCGGGGTGTTTCCGGGGGCGGCGGGGCCCGGACGTGCGACGCTTGAATCGAACAGATGTTCTTTGTACTCTCCGGCGTGGAGTTTTCCACAGGCGGAGCCCGGCCGGGCCCGTTTGTCAGTGGGACGCGCTAGCGTCGAGGACGATGAAGCGCACAGCACAGAACCCGAGGGAAAAAGCCATGGCAGGTACGGATCGCGAGAAGGCCCTTGAGACCGCGCTCGCCCAGATCGAGCGGCAGTTCGGCAAGGGCTCGGTGATGCGCCTCGGCGAGAAGGCCAACGAGCCGGTCGAGGTGATCTCCACCGGGTCCACCGCCCTGGACGTCGCCCTCGGGGTCGGCGGCATCCCGCGTGGCCGCGTGGTCGAGATCTACGGCCCCGAGTCCTCCGGCAAGACCACCCTGACCCTGCACCTGGCCGCCAACGCCCAGAAGGCCGGCGGCACGGTCGCGTTCGTCGACGCGGAGCACGCGCTCGACCCGGAGTACGCCAAGAAGCTCGGCGTGGACACCGACGCCCTGCTGGTCAGCCAGCCGGACACCGGTGAGCAGGCGCTGGAGATCACCGACATGCTGATCCGCTCCGGCGCGATCGACCTGGTGATCATCGACTCGGTCGCGGCGCTCGTGCCGCGCGCCGAGATCGAGGGCGAGATGGGCGACTCGCACGTCGGTCTGCAGGCCCGGCTGATGAGCCAGGCACTGCGCAAGATCGCCGGTGCGCTGAACCAGTCGAACACCACCGCGATCTTCATCAACCAGCTGCGCGAGAAGATCGGCGTGATGTTCGGTTCGCCGGAGACCACGACCGGTGGCCGGGCGCTGAAGTTCTACGCCTCGGTCCGCCTCGACATCCGCCGGATCGAGACCTTGAAGGACGGCACCGAGGCGGTCGGCAACCGCACCCGCGTCAAGGTGGTCAAGAACAAGGTCGCCGCGCCGTTCAAGCAGGCCGAGTTCGACATCCTCTACGGCGTGGGCATCAGCCGCGAGGGCGGCCTGATCGACATGGGCGTGGAGCACGGCTTCATCCGCAAGTCGGGCGCCTGGTACACCTACGAGGGCGACCAGCTCGGCCAGGGCAAGGAGAACGCCCGCAACTTCCTGCGGGACAACCCGCAGCTCGCCGACGAGATCGAGCGGAAGATCAAGGGCAAGCTCGGCATCGGCCCGAAGGTGGAGGAGCCGGCCGAGGAGAGTGCCGAGGCCGCCGCCGACGGCGCGGCCAAGCCGATCACCGCGACCGCCACCAAGACGGCCGCGGCGAAGAAGACGGCGGCGGCCAAGGCCTGAGCCGTTGACGCAGTACGACACGGTGGGCGGCGGCCCGGCGGGCCCGGAGGACGACGACTACGGGCCGCCGGACTGGTTCGCCGCGGTCGCGGAGGAGGACGAGCACGGGCCGCCGGACTGGTTCGCAGCCGTCGCGGAGGAGCCCGAGCCGGTGGCCGCGAAGCCCCGGGCCTCGCGCTCCCGGCGCGGCCGTCCGTCCACCGCGCAGTGGGCATCCGGCGCCGAGCCGGAGTTCGACCTGGCTCCGACCCGGGCGGTGCGCGGCGCGGCGCCCGGGCCGGAGCCGGCGGAAACCCCGGTCGAGGCGCTCGGCCTGGTCTCCGCCTCCGAGCTGCCCACCGGCCGCCGGCGGCGGCGCTCGGCCCTGGAGGCCGAGCAAACCGAAGCGGCCGGGCCCGCTTCGACACCGACGGCCGTGGAGAGCGGCCGCGGCGGCGGCGAGGCGGCCGGTCACGGGGGTGTGGCCGCCTCGGCCTCCCGTCGCGGCGGGCGCCGGGGCCGCTCCGGCACCGGGCTGCCCGGGGAGGAGCACTCCGGCCGTACCTCCCGGAAGCAGGCCGAGCAGCCGGCCGACCCGGAGACCCGCGCCCGGGACATCTGCCTGCGGCTGCTGACCGGCGCCGCCAAGACCCGCAAGCAGCTCGCCGACGCCCTGCGCAAGCGGGAGATCCCGGAGGAGGCCGCCGACGCGGTGCTCACCCGGCTCGAAGAGGTCGGGCTGATCGACGACGCGGCCTTCGCCGCGGCCTGGGTGGAGTCCCGGCACGCCGTCCGGGGCCTGTCCCGGCGGGCGCTGGCCCAGGAGCTGCGCACCAAGGGCGTCGCCGCCGACCTGGTCGAGCAGGCCGTCGCCCAGCTCGACCACGACGACGAGACGGACGCGGCCCGGGCGCTGGTCGAGCGCAAGCTGCGGTCCACCCGGGGGCTGGACGCCCAGGTCCGCACCCGGCGGCTGGTCGGGATGCTGGCCCGGCGCGGCTACTCCGAAGGACTGGCGTTCCGGGTGGTGCGCAGCGCGCTGGAAGAGGAGTGGAGTGAACCGTCGGGTCGGGAGTAGTGGCAGTTCTGTAGGTGTCTTGGAGTGGACCAGGTCAACTCTTGACCCTCCCGTGACCCCCACCTAGCCTCGCCTTCAGTGCCCGGGGCGCCTCCGGACGGCGGCGCGCGCGGCGACGGGGGAGTGGGCGGGAATGGGGATCTCGGCGGGCACCGGCCCGGGCGGCTCACTGGTGCCGGTCGCCGGATCGGCCGCACTCCTGCTGCTGGTGGTCGTGGCCGCCGCCGGGCTGGCGATCAGGCGGCTCCGGGCGGCCCGGCGCGGTGCGCTGGCCGAGGCCGAGCAGGCCCGCCGGTGGGCCGAGGAGCAGTCCGCCCGCCAGCGGACCGAACTGGCCCGCCGCGAGGAGGACATGGCCGAGGAGCTGCGCAGGCTGCGCCGCCGGGAGGACGAACTGGCCGAGCGCTCCGCCGAGGTGGAGCAGTCCCGGGGCGAGGCCGAGGCGCTGGTCGCCCGGCGGGCGGCGGCGTTGGAGCGGGCCGCCGGGCTCTCCGCCGAGCAGGCCCGCGCCGAACTCCTGCGGGAGGCCGAGGACTCGGCCCGGCGGGAGGCCGCGGTCACCGTCCGGGAGATCGAGCGCGAGGCCCGGGAGGAGGGCGAGCGCCGGGCCCGGGACATCGTCGCCGGGGCGGTCCAGCGGCTGGCGACGGAGCAGACCGCGGAGAGCGCCGTCACCGTCCTGCGGCTGCCGAACGAGGACATGAAGGGCCGGATCATCGGCCGCGAGGGCCGCAACATCCGCGCCTTCGAGGCGGTCACCGGCGTGAACCTGATCGTCGACGACACCCCCGAGTCGGTGCAGCTGTCCTGCTTCGACCCGGTCCGCCGGGAGACCGCCCGGCTCACCCTGGAGCAGCTGGTCGAGGACGGCCGGATCCACCCGACCCGGATCGAGAGCCTGTACGAGCGCAGCCGCGAGGAGGTCGGGCAGAGCTGCGTCCGGGCCGGCGAGGACGCCCTGCTGGAGGCCCGGGTCGACGGGGTGCACCCCGAACTCGTCCGCACCCTGGGCTCGTTGCGCTACCGGGCGTCGTACGGGCAGAACGTGCTCGGGCACCTGCTGGAGTCCGCGCACCTGGCCGGGATGATGGCCGCCGAGCTCGGGGTGGACCCGGAGCCGGTGCGGCGCGCGGCGCTGCTGCACGACATCGGCAAGGCGCTCACCCACGAGTCGGAGGGCAGCCACGCCGCGGTCGGCGCGGAGCTCGCCCGGCGGTACGGGGAGTCCGCCGAGGTGGTGCACGCGATCGCCGCCCACCACAACGAGGTCGATCCGCGCACCGTGACGGCCGTGCTGACCCAGGCCGCGGACGGCTGCTCGGGCGGCCGGCCGGGCGCGCGCAAGGAGTCGCTGGAGCTGTACGTCCGGCGGCTGGCGCGGCTGGAGGAGATCGCGCGCTCGCACGAGGGCGTGGCCGAGGTGTTCGCGATGCAGGCCGGCCGCGAGGTGCGGGTGATGGTCCGTCCGGACGCGGTGGACGACCTCGGTGCGGAGCTGATCGCCCGTGAGGTCGCCCGCCAGGTCTCCACCGAGCTGACGTACCCGGGCCAGATCCGGGTGACGGTGGTCCGCGAGAGCCGGGCCACGGCGGTGGCCGGCTGAGACCCCCGACTCGGGGAAGCCTCAGCTCGGGGAGTCCACCTGCTGGGGCGAGGGCTGCTCGGCCGGGTCGGGGGCCGGGCCGAGCGTGGCCGGGCCGCCGCGGGCGCGGTCGGCGAGGGCGAGCAGGTCCTCGGCGACGGCCCCCTGGGTGGTGCCGACCAGGTGGCCGTCCGGGCGGATCAGCAGGACGGTGTGCGGCCCGGCGCCCGGGTAGTCCTCGGTGACCAGCACCTCGGCGGGGACGGGCAGCGCGGCGGCGACCTCGGCGAGGCGGGGCATCAGGCCGGCGCCGAGCCAGTGCTCGGAGGACCAGACGGCGGTGCCGGGGGCGACCAGCAGCAGCAGGAAGGTGGTGCCGAGCCGGGCGTGCAGGTGGTCGGGGGTGCCGTCGTCGGCGAGCACCGGCAGGTCCGGGACGAGTACGCCGGGGGCGGTGGCGGGCAGCAGCTCGCTGAGCGAGGTGGTGCCGCGCGCGCCGCGCTGCACCGGGACCCGGGCCGGGACGCCGGAGGGGGCCGCCGGGTAGGCGGGCGCGCCGCCGAACCGGCCGGTGCCGAGCTGGCCGTCGGCGAGCAGCGGGGCGTGCTTGCGGAAGCCGCCGACCAGCAGCGAGCGCCGGGTCTGCTGCCAGCCGCGCAGCGGGCGCAGCAGCGGCATGGACTGGTCGACCGCGCGCAGCCGGGCGCCGACCGCCCCGCGCCGCTCGGCCTCGTAGCCGTCCAGCAGGGAGCCGCCGGGCTGCGGGCCGCCGGAGTGGAGGTGCCAGGCGAGGGCGAGCCGCCAGGCGAGGTTGTCGGCGTCGCGCAGCCCGTCCGCGAGGTTCTGCATGCCGAGCGCGCCGTGCAGGTGGGCGGCGTCGCCGGCCAGGAAGCAGCGGCCGCTGCGGAAGCGGGCGGCGAGCCGCTGCTGGGCGGTGTGGTCGGCGGCGGCCAGCAGTTCGAAGCGGGGCAGTTCGCCGCACCAGCCGGTGAGGGTGGAGGTGACCCGGGTGAGCAGGGTGTCGCCGGTGACGATGCCGGGCCAGGTGGCGTGCGGGTCGACGGTCTCGGTGGCGGCGGGGCGGCCGGGGGGCAGCCGCCAGTCGAGCCGCCAGACGCCGTCCGGCAGCGGACGGGCGGAGGCCTCGCGGTCGCCCCGCCACGGGGGCTCGCGGTGCAGCCGGGCGCCGTCGAAGGGCAGGTCGACCCGGACGGTGGCGATGGCGTTGCGGTCGACCGCCGGGCGGCCGGGGAAGCGGATCTTCAGGAGCTTGCGGACGGTGGATCTGGCGCCGTCGCAGCCGACCAGGTGGCTGCCGCGCCACCAGGTGGCGGAGCCGTCCTGGGTGCCCGTGGTGCGGAGGCTGACGCCGTCCCGGTCCTGTTCGAGTTCGACGACCCGGTTGAGCGGGACCAGTCTGATCAGCGGGGTGCCGGTCAGGGCGTCGCGCAGCCCGCGCTGGAGGCGGTGCTGGGGCAGGTGGTAGGTGGGCGAGTCGGTGAGGTCGATCCGCAGCACCTCCTGGCGGCGGCGCCAGACGGCGAAGGAGTCCCACAGCGCGGAGTCCGAGACGGCCCGCGGGTAGCCGATCCGGGTCAGGAAGGCGGCGGTGTCGGCGCCGAGGACGAGGCTGCGCGGGCCTTCCGGGCAGAGGCCGGAGCCCTCGTCCAGGACGATGGTGGGGACCTCGTGCCGGGCCAGGGCGAGGGCCAGGGCCAGACCGACCGGTCCGGCCCCGACCACGATCACCGGGTCCATGAGGGAACCTCCGGGCACGAACCGGCCGATCGGCCGGCGTCAGTTACCGCTGCCGCATATGCCGCGTGGATGCTCCCGGGAGGTGTCACGAAGAGCAATGCAACAGTTCGCCTGCGTGTCCGTCAAGCAGAAGTCGAAGTGCGCCGGTTCGCGCCGCGACGGCCGCGTGCTTCGATCCAGCGTGCGAGCGCGGTCAACAGGAGGCACATCGCGATGTAGATCGGGCCGATCACCAGCACCACGGGGATGTAGGGGAAGCCCGCGGCGTTCATCGGCTGGCTGGCGATCTTCTTGCCGATGAACAGCAGCTCCTGGTAGGTGATGATCAGACCGAGCGAGGTGTCCTTGAGGGTGACGACCAGCTGGCCGATCATCGAGGGCAGCATCGAACGGACGGCCTGCGGCACCAGGATCGACGTCATCACCTGGGTCTTGCGCATGCCGAGCCCGTACGCCGCCTCGCCCTGGCCGCGCGGGACGGCGTTGACGCCGCTGCGGATGATCTCGGCCTGGACCGCCCCGTTGTAGAGGGTGAGGCCGAGCACCAGCGCCCACATCGACTCCTTGGCGAAGAAGGCGTAGTAGAGCCCGACGATCAGGATCAGCAGCGGCATCGCCCGGAAGAACTGGGTGAAGGCCGTGCAGAACCAGCGGACCGGTTTGTGGTCGGAGAGCTGACCGGCCGCCAGCAGGGCGCCCAGGGCGAGCGAGAAGACCGCCGCCAGCCCGAAGGCCTTCAGGGTGGCCAGCAGGCCGTCCAGGATCATCTGCTGGACGAAGTTGTACTGGAACGGGTCCCACAGGTCGGGGTCGAACTGGCCGTTGTCGTTCAGCGCGGTGAAGACGTACCAGAGGAGACCGGCGATGCCGAGCACCGAGAGGACGCCGAACGCGCGGTACCGGGTGCGGGCCTTCGGGCCGGGGGCGTCGTAGAGGACGCTGGCCGAAGCCTGGCGGTTCAGAACACTCATCGGGCCACCGCCAGTCGGGATTCCAGGAAGCGGAAGAACGTGGCGATCGTCGCGCTGATCAGCAGGTAGGCGCAGGCCACCCAGAAGAAGATGGCGAAGATCGAGAAGCCGCGCTCGGAGAAGGTCTGCTGGGCGCTGTACAGCTCGGAGACGCTGAACGCGCCGGCGATCGCCGAGTTCCTGGGCAGGGCGATGAACACGCTGCTCATCGGGCCCAGGACGGTCCGGGCGGCCTGCGGCAGGACGACCAGGGTGAGGGTCTGGCCGAAGGACATGCCCAGGCTGCGGGCGGCCTCCGCCTGGCCGAGTGGCACGGTGTTGATGCCGGAGCGGATCACCTCGCAGACGAACGAGGCGGTGTACCCGCCGAGCGCCAGCACCGCGAACACCAGGTGGCTGAAGTGCACGCCCAGCGGCGGCAGGCCGAAGGTGACGGCGAAGAACAGCAGGGTCAGCGGGGTGTTGCGGAAGAGCGTGACCCAGGCGGTGCCGAAGGCGCGCAGGACCGGCACCGGGGAGACCCGGAAGGCCGCCAGCAGGGTGCCCAGCAGCAGGGCGAGCAGAGCGCTGAGCGCGCTCACCTCGATCGTCTGTAGGAAGCCGTCGCGGAACAACGCGAAGTTGTCGTCCTCGAACAGGAACCCCATCCGGCGGCCCTCCTCTCAGTTCATGGTCGGGAAGTCGACGTACGGCGGGCGGATCAGTAGCGCTCGAGGGCCGGGACGTCCGGCGCGGCGGAGCCGGAGGCGCCCAGGGTCGCGTCGTAGGCCTTCTTCCAGTCGCCGTTGTCCTCGTGGGCCTTGAGGGCGTCGCTGATGGCGTCGCGCAGCGCCTTGTCGTCCTTGTTGAGGCCGACGCCGTAGTTCTCCTTGGTGAACGGCTTGCCGACCACCTTGAGCTTGGGGGCGTACTTGGAGGCGTAGCCCTTGAGGATCGCGTCGTCGGTGGTGACCGCGTCGACCTCGCCGGACATCAGCTTCTCGACGCAGGCCGAGTAGGTGTCGAACTGCGTGACCTTCGGGTTGTACTGCTGGATGTTCTTGATCGAGGTCGAGCCGGTGGCGGTGCAGACGTTCTTGCCGCCGGTGCTCTCCGCGCCGGTGATCGTGGTGTTGTCGGCCTTCACCAGCAGGTCCTGGCCGGCGATGTAGTACGGGCCGGCGAAGGAGACGCTCTTCTTGCGCTCGTCGTTGATGCTGTAGGTGCCGACGTAGAAGTCGATCTGGCCCTTGGCGATGGCCGGCTCGCGCTGCGAGGAGACCAGGGTCTGCCACTTGATCTGCTGCGGGGTGAAGCCGAGGTCCGCAGCGATCATCTTGGCGATCTCGATGTCGAAGCCGCTGCGGTCGCCGCTGGCGACGTCCTCCCAGCCGAGGTTCGGCTGGTCGGCCTTGGCGCCGATGATCAGCTGGCCGCGCTTCCTGGCCTCGGCGAGGACCGCGGAGTCGACCTTGACGTCGGTCTTGACCGTGTAGGTCGGCAGCGCCGGGGCGGCGCTGCCGCCGCTGCTCGCGGCGGTGGTGCCGGGGGTGCCGTCCTTGCCGCAGGCGGCGGTGGCGGTGAGCGCGACGGCACAGAGCGCGACGGCGAGGGTGCGGGACGTCCTCATGAGGGTTCTCCTGGGGGTGGGCCGCGGTGTCAACCGGGCTCTGGCGTCTGGAAGGCGTTGCACGGCGGGACCGGCCGGCACCGGTGACGAAGCCGGGGGCGGCCCCGCTGGTCTCGAAGCGTCAGTGGTGGAGGATCTTCGAGAGGAAGTCCTTGGCGCGGTCGGAGCGCGGTGCGGTGAAGAAGGCGTCCGGGGTGTTCTGCTCGACGATCTTCCCGTCGGCCATGAACAGCACCCGGTTGGCGGCGGAGCGCGCGAAGCCCATCTCGTGGGTGACCACGACCATCGTCATGCCGTCCGCGGCCAGTTGGCGCATGACCTCCAGCACCTCGTTGACCATCTCCGGGTCCAGCGCCGAGGTGGGCTCGTCGAAGAGCATCACCTTGGGCTTCATCGCCAGCGCCCGGGCGATCGCCACGCGCTGCTGCTGGCCGCCGGAGAGCTGGGCCGGGAACTTGTCCGCCTGCGCGCCGACGCCGACCCGCTCCAGCAGCTCCCGGGCGGTCTTCTCGGCCTGCGGGCGGGGCACCTTGCGCACCTTCACCTGGCCGATGACCACGTTCTCCAGCACGGTCTTGTGCGCGAACAGGTTGAAGCTCTGGAACACCATGCCGACCTCGGCGCGCAGCCGGGCCAGCTCCTTGCCCTCGTCGGGCAGCGGCCGGCCGTCGATGGTGATCGTGCCGGAGTCGATCGTCTCCAGCCGGTTGATCGTCCGGCAGAGCGTCGACTTGCCCGAACCGGACGGGCCGATCAGTACGACCACCTCGCCCTGGGCGATCCTGAGGTCGATGTCCTGCAGCACGTGCAGCGCGCCGTAGTGCTTGTTGACCTTGCTCAGCACGACCAGGGGGGCGGCTGCGGTGGTTGAGTCCTCGACCGGGCTCTCGGTCATCGCGCCTGCTCCCTCTGTCGTCGAATAACGCCTGCCCGAGAAGTCTCAACTCCCTTGGGAGGCAGTGGTGGTGCGAATCCGGGGGCCGCGGCCGGCGGAGCCGCAGCCCCCGGTGGGCCGACCTTAGGAGCCGTGACCGTTCGCCGTCAGCCGATCTGAGCGGAACTTGAGGATCACGAAACGGCCACGCGTCGCCCACGCGCTGTTCGCGCGGGCGCCGACGGGGCATGTCACAGCGGGAATCCGCTCCGGTGCTCCCCGTCCCCCACGGGCCCGGTGCGCGGTCGAACCTGGCGTCGGGCCGTTCACTGGCTCATACTGCGCAGGACCGGGACCTGACCGATCGGCCCGGTGATCACTGGTGATCAGGTGGGGGAAGGAGGAGAACAGGATGCGACTTCTGCTCGTCGAGGACGACGAACGCGTGGCCGCCGCGCTGGTCGCGGTGCTGGGCCGGCACGGCTTCCAGGTCCGGCACGCCCGCAGCGGGCACGAGGCGCTGGACGCCCTGGTGCCGGACGGCAACGAGCCGTACCGCGTGGTGCTGCTCGATCTCGGGCTGCCCGACCGCGACGGCTTCGAGGTGTGCAGCCGGATCAGGGCCGGCAGCGGCGTCCCGGTGATCATGGTCACCGCCCGCGCCGACGTCCGCTCCCGGATCCACGGCCTCAACCTGGGCGCCGACGACTACGTCACCAAGCCGTACGACATGGGCGAGCTGCTCGCCCGCATCCACGCCGTGGCCCGCCGCGGCGCCGCCCCCGCCGCGGTGCCGGTGCCCGCGCCCGACACCGTGCCGCAGCAGCGCGGCCCGCTGGAGTCCCGCGGCATCAGGATCGACCGGGAGCGCCGCCGGGTCAGCGTGGACGGCCGCGACGTGCCGCTCACCCGCAAGGAGTTCGACCTGCTCGCGCTGCTCGCCCAGAGCCCGGGCGTGGTCTACCGGCGCGAGCAGATCTTCAGCGAGGTCTGGCGCAGCGGCTGGGAGGGCAACGGGCGCACCCTGGAGGTGCACATCGGCTCGCTGCGCAACAAGCTGGCGCTGCCCGGACTGGTCGAGGCCGTGCGCGGGGTCGGCTACCGGCTGATCCCCGACTGTCCGGCGCCGTCCGCCCCCGCCCCGTCGGCCCCCGCTCCCGCGGAGCACTGACCGCACGTGCGCACCCGCCTGCTCGGCATCCTGATCGCCCTCATGCTCTGCGTCCTGGCCGCCCTGGGGCTGCCGCTCGCGGCGGCGGTCGCGGCGGCCGAGCAGACCAAGGTCGTCGTCGACCGGCTCGACGACGCCGCCCGCCTCGCCCAGGACCTGCCCACCTCCGGCGCCGCCGACTCCGCCCGCAAGGGCGAACCGGAACCCGCCCCGGGCGACCTCAGCCGGCAGCGCGCGATCCTCTCCGAGGTCCGCCGCTACCACGACCTGTACGGCGTCCGCCTGGGCATCTTCCAGCGCGACGGGGTGGCGATCGCCGCCGCCCCGGGCGACTGGCGGGTGCCTGGCGAGGGCTGGGGCGCCCAGGCCTTCCAGGAGGCGCTGGACGGGCGGCGCAGCCACAACCCGCCGCAGGTCTGGCCGTGGACGCCGGACCGGACGATCATCGTCGCCGCCCCGGTGGTGCGCGACGGCGACGTGGTCGCGGTGGTGCTGAGCGAGTCCCCGACCGAGGCGCTGCGCACCCGGGTGCTGCACAAGTGGCTGGTGATCGTCGCGGGTGAGGCCGCCGCGATGATCGTCGCCGTGCTGCTCGCCGTCCGGCTCACCGAGTGGGTGCTGCGCCCGGTGCGCACCCTGGACCGGGCCACCCACGACATCGCCACCGGCCGGATGGCCGCCCGGGTCGCCCCCGGCGGCGGACCGCCCGAACTCCAGCGGCTGGCCCGCTCGTTCAACGAGATGGCGGACCACGTGGTGCTCGCCATGGACCAGCAGAAGGCCTTCGTCGCGGATGCCTCGCACCAGCTGCGCAACCCGCTGTCGGCCCTGCTGCTGCGGGTCGAGCTGCTCGGCCTGGAACTGCCCGAGGGCCACGAGGAGGAGCTCAGCGGCGTACGGGAGGAGGGCGTCCGGCTGGCCCGGGTGCTGGACGACCTGCTCGGGCTGGCCACCGCCGAGCACGCCCGCCCCGAACCGGAGCGCACCGACCTCGCCGAGCTCACCCTGGCCCGGGTCGACGCCTGGCGGCCGGCGGCCGAGCAGCGCGGGATCACGCTGCGCTGGGACGGCCCGGCGCTGGCGATCGGGATGGCCGACCCGATCGGCTTCGGCTCGGCCCTGGACGCCGTGGTCGACAACGCGCTCAAGTTCGGCCCGCCCGGCAGCGAGGTGCGGCTGCGGGTCGCGGTGCGCCGGGACGAGGTCGCGGTGACCGTCACCGACGCCGGGCCCGGCCTCACCGAGGACGAGCTGTCCCGGGCCGGGGACCGGTTCTGGCGCAGCCCGCGGCACCAGAACGTGGACGGTTCGGGGCTCGGGCTGTCCATCGCCCGCACCCTGCTGGCGGCCGGCGGCGGCACGCTCGGCTTCGCGCCGGTCAAGCCGACCGGGCTCGCGGTGACGCTGGCGGTGCCCCGGCCGGAGAAGCCGGAGAAGTAGCCGCCGGGGCGGGGCCTACGGCTTCACCGAGCGGTAGTAGCGCGCCGCGCCGGTGTGCAGCGGGAGCGGGTCGGTGTAGACGGCGGTGCGCAGGTCGACCAGCTGGGCCGCGTGCACCTGGGCGCCGATCTGGTCCCGGCTGTCGATCACCGCGCGGGTCATGCCCTCGACCAGGCCCGGGTCCACGTCGTCCCGGGTGATCAGCAGGTTGGGCACGGCCACCGTGGCGACCGCGTCCTTCGGTTCGGCGTTCGGGTAGGTGCCCTTGGGCATGGTGGCCGCCCGGTAGGCGTCGGTGCCGCCGCCCTCGGCCTTGTGCAGGGCCTCGGCGAGGTCGCTCAGCGGCACGATCCGGATCCGGACGTGCTCGGAGAGGTCGGTGAGCGCGCTGGTGGGCAGGCCGCCGGACCAGAAGAAGGCGTCCAGGGTGCCCGCGCGCAGGTCGTCGGCGGCCTCGCCGACGCCCTTCGGCACCGGGACGATGTCATGGTCCGGGTCCAGCCCGGCGGCGGTCAGCAGCCGCCTGGTCACCAGGTTCACCCCGGACTGCGGCAGCCCGACGCCGACCTTCAGGCCCTTGAGGTCGGCGGTGCGCCGCACCGGGGAGGAGGCCGGGACGACCAGCTGCAGGTAGTCGTCGTACAGCCGGGCGATCGCCCGCAGCTTCTCCTTGCCGGGCTCGTGGTAGTCGGCGACCGCGTCGGCGGTGGCGATCGCGAAGGTGTCCCGGCCGTTGATCACCCGGCCGATGTTGTCGACCGAGCCCTCGGAGTTGTCCAGGGCCAGCCGCACCCCCGGCATCGCCCGCGAGACGTGGCCCTGGAGCAGCTGCCCGTACCGGTCGTAGACGCCGCGCTGCACCCCGGTGGCGAAGCGGACCTCGCCGCGCGGGTACCCGGGCGAGCGGCCCGCCGACAGCCACCAGCCGCCGAACCCGGCCACCAGCAGCACCAGCACCAGCACCGTCCGCCACAACGGGCTGCGGGCCGCGGCACGGACGGCGGCGCCGGGACGGTACGGAGTGGTGGGGGTCATGCAGGGATACTGCCAGGCGCTCCGGCCGAACGGGAGGGGAACGGGTGGTGGAAGCTCCGGGAAAAGCCCTTCGCCGCTGCCCGTACCCTGGTCTGGTGAGCGGTGAGAGCGGATTGAAGAGCTACAAGGTCGTCACGCACGGCTGTCAGATGAACGTCCACGACTCCGAGCGGCTGTCCGGCCTGCTGGAGGACGCGGGGTACGTCAAGGCCGGGCCCGAGGGCGACCCGGACCTGGTGGTGTTCAACACCTGCGCGGTGCGCGAGAACGCCGACAACAAGCTGTACGGCAACCTCGGCCAGCTCGCGCCGGTCAAGACCCGCCACAAGGGCATGCAGATCGCCGTCGGCGGCTGCCTGGCCCAGAAGGACCGCGAGACCATCGTCAAGCGCGCCCCCTGGGTCGACGTGGTCTTCGGCACCCACAACATCGGCCACCTGCCGGCGCTGCTGGAGCGGGCCGCGGTCGAGCGCAAGGCCCAGGTCGAGATCCTGGAGTCGCTGGAGACCTTCCCCTCCACCCTGCCGACCCGCCGCGAATCCGCGTACGCCGCCTGGGTCGCCATCTCGGTCGGCTGCAACAACACCTGCACCTTCTGCATCGTCCCCGCGCTGCGCGGCAAGGAGGAGGACCGCCGCCCCGGCGACGTCCTCGCCGAGATCGAGGCGCTGGTGGGCGAGGGCGTCATCGAGGTGACCCTGCTCGGCCAGAACGTCAACGCCTACGGCTCCGACCTGGGCGACCGCGAGGCCTTCTCCAAGCTGCTGCGCGCCGCCGGCCAGATCGAGGGCCTGGAGCGGATCCGCTTCACCTCGCCGCACCCGCGCGACTTCACCGACGACGTGATCGCCGCGATGGCCGAGACCCCGAACGTGATGCACCAGCTGCACATGCCGCTGCAGTCCGGCTCGGACCGCGTCCTCAAGGCGATGCGCCGCTCCTACCGGCAGGAGCGTTTCCTCGGGATCATCCGGAAGGTCCGCGAGGCGATGCCCGACGCGGCGATCTCCACCGACATCATCGTGGGCTTCCCCGGCGAGACCGAGGAGGACTTCGAGGAGACGATGCACGTCGTCCGCGAGGCCCGCTTCACCAACGCCTTCACCTTCCAGTACTCCAAGCGCCCCGGCACCCCCGCCGCGGAGATGGCGGACCAGGTGCCGAAGGAGGTCGTGCAGGCCCGCTACGACCGGCTGATCGCCCTCCAGGAGGAGATCTCCTGGGAGGAGAACAAGAAGCAGGTCGGGCGGACCCTGGAGATCCTGGTCGCCGAGGGCGAGGGCAAGAAGGACGACCAGACCCGGCGGCTCTCCGGCCGCGCCCCCGACAACCGGCTCGTGCACTTCACCAAGCCCGAGGAGCCGGTGCGCCCCGGCGACACGGTGACCGTCGAGATCACCTACGCCGCCCCGCACCACCTGCTCGCCGAGGGCCCCGCGCTCGCGGTGCGCCGCACCCGGGCCGGTGACGCCTGGGAGAAGCGCCAGGCCGCGCCCGCCGCCAAGCCGGCCGGCGTGCTGCTCGGCCTGCCGAAGATCGGCGCCCCGGCGGAGCTGCCACTGGCCGCGCCGGCGGGCGGGGCCTGCTGCGGCGACTGACACCGTGCCCGGTACGGCGGCCTGACGGGAGGATCCACTCCCGCCGGGCCGCCGTCGTCGTTGGCTAGAGTGATCCGCATGCTGGTAGCCGCCGCCGTGTGCCCCTGTCCGCCGCTGCTCGTCCCCGAGGTCGCCGCCGGGGCCGCGCCCGAGCTGGACGGCCTGCGCGCGGCCTGCGACGAGGCGCTCGCGGCGCTGGTCGCGGCCGGACCGCAGCTGGTCGTGGTGGTCGGCACCGGGCCGGCGGCCGAGGTGTGGACCGAGGGCGGGGCCGGCTCCTTCCACCGCTACGGAGTGCCGCTGGTCGCCAAGCTGCCCGGCGAGCGGGTCGAGGGGCCGGAGCTGGCCCCCTCGCTGACCGTCGGCGCCTGGCTGCTGGAGCGCGCCGGGGTGGGCCTGCCCACGCACGCCTGCGCGGTGCCCGCCGACGCCCCCGCCGACCGGATGCTCGGCCTCGGCCAGGGCCTGGCCGGGCTCGCCGACCGGGTCGCCCTGCTGGTGCTCGGCGACGGCAGCGCCTGCCGCTCGGTGAAGGCGCCCGGCTACCTGGACGAGCGGGCCGAGGGCTTCGACACCGCGCTGGCCGCCGCCCTGGGCACGGCCGACCTGCCCGCCCTGGCCGCACTGGACCCGGGCCTGGCCGCCGAGCTCAAGGCCGACGGCCGGGCACCCTGGCAGGTGCTGGCCGGCGCCGCGCAGGGCGCCGGCCTCACCGGGCGGCTGGGCTACCAGGACGCGCCGTACGGGGTCGGGTACTTCGTGGCGTCCTGGTCCTAGCAAGTCGGCGGGGCAGGCCTGCGGTTCAGGACCGCGGGGCCTGCGGGGGCTGCTCCTCGTCGCCGGGCTTCGGCTTGTGGGCGAAGTCGCCGACCGCGCCCTTGGCCTTGCCGGCGCCGTGCTCGATCTTGTCGCTGTACTTGCCCTTGGTCGCCTTGTCGATCGCGCCGCCGGCCTTGTCCACGGCCTTCTCGATCTGGTCGCTGTGCTTGCCGGCGAACTCGCTGGCCTTGTCCTTGAGCTCCTCGGCCTTGCCCTTGAGGTTGTCCATCAGACCCATGGCGATCTCCTTCATCCGCTGTTCCCCGCACAACGACCGGGCTCGGCAAAGCGTTCGCAAACCGGCCCAACCGGGGAAACGGCCGGAAAGTGTCCGGGAAACAGTCATATCCTCGCGCAGTCGCGGGCGGGTGGCAGCCCGGTCCGCGGGCGCCCGGCCGTTTTGCGAGACTGGAGCGGTGAGCAGCTCCCGTACCCCGCGCGTCATCTCGATCGTCGGCGCGACCGCCGCCGGCAAGTCCGACCTGGCCGTCGCCATCGCCCGCAGTCTCGACGGCGAGGTGATCAACACCGACTCGATGCAGCTGTACCGGGGCATGGACATCGGCACCGCCAAGCTCACGATGGAGGAGCGCGGGGGAGTGCCGCACCACCTGATGGACGTCTGGGACGTCACCGAGGCCGCCAGCGTCGCCGAGTACCAGCGGCTGGCCCGGGCCGAGATCGACCGGCTGCTCGCCGCCGGCCGCACGCCCGTCCTGGTCGGCGGCTCCGGGCTGTACGTCCGGGCGGCGATCGACGAGATGGAGTTCCCGGGCACCGACGCGGCGGTGCGGGCCCGGCTGGAGGCCGAGCTGGAGCAGGCCGGCCCGTACGCGCTGCACCGGCGGCTGGCCGAGCTGGACCCGGCGGCCGCCGAGGCGATCCTCACCGGCAACGGGCGGCGGATCGTCCGCGCCCTGGAGGTCATCGAGATCACCGGGCAGCCGTTCACCGCCAACCTGCCGAGCAACACCGCCGTCTACGAGGCGGTGCAGATCGGCGTCGCCGTGCCGCGCCCCGAGCTGGACGAGCGGATCGCGCTGCGGGTCGACCGGATGTGGGAGGCCGGACTGCTGGACGAGGTGCGGGAGCTGGAGAAGGTCGGACTGCGGGAGGGCAGGACCGCCTCCCGGGCGCTCGGCTACCAGCAGGTGCTCGACCACTTCGCCGGCGGGTGCACCGAGGACGAGGCCCGGGCCGAGACCGTCCGGGCCACCAAGCGCTTCGCCCGCCGCCAGGAGTCCTGGTTCCGCCGCGACGACCGGATCCACTGGCTCTCCCGGCCGGCCGGCACCGACCCCGTCGAGCTGCTGGAACGCTCCATGGAACTGATCGACCGTCAGGGAGTTCCGGCCGCGTAGGAAGGGTTTCCGGCCAATCCGGCGGTGCACCTGCGCGCGCAGGCGCCCGTGCAGGACGAACCGGCGGTCACGGGCCGATCACGTGATGGCCACGGATCACCCGTCGACCCCGGTCAGGCCCGGAACGCCCCTCTGGACATGCCATCATCGATGCCGTAGGGGTCGACCGAACGGGCCGGCCGTGCCCGGCCGCGAGTCCGCTCGTGTCGAACTGTCAGGGGAGGCCGTGTGTCGACGGGTACCGGCCCCGAATCCGGCCAGGGCGGGAGCGTCACCGTACCGGCCGAGGAGTTCGACGAGTCGACGATGGGCGACCTGCCCGTGCTGACCGGCCTGGAGGCGCCGACCTCCTACGCGGCCGCGGTGCCCGCCCTGGACACCCGCACCCCGCCCGGCGGCGCGGTGCACGAACGGGAGATCCGCCCGCTGCGCCGGCTGCGCTGGTGGCAGACGCTGCCGATCGCCCTGCTGGGCACCCTCGGCTCGCTGATGTTCGCCTTCCCGCTCGCCTTCGGCTCGGCCGGGGCGCGCGCCACCATGGTCGGGATGCTCGGGCTGCTGTTCACCGCCGCCTCGATGGGCTGGGGCGCGATGGCCGCCCGGCACGCCGGCTACACGTGGCCGGGGCTGCCGCGCCGGGGCTCCGGGCAGCGGGCCGGCTGGAAGGCGATCGCGGTCTACACCCTGATCGCGCTGGCCGCCTGCGCGCTCGCGGTCTGGCGGGTCGCCTACCTGCGCTGAGCGCCTCCCGGCGGCTCAGTACCATCGGAGGGGTGAGCGCATCCTCCCCCCAGCAGGTCGGCATCCCCTTCTTCAAGGGCCACGGCACCCAGAACGACTTCGTCATCGTCCCGGACCCGGACGGCGCGCTGGAGATCGGTCCCGAGACCGTCGCCGCGCTGTGCGACCGGCGGGCCGGCATCGGCGGGGACGGGCTGCTGCGCGTGGTGCGCGCCGCCGCCGACCCGGCCGCCGCGGCGATGGCCGACCGGGCCGAGTGGTTCATGGACTACCGCAACTCGGACGGCAGCGTCGCCGAGATGTGCGGCAACGGCCTGCGGGTCTTCGCCCGCTTCCTGGTCGAGGCCGGACTGGCCGAGCCGGGCGCACTGGCCGTCGCCACCCGCTCCGGGGTGCTCACCGCGAAGGTCGCCGGGGCCGCCGCGGACGGCACGCCCGGCGACGTCACCATCGACATGGGCCGGGCCCGGCTGCCCGGGCCGGACGGCATCGAGGTCGCGGTCGGCGAGCGGCGCTGGCCGGCCCTGAACGTCAACATGGGCAACCCGCACGCGGTGGCCTTCGTGGAGAGCCTGGAGCACGCCGGGGACCTGTACACCGCGCCGCTCACCAGCCCGGCGGACGCCTACCCGGAGGGCGTCAACGTCGAGTTCGTGGTGGACCGCGGGCCGCGGCACGTCGCGATGCGGGTGCACGAGCGCGGCTCGGGCGAGACCCGCTCCTGCGGCACCGGCGCCTGCGCGGTGGCGGTGGCGGCCATCCGCCGGGACGGCGCCGACCCGGCGGTCACCGGCGAGGCGGTCTCGTACACCGTGGACGTGCTGGGCGGTCGGCTGGTCATCACCGAGCACCCGGACGGCCGGGTGGAGATGGCCGGGCCGGCGGTGATCGTGGCCGAGGGCCGGCTGGACGGGCGCTGGTGGGAGTCGGTCCGTTAGGGCTCGTCTCCGGTGGGGCTCGTCCTCGAACCCGCGTCCGCGGGGCGACAGGCCCGGGGGCCGGCAGCCCGGTTTGCCCAATTCGTTCGGTGATGAATCCCCCCGATCGGGTGATACCGGTCGCGGACGGGAATCAGGGCGTCGCGGAACGTGCTCTGCTCGGTAGCATGGACCACCGGGTCGATCACCCCATGGGGAGGGGTGTCGAGATCACCCCCTCGGACGGGGCGGCGCCCGGCGACCGTTGCCGGAGGTGCCGATGACCATCGAAGCCGGGCAGCCCCTGGGGCAGCCGACGACCGTACGGCAGGGAGGGGCCAGGCGGCCCCTCGGGGAGCTCGGCCTGGCCGCCCTCGGCCGGGCCGGGCGGGCCGCCCTGCTCGCCACCGGCCGGCCGCCCGTGCCGGACGCCCTGGAACCGCTCGTCCGGGTCCACCGCCGGCACCATCCGCAGGCCGACCTCGGCCTGCTCGCCCGGGCCTACCGGCTCGCCGAGGCCAGCCACCGCGGCCAGAAGCGCAAGAGCGGCGAGCCGTACATCACCCACCCGCTGGCCGTCACCATGATCCTGGCCCAACTCGGCGCCGGGACGACCACCCTGGTCGCCTCGCTGCTCCACGACACCGTCGAGGACACCGAGTTGACGCTGGACCAGGTGGGCGCCGGGTTCGGGCCCGAAGTCGCCTACCTGGTCGACGGGGTGACGAAGCTGGAGAAGGTCGACTTCGGGGCCGCCGCCGAGGCCGAGACCTTCCGCAAGATGCTGGTCGCCACCGGGGACGACGTCCGGGTGATGGTGATCAAGCTCGCCGACCGGCTGCACAACATGCGCACCATCCGGCACATGAAGCCGGCCAGCCAGGTGCGGATCGCCAAGGTCACCCGGGACGTGCTGATCCCGCTGGCCGAGCGGCTCGGCATCCAGGTGCTCAAGGCGGAGCTGGAGGACATCGTCTTCGCCACCCTGCACCCCGAGGAGCACGCCCGCACCCGCGCCCTGATGACCGGTCACGAGGCCGAGCCGGACACCCTGCTGGAGCCCTTCGCCCGGCAGCTGGCCCGCCAGCTGGCCGAGGGCGGGGTGGCCGCCGAGGTGACCGTCCGGCCCCGGCACTGCGTCTCGCTGCACCGGGTGCTGCTCCGGCGGGCCGCCGTGCCCGGGCCGGACGGCCGGCCGCAGGGGCCGCGGCCGGCCGACTTCGGGCGGCTGCTGGTGGTGGTCGAGGAGAACGCCGACTGCTACGCCGTGCTCGGCGAGCTGCACACCTGCTGGACGCCGCTGCCCGGGGAGTTCAAGGACTTCGTGGCCGCGCCCAAGTTCAACCTCTACCAGTCCCTGCACACCGCCGTGGCGCTGAGCGGCGGCGCGGTGGTCGAGGTGCTGGTCCGCACCCGGCGGATGCACGAGGTGGCCGAGACCGGGGTGGTCGCGCTCGGGGACCCGTCCCCGGCCGGCGCCGTCCAGGACGCCGACGAGCTGGACCGCACCGACCCGGCCCGCCCGGGCTGGCTCAGCCGGCTGCTGGAGTGGCAGCAGGAGACGCCAGACCCGGACGCCTTCTGGTCCGCGCTCACCGCCGACCTGGCCGGCGACCGCGAGATCACCGTGGTGACGGAGAGCGGCGAAACGCTTCAGCTGCGGGCCGGCGCCACCTGCGTGGACGCGGCCTACCTGCTCGGCGAGGAGACCGGCCACCGATGTATCGGCGCGCGGGTCAACGGGCGGCTCACCGCGCTGTCCACCGTGCTGGAGGACGGCGACCAGATCGCGGTGCTCACCGAGACCCTCCCGGCCGGCGGCGGACCGCCCTCCGGGCCCGCCCCCGAGTGGCTGGCGCACGCCCGCACCCCCGCCGCCCGGCTGGCCATCGAGCGCTGGCTGGCCGATCCCCCGGCCCGGCAGCCGGCGGTCCGCACCGGCCCGGCCGGCGGCCAGCCCGTCCCGCCCGGGCGCCCGGCCGCCGAGCGGCGGGCGGCCCCGGTCGCGGTGGCCGGCCGGCCCGGGGCGTCGGTCCGGCTGGCCCGCTGCTGCACCCCGGTGCCGCCGGACGAGGTGGCCGGCTACCCGATCCGCGGCGGCGCGGTCGCGGTGCACCGCACCGGCTGCCCGGCGGGGGAGCGGATGCGCGCGGACGGGCGGGCCGAGCTGGAGGTCCGCTGGCGGTCGGAGGGCGCGCCGGCCGCCGGGCACCGGGCCACCCTGCGGGCCGAGGCGCTGAACCGGCCCCGGCTGCTCGCCGACCTCACCGCGGCGATCTCCGGCGCGGGCGTCGGCATCGTCTCGGCCGAGGTCGAGCCGCCGCAGGAGTCCCGGGTCCGGCACACCTACACCGTCGAACTGCCCGAGCCGGCCGCGCTGCCCGGGCTGATGCGGGCGATGCTCAAGGTCTCCGGGGTGTACGACGTGAGCCGGCCGCAGGCCCCGGAGGGTTCGTAGGGGCCGCCGTCCCGGGGAAAATGGGGATGACCGGCCCGCGCCGGGCGTGCGACCATCATGGGGAATTCACGGCCGGTCCACGGCGTTCTCCGGGCACAGGAGCCCGGGGGCACCCGGGGACCTGAGGGGTAGCTCACCCCGCCCGGACGGTAGCCGGGGCGGCAGCTGGGCAGACTCCGTACGGGACCGCCACCGCGGTCCCCGAAGGCCACCCGTACCAGCCAGCCAAAGGACAGAATGACCTCCACGTTCGACACCCGCGACCACGCCGACGCTCCGCGCCGCCTCGACGGTCTGCGGGCGGAAGCCCTCATGGACGAGGACCTCGCGGCCATCGACGAGGACCGCGGCCACCACTACGACGGCGACCAGTACGACCGCAGCGAGCGAGCCGCCCTGCGCCGTGTCGCCGGCCTCTCCACCGAACTCGAGGACGTCACCGAGGTCGAGTACCGCCAGCTCCGCCTGGAGCGCGTGGTGCTCGTCGGCGTCTGGACGGACGGCACGCTGGAGGAGGCGGAGAACTCGATGGCCGAGCTCGCCGCGCTCGCCGAGACGGCCGGCTCCCAGGTGCTGGACGGCGTCATCCAGCGCCGTGACAAGCCCGACGCGGCCACCTACATCGGCTCCGGCAAGGCGAAGGAGCTGCGCGACATCGTCGCCGCCACCGGCGCCGACACCGTGGTCTGCGACGGTGAGCTCACCCCGGGCCAGCTGATCCACCTGGAGGACGTGGTCAAGGTCAAGGTCGTCGACCGGACGGCCCTGATCCTGGACATCTTCGCCCAGCACGCCAAGTCCCGGGAGGGCAAGGCGCAGGTCTCGCTCGCGCAGATGCAGTACATGCTGCCGCGGCTGCGCGGCTGGGGTCAGTCGCTGTCCCGGCAGATGGGTGGCGGTGGCTCCGGCTCCTCGGGCGGCGGCATGGCCACCCGCGGTCCCGGTGAGACCAAGATCGAGACCGACCGGCGCCGGATCCGCGAGAAGATGGCGAAGCTCCGCAAGGAGATCGCCGACATGAAGAAGGGCCGCGACACCAAGCGCCAGGAGCGCAGGCGCCACCAGGTGCCGTCCGTGGCCATCGCCGGGTACACCAACGCCGGCAAGTCCTCCCTGCTCAACCGGCTCACCGGCGCCGGCGTCCTGGTGGAGAACTCGCTGTTCGCCACCCTGGACCCGACGGTGCGCCGGGCCGAGACCCCGACCGGGCGGCTCTACACCCTGGCCGACACCGTCGGCTTCGTCCGGCACCTGCCGCACCACCTGGTCGAGGCCTTCCGCTCGACCATGGAGGAGGTCGCCGACGCGGACCTCATCCTGCACGTGGTGGACGGCTCGCATCCCGAGCCGGAGACGCAGCTGGCCGCCGTCCGCGAGGTCATCGTCTCGGTCGACGCGCAGAACGTGCCGGAGGTCGTGGTGATCAACAAGGCGGACGCCGCCGATCCGCACGTGCTCCAGCGCCTGCTGCGCCGCGAGCCGCACGCCATCGTGGTGTCGGCCCGCAGCGGCGCCGGCATCGAGGAGCTGCTGCGGCTGATCGACGACGAGCTGCCGCGTCCGGCGGTCGAGGTGCGGGCCCTGGTGCCCTACACCCAGGGCGCGCTGGTCTCCCGGGTGCACGCCGAGGGCGAGCTGCTCTCCACCGAGCACACCGGCGAGGGCACCCTGCTGCACGCCAAGGTGCCGGCCGAGCTGGCCGCCGAGCTGGAGTACTTCGCGGTGGCCCTGCAGGGCTGAGCCCGAAGCGCACGCAGGGGCCCCGGGACGGATCGTCGTCCCGGGGCCCCGCTGTTTCCGGCGGTGCTACCGGACGTTCTTGGCAAAGTAGTCGAAGGCCTGCTTCGCCTGGTCCTGGAGGGAGGGGCCGGCCTGGTAGCCGGCCGGGTTGCGGTTGCCGACCGCGCCGACGCTGACCAGGTTGGGCTTGCCGTCCCGGATGATGAACCAGCCGCCGCCAGCGGCGCCCGCCGTCATGGTGCAGCCGATCACGTACATCGGCGGGCGGTCCCGGTCGAAGGAGAGCAGCCCGGGGGCCAGCGGGGAGTCGCAGTGCTCGAGCTCCAGGCCGTCGAACGGCCGCTCGGCCGGGTAGCCGTAGGCGGCGGTCCCGGTGATCTGGTCGCGCGGGGCGTTGAACCAGATCGGCACCGAGCCGCCGACCGTCTCCTCCAGGGACCTCCCGGAGCCGTCCTCGCCGCGCACCCGCAGGACGCCGTAGTCGTACTGGTGGTGGGCCCCGACGCCGCTCTCCTGGAGCCAGGTCGGCGAGACCAGCGCGCGCACCGCCGTCCACCGGCCGTACGGGGCGACCAGCCGGTCGGCGTTCGCCTTGCCGTGGACCGCCTGGCCGTCCCGGTTGAAGCCGGGCACGAAGACCGGGTTCTTCAGCCAGCCGCCGCCCTTGCCGTCGTGCAGGCAGTGCGCGGCGGTGTAGACGAGGTTGCTGCGGCCCGGGTTGACCGGATCGGAGACCACGGTGGCGGAGCAGGACACGTCGCCCTGCGACGTGGTCGCGAAGAGCCGGCCGACCACCGAGCCGACCGGTCCGTACGGGTGCGGCTGCGGCCTGGCCGGCACGGCGGCGGGCGGGGCGTCCCGCTCGACGCCGGCCGCCGCGGGGGCGGTCAGCGAGTACTCCGGGGTGGGCCGGGGCCTGGCGGCGTCCATCCGGACCGCCGTCCAGGCGCCGGGCGCCGCGTCGTTGGCGAAGGCGCTCTCGGCGACGTAGCGGGCCCAGTCGTCCACCTTCCAGCCGCTCAGGTCGCCCGGGCTGGTGGGCGACGACCTGGGCAGGGCGAGGGGCGCGGTGGCGGGCCGGGCGGGGCCGTCCGGGCCGCACCCGGCCGCGCCCAGCGCGAGCGCGGCGAGCAGCGCGGCGCCGCCCGTCGCGGCCCGGCGCCGACGGCTGGTGGTTCTCGGCATGCTGGCTCGTCCCCCCGTGCTGTGCTGGTGGTTCCCTACCGCCCCCCGTCGGCGGCGGCTACTTCTTGGAGATCCAGTCCAGCGCCTGCCGGGCGACCGCCTCCAGGTACGGCCCGCTCAGCGAGGTGTGCTCC
Source organism: Kitasatospora sp. NPDC058184 (assembly GCF_042883725.1). NCBI lineage: Bacteria > Bacillati > Actinomycetota > Actinomycetes > Kitasatosporales > Streptomycetaceae > Kitasatospora > Kitasatospora sp. NPDC058184. Next base: position 50,660 of record NZ_JBHVVE010000022.1, read on the forward strand.
TGGGTGCCGATCGAGGTGTTGCTGACCAGCGCGGTCCGGCCGTCCGGCATGGTGGCGAACCAGCCGCCGCCGCTGGCGCCCTGGGTCATGGTGCAGCCGATGGTCAGCATGGTCGGGCGCTTGGCGTCGAAGGAGAGCCGGGTGGGCTTGCCGCCGTCGCACTTGTACAGCTCCTGGCCGTCGAACGGCTTGGCGAGCGGGTAGCCGACGGCCGAGACCTTGAGCTGGTCGCGCGGTGCGTCGAACCAGACCGGGACGGCCGAACCGACCGTCTCCTCCAGGGACTTGCCGGTGTCGTTCTGGTTGTGCACGCGCATCACCGCGAAGTCGTACTGGTTGGCGGCGTTGCCGGTGCCGCCGCCCTCGACCATCCACTGCGGCGAGGTGGTGACCTGGTCGGCCCACCAGGTGCCGAGCGGGGCCAGCTCGGACAGCGGGGCCCGCTTGCCGCCGCTGGAGGCGCCGGAGTTGTTGTAGGCGGGCACGAAGACCAGGTCCTTGTAGAAGTTCCCGCCCTTGCCCTCGTGCACGCAGTGCCCGGCCGTCCAGACCAGGTTGCTCTTGCCCGGGTGCTGGGGGTCGGCGATCACCGTCGCCGAGCAGTTGCCGCGGCCGCCCTGGGCGGAGAAGAACACCTTGCCGGAGGGCTGCTTCAGGTACGGGCGGGGCACCGTCACGGCCTTGACCGCCGCAGGATCGGGGTCGGTCACGCCGTCGTCGGTGGCCGGCTTGGGCGTGGCGGGGGCGGGCTTGGCGGTGGGCGGGGCCGGGTCGGCGGGCTTGGAGTCACCCATCTTGTCCGGGTCCCAGAAGTCCTTCACCACCGGGTTGTTGAAGACGTGCTTGGACGCCCACTTGTCCCAGTCCTCGTACTTCCACTTCTTCAGGTCGTCCCAGCTCCTGGGCAGTCCCTCCAGCAGGCTGGTCGGCAGCCCGGACGGGAGCGGGATCCCGCCGATCACGCCGCCCGAACCCGCGGCCTGGGTCGACTCGGTGGAGGGCGGCGGTGCGGGGCTCGTCCCGCCGCCCGCCGGGCCGTCCGGCCCGCAGGCGGTCACGGCGAGCAGGGTGCCCGCGGCCAGGGCGGCGGCCAGGGCTGACCGGTGGATCGTGGGCATCTGTGCGCTTCCCCCTGTGCTCGGTCGGTCGGTGCCGGTCGGTGCCGGGCCGCCCGGTGGTGTCACGGCCGGCGGTTGCGCACCGCGGTGGTGCGTGTCCGGCCGGTTCGCGGTGCGGCGGTTCGCCGCCATGGAGTCTTCCATCGCGGACGAGGACGGCGCTGCCCGCCCCCCCGGGTTGCGGTGCGGGCCGGAGGTCACCGATCCGTGATCCGGGCCCGCCCGGTCCGCCGACGCAGCAGGGCTTCGGGCCCCGTTGGTGGACAATCCCCGATCTTCACCCTGACGAGTGAGCCGTCCTTGTGATCACCCGTCAGGGATAGGTAACCCTTACCTGACGCGACGGTGCGAGCGCCCGCCGACCCCTCCACCACAGTGCGCGTCCGCACCCCCACGCGCCCCAAGGAGCAGCCTTGAGCACCGCCGCCCTCACCGTCGCCCCGCCCGTACCGTCGCCCACCGTGGAGCGGGCCCACGGGCACGACCTCCTGCTGCACCCCGACCCGGCCGTCGCCGCCGAACAGGCCGGACTGGAGGCCCTGCTGCGCTGCTGGACCCGGGAGACCGGAGCCCGGCCCGGCCCGGACGGCCGGCTGCGGATCGCCGTCCTCGGCGGGGCCGCCCGGCTCACCGCCCCGGTCCGCTACTGGTCGCCCGGCGGCTGGCACCGCTTCGGACCCGCCACCCTCGCGGTCGGGGAGACCGGCGCGGCCGGGGACGTCCGCGAGGCCCCCGTCGACGCCGTCACCGCCGCCGCGCTGCTCGCCGCCGCGGCCGCCGAACGGCCCGACCCCGGGCAGGTCGCCGACCTGGCCGCCAGGGTCGGCGACTCGGTCGTGCGCACCGCCGAGATCCTCGCCCACCGCCGCACCGCCGCCGTGCCCGGCGGGCCGGAGCGCTCGCACTTCCTCGCCGCCGAGCAGTCCCTGCTGCTCGGCCACCCGCTGCACCCCACGCCGAAGAGCCGCGACGGCCTCGGCCCGGCCCAGAGCGCCGCCTACTCGCCCGAACTGCACGGCTCCTTCCAACTGCACTGGTACGCCGTCGACCGCGAACTGCTCGCGGCCGGCTCCGCCGTCGCCGAGAGCGCCGAACGGCTCACCGCCGGCCTGCTCGACGGCGCCGTGCCGCTGCCGCCCGGCACCGCCGCCGTCCCGCTGCACCCCTGGCAGGCCCGCGAACTCGCCCACCGCCCGGCCGTCGCCGCCCTGCTCGCCGACGGGCTGCTGCACGACCTCGGCCCGGCCGGCGACCCCTGGTACCCCACCTCCTCGGTGCGCACCGTCTACCGGCCCGGCACCCCGTGGATGCTCAAGCTCTCGCTCGGCCTGCGGATCACCAACTCCCGCCGGGAGAACCTGCGCAAGGAACTGCACCGCGGCCTGGAGATGCACCGGCTACTGGAGAGCGGGCTGGCCGCCGAGTGGCGGGCCGCCCACCCCGGCTTCGACATCGTCCGCGACCCGGCCTGGATCGGCGTCGACCACCCCGCCCTCGGCGACCCGGGCGGCCTGGACACCGTGCTGCGCGCCCAGCCCTTCGCGCCCACCGACCGGGCGCTGTGCGTCGCCGGCCTGGTCGCCGAACAGCCGCTCGGCACCGGCGACACCGTGCCCTCCCGGCTCGGCGACACCCTGCGGGCCCTGGCCGTCCGCTGCGCCCGCCCGCTGCCGACGGTGGCCGCCGAATGGTTCCTGCGCTACCTGGACGCGGTCGTGCTGCCCATCCTCTGGCTGGACGGCCGGGGCGGCATCGCCCTGGAGGCGCACCAGCAGAACAGCCTCGTCCTGCTGGACGCCGAGGGCTGGCCCTGCGGCGGCCGCTACCGCGACAACCAGGGCTACTACTACCGGGAGAGCGCCGCCGCGCGGCTCGCCGCCCGGCTGCCCGGACTCGGCGCGGACAGCGACACCTTCCTGCCGGACGAGGTGATCGACCACCACTTCGCCTACTACCTCGGCATCAACCACGTGCTCGGCCTGATCGGCGCCCTCGGCTCCCAGCGGCTCGCCGACGAGACGGTGCTGCTGGCCGCGCTGCGCCGGTTCCTGGCCGGCCCGCGGGCCGCCGCCACCGGCTCGGCGCTGCCCGCGCTGCTGCTGGACGCGCCCGCGCTGCCCTGCAAGGCCAACCTGCTCACCCGGGTCAACGGCATGGACGAACTGGTCGGCCCGGTCGCCAGCCAGTCCGTGTACGTGGACATCCCCAACCCGGTGGCGGGTGCCTGATGACGGACGACGGGTGCCGGGTGCCGGACGGCCTGTCCGGGTGGGGCGCCGTCCCCACCCCGGCCGGCGAGTTCCGGCTCGGCCCGGTCCGGCTGCCCGCCGACCTGGCGCTGCTCGCCGGGTGGATGAACGACCCCGAGGTCGACGCCTTCTGGGAGCTCGCCGGGCCGCCGGAGGTCACCGAACGGCACGTCCGGGCCCAACTGGACGGCGACGGCCGCAGCCTCCCGTGCCTCGGCCTGCTCGACGGCGAGCCGATGAGCTACTGGGAGGTCTACCGCGCCGACCTCGACCCGCTCGCCGCGCACTACCCGGCCCGGCCGTACGACACCGGCGTGCACCTGCTGCTCGGCCCCGCCGCCAGCCGCGGCCGCGGCCTGGGCGCCGTCCTGCTGGCCGCCCTCGCAGAATTGATTCTCCGCCGGAATCCGCGCTGCGAACGGGTGGTGGCCGAGCCGGACGTCCGCAACCGGCGGTCCGTCCGGGCCTTCGAACGGGCCGGATTCCGGGCCGCCGCCGAACTCGACCTGCCCGACAAGCGCGCCGCCCTGATGGTCCGCGACCGGGCCGACGGGCCCGCCGCGCAGGCCCAACTCCCCGCCTAGGACGACCCTGTGGACACCTCGACACCCCCTCCGTACGACCTGCTCGGCGTCGGCATCGGCCCGTTCAACCTCTCGCTCGCCGCACTCGCCGAACCCGTCCCCGGCCTGCGCACGCTCTTCTGCGACCAGCGCCCGGAGTTCCGCTGGCACCCCGGGATGCTGGTCGACGGGGCCCGGATGCAGGTGCCGTTCCTCGCCGACCTGGTCTCCCTGGTCGACCCGACCAGCCCGTGGTCCTTCCTCAACTACCTGCGCGACCAGGACCGGCTGTTCCCGTTCTACTTCGCCGAGCGCTTCCAGCTGCCGCGCCGCGAGTACGACCACTACTGCCGCTGGGCCGCCGAGCGGCTGGCCAACTGCCGCTTCGGCACCGAGGTCACCGCCCTGCACTGGGAGGCGCCCTGGTACCGCGCCGAACTGACCGACACCGCGACCGGCCGGCGCTCCGAGGTCAGGGCCCGCGACCTCGCCCTCGGCGTCGGCACCCGGCCGGTGCTGCCCGAGGCCTTCGCCGCGCTGGCCGGCCACCCGCGGGCCTTCCACTCCGCCGAGTACCTGGACCGCCGCGCCGACCTGGCCGGCGCCCGCGACATCACCGTCGTCGGCAGCGGGCAGTCCGGCGCCGAGGTCTTCCTCGACCTGCTCCGGCGCCACGAGGGCGACGACGTCCGGCTGCGCTGGCTCACCCGGACCAGGGCGCTCGCCCCCATGGAGTACTCCAAGCTCGGCCTGGAGCACTTCACCCCCGACTACACCCGCTACTTCCACGGCCTGCCCGCGGCCGTCCGGGACGCGCTGGTCACCGCCCAGTGGCAGCTGCACAAGGCCGCCAGCGCCGAGACCCTCGCCGAGATCCACGACCACCTCTACGAGCGCACCATCGGCCGGCCGATCGACGCCGCCCCGGTCGAGATCACCCCCGGCACCGCCGTCGACGCCGCCCGCCCCGGCCCCTGCGGCGGCCTCGAACTGCACTGCCGGCACACCGACTCCGGCGCCGAACACCTGCTGCGCACCGACGCCGTGGTGCTCGCCACCGGCTACCGGGCGGCCCGCCCGGCCGCGCTCGAACCGCTCGCCGAACTGATCGACTGGGACGAGGCCGGGCGCTACCGGGTCGACCAGGACCACCGGGTCGCCACCCGGCCCGGACTCACCGGCGGGCTGTACGTCCAGAACGCCGAACTGCACACCCACGGCGTCGGCACCCCCGACCTCGGACTCGGCGCCCACCGGGCCGCCGTGATCCTCAACGCCGTCACCGGGCGCACCGTCCACCGGCTGCCCGGCCGCACCGCCTGGACCGGCTTCGCGCCGCCCGGCCCCGCCGGGCCCGCCGACCAGCCCACCTCCGCCGGTCCCGTAGAACAGCCCACCCCCGCCGGTCCCGTGGAACAGCCCACCCCCGCCGTCCCCCGCCCCCAGGAGTTGACCCGTGCCGCAACCGTCGGCCGCTGAACCGCCGCTCCACCTGCCCCCGCACCTCACCGCCGGGCACTGGCAGCGGGCCGGCCGCGCCCTGCTGGCCAAGATGCTGGGCGAGTTCGCCTACGAGGAACTGCTCCGACCCGTCCCCGGCGACGAGCCCGGCGAGTACCGGCTGGAGCTGCCCGAGGCCGAGTACCGCTTCACCGCCCGGCGCGGCTCCTACGACAGCTGGCAGGTCGACCCGGAGTCCGTCCGCTGCTCCCGCCCGGACGGCCTGGACCCGCTGCGCTTCCTCCCGTACGCGCGGCAGACCCTCGGCCTGCGCGGCGAGACCACCGGCCACCTGATCCGCGAGCTCTCCGCCACCCTCACCGCCGACGCCCGCCAGCTCGCCACCGCGCTGACCGCCGCCGAACTCGCCGACCTCGACCACGCCGCGCTGGAGGGCCGGCAGACCGGCCACCCCTGGATCGTCCCCAACAAGGGCCGGATCGGCTTCTCCGCCGCCGACGCCGCCCGCTGGGCCCCGGAGGCCCGCAGCCCGCGCCCGCTGCCGTGGATCGCCGTGCACCGCCGGCTCGCCGAGTACCGCGGCGTGCCCGGCCTGGAGCGGCCCGAGCAGCTGTACGCCCGCGAGCTCGACGACGTGGACGCGCTGCGCGCCGCGCTCGGTCTGGACGCGGAGGACTACCTGCTGCTGCCCGTCCACCCCTGGCAGTGGGACGAGACGGTCCTGCCGCTGTTCGCGCCCTGGATCGCCTCCGGCGAGATCGTCCCGCTGCCCTCGGACGGCGACCCACGGCTGCCCCAGCAGTCCATCCGCTCCTTCTTCAACACCGCCCACCCCGAGCGCTGCACCGTCAAGCTGCCGCTGTCCATCCTCAACACCCTGGTCTGGCGCGGCCTGCCGGTCGAGCGCACGCTGGCCGCGCCCGCCGTCACCGCCTGGCTGCTCGGCCTGCGCGACGCCGACCCGTACCTGCGCGACGAGTGCCGGGTGATCCTGCTCGGCGAGATCGCCTCCGTCACCGTCGACCACCCGCTCTACCGCGAGCTGCCCGAGGCGCCGTACCAGTACAAGGAGCTGCTCGGCGCGATCTGGCGCCAGCCGCTCGGCCCCTTCCTGGACGGCGGCGAGCGCGCCCGCACCCTGGCCTCGCTGCTGCAGACCGGCTCCGACGGGCGGGCGCTCGCCGCCGAGCTGATCGACCGCTCCGGCCTGCTCCCCGGCGACTGGACCGCCCGGCTGTTCGCCGCGATGATGCCGCCGCTGCTGCACTTCCTCTACCGCTACGGGCTGGTCTTCTCCCCGCACGGCGAGAACGCCATCGTGGTCTTCGACCCCGCCGACGCGCCGGTCCGGCTCGCGGTCAAGGACTTCGTGGACGACGTCAACCTCAGCGCCCAGGACCTGCCCGAACTGCGCGGCCTGCCCGACGAGGTGGCCGAGGTGCTGCTGCGGGAGAGCCCGCAGGGGCTCTGCCAGTTCATCCACTCCGGGCTGTTCATCGGCGTCTTCCGCTTCCTCGCCCCGCTGCTGGAGGCGCAGACCGGACTGCCCGAGACCGAGTTCTGGGCCCTGTTGCGCGCCGAGGTGCTGCGCTACCAGGACCGCTTCCCCGAGCTGCGCGAGCGCTTCGAGCTGTTCGACCTGTTCCGCCCCCGGATCGACCGGCTCTGCCTCAACCGCAACCGGCTGCTGATGGACGGCTACCAGGACCGCCCGCACCGCCCGCACGCCGCCCGGTACGGGACGGTGCCGAACGCGCTGGTCGCCGTGGACGTGCGGATGCCCGGGCAACGGGACCGGATTGTCACCCCCGCCCCGTAGGCTGGGAGGGTCATGACGAACGACTCCGAATCCCACGACTCCGAATCCCAGCGGGCGGCAGTCCTCGGCGACGAGGCCGAGGAAGCCGTCGCCGTCCCGCGCTCGCGGATCCCCGAACTGCTGCACGCCGCGGTGGCGGCCGTCGGCGGTGTGGAGCGCCCCGGCCAGGTCCGGATGGCCGAGGCCGTCGCCGACGCCGTCGACCACGCCGAGCACCTGCTCGTCCAGGCCGGCACCGGCACCGGGAAGTCCCTGGCCTACCTGGTGCCCGCGCTCGCCCACGGCGACCGGGTGGTGGTCGCCACCGCCACCCTGGCGCTGCAACGCCAGCTGGTGGAGCGGGACTTGCCGCGCACCGTCGAGGCGATGCACCCGGTGCTGCGCCGCCGCCCGCTGTTCGCGATGCTCAAGGGCCGCTCCAACTACCTCTGCCTGCACCGGGCCAACGAAGGCACCCCGAGCGACGAGGGCGAGGGCCTGTTCGACCCGGTGGACGCGCTCGGCGGGCCCACCGGGAAGCTCGGGAAGGACGTGCTGCGGCTGCGCGACTGGGCCGACGAGACCGACACCGGGGACCGCGACGACCTCAGCCCCGGCGTCTCCGACAAGGCCTGGGCCCAGCTCTCGGTCACCTCCAAGGAGTGCCTGGGCGCCACCCGCTGCCCGTACGGCCAGGAGTGCTTCGCGGAGAAGGCGCGGGAGCGGGCCAAGCTGGCGGACGTCGTGGTCACCAACCACGCGATGCTCGCGATCGACGCGATCGAGGGCGCGCCGGTGCTGCCCGAGCACGGGCTGCTGATCGTGGACGAGGCGCACGAGCTGGTCAACCGGGTCACCGGCGCGGCCACCGCCGAGCTGACCGTCGGCGCCGTCAACCGGGCGGTGAAGCGGGCCGCGCGGCTGGCCAACGAGAAGGCGGTGGACGCGCTCCAGGCCGCCGCCGAGAACTACCACGGCCTGATGGAGACCGCCCAGCCCGGCCGGGTCGAGGAACTGCCCGAGTACCTCGCGTACGCGGTCACCGCGATCCGGGACGCCTCCCGCCAGGTGATCACCTCGCTCGGCGAGACCAGGGACAAGGGGCTCAGCGACGAGGACGCCGTCCGCAAGCAGGCGATGGCCTCGGCCGAGGCGCTGCACGAGACGGCCGAGCGGCTGCTGGAGGACTCCGAGTACGACGTGGTCTGGATCGAGCGCAGCGACCGCTACGGGCTGGGCACCGCCTCGCTGCGGGTCGCCCCGCTGAGCGTCTCCGGGCTGCTGCGCGAGGGGCTGTACAAGGAGCGCTCGGTCGTCCTCACCTCGGCCACGCTCAAGCTCGGCGGGGACTTCAACGGCGTCGCCGCCTCGGTCGGCCTGCCCTCCGAGACGCGGCTGCCGGACGTCCGCACCGCCGGGGACAACCCGGACGCCGACGCGGGCTTCGGCGAGGACGCGGTGCCGCACTGGCGCGGGATCGACGTCGGCTCGCCGTTCAAGTACCCCAAGCAGGGCATCCTGTACGTCGCCAAGCACCTGGCCGACCCCGGGCGCGATCCCGAACGGCCCGACATGCTGGACGAGTTGGCCGAGCTGATCGGCGCGGCCGGCGGGCGCACGCTGGGCCTGTTCTCCTCGATGCGCGGCGCCCAGACGGCCGCCGAGGCGATGCGCGAGCGGCTGGACCACCGCGTCCTGCTCCAGGGCGAGGACACCCTCGGCGAACTGATCCGGGAGTTCGCCTCGGACGCGACGACCTGCCTGTTCGGCACGCTCTCGCTCTGGCAGGGCGTGGACGTGCCCGGCTCGGCCTGCCAGCTGGTCGTGATGGACCGGATCCCGTTCCCCCGGCCGGACGACCCGCTGATGAGCGCCCGCCAGAAGGACGTCGAACAGCGCGGCGGGAACGGCTTCATGGCCGTCGCGGCGACCCACGCGGCGCTGCTGATGGCGCAGGGCGCGGGCCGGCTGGTGCGCGCGGCCGACGACCGGGGCGTGGTCGCGGTGCTGGACCCGCGGGTGGAGACCAAGCGGTACGGGAGCTTCTTCCGCTCCTCGATGCCGGAGTTCTGGTACACCACGGACCGCAACCAGGTGCGCCGCTCGCTGGCGTCGATCGACGCCTCGGCGGCGCCGGTGCGGCCGGTGGTGAAGCGGGGCTGAGGGCCCGGCCGCCCGGCCCGTGGAACGCCGGAGGGGCTCCCCGCACTGTGCGGAGGAGCCCCTTCCCGGTGTGTGTGGTGGTGCGGTGCGTGCTGGTGCGTGTTGCTGTGCGCGCCGAGGCGGCGCGGGTGCGCTCAGAGGCGCACGGGGCCGCCCAGGGGCGGCGCCGGACCGCTCAGAGGCGGCGCAGGACCGCGACGACCTTCCCCAGGATGGTCGCGTTGTCGCCGTTGATCGGCTCGTACGCCGGATTGTGCGGCATCAGCCAGATCCGGCCGTCCTCGCGCTTGAGCCGCTTCACGGTGGCCTCGCCGTCGATCATCGCGGCCACGATGTCGCCGTTCTCGGCGACCGGCTGGCGGCGCACGGTGACCCAGTCGCCGTCGCAGATAGCCGCCTCGATCATCGAGTCGCCGCGCACGGTGAGCGCGAACAGCTCGCCCTCGCCGACCAGCTGGCGGGGCAGCGGGAAGACGTCCTCGACCGTCTGCTCGGCCAGGATCGGCCCGCCGGCGGCGATCCGGCCGACCAGCGGGACGTAGGAGGTGGAGGGCCGACCGGCCGTCTCGGCGGTGTTCGGGCGGGCCACCTCGACGCCGCGGACCTCGTAGGCGCGCGGGCGGTGCGGATCCCGGCGCAGGAAGCCCTTGCGCTCCAGGGCCATCAGCTGGTGGGCGACCGAGGAGGTGCTGGACAGGCCCACGGCCTGGCCGATCTCGCGCATGGACGGCGGGTAGCCGCGGCGCTGGACGGAATCCCGGATGACCTCGATCACCCGGCGCTGGCGCTCGGTGAGACCGGCCTCGTCGGTGCGGATGCCGGGGGGGCGACCGGGCATCGCCCGGGCGGGGGAGGTGTGGGAGTCGTCCATGGCGGTGGAGTGTTCGATCGGCTGGTCGGGAACGCGGGTCGCCCCGGAAAGGGCCGCGCCGGAGAGGCGGTGGTCTTCGCTACGGTCCATGCTGCTGTCCACACCCTGCTGATTCGTGGTGCGCTGCCCCACCTTGAACTGGGAGTGTTCCTGCACCGGGATGGTGTTGCTTTCGATCGTGTTCACGGCGGCCCCTCTCGACGGCTGTCCTCTCCCCTTTTCCAGCCCAACGCGCCTCCTATCGAAAGGTTGCGCCAAACACACGTTCGAGTGAATTATTCGGGAGTTGACTGACTCGATCAAGGCTTTGTTGTACATCGAGTAAATGTTCGAGCGAAACTCGCCCCCGGCAGTCTAATCGGGCCCCTCGCGGCATCGACACGCCAAGGCGCTCACCTCCCCCAGACTCCTAGATGTAGTGGCTACAGTCCTCTCCGTGCCCAGTACTAGTGGTCGCCCCGCATGATCAGCTTGCCCAGGCCGGGGGCGCATCGCATAGACTCAACAGGTCCGAACGTTCTGCCAGGGAGGGATCCCGAGGTGCACTGCCCCTTCTGCCGGCACTCCGACAGCCGTGTTGTCGACAGCCGGACCACCGAGGACGGCAGCTGCATCCGCCGTCGTCGGCAGTGCCCGGACTGCGGACGCCGCTTCACCACGGTGGAGACGGCCGCGCTGATGGTCATCAAGCGCAGCGGCGTCACCGAGCCGTTCTCCCGGCAGAAGGTCATCACCGGCGTCCGCAAGGCCTGCCAGGGCCGCCCGGTCACCGAGGACGCGCTCGCCCAGCTCGGCCAGCGGGTCGAGGAGTGCGTGCGCGCCAGCGGCAGCGCCGAGCTGACCACCCACGACGTGGGGCTGGCCATACTCGGCCCGCTCAAGGAACTCGACGTGGTCGCCTACCTGCGCTTCGCCTCCGTGTACCAGGCGTACGACGGACTGGAAGACTTCGAGGCCGCCATCGCGGAGCTCCGCGCAGAACGGCCCCGCACCCCCGAGGCGGACGACACCTGCGTGTCCGTGTCCGCCGCCGCGCCCTAGGAGGCGCCGGGCCCCTCGCGGGCCCAGCCACCCGAACCACCACGGCCCCGCGGGGCCCACGCGTGCCCGAAAACGGGGCACAGAACACTACAAACCGTGCGTAAGCAGGCAGGGTTCCTGCCTGCCCGCACACCGGAAGAACGAACCAGCAGTGCCCGGACTTTTCAGGGCACTTCGGGCGTTTGCCCAGGAGGAGGAGCGAGAAGTGACAGACACCACGAGCGGTTCCGCACGCGGGTCGAAGTCCGAGAAGGCCGCGGCCAAGGGCGCCAAGGCCCCGAAGGGCGGTCTCCGGATGGAGCGCATCTACACCACTCCTGGCGTGCACCCGTACGACGAGGTCCGCTGGGAGCGGCGGGACGTCGTCATGACCAACTGGCGTGACGGCTCGATCAACTTCGAGCAGCGCGGCGTCGAGTTCCCCGACTTCTGGTCGGTCAACGCCGTCAACATCGTCACGTCCAAGTACTTCCGCGGCGCCGTCGGCACCCCCCAGCGCGAGTGGAGCCTCAAGCAGATCATCGACCGCGTGGTGCTCACCTACCGCGCCGCCGGCGAGAAGCACGGCTACTTCGCCTCCAAGGACGACGCCGAGATCTTCGAGCACGAGCTGACCCACGCCCTCCTCCACCAGGTGTTCAGCTTCAACTCGCCGGTCTGGTTCAACGTCGGCACCAAGCAGCCCCAGCAGGTCAGCGCCTGCTTCATCCTGTCCGTCGACGACTCCATGGACTCGATCCTCGACTGGTACAAGGAAGAGGGCATGATCTTCAAGGGCGGCTCCGGCGCCGGCCTGAACCTCTCCCGGATCCGCTCCTCCAAGGAACTGCTCTCCTCCGGCGGCAACGCCTCCGGCCCGGTCTCCTTCATGCGCGGCGCTGACGCCTCGGCCGGCACCATCAAGTCCGGTGGCGCCACCCGCCGCGCGGCCAAGATGGTCGTGCTCGACGTGGACCACCCGGACGTCGAGGCCTTCATCGAGACCAAGGTGAAGGAGGAGGAGAAGATCCGCGCCCTGCGCGACGCGGGCTTCGACATGGACCTCGGTGGGGACGACATCACCTCCGTCCAGTACCAGAACGCCAACAACTCGGTCCGCGTCAACGACGAATTCATGACCGCCGTCGAGAACGGCACCGAATTCGGCCTGCGCGCCCGGATGACCGGCGAGGTCATCGAGACCGTCGACGCGAAGAAGCTGTTCCGCAAGATGGCCGAGGCCGCCTGGGCCTGTGCCGACCCCGGCATCCAGTACGACACCACGATCAACCACTGGCACACCTGCCCGGAGTCCGGCCGCATCAACGCGTCCAACCCCTGCTCCGAGTACATGCACCTGGACAACTCCAGCTGCAACCTCGCCTCGCTGAACCTGATGAAGTTCCTCCGCGACGACGACTCCTTCGACGCGGCGACCTTCGCCAAGGTCGTCGAGCTGGTCATCACCGCGATGGACATCTCCATCTGCTTCGCGGACTTCCCCACCGAGAAGATCGGCGAGACCACCCGCGCCTACCGCCAGCTCGGCATCGGCTACGCCAACCTCGGCGCCCTGCTGATGGCCACCGGCCACGCCTACGACAGCGAGGGCGGCCGCGCCCTGGCCGGCGCCATCACCTCGCTGATGACCGGCACCGCCTACCGCCGCGGCGCCGAACTCGCCGGCGTGGTCGGCCCGTACGACGGCTACGCCCGCAACGCGGCCCCGCACCAGCAGGTCATGAAGCAGCACGCCGACGCCTCGCTGGACGCCGTCTCCCACGACGACCTGGACGCCCCGGTCTGGCTGGCCGCCAACAAGTCCTGGCAGGACGTGCTCCGCCTCGGCGCGCAGAACGGCTTCCGCAACGCCCAGGCCTCGGTGCTCGCCCCGACCGGCACCATCGGCCTGATGATGGACTGCGACACCACCGGCGTCGAGCCCGACCTGGCCCTGGTCAAGTTCAAGAAGCTGGTCGGCGGCGGCTCGATGCAGATCGTCAACGGCACCGTCCCGCGCGCCCTCAAGCGCCTCGGCTACCAGGACGAGCAGATCGAGGCGGTCGTCGCCCACATCGCCGAGCACGGCAACGTGGTGGACGCCCCGGGCCTGAAGCCGGAGCACTACGAGGTGTTCGACTGCGCGATGGGCGAGCGCTCCATCTCGCCGATGGGGCACGTGCGGATGATGGCCGCGATCCAGCCCTGGATCTCCGGCGCCATCTCCAAGACCGTGAACATGCCGGCCGCCGCGACCGTCGAGGACGTCGAGGAGATCTACTTCGAGGCGTGGAAGATGGGCGTCAAGGCGCTCGCCATCTACCGCGAAAACTCGAAGGTCGGCCAGCCGCTCTCGGCCAAGAAGAAGGACTCGGAGGAGAAGACCGAGGCGGCCGCCCCGGTCACCCCGGCCGCCGTGGTCGAGAAGGTCGTCGAGTACCGCCCGGTCCGCAAGCGCCTGCCCAAGGGCCGTCCGGGCATCACCACCTCCTTCACGGTCGGTGGCGCCGAGGGCTACATGACCGCCAACTCCTACCCGGACGACGGCCTGGGCGAGGTCTTCCTGAAGATGTCCAAGCAGGGCTCGACCCTCGCGGGCATGATGGACGCCTTCTCCATCGCCGTCTCGGTCGGCCTCCAGTACGGCGTGCCGCTGGAGACCTACGTCTCGAAGTTCACCAACATGCGCTTCGAGCCGGCCGGCCTGACCGACGACCCGGACGTGCGGATGGCGCAGTCGATCGTCGACTACATCTTCCGCCGCCTGGCGCTCGACTTCCTGCCGTTCGAGACCCGGTCGGCGCTCGGCATCCACTCCGTCGAGGAGCGCCAGCGCCACCTGGAGACGGGCTCGTACGAGCCGCTGGAGGCCGAGGAGCTCGACACCGAGTCGCTCGCCCAGTCCGCCCCCGTCGCGGCCAAGCCGGCTGCCGTCCCGGCCCCGGCCCCGGCCCCCGTCGTCGTCGAGGCACCCAAGGCGACCCCGAAGCAGGCCCACAACTCCACGGAGCTGATGGAGATCCAGCTCGGCCTCAACGCCGACGCCCCGCTCTGCTTCTCCTGCGGCACCAAGATGCGCCGCGCCGGCAGCTGCTACCTCTGCGAGGGCTGCGGCTCCACCAGCGGCTGCAGCTGACCGCGCCCGACCCCGGTGGTCGCCTCCTGAGGTGAACCCCTGAAGCGGGGCGAGGACCTTCATCGGTCCTCGCCCCGCTTTTTCGTGTGCCCTCGCCCGAGTGCCCGGGCATGCCGATGTCACGTTCGGGGGCGGTGTCCGGTCTGTAGGGGGTGACGGGTTTCCTCAGGGAAGGAGTGGCGCGGTGGTGGGAACGGTGCTGGTGACCGGGGCGACGGGGACGTTGGGGCGGGAGGTGGTGCGGCTGCTGGTGGCGCGCGGGGTGGCGGTGCGGGGGCTGAGCCGGCGGGTGCGGGACGGGGGCGACGGGGTCGAGTGGGCGGTCGGGGACCTGGTCGGCGGGGCCGGGGTGGCGGAGGCGATGGCCGGGGTCGACGTGGTGGTGGACTGCGCGACCACGCAGAAGAAGGCGGACGTGGCCGGGGTCCGGACACTGGTGGCCCGGGCCCGGGAGGCCGGGGTGCGGCACCTGGTGTACGTGTCGATCGTCGGGATCGACCGGGTGCCGTTCGGGTACTACGCGACGAAGCTCGCCTGTGAGCGGGTGGTGCGGGAGTCGGGGCTGGGCTGGACGGTGCTGCGGGCGACGCAGTTCCACGACCTGGTGCTGAAGGTCTTCGACGCCTCCGTGAAGCTGCCGGTCCTCCCGGTGCTGAGCGGGGTGGCGTGCCAGCCGGTGGACGTACGGGAGGTGGCCGCGGCGGTCGCGGACCTAGCGGGGGAGGAGCCCGCCGGCTTCGCCACGGAGGTCGGCGGCCCGCAGGTGCGTTCGTACCGGGAACTGGCCGAGGCCTACCTGCGGGCGGCGGGCAGGCGCCGGTTGCTGCTGCCGCTGCCCCTGCCGGGATCGACCGGCCGCGGACTGCGGGCGGGCGGCAACCTGACGCCGGATCGGGCGGTGGGCCGAGGGACCTTCGAGGAGGCGCTGGAGCGACGGTTCGGCGGCCGCTGAGGTCGGCGGCCGCCGGCACAGGACGGGCGCCCACGGTGTGAGGCGTGGCGCTCGGGTGGGCGTCGGGGCGTCGTCGTGTGGTGTGGGCGGCGTGAAGGTAGGAGATTGGCCGTCAACTGGCCGCTTGAGGCCTATGTCTGAATCGATATGATCGGCCGAAAGCGTGAACCGATCAGACGCCCGGAGACGTTTCGCTACGTCGCCGGGCGGACTGGTATGCGCCCGACCAGCTGTCGGCGGCCGCAACCGTCGCCGACCCGCCGCCCGCGCCGCCGCCCGCCGACGTTGCCGAGGACCGCACCGATGAGAGAAGCCACCAGCCCCGACGGCCGATCGCGCCGCCGGCCCGCGCCGCGCACCGTCGCCCTGACCGCGGCCGCCGTGCTGCTGGCGCTGGTCGCCGCGCCGGTCGGCGTCGCCCGGGCGCTCGGCGCGCACCAGCCGCTCACCGCCCTCGCGGTGGGCGCCGTCACGGTGCTCTGGCTGATCGCCGTCGGCCTCGCGGCGGCCGGGGTCGAGCGCTCCCGCGGGCTGGCCGAGGACCTGGCCGCGCAGCACGAGGAGACCCGGGCGGCGCTGGTCGCCGCGGGCACGGCCCGGCAGGCCGAGACGGCCGCTGCCGACCGCACCGCCGCCGCGCTCGCCGAGCGGGACGCCGCCCGCGCCGGGCAGGCCCGGGCCGAGGCCGACGTCACCACCGCGCACGCCGAGCTGGCCCGGCTGCGGGCCGAACTCGACGCCGAGCGGGCCGGGGCGGAGGCGGAGCGGACCCGGGTCGAGGCCGAGCGCGCCGAACTGGCCCGGATCACCGAGGGCGTGCTGCCCGAGGTGGTGGCGAAGCTGCGGGCCGGCGCGGCGGTGGACAGTGCGCTGGCCGTCCACCGCAAGCACCCCCAGTACCCGCTGCTGCGCGCCGTCGGCGAGGAGATCGGCCGCGGTGAGCGGCTGCGGGCCGCCGCGCTCGCGGTGTGCGCGACCGCCGCCGGGCGGGTCCAGGCGCTGGCCACGAGCATGCACGCCGAGCTGCGCGAGATGCAGCACCGGCACGACGAGGAGGTCCTCGGCGACCTGCTGAGCCTGGACCACTCGACCGCCCAGGCGGGCCGGATGGCCGACAGCATCGCGGTGCTCACCGGCGCCCGCTCGGGCCGCCGTTGGGCCAAGCCGATCGCGGTGGAGTCGGTGCTGCGCGGCGCGCTCGGCCGGATCGGCGGCTACCAGCGGGTGCGGCTGCACAACGCCAGCACCGCCGCGGTCGCCGGGTACGCGGCCGAGGGCGTGATGCACGCGCTGGCCGAACTGCTGGACAACGCCACCAACTTCTCCGCCCCGCCGGCCGAGGTGCACGTCTACGTCGAGGAGGTGCCCGCCGGGCTGGCGGTCACCGTCGAGGACAGCGGGCTGGGCCTGAGCGACAGTTGGCTGCGCCGGGCCGAACGGGCCGTCTCCGCCGAACCGCTGGACCTCACCACGCTCTCCGCGGGTACCCGCCTGGGGCTGGCGGTGGTCGGCGTGTTGGCACGCAAGCACGGGCTGCAGATCTCCTTCCGGCCCTCGGCGCGCGGCGGTACCGGCGTGGTGATGCTGATCCCGCATCAGCTGGTCACCCACCCGGCACCGGCCGCGGCCCCGGCGCCCGTCCAGGTGTCCGTACCGGTACAGGCGTCGCCCGCGGAGACCGCGCGCCCCGCGCTCACCTCGGCGCGCCCCGCCCCGGCCTCCCTGCCTCCGGCTCCCTCCGCGCAGCGGACCCGCGTCGGGACGCAGGCCGCGGCCGGGACGCGGACCGCCACCGCGCCCGCGCTGCCGGCCGCGCCCGTCCGGACGACCGACAGCGGCCTGCCGCAGCGCCGCCGCGGACAGACGCTGGCCACCGCCGCCCCCGCGACGGACCGGGCGGCGAAGCCCGCCGGCACCGACGCGGCGGGTGCGGCCGGCCGGTTCGGCGCGTTCCGCCGGGCCGCCGCCCGTCCGGCGGCGGCCGGACAGCCCGCCGCCGGGGCTCCGACCGAGGGCCCCGCCGGGACGCCGGTCACGGACCCTGCCGGGGCTCCGGCCGCCGACTCTGCCGGGCCGCCGGCCACCGACCCTTCCGGGGTGCCGACCACAGCCCCCGACACCACGCCCGACGCTTCCCCCGTCACCGAGAAGGACACCTGATGAGCAGTGCCACCGACCGTGACCTCGACTGGCTGTTGGAGAACCTGCTGGCGGCGACCCCCGGCACCCGGCACGCCCTGGTGCTCTCCGCCGACGGCCTCAAGCTCTGCCACACCGCCGGACTGAGCACCGACCAGGCCGACCAGCTGGCCGCCATCGCCTCCGGTCTGCAGAGCCTGGCGCACGGCGCCTCGATCGAGTTCGGCGACGGCAGCGGCGGCGTGCGGCAGTCGATGACCGAGTTCCACGGCGGCATCCTGTGCATCGTGGCGGCCGGCGAGGGCGCGCACCTGGCGGTGGTCACGGACGACGACGCGGACGTCGGCGTGGTCGGCCACAACATGCACGGCCTGATCGAGCAGATCGGGGTCCACCTCAGCGCGCCCGCCCGGGCGGCGGAAGGCGAGGCCGCGCAAGAGAGCGCGGTCATATGAGCGCGCGGAGCGAGCGGACGGTCGAAGGGGTCGCGGGGGTCGCGGGGGTCGACGCCCCCGCCGCGCGGAGCGAGGTGGGCGCATGAGTCCGGGACCGGTGCTGCCGGGGCGCGACGACGACCCGGACCGCCTCTACACCATCACCCGGGGCCGCAGCCGGTCCCCGGAGAACGCCTTCGACCTGGTGACCCTGATCGTCGCCGAGCGGCAGCCGGCGCCCGGGATGCAGTCGGAGCACGCCCGGATCCTGCGGATGTGCGAGGCCCCGACCGCCGTGGTGGAGGTGGCGGCGGAACTGGCGCTGCCCGTCTCGGTGGTGAAGATCCTGCTCGGCGACCTGCTGGAGTCCGGGGCGGTCACCGCCCGCCACCCCCGGTTCGCGCCGAACAAGGCCCGGCTGCCCGACCTCGACACGCTGAAGCAGGTGCTGCATGGCCTTCAACAGCTCTGACGTCTCGCCCGTCGGTGGCGTCCGGACCGCTGTGGAGGCCCGGCCCGCCGGCGCCGTTCAGGCTGCCGCTGACGTCCGGCCCGCCGGTGCCCGCACCCCGCTGCGGGCGACGGCCGACAACGCGCTGAAGATCGTCGTGGTCGGCGGCTTCGGCGTGGGCAAGACCACCCTGGTCGGCTCGGTCAGCGAGATCCGTCCGCTGAACACCGAAGAGGTGATGACCAAGGCGGGCGAGGGCATCGACCCGGCCGGCGCCTGGGGCAAGCGCTCCACCACGGTCGCCTTCGACTTCGGCCGGATCACCCTTTCCGACCGGCAGGTGCTGTACCTGTTCGGCGCGCCCGGGCAGGAACGTTTCTGGTTCCTCTGGGACCGCCTGTTCAGCGGCGCCCTGGGCGCGGTCGTCCTGGTGGACACCCGGCGCCTGGAGGACTCCTGGTACGCCATCGACCGGCTGGAGCACCACGGCACGCCGTTCATCGTGGCCCGCAACAACTTCGGCGAGCCGGGCCACACCCTGGAGCAGGTCCGCGAGGCGCTGGACCTGCCGGCCGAGGTGCCGCTGGTGGACTGCGACGCGCGCGACCGCGAGTCCGGCAAGCGGGTGCTGATCGCCCTGGTCCACCACCTGGCCGCCTTGGCCGGGGCCGACGAGGCCGCCCTGGCCGGTGCCGACGGAGCCGTCCTGGCCGGTGCCGACGGAGGCGTCCCGGCCGCTGCCGCCGGGGAGGACGAGACGGCCCCCGCCGCGCGGCCAGCCCCGGCCGGGCCCCGCACCGCGATCTACGAGGAGAGCACCCCGTGACCGAGCCCGCCGCCACCCCGCCCCCGGGCTGCCCGGCGCACGCCGGCGCCACGCCGCTGTACGGGCCGCGCTTCCAGACCGACCCGTCCCAGCTCTACCGCGAGCTGCGCGCCGCGCACGGCCCGGTCGCCCCGGTCGAGCTGGCCGGCGGCGTGCCCGCCTGGCTGGTCATCGGCTACCGCGAGCTGCAGCAGGTGACCGGCCGGCCGCAGCTGTTCGGCCGCGACTCCAGCCGCTGGCACGCCTGGGCGACGCTGCCCGCCGACTGGCCGCTGAAGCCGATGATGGCGCCCGTCCCCTCGATCCTCTACGCCGAGGGCGAGGAGCACGTCCGGCGTTCGCGCGCGGTCACCGACGCGCTGGCCGGGATCGACCCGTACGAGCTGCGCAAGCACGCGGAGGAGATCGCCGACGGCCTGATCGACGAGTTCGCCGGGCGCGGCGAGGCCGACCTGGTCGCCGAGTACGCGCACCGGATGCCGCTGCTGGTGCTGTGCCGGGTGCTCGGCCTGGACGAGGAGCAGGCGCCGCAGCTGATCGCGGCGCTGCTGGCCATGCTGGACGGCGGCCCGGACGCGCCGGCCGGCGCCCAACGGCTGCTGGAGCTGATGCTCGCGCTGGTCGAGGAGAAGGCCGAGTACCCGGGCGCCGACGTCGCCTCGCGGATGCTGGCGCACCCGGCCGGGCTGACCCACGACGAGGTGATGCGCGACCTGCGGGTGCTGCTGATCGCCGGCCACCAGCCGAGCTCGTACTGGATCTCCAACACGCTGCGGCTGATGCTCACCGACGAGCGGTTCGCGGCCTCGCTGGCCGGAGGCCGGCGCAGCATCAGCCAGGCGCTGAACGAGGCGCTCTGGGAGGACACCCCGACCCAGATCTTCGCCGGACGCTGGGCGGTCCGCGACACCCAGGTGGGCGGCCAGCGGATCGGCGAGGGGGACATGGTCCTGCTCGGCATCGCCGGGGCCAACGCCGACCCGGCTGTCCGGCAGCCGGACGGCCGCCCGGCGGAGGGCAACCGGGCGCACCTGAGCTACTCGTACGGCGAGCACGGCTGCCCGTTCCCGGCCCAGGAGGCGGCCGAGGTGATCGCCACCACCGCGATCGAGGTGCTGCTCGACCGGCTGCCGGACCTGCGGCTGGCGGTGGCCGAGCACGCGCTGGTGTGGCGGCCGTCGGCCTGGGTGCGCGGGCTGGTGGCGCTGCCGGTCTCGTTCACCCCCGGCCACCCGGCCTGATCCACCCGCACCCGCCGTTCGAAAGAGCCGCGAAACCCCTCGAACGCCCTCGAAACCTCCGAAAGGCTTCGGCTGTTTTCGAACGGCTTCGAAAGGCTTCGAGAGAGCTTCTCCAGAGCTTCGAAAGAGAGACGTCGATGACCGCTGCCCCGGCCCGAATCGCCCTCGACCCGCTGGCCCGCGACAACGCGGCCGAGGGCGCCCTGCTGCGGGCCGCCGGCCCGGTGGTGCCGGTCGAACTGCCCGGCGGGGTCGCCGCCTGGGCCGTGACGCGGCACGCCGCCGCACGTGACCTGCTCACGGACGCCCGGCTCGTGAAGGACGCCGCGCACTGGGCGGCCTACCAGCGCGGCGAGGTCCCGAAGACCTGGCCGCTGATCGGCCTGGCGGTGCCCGGCCCGAGCATGGTGACCACCGACGGGGCCGAGCACCGCCGGCTTCGGGCACTGGTCGCGCAGGCCTTCACCCCGCGCCGGGTGGAGCTGATGCGTCCGCGCGTCGAGGAGATCACCCACGCGCTGCTGGACGCCCTGGCGGCGGGCGAGCCGCTGGTGGACCTCAAGACGGCCTTCGCCTTCCCGCTGCCGATGACGGTGATCTGCTCGCTGCTGGGCGTACCGGAGTCGGACCACGGCCTGCTGCGCGACCTGTACGAGCGGTTCTTCGGCATCAAGCCGAACCCGGAGGGCATCCAGGCGACCGTCGCCGGGCTGAACGCCTTCGTCAACGGCCTGGTGGCGCAGCGCCGTTCGGCTCCCGGCGAGGACCTGGCGAGCGTGCTGCTGGCGGCCGACACGGAGGGCGGGGCGCTGAGCGACGCGGAGGCGGCGGCCACCCTGCGGGTGATCATCGCGGCCGGCCACGAGACGACGGTGAACCTGATCGGCAACGCGGTGCGGGCCCTGCTGGCCCACCCGGACCAGCTGGAACTGGTGCGTTCGGGACAGGTGTCCTGGGACGCGGTGGTGGAGGAGTCGCTCCGCTGGACACCGCCGACCAGCAACTTCCTGTTCCGGTTCGCCGCCGAGCCCATACCGGTCGGCGAGGTGGTGATCCCGGCCGGCGAACCGGTGCTGGTCTCGTACAACGCGATCGGCCGCGACCCGCTCCAGCACGGGGTGACCGCCGAGGTCTTCGACATCACCCGGGACCCGTCCCGCCACCTGTCCTTCGGCCACGGCCCGCACGTCTGCCCGGGCTCCCCGCTGGCCCGACTGGAGGCGGGGGTCGCGCTACCCGCGCTGTTCGAGCGCTTCCCGGGGCTGTCGCTCGCGGTGCCGGACGCGGACCTGCGGCCGAGCCCCTCGCTGGTGGTCAACAGCCTGCTGGAGCTGCCGGTACGGCTCTTCTGACGTTCGGTCATATCACAAGGCCCCGGCTGGATTTACGGCGGATGTCCGGTTGGACGTCCGGGTGGGCGTCCGGTCGGGGCCTTCGACTTCCGGGCGCGGGTCACGGTCGGGACACCGGCTTGTGAAGGTCGAACGGGGACCTTGGCGGGGGGCGGCGGCTGCGTTAACGTCTTCGATCAGTCCGGCCGCCGTCCGCTCGTGATCCCGCTCGTGATCCCGTTCCGTGATCCCGTTCCGCGATTCCGTTCCGCGATTCCGTTCCCGTGAACCTGTCCGCGATCCCCGGGTAGGCCCATCTCCGGTACAGCGCAATGTCGTTCAGCCCACCGTCGGCAGCATGCCCTGGCGAGGAGAACCGCATTGACCCTCAACCCGACCGCGCCGCAATCGAGTTCCCGCCGCCGTCTGGCCGCCGTGCCCGTCCTGGTGGCGGCACTGGCGCTGACCGCGGCCTGCTCCAACAGCTCCGGCGGTTCGGGTGGCGGCGGAGGCGGATCGGCCGCCTCGCTGTCCGGCGACTGCGCCAAGTACCAGCCGTACGCCGGACACTCGGGCACCACCGTGACGATGTTCGCCTCGATCCTGAGCCCGGAGTCGGACAACCTGGAGAAGTCCTGGGCCGAGTTCAGCAAGTGCACCGGGATCAGGATCAGCTACGAGGGCTCGAACGACTTCGAGTCCCAGCTGCCGGTCCGGGTCTCCGGCGGCAACGCCCCGGACTTCGCGATCATCCCGCAACCGGGCCTGCTGGCGCAGATGGTGAAGAGCGGCAAGGTGGTGAAGCCGCCCGCCCAGACCGTTGCCAACCAGGACAAGTGGAGCCCGATCTGGAAGACGTACGGCTCGGTCAACGGCACCTACTACGCGGCCCCGATGAGCGCCAACATGAAGTCCCTGGTCTGGTATTCGCCGAAGGCCTTCACGGCGGCCGGCTACGACGTGCCCAAGACCTGGACCGACCTGATGGCGCTCAGCGACCGGATCGCCAAGGCCGGCGGCGCCAAGCCGTGGTGCGGCGGCATCGCCTCCGGGACGGCCACCGGCTGGCCGGCCACCGACTGGCTGGAGGAGGTGGTGCTCGGCTCGTACGGCGGCGAGGTGTACGACCAGTGGGTCGGCCACCAGGTGAAGTTCTCCGACCAGAAGATCACTACCGCGATGAAGACGGTCGCCGACTGGATGCAGAACCCGGCCTGGGTCAACGCGGGCTTCGGTGACGTGAAGTCGATCGCCACCACCACCTTCCAGGACGCGGGCACGCCGATCCTGAGCGGCAAGTGCCTGATGCTCCAGCAGGCCTCCTTCTACGAGGCGCAGTGGCCCAAGGGCACCAAGGTCGGCCCGGACGGGGACGTCTTCGCCTTCCACCTGCCCGCGGTGAACCCGTCGGTCGCCAACCCGGTCGAGGGCGGCGGGGAGTTCCTGGCGGCCTTCTCCGGGCGGCCCGAGGTGCAGGCGGTGCAGAACTACCTGTCCAGTTCGGACTGGGCGAGCAGCCGGGTGAAGACCGCGAGCGGCTGGGTCTCGGCCAACCAGGGCGTGGACAAGAGCCTCTACACCGACCCGATCGACAAGCTGTCGGCGGAGGCGCTGACGGACCCGTCGGCCACCTTCCGCTTCGACGGCTCCGACCTGATGCCGGCCGCCGTGGGCGCCGGGCAGGAGTGGAAGTCGCTGACCGCCTGGTTCGCCGAGGGGCAGTCGATCCAGAAGACCGCCGCCGACATCGACGCCGCCTGGCCGCAGTAGCCGGGCCGTCCGTCCTGCTCGGTTCCGGGGCTGGTTCCGGGGCTGCTCTCGGAGCCGGAGCCGGAGCCGGAGCCGGAGCCGGAGCCGGAGTCGGAGTTGGAACCGGAGTTGGCCCTGGCCCCGGTTTCGGTCCTGGGCCCGGCGCTGGCCTCCGGGGCCGACACCGAGGACCCGGTTCCCGGGGGTCGGGCACACCGAGGACCACCTGTCGAGGGCGGTGCGGGGCCACCCCCCCCCCCCCCCCCCCCCCCCCCCCCCCCCCCCCCCCCCGGGGGCGCCCCCCAGGCGGGACACCCAGTCCCACCCCCCCCCCCCCCGACCGCCGCGGGGGGGC
>NZ_JBHVVE010000022.1:74526-149947 GCF_042883725.1 Kitasatospora sp. NPDC058184
CCCCGTTGCGGCCGGGGCCCCCGCGCCCCCCCCGGGGCCCCCCCCCGCGGCCCGGCCGCCGGGGGGGCGCCCCCCCCCCCCCCCCCCGCCCGGGGGGGGGGGGGGCCCCCCCCCCCCCCCCGCCCGCCCCCCTTCCCACCACACCCGAAGGGAAGCGCAGCCATGTCCGTAACCGGATTCCCGTCACCCGTCGCCGAATCGGCCGCTGGGAGGCTGGTCGCCGAGAACCTGGCGGTCGGCTCCTGGAACGACGCGGCGGTCAAGTTCGGCAACACCTTCGGCGCCGTCGCGGGCTTCCTGGGCATCCTGCTGGTGGTCTTCCTGGCCGCCGGTCGGGCCCGGGGTCGCCTGGCCCGACCGCTGGCGGTCGCGGTGTTCCTCGGCCCGGCGGTGCTGCTGCTGGCCGTCGGCCTGGTCGTGCCGCTGGTCCGCACGGTCTACCTCAGCCTCCAGAACGACGACGGCACCCGGTTCGTCGGCGGTGAGAACTTCGGCTGGGCCCTCACCTCCGACTCGGTGCAGAAGGTGCTGGTCAACACGCTGCTCTGGCTGGTGGTCGCGCCGCTCGTGGCGACCGGGCTGGGGCTGGTGCTGGCGCTGTTGGTCGACCGGATGCGCGGCCAGTCGGTGTACAAGTCGCTGATCTTCATGCCGATGGCGATCTCGCTGGTCGGCGCGTCGATCATCTTCAAGTTCGTCTACGAGTCGCGCGGGCCGGGCCAGCCGCAGATCGGCCTGCTCAGCCAACTCGCCGTCGCCGTGGGCTGGGACGATCCGCCGAACTGGCTGCTCTCGCAGCCGCTGAACACCTTCCTGCTGATGGCGGTGATGGTCTGGGTGCAGACCGGCTTCGCGATGGTGGTGCTGTCGGCGGCGATCAAGGCGATCCCGGACGAGGTGGTGGAGGCGGCCCGGCTGGACGGCGCGAGCGGGGTGCGGCTGTTCTGGTACGTCACCGTGCCGATGATCCGCACCACGGTGATGGTCGTACTGACCACCGTCATGATCATCACCCTGAAGGCCTTCGACATCGTCCGCACCATGACCGGCGGCAACTTCGGCACCCAGGTGCTGGCCAACGAGATGTACTCGCAGTCCTTCGTGCAGTTCAACTCCGGCCGGGGCAGTGCCCTCGCGGTGCTCCTCTTCCTCGCGGTGCTGCCGCTGGTGGCCTACAACATCGTGCAGCTGCGGAAGGAGCGTGAGGTCCGGTGACCGGGACGGGCGGCCGGGAGCGGCCGGCGGAGTCGGTGCGGTCGGTGAAGCCGGCACGGCCGGTGCGGTCGGTGAAGGCGGTGCCGCCGGTGCCGCCGGTGCGGAAGGCTTTCAGCAGTCCGCTGGCCTCGGTGTTCGTGATCGCGATGACGGTCCTCTGGACGATTCCGACGCTGGGCCTGCTGGTGACTTCTCTGCGCCCCAAGCAGGACGTGACGGCCAGCGGGTGGTGGAACGCCTTCCTCCATCCGGACCTCGGCCTCGGCAACTACCACTCGGTGCTGTTCGAGGGCGGGTCCGGCGCCTCCACCGGCCTGATGCCCTTCCTGGTCAACTCGCTGGCGATCAGCGTCCCGGCGACGGTCTTCCCGCTGGCGCTGGCGGCGATGGCGGCGTACGCGCTGGCCTGGGTGCGGTTCCGGGGGAGCGACGCGGTCTTCTTCACGGTGTTCGCGCTCCAGGTGGTGCCGCTCCAGATGGCGCTCATCCCGCTGCTGCGGCTGTTCGCCGGCGGTGCGCACCTGGGCTCGCTGACGCTGATCCCGGCGGTGGACCTCAAGGGCAGCTACGCGCCGGTCTGGCTGGCGCACACCATGTTCGCGCTGCCGCTGGCGGTGTTCCTGCTGCACAACTTCATCGCCCAGCTGCCGCGCGACCTGATGGAGGCCGCGGTGGTGGACGGCGCCTCGCACTTCAAGATCTTCCGCTCGATCGTACTGCCGCTGTGCACCCCGGCGCTGGCCTCGTTCGCGATCTTCCAGTTCCTGTGGGTCTGGAACGACCTGCTGGTGGCGCTGACCTTCGCGGGTGGCACACCGGAGGTGGCGCCGATGACGGTGCGGCTGGCGCAGCTGTCCGGCTCCCTAGGCGGGCGCTGGGAGCTGCTCACGGCCGGGGCGTTCCTGTCGATCATCGTTCCGTTGATCGTCTTCTTCAGTCTCCAGCGCTACTTCGTCCGGGGGCTGCTGGCCGGATCGGTGAAGGGGTAGCCAGGGGAGTCCTGTGGTGGTGAGGGCATTCTGAACGCGTTCGAAACAGATTTTTGAACTTGTTCAGAATGGTCTACAGTCGGCAGCGGCCGGGCGCTGAGCGTGCCGGTCCGCGGACCGCCCGATGGGTGGCGTCCGCATGCCTGCCGACCACTGAGGGGGACTCATGTCAGGCCCGTCCACGCCTGCCCCGTCCGATTCGCCCGGTCCGACCGAGTCGGCCGACTCGACCTCGCCGGGGTCGACTGAGTCGCTCGATCCGACTGGGTCACCCGACTCGACTGGGTCGCCCGACCTGATCGCGCCGGGGGCGACTGGGTCGTCCGACTTGACTGAGTCGCCCGATCCGGTCACGCCGGGATCGACTGAGTCACCCGACCCGACCAGGTCGCCCGATCCAGTCGCGCCGGGTCCGACCCAGTCGTCCAATCCGTACGACGCGTTCGACCCGTACGGTCCGTACCGCCCGGCGGGCACCCGCCCGCAGAGCAGGCCGGGCCCGGGCCGGGCGCCCGGCGTGGCCGTGCCCTCGCCCCCTGCGTGGCTGGGCCCCAGCGCCCCCGAGCGCCGGGCGGGGGCCACCCCTAAGATCCTCCTGGCGGCCCTGCTCGCCGGCCTGCTGACGGCCTGGCTGCTCTACGACGGCCTGGGGCCCAACCTGCTGCTGCTCGGCGCCGCCACCGCTGTCGGGGCGGGGATCGCCGCCCGGACGGCCGGGCGCCGGATCCGACCCTGGACGGCGGTGTGGAGCCTGCTCGCCCTCGCCCTGCTCGCCGTCCCGGCCCGGTGGGACGCCGGCTGGCCCGCGGTGCCGGCCGTGGTCGGTGCGCTGGCGCTGGCCTCGCTGGCGCTGCACGGCGGCCGTCGCTGGCCGGGTGTGCTGTTCCCGCTGCCCGGCATCGTGTGGCAGCTGGTGTCCTCGGTGGTCTGGGTCTGGGAGAGCATGGACCGGCGGCCGCTGCCCGGCCGCGACCGGATCGTCCCGGTGCTCAAGGCGCTCGGGGTCGCCGCCGCCCTGCTGACCGTCTTCGGCCTGCTGTTCGCCAGCGCCGACGCCGCCATGGCGGATCTGCTGGGCGGTCTCAGCCCGGATCTCGACCTCGACCAGCTCCCGGGGCGCGGCGCGTTGTTCGTGCTCGGAACGGTGACCGTGCTGGGCTTCGCGCATATGGCCGCCGGCCCGCGCCGCTGGGACCGTACGGTGATCCGGCCGGGCCGGGAGCGGCGGCGGCTGGAGTGGGCGCTTCCGCTGGTCGCGCTCAACCTGATGTTCGGTGTCTTCGCGGTGATCCAGGCCGTGGTGGTGCTCGGTGGCGCGGACGCCGTGCTGAGCAACACCGGGATGAGCCGCTCCGAGTACGCCCGGCAGGGCTTCTGGCAGCTGAGCGTGATCACCGTGCTGACGCTGGTCGTAGTGGCGGTCGCCAACCGCTGGGCGCCGCGCACCACCGTGGCCGACCGCCGGGTGGCGCGGATCCTGCTCGGACTGCTCTGCCTGCTGGCGCTGGCCGTGGTGGCCTCGGCGCTCGGCCGGATGTGGTTCTACGTGGACGCCTCCGGGCTCACCCGGTTGCGGCTCTGGGTACTGGTGGTCGAGGTCTGGCTGGGCGCCGTCTTCCTGCTGCTGATCGCCGCCGGGCTGACCCGCCGCGCCGGTTGGCTGCCGCGCGTCGTCGTCCTCAGCGGGATGCTCACCGTCGCGGTCTACGGCCTGATGGGCCCGGACGCGATCGTCGCCGAGCAGAACGTCACCCGGTACGAGCAGGCCCTGCGGGACGACCCGCGCACCGCGGCCATCGACCTGCGCAACGTCCGCGGGCTTTCGGCGGACGCGGTGCCTGCCCTGGACCGGCTCCCCGAGCCGCAGCGGAGCTGTGCACTGCAGCTGATCGGGCAGGGCCTGGGGGCGGGGTCGAAGCCCTGGTACGCCACCAACCTCGCGGCCACCCGGGCCCGGGAGATCCTGGCGGAGCGGCCGAGGGTCGACTCGACGACGGTCGGCCGTACGGCCTGCGATCAGGCGGGGCTGGCGTACGAGGCCTGGTAGGCCGCCCGAGGGTGGAGGCGGGGGCCGCGGACAGCGGTAGGGCCGGCCGGGAGCGTGCTGCTCCCGGCCGGCCCTTGGCGTCGTGCGGCGCCGGTCCGTCACCTACGGCGTCGGCGCGCGGTGGCGGCGTCGGCGCACGGTGACGGTGACGGTGTCAGTGCATCGCGACGGCGGAGGAGCCGCTCGGCAGGTCGCTGGCCTTGGCCTTGATCACGAAGACCGCGACGAGCAGGGCGACCGCCGCGAGCGCGGCGCCCACGATGAAGCCGTGCGAAATGCCCTGGGTGAGCACGGTGTTCGCGGCGTCGGTGCCCTGCGGGAACTCGTGGTGCTGCTGGAGGTAGGCCAGCTGTTCAGGCTTCGCGCTCTCCATGAACTTCGGCAGCTGCACGGCGGCTTCGGCCGTGGCGTAGTGCGCGAAGACCGTGGTCAGGATCGACAGGCCGAGCGAACCGCCGATCTGCTGCATGGAGTTGAGCAGGCCGGAGGCGGCGCCGGTCTCCTCGCCCGGGACGCCGGCGACCGCGAGCAGCATCACCGGGACGAAGATCAGACCCATGCCGAAGCCGAACACCACCGTGGGGCCGAGGACCCCGTCCAGGTAGCCGCTGTCCTTGCTCATCTGGGTCAGCCAGGTGAGGCCGACGGTGACCAGCAGTGCGCCGCCCGCCATGAAGGGCTTCGGGCCGTACTTGGCCTGGAGGTTGGAGGCGATCTGCGCGGCGATGATGATCGCGACGCTGATCGGGAGGAAGGAGACACCGGCCTTCAGCGGGCTGTAGCCGAGCGGGCCCTGCACGAACAGCACGACGTAGAAGAAGATGCCGAACATGGCCGCCGCCAGGCAGAGCATCATCACCAGGCCGCCGGTGCGGTTGCGGTTGGCGAACAGGTGCATCGGGGTGATCGGCTGGTCGGTGCGGCTCTCGACCACGAGGAAGGCGGCGAGCAGGATCGCGCCGGCCGCGAAGGAGCCGAGCGTGATGCCGTCCGACCAGCCGTCCGAGGCGGCCCGGATGAACCCGTAGACCAGGCCGACCAGGCCGAGCGTCGAGGTGAGGGCGCCGGGGAGGTCGAAGCGGCCCGGGTGGCGCTCGGACTCGGCGATGTGGCGCGGCGCGGCGATCGCGATCAGGATGGCGATCGGCACGTTGACGAAGAACACCCAGCGCCAGTTCAGGTACTCGGTGAGCAGACCGCCGGCCAGCAGGCCGATCGCGGCGCCGGAACCCGCCACCGCCGAGAACACGCCGAACGCGCGGTTGCGTTCCGGTCCCTCGTCGAAGTTGGTGGCGATCAGGGCGAAGGCGGTCGGGGAACAGATCGCGCCGCCGATGCCCTGGAGCGCGCGGGCGGCCAGCAGCAGGCTGCTGTCCTGCGCGAAACCACCGAGCAGTGAGGCCAGGCCGAACAGCAGGGTGCCGAAGATGAACACCCTTCGGCGGCCGAGGATGTCACCCGCGCGACCGCCGAGCAGCAGCAGCCCGCCGAAGGTCAGGGTGTAGGCGTTGATGACCCACGACAGGTCGGTGGTCGAGAAGCCCAGGGCGTCCCTGATGTGCGGCAGCGCGATGTTCACGATGGTCGCGTCGAGGACCACCATGAGCTGGGTGGCGGCGATGACGGTCAGGGTGATGCCCTTGCCCCGCCCCTGGTTCGTCCGCGGTGGTGGGTTCTTGCTGAGCGTGTCGGAGATAGCCACGAATGTGCCCCCTGCTGGCTATGTGCTCGGTGGTGCGGGGCCGGCGGAGTCGCCGGTCCGGGCATGGCACTGCGCCCTTGCGCAGGCCGAGAAGGAACGGGATCGTTCACTAAGCGGACGATATCCTGGCCGCGATTGTGAACGCAAGCGTTCCTTAAGGGTGGTGGCGATGGAGCGGTTGGTGCGACGCCTGGTGGCGGACCGGTCCGGTCGGTCGCCGGGTGGTTCGGCGGGGCCGGCGCCCGGAGAGGTGGCTGTTCGGCCCGAGGTCCTCCAGCCTGAGGCCGTGCGGTCCGGGGCTGTCCGGTCCGGGGCCGTTCGACCGGGGGAGGAGGGCGTCGGGGTGGCGCCAGGGGTGTCGGGCGCCGGGTCGGGCTCGGTGCCGGGTGGCGAACCGGGCTTCTGTCCGGTGCGGGCCGCCCGCCAGGCGCTGACGCGGCCGGCGCGGCGCCGGGGGAAGGAACTGGAGAACGCGATCTTCGAGGCCGCCCTCGACCAGCTCACCTCCGGCGGATACGCGCGGCTCACCATGGAAGGGGTCGCCGGCGCGGCGCGGACCGGGAAGGCCGCGCTCTACCGGCGCTGGGCGTCCAAGGACGAACTCGTCATCGACGCCCTGGACGCCACTCTTCCACGCCCTTACGACACCCCCGACCTCGGGTCCGCGCGTGACGAACTCCACCGGCTCATCGAGGGGTTCACGCAGGCGATGGCCTCCCCGACGGGCTCCGCGCTCAACGCGCTGATGGGCGAGATCGACCAGGAGCGGGCCGAGGTCTTCAAGGCCTTCATCACCGACCGGGTCATCGAGCCGACCGCGCGGACCATCCTGGAGATTCTGCGTCGCGGTGCCGAGCGCGGCGACGTCCGGCCCGGTGCGGCCACCCCGCTGGTGGCCGACGTCATTCCGGCGGTGCTGCTCTACCAGGTCAAGATCCGCGGGCTGGAGAACATGGGGCCGGGGTTCGCCGGTCGGCTGGTGGACGAGGTGCTGGAGCCGATGATCCGGGCCTGAGGCGGTCGCTGCCGGGCCCGGGGGCTGCCGGACCCGGCGCCTCCCCGGACCCGGCCTCCCGGGAGGCGGATTCGGCGGTCGTGAGCGGGCTTAGGCTGGAGGCTGCCCCCGCTGAACGGATTACGCCATGCCCATCGTCCCCCCGACGCACTCCGTCGAACGCTCGCTCCGCCGGGCCGGCGCCAAGATCGTCGTCGGTCTCGACGAGGTCGGGCGCGGCGCCTGGGCCGGGCCGGTCACCGTGGGCGCGGCCGTCACCGGTCTGCGCAAGGCGCCGGAAGGGCTGACCGACTCCAAGCTGCTCACCGAGCTGCGCCGCCGCGCGCTCGCACCCGTCCTCGCCGACTGGGTCACCGCGTACGCGCTCGGGCAGGCCACCCCGCAGGAGTGCGACGAGCTCGGCATGACGGCGGCGCTGCGGCTGGCCGCCGTCCGCGCGCTGGAGGCGCTGCCGGTCGAACCCGACGCGGTGATCCTGGACGGCAAGCACGACTACCTCGGCGGACCCTGGCGGGTGCGCACGGTGATCAAGGGCGACCAGTCCTGTATCTGCGTCTCCGCCGCCTCGGTGCTCGCCAAGGTCCACCGCGACGGCCTGATGGCCGAACTGGGCGAGGGGTGCCCGGACTACGGCTTCGCCGACAACGCCGGCTACCCGTCCCCGGTGCACCGTGCCGCGCTGGAGGAGTTCGGCCCCACCGAGCACCACCGGCTCTCCTGGGCGTACATGGACGGACTGCCGAAGTGGCGCCATCTCAAGCGCGTTCGGGAGGGTGCGGGCGACGGCCAGGGGTCCGCCGACGAACAGTTGACGCTCGGTTTCTGACGGTCCGTCTGGAATTGCCCCGGGAGGGGGCGGCAGGAGGCCGGTGCCCAAGGGGTGGGGTGCCCGTGCGCGTCCGACCGGCATTTGATAGATATCCGGGTATGCCTGTCTTCCCCGAGGAGCCGGAGATTCACGAGAGCCTCCCGGGCCCCGGCGTTCCCTTCCTCCGCGAGTCGGACGCACAAGCCCCCGCCACCGCACCCACCACCGTCGTCGCCCCGGCTCCGGTGCCCGGACCCCGTCCGGCGCCCCCGCGCCCGGCCCCGCCGCGCGCCGCCCGTCCGGGCCCGCCGCAACTGGTCCCCAAGCCCGGGCCGGCACCGCGCCGCCCGGCCCCCGCCGAACCGCGGGTGGAGGTCCAGCGGATCGCCGCCACCCCGGCACAGGCGGTGGAGCGCGCCGACGACGCGGTCGACCTGCTGCTGGAGTCCGGCCGCAACCCGGGCGACATCCTGGTGCTGACGGTCGGCGAAGCGCACCCCTGGCAGCAGCACGAGCTGTCCTTCGGTGAGGAGCGCTACTGGGCGCAGCTCGCCGAGGGCGGGGACGTGTTCTACGCGGACGCCGCGCTGACCCGTCCGGTCCGTCGCGAGGTGGTCGTCCTGGTGGTCAACGGCGGACCGTCCGCCCGGGCCGCCGAGGCGTACGCCAAGGCGCTCGACCACGCGACCGCGCTGCTGGTGGTCTGCGGCGACGCCGGCCCGGCCGCGAAGGGCGCGGCCGGAACCACGGCGGGCCGTCCGGTCAAGGCCTGACCACAGCCGTCCACTTCGGGCCCGGCGCCGCCGTACGGTGCCGGGCCCGAGGTCCGTCCCGCGGCCCCCGGTGGCTGACGGCCGGTGCTGACGGCTGTTGTCGAAGGCCGGTGTTGACGGCCGGTGCCGACGGCCGTTGTCGAAGGCCGGTGTTGACGGCCCGACGGCCGAGGGCTGCCGCGGACTCAGCGCGTGCCGGTGCGGCGGGTCGGTTCGGCCGCCGCGGCCCGCGTCGCGGTCCACGGGGGATCGGACTGCGGGGAGCGCGCCGTGTCCTCGCCGCGCTTGGCTTGGTCGGCCGCCAGCAGGCGGGTCCGCTGGCCGCGCGGGGCCTCCAGCGCCGAACGCGGCGGCAGTTCCGTCACGGTGTGCACCGGCCCCTCGGCCCAGGAGCCCGAGTGCGGCTTGCGCCCGCCCCGACCGTCCCCGAGGACCTGCCAGCCCGCCGGGGTGAGTCCGATGTACGCCCCGCAGCGCAGTCCGTGCAGTGCGGACGCGTCCCGCAGCGCCCACATCCAGGCGCCGTCCTGCGCCGTCCAGCCGGGTGCGCCGTCGCGGCAGCGCAGCAGTAGGGCCGTCCGGGTCGGCTCGGGCAGTCGCAGGTCGTGCGGGATGATCCGGCGCAGGTTCGCCAGCAGCGCGTTGCGGTGCTGCCATCCGTCGGTGTCGTGCGGCCAGGGGGTGAACGAGGCCGAGGCGGCGAGGTGGTGGAGCGCGTCCAGGACGGCGACCACGACGGTGCCCGGCTGGGGCAGGTGGCGCTGGTGCAGTTCCACGACGAACTCGCGCGGGTCGCGCAGCAACGGGATCCC
The DNA here is from genome assembly GCF_042883725.1 of Kitasatospora sp. NPDC058184. Taxonomy (NCBI): domain Bacteria; kingdom Bacillati; phylum Actinomycetota; class Actinomycetes; order Kitasatosporales; family Streptomycetaceae; genus Kitasatospora; species Kitasatospora sp. NPDC058184. The sequence continues at coordinate 83,888 of NZ_JBHVVE010000022.1, forward strand.
CGAGGCGGTCCAGGTCTCCAGGTCCAGCACCCGTCTGGGTTCCGGGCTCCCGGAGAAGGGATTCTGACCTCGGCCGATACCGTTGATCACGATCCTCCTTCCTGGCCCGTGGGCAGGCGGGTGCCTGGGTACGCCGAAGGGCGGGTCCAGCGGACCGGATTTCGGGTACCCCCCAATTCTCGGGGCATCGGGGGCGGAGCGGCAACGATGAAATGATGAACGCCATCCGATAGCCCATGGTCTGCCGGATATGTTCCACAGTCGTCCGACCGCCGTAGAGGTGCCTCCGGGCCTTGATCCACAACGCCCGGAGGGCAGGGTGAGCCGTCGTCGGCACGGTGACCACTCCTTTCTCGGGCCGTTCGACCGGTGTGATCGAAATCGCTTCGCTTGATCCTTTCTGTTGGGCCATTCGAGTGAACGGGAGGGCTCCTTCGCCGGTTTTCCGGCGTTGGGTCACCCCTGCACGGCCAGCACCAGCGGCAGCACCGCGCTCGCCCCCGCCCGGCGCAGCAGCCGGGCGGCCACGGTGACCGTCCACCCCGAGTCGACGAGGTCGTCCACCAGCAGCACAGGCCCACCGGCGGCCGCCACCGCCTGCTCGACCTCCGGTGGCAGGACCAGCGCGCCGGCCAGCGAGTGCAGCCGCTGGGCGCTGTTGCTGCGGGCGCCGTGCGGGGGCAGCCCGCCGGCGTACTCGATCCGGCCGAGCAGCGGCAGCCGCCCGATCTCGGCGATCCGCGCGCCCAGGCTGCCGACCAACCGGGGCCTGGCCGAGGAGGCCATCGTCACCACGCCGACCGGCCGGTCCAGCCGGGCTCCCTCCGTGGTCGCGGGCCCGGCCCAACCGCCCGGACCGCGGGCCCAGTCGGCGAGCACCGCCACCAGGGCGTCCACCGCCTCGCCGGGCACCGGCACGTCCGGCGCCTGCTCGGCGAGCAGGGTGCGCAGCCGGTTGCCCCAGCCGATGTCGGACAGCCGGCCGAGCGCACGGCCGGTCTCCGCCTGCTCGCCCGCCGGGATCCGGCCCTTGAGCGGCACCCCGAGCGCGTCCATCCCGGTCGGCCAGAGCCGTCGGGGCTCGAAGCTCACGCCCGGGCGGCCGAGCGCGGCCCGGGCGGCGGCCAGCGCCTCGGCGGAGACGTCCGGGGTGTGCAGCGGCCCCGCGCAGTTGTCGCACCGGCCGCACGGCGCGGCCTCCTCGTCGTCCAGCTGGCGGCGCAGGAACTCCATCCGGCAGCCGGTGCCCGCCGCATAGTCGCGCATCGCCCGCTGCTCCGCCTCCCGGGAGGCGGCGACCTTGGCGTAGCGGGCGGTGTCGTACTCCCAACTCTGGCCGGTGGCCGTCCAGCCGCCCTTGACCCGGCGGACGGCGCCGTCCACGTCGAGCACCTTGAGCATGGTCTCCAGCCGGGCCCGGCGCAGGTCCACCCGGGGTTCCAGGGCGGCGGTGGAGAGCGGCCGGCCGGCCTCGGCCAGCGCGTCGATGGTGCGGCGCACCTGATCCTCCGGGGGGAAGGCCAGCGAGGCGAAGTAGCGCCAGATCGCCTCGTCCTCGCGCCCGGGCAGCAGCAGCACCTCGGCCCGGTCCACTCCGCGCCCGGCCCGGCCGACCTGCTGGTAGTAGGCGATCGGCGAGCTGGGCGAGCCGAGGTGCACCACGAAGCCGAGGTCGGGCTTGTCGAAGCCCATGCCGAGCGCGGAGGTGGCGACCAGCGCCTTGACCCGGTTCGCCAGCAGGTCGGCCTCGGCGGTGCGGCGCTCGGCGTCCTCGGTGCGGCCGGAGTAGGAGGCCACCGGGAAGCCGCGTTCGCGCAGGAAGGCCGTCACCTCCTCGGCGGCGGCCACCGTCAGGGTGTAGACGATGCCCGAGCCGGGGAGCCGGTCGAGGTGGTCGGCCAGCCAGGCGAGGCGGTGCGCCGGGTCGGGCAGCGAGAGCACGCCCAGGGTGAGGCTCTCCCGGTCGAGCGGCCCGCGCAGCACCAGAGCGTGCTCGTCAGTGGTGCCGGTGCCGAGCTGCTCGGCGACGTCCGCGGTGACCCGGGCGTTGGCGGTGGCGGTGGTGGCCAGCACCGGGACGCCGGGCGGCAGGTCCGCGAGCATGGTGCGCAGCCGGCGGTAGTCGGGGCGGAAGTCGTGCCCCCAGTCCGAGATGCAGTGGGCCTCGTCGACCACGAGCAGGCCGGTGGAGGCGGCGAGCTCGGGCAGCACCTGGTCGCGGAAGTCCGGGTTGTTCAGCCGCTCGGGGCTGACCAGCAGGATGTCGACCTTCCCGTCGGCGACCTCCTCCTGGATCGCGGTCCACTCGTCGGTATTGGCCGAGTTGATCGTGCGGGCCTGGATGCCGGCCCGGCCGGCCGACTCGACCTGGTTGCGCATCAGGGCGAGCAGCGGCGAGACGATCACCGTCGGCCCGGCGCCGCGGGCCCGGAGCAGGGCGGTGGCGATGAAGTAGACGGCGGACTTCCCCCAGCCGGTGCGCTGGACGACCAGGGCGCGGCGGTGGTCGACCACGAGGGCCTCGATGGCCGTCCACTGGTCCTCGCGCAGGGTGGCTCCGGGGCCGGCGAGCTCGCGCAGGACGGCCTCGGCCCGCGCCCGGACCTCGGCGCGGTCGGCGGTGGCGGTGGTGTGGATGTCGGGCTGCTGCATGGCGTCCATGTAACCCCGTACCGCCGACAAGCGACGAATGCCGGGGAGCGGAGACGGGGGAAGGTGGGATGTATTTCATCCGCTGATCCGCTGAACGGCGGTCAAAATCCACTCGCGGGAGGGAGTGTCGCCTGCTCCGAATGAGTGAGGGAAAATTCGGGGGCGGAGTTATCCACAGGAAAAAAGTCGGTTCCGACATCGTTCGCGGATTGCGTCCACTCTTGCGGCCATGAACGCGATGAACAACGAACACGTCATTCTGTCCCTCGGACCGGCCTCCGACCACCGGCAGGTCGTCATGCGCGGCCCGGCCGACATGGCCGAGCTGCTTCCGTACTTCCTGGGCTTCTACCCCGACGACAGCATCGTCGCGGTGGGGCTCCACGGCCCCGGCCTGCACCAGGGCGGGGTGATCCGGGCGGACCTGCCGCGGTCGCCCGCGCAGTGGCCGGCCGCGGCGGAGGAAACGGCCGCCCTGCTGGTCGCCCTCTCCGAGCGGCACGGCGCCCGGCCGCTCCAGGTGCTCCTCTACCTCTGCCAGGACCGCGGTACGGCCCACGCCCCGCCGGTGGTGGACGGGCTGCGGCCGCTGGCGGAGGCCCTCCGGGCGGCCTTCGGGCGCCGGGGCGTGGCCGTCAAGGAGGCGCTGTGCGTCTCGGACGGCCGCTGGTGGTCCTTCCTCTGCCGCGGCGACGGGTGCTGCGACGCGGCGGGCAATCCGGTGCGGCGCAGCCCGGAGCCCGGTCCGGCGGCCGCCGCCGCGACGGTGGCCGGCCTGGTGCCGCGCGGCAGCCGCAAGGCCATCATCGGCGGGCTGGACCCGGTCGGTCCGCCGGCGGCCGCCGCCCAGCGCGAGGCGCTCGTCCGGGCCGAGGCCGTGGACGCCCTCGCCAGGGAGCAGCGCCTCGCCCTGCTCGACCAGGCCTTCGCCGAGTTCCGGGCCGGAGCCAGGGAACTCGACGCGGACCGGACGGCCCAGCTGCTGCTCGCCCTGCGGGACCGCCTGGTGCGGGACCGCGGCGTCGAGTACGCCAGGCCCGACGAACTGGCCCCGGCCGAGCGGCTCTGGCGCTTCCTCGCCCGGCGGGCCGTGCCGCCGTACGAGGGCTGTGCGGTGGCCCCGCTCACCCTGCTGGCCTGGACGTCCTGGGTCGCCGGGGACACGGCGACGGCCCGGGTCGTGCTCGGGCACGTCCTGCGGCTCGCCCCGGGCTACCTGCTGGCCGAGCTGCTCTACGAGTCGCTCAACGACGGCATGACGCCCCAGGGGCTGCTGGCCGCCGTCGAGGCTCAGCGCCGGCGGCGCGAGGAGCCCGGGGACGCTACGGACCCGGGCGAGGAACCGCGGCCTCCGGCGGGCGGAGCGCCGAACGCCGAGGCGCCGCCGCCCGCCCAGGGGGCGCCCCTCCGCGACGACGCGGGTCCCGGGCCCGCCGCCCCGGGTGCCGGCGAGGCCTCCGGTGAGCGGCCCGGGCGGTCGGCCGGCGCGCGGCGGCACCGGCGTGGCGGTCGCCGGAAGGGCTCGTCCACGGCGTCGGTACCGACGGATCCGGGTCAGGGCGCCCCGGACGGCCCGGGAGGCCCGGAGCCGGACGGCGGTGGTGCCGGGGCGGTCGCCCTGCTGTCGGCGCCCGGACGGGCCGTGGCGCCCGGGCACGCCAGGGTGGCCGGGGAGCGGTTCGCCCGGGGCCTGCGGCTCGGCCGGGCGGCGGCCTGCGTGCCCGCCGCCGCCCGGACCGGCCACCACCGCTGCCGGGGCGTCCGGCGGGCGGCGGGAGGAGGCCACCGTGCGCACTGAGCCGCTCCGTGCCGCGGCGCCGGCCCGAGGGCCGCTACGCCTCGCCGTGCGCCATCTTGATCAGGCGGTCCAGCACCGTGCCGCCGCTCATCCGAAGGCCGTCGTGCTCCCACTCGTTGGTGATCCAGGTCCGCAGGCCGCGCACCGCGCGGGCGGTCTCCAGCGAGTCGGCGGTGTCCACGTACATGTCGTCGTGGTACACGGCCGCCACGACCGGCACGGTGTTGGTGGCCAGTCGCACCCGGTCGTACAGGTCGGGCCAGTCGGTGCGGGCGGCGAGCAGGTCCGCGGTCTCCTTCAGCGGGCGCAGCGCCGGGTCGGTGTCGAACATCCAGGGGTAGATCATCTCCCCGGTGAACAGCACTGGCGCGTCGGACTCCAGCGCGGCCCGGGCGTCGAACTGCGGGAACTCCTTGCGGACCCGCTCGGCCGCCCAGGCGGTGCCGCCCTGGTCCACCGACCGCTGGCCGTAGATCGACTCGTGCAGCACCGCGTAGAGCGGGCCGCCCGCGAAGGAGAGCTGGGCCTGGGCGCCGGCCAGGAAGGTGTCGGAGAGCTCGGCCCCGGCCGCGCCCTCCACCCAGGCCTCCTCCAACAGGTAGTGCAGCGTGCCGGAGCCGTTGCCGCCGCCGAGCAGCATGCCGAGCGCCTGGAACGCCTCGACGGTGAGCAGCCCGCCGTCCGGCAGGGTCGCGGGGGAGTCGGCGAGGTGGGCCGCGATCCGGCGCACCGCCTGGACGTCCTGCGGGAACCGGGCGTAGTGGCCCTCGTTCTTGCCGACCACCCGCGGGTAGGCGGCGCGGTAGACGTCGTCGGCCGAGCTGCCGAGGCCGGAGAGGCCACCGGTGATGAAGGCCTCGGTCAGGCCCTCGGGGGCGATGGAGAGGTAGGTGAGGGTGCAGAAGCCGCCGAAGCTCTGGCCCAGCACGCTCCAGCGCCGGTCGGCGCCGAGCAGCCGCTCGCGGATCAGCTCGGCGTCCCGGACGATCGAATCCGCGCGGAAGTGGGCCAGGTAGTCCGCCTGCTCCTGCGGACCACCGCGCCGGGCGAGGGTCTGCCGGGTCGCGGGGGTGGACCGCCCGGTGCCGCGCTGGTCGAGCAGGAGCACCCGGTAGTCGTCCAGGGCGCGCTCCAGCCAGGAGTCCCGGCCGAGCGGCCGGGCGGCCTTGCCGCCCGGCCCGCCCTGGAGGTAGACCAGCCAGGGCAGGTCGGCCCGCTCGCGGCCTGCGGCGACCACCTCGCGGGCGTACACCTCGATCTGCTCGCCCTGCGGGGCGGCGTGGTCGAGCGGCAGCTGGAACACGTGGTCGGTCGTGACAATCCCGGGCAGCCGGCTGATGGTGGACATGCAACTCCTCGGTCTCTGCTGGTCACAGCGATGGCGTCGCGGTTCACGGGGTCACCGGGTGCGGGGGCCGCGACCCCCGCACCGTATCCTGGCGGCGGTCGAGCACCGGTTCGACCGCCCCGTCCGTCCGACCGGTCGGCCGACCCCGGCCGACGACCGCCCCGAGCGGGCCCGACGGAGGCCCGCAAGACGAGTGCCGGCCCCGGATCGCGAACGGTGACGCGCCCGCGCCGAGGCCCTGGTGACGTTCCGACGGAAGCTGTACGGCCGCCCGGCAGAACCGTCCCGACCAGCGGCGCAGCGGCGGGGCGTGACCTGGTGGCGGTGCGCGGCGTTCACTCCGGGGGTCTCCGCCCGGTTCGGGCGGGCCGATCACCGGGCGGTGCGGACCAGAGCGCCCGGACACCGGCAGCCGTCGGCGGCCGCGTGCGGCACCATGACCGGTGGCCACCAGGGGGCCGAGCGTCACGGCGGGTGCGGGCCGCGGGGGAAGGGCGTCACCGGCCGACCGGGCCGCCGGACCTGACGGCGTGCCGGGCCACGGCGAGGGGCCCCGGGAACGAAGGCGCGGCGCGCCGGTACCGGCCCGGTACCGAGCACCGCATGGCACGACCCGTCACCGGGTACGGCCAGAAACGGCACACCCGCCGACGGGACGGCCCCGTCGGCCCGGCATCATCAGCACGCGATCGAGCATGCTCGCGGCCCACCGGCCTGACCCGGCCACCGGACCGCCGAGGGGAGGAGAGTCCGGTGACCGCCATGAGGCCACCACAGGCCATGCCGGCCGAGAGCGTGGTCGGCGCGCCGCCCAGGCCGGTGGGCCGCCACGACCAGGCCCCGGCAGCCGGGCCCGCGGGCGCACCGCTCGGCCCGGGCCGAGTCGCGGCCCCACCGCGGCCGCAGCCGCCCGCCGTCCACCACGCGGTGATCTGCGTCAACGCCCCGGCGATGGCCGCCTCCGGCCCCGACGGCCAGCTGCGCGGCCACGGCCTGCACGGCTTCTACCGCAACGGCGTCCGGGTGCTCGCCCGGATGGAGCTGCGGCTGGGCGGCATGGAGCCGCTGCCGCTCCAGGGCACTCTGACCAGCACCGCCCAGGCCCGCTTCCTCGGCGCCGTCCGCATCCCCGGCGACCTCGACCCGGATCCGGCACTCACCGTCGAACGGCTGCGGCACGCGGACGGCGTGGAGACCGTGGTCGTGCGCAACACCGGTCCCCGGCCCGCCCGGCTGCCACTGGAGATAGCCCTCGGCACCGACCTCGGCCCGGTCGCCGAGATCGCGGCCGGGCACCGCCAGCCCGACCTGCCGGGGCAGGTGCAGTCCGCCGGACTGCGCTGGACGGGCCCGGTGCACAGCGCCGTGGTCAGCGCCCAGCCCTCCCCGCACGCCGTCCTGGCCGGCGCCGGCGTGCTCCGCTGGGACCTGGAGGTCCAGCCGGGCGCCCGCTGGTCGGTCGAGCTGCACACCGAGCTGGAGACCGCCGCCAGCGGCCCGCGCCCGCCGGGCGGCCGCGGCACCGGCGCGCCACTGCCCTGGTCCGAGCCGGAGGTCCGCAGCGACGACACCCGGGCCGCCCCACTGGTCTCCCGCTCGCTGGACGCCCTCGGCGGGCTGCTGTTCGCCGACCCGGACCGCCCGACCGACCTCTACCCGGCCTCCGGAGCGCCCTGGCGCTTCGGCCTCGCCCCGGCCGACGCGCTCTGGGCCGCCCGGCTGACCCTGCCGCTCGGCACCCGGCTGGCGGCCGGCACCCTCCGGGCGCTGGCCCGCCGCCAGCAACTCGCCCCCGCCCCGGGCCGTACCGAGGGCCTGCTGCCCGGCGCCCTGCGCCATGGCGGTCCCGAGCTGCCGCCCACCTGCACCGCCACCGAGGCCACCCTGCTGTTCGTCACCGTGCTGGCCGAGGCCTGGCGCTGGGGCCTGCCCCCGGCCGAGGTCGCCGAGCTGCTGCCGACCGCCGAGCGGGCCCTGGCCGCCCTGCGGGAGGGGCTGGTCGACGGCTTCGTCACCGACCTGAGCCGCCCGGCCGAGGAGCGCTCCGCCCATCCGGTCGCCGCCCGCGCCGAGGTCCAGGCGCAGGCCCACCGCGCCGCCCTGCACGGGGCCGAGCTGCTGGAGGCCTTCGGCCGACCGGGCGCCGAGGACTGGCGCGGCTGGGCCGCCGGGCTGCGCCGGCGCTTCCGCGAGCGGTTCTGGGTCGACGACCTCTCCGGCGGCCGCCCCGCGGCCGGGCTGGCCCCGGGCGGCCAGCCGCTGCCCGCCGTCGCCTCCTCCCTGGTGCACCTGCTGGACACCGGGCTCGCCGTCGACGGCGGCCGGCACGAGAGCCTGCTGGACCGCGAGCAGACCCGGCTGCTCGCCCAGCGTCTGGTCGCGCCGGAGCTGGACAGCGGCTGGGGCTTGCGCACCCTGAGCGCCAAGTCACTCCGCTTCAACCCGCTGGGCCACCGCGGCGGCGCGGTGCGGGTCCACGAGACGGCGCTGGCGGTCGCCGGCCTGGCCGAGGCCGGTCACGAGAACGAGGCCGGCACCCTGCTGGAGGGCCTGCTCGCCGCGAGCGCCCACTTCGAGGGGCGCCTGCCGGAGATGTACGCGGGGGAGCAGCGCACCCCCGGCTGCCCGCCGGTGCCGCACCCGGCCGCCTGCCGCCCGGCGGCGGTCTCCGCAGCCGGTGCCGTGCACGCGGTGTTCGCCCTCGCCGGGGTCCGGCCCGACGTCCCGGGCGGCCGGGTGCTGGTCCGCCCGGCCAGCACCGCACCGCTCGGCGAGCTGGAGCTGACCGGTCTGCGGGTGGCGGGCGAGCCCTTCTCCGTCCGGGTGAGCCGGATCGGCGTCGCGATGGTGGAGGAGGCGTCCGAGGACCTGCAACTCGTCGCCCGCTGAGCCCGCCGCCGCCCGCCACCGCCCGTCCGGGCCCGGTGTCGGTGACACCGGGTCACCGGCACCGGTCCCGTCCGCTCCCGGCCCGGCGCGGCCCGTACACGAACCGCGCCGGGTCGGGCGGGGGCCACCGGCCAGGAGCGGCCACGCACGGGCCTGTGCTTATCGTCAGAGAGACGACTATGATCGTCGCCATGTCGCGCTACGATCCGTCGGCCTTCCCCCCGTTCGCTGTCACGGTTGACCTCGTGGTGCTGACGGTGCGCGACCACTCGCTCTGCGCCCTGCTGGTCAGACGAGGCGAGCCGCCGTTCCAGGGGTACTGGGCGCTGCCCGGCGGCTTCGTCCGCCCGGACGAGGGCTTGGCCGAGGCCGCCTCCCGTGAGCTGGCCGAGGAGACCGGCCTGCGCGCCCACACCGCCCCCGGCCAGGACGCGGCCGGCCCCGGTGCGGCCGGCGCCCACCTCGAGCAGCTCGCCACCTACGGCCACCCGCAGCGCGACCCCCGGATGCGCGTGGTCAGCGTCGCCTACCTGGTGCTCGCCCCCGACCTGCCGACGCCCCGGGCCGGCGGCGACGCCAGCGGCGCCCGCTGGGCCCCGGTCGGCGAACTCCTCGGGGAGAACCCGGCCGATGGCGTCCCGCTCGCCTTCGACCACGGCCTGATCCTCGCCGACGGTGTGGAACGCGCCCGCTCCAAGATCGAGTACTCCTCCCTCGCCACCGCCTTCTGCCCGACCGAGTTCACCGTCGGTGAGCTGCGCCGGGTCTACGAGGCGGTCTGGGGCGTGGTGCTGGACCCGCGGAACTTCCACCGCAAGGTCACCGGTACCCCCGGCTTCCTGCTGCCCTCGGGTGGCACGACGACCCGTCAGGGCGGCCGTCCGGCCCAGCTGTTCACCGCCGGCGGTGCGACCGTCCTCAACCCGCCCATGCTCCGCCCGGAGTCCTGACCCCCGCGGGCCCTGTGCCCGGTCCTGTCCCCAGCCCTCCGCCAAGCCCTGCGTTCGGCCCGCCCGAACCCGGTACCGACCCGCCGTTCTGCGGTACCGGGCAGCCGAATGGCCTGGCCTGGCTGCGGACCCGGGGGCGTCGGCGCAGAGTGTCGGTGGACGCTCCGACCGCCCGGGCCGGAGGCCTCCGGCCCAGGGAGTCCCGCGATGGCCATCAAGGACTGCGCCAACCAGCGAATCCTCATCGAGGGGCTGGCGGCGGACTACCGGAGCCTGGACAGGACCACCACCGCAACGGAGAAGGAACTGGCCGAGCTGCAGGCCGAGCACGCGGCGCCCGAGTCGATCGCCGCCGTCGAGGAACGGCTGGCCGCCGAGCGGGAGCGGTTGGGCGAGATCGTGGTCGAGGGGCAGGCAGCCGTCGACGAGTTCCACGCGGAGTGCGGCGGTGAGCAGCTCCCGCCACCGCCCTGGCCTTCCCGGTAGGGGCCGCACCCCTCAGCGGACACGGAGCCCCGCCCGTCCGGCGCCACCGAAGCTGCCGACACCACCGGCACCACCGAGGCCACCGGAGCCACCGAAGTCACCGAAGCAACCGACTCCGCCGGGACCCGGAACGGACCGGTCGACCGTGAATCGCAGGATCGGATTGTCCCCTGATCGGGTGAGGTGGGCAGCCGGCGGGCCCGTGCCGTTCCCGTAATGCCCGGAATAGCCGTCGCCGCCCCCTAATGTGCTGGCGCGGAGCCGCGCGGGTGCATGCCCGCCCGTCAGGGGTGCTCCGCGTCGAACAGCTCGGCCGAGGGCACGGGAGCAGCCAGCGATGATCCAGATCACCGGACTGACCAAGGTCTACCGCAAGGGCGCTCCGCCCGCAGTGCTCGACCTGACCTTCGACGCCCGGCCCGGCACGGTGACCGCGCTGCTCGGCGCCGAGGGGGCGGGCAAGTCCACCGCCCTGCGGCTGATGCTCGAACTCGAACGCGGCCAGGGCGTCACGCTCTTCGACGGCCGCCGCTACCGTCGGCTGCGCCACCCCGAGCGCGAGGTGGGGGTGCTGCTGCCCGGCACCGGGGAGGCCGCGGTGGCCGGACATCCGGGCCGCAAGGCGCGCAGCCACCTGCGGATGCTCGCCGCGGCCGTCGGCGTCCCGGCCCGGCGGGCCGACGAACTGCTGGAGCAGACCCGGCTGGCCGCCGTCGCCGGGCAGCGGCTGCGCACCTTCTCGCCCGGCATGCACCGCCGCCTGGCCCTTGCCGCCGCCCTGCTCGGCGACCCCGGCGCGCTGCTGCTGGACGGGCCCGCCGACGGCCTGTCACCGCGCAACGTCGAGTGGTTCCACTCCTTCCTGCGCTCCTTCGGGGCCGCCGGCGGAACGGTCCTGGTGACCACCCGCACGCCGCAGGAGGCCTCGCAGCTCGCGGACCGGGTGGTCACCCTGGACCGCGGCCGACTGGTGGCCGACCAGCCGGTCGCGGAGTTCCGGCGGACCAGGCTCAGCCCCGAAGTGGCCGTCCGGGGGCCGCAGATGGCACGGCTGGCGGACCTGCTGGTCAGCCAGGGCGCGGACGTCCGACGGGACGGCAGCGTGGGCCTCGCGGTGGCCGGCATCGACCGCACCGAGATCGGCGAACTCGCCTACCGCCACGGGATCCTGTTGCACGAGTTGGCGGACCGGGTGGTCGAGCAGCCGGCGCCGCGGGTCGTCCTGCCGGCCGGCTCGGGCCGCTCCGGCCACCTCCGCCTCCACCCGGAACCCGGGGCGGGGCCGAGCCCGGAGCCGGCCGAGCAACCGAACCCGGAACCGAACCCGGCACCGAGCCCGGAACCGAAGTCGGAGCCAGGCCCGCAGTCGGCCGCCGAGCGGATCCCCGAGCCGGCCGCCGAGCCCACCCCGGTCGGAGCCGTGACGACTCCGGCCGAGCCGGCCACCGTCTTCGCCCCCGAAGCCTCCGTCCCCGGAGCCACCGCCTCCGTCCCCCGTGCCGCCACCGCCCCGAAGCACAACGCCCCCCGCCGCCGGGAGGACGGCTCCCTGCCCACCCGCGCCCTGCCCGCCGTGGCAATCGCCGCCGCGCTCCCCGCCGCCGCGCTCCCCGTCCTCGGTTCGGCGGGCCGCCGCCCCGGGCCCGTCGGCCGTCGCCCGGAGCCGACCGCGGAGGCCGGGTCCGACGCCCCCGCCAAGCCCGCCCCCGCGCCCACCGTCGCCGTCGACCGGCTCTTCCGCGACGACCCGGCCCCGGCCCTGCCGCAGCCGCCCGCCCGGGTCCGGCCGCCGGGCCGCCGGGTGAGCGCCGACGACCTGCTCACCGACGACACCGTCCGCCTCCGTCGCCCCGTCTCGGGCACGGGCGCCGTCCGGGTCTCCACCGCCCAGCCCCCCGCCGCCCCCACGGCCCCCGCCATCCCCGCAGCCCCCGCCCCCGCCACCCCCGACGACCACCGGAGCGAGTGAACCGTGCGTGTCCTGGCCTACGAGCTGCGCCGCCTGCGCGGCCTGCGTTCCACCTGGCTGCTGCTCGCCGCCGTGCTGCTCGGCGACGCCGTCGTGGCCGCCGTCCTGGCGGACCAGGCCCCGGACGGTCCACTGGCCGCTTCGGCCGGGGTGCGGCTGCTGACCGCCGCCGTCCCGTTGGTCCCGCTGCCCTTCGCGGCGCTCGGCGCCGGGGTGCTGGGCGCGCTCTCGTACGGGCACGAGGTGCGCCACCCGGGGCTGCCGGCCTCGCAGGTGTCGTACCCGCGCCGGGTGCGACTGCTGCTGGCCAAGCTGCTGGTGATCGGGCCGGTGGCGGCCCTGTTGGCGCTGACCACCCTGCTGCTCGACACGCTGGCCGTGCACCTCGCGCTGCCGGACGGCGTCACCGTGGCGGCTTGGGCGGACCCGGCCGCGCTGTCGGACCGGGTGTCCGCGGCGGTGACCGGCGCCGGGCTGTCCGGCCTGTCCGACCTGCCGGGCGTGTTCTCCCCGCTCGGCCTGACGGCCGGTCACGGGGTGCCCGCCGCCCTGCTGGCCTTCGTCCTGCTCACCGTGGTGGCGGCCTGGACCGGGGTGCTGACGGCCTCGCTGACCCGCAGCGCCGCGGCCGGGGTGCTGTTGCTGTGCGCACTGCCGCCGCTGCTGGAGTCCGGCGTCGCCCTGCTGCTGCGTCACACCGGCAGGCCGTGGCCGGTCCGGGCGGCCGAGCTGCTGCCGTTCCAGTCCGGGATCGAGTGGGCCTACGGCTGGGTGTACGGCGGTGCGCACGAGGCGGTGGCCGGGAGCGCGGCGCTGACCGATCCGGCGCTGCTCGCCGCGGTCGCGGCCCCCGCGGGGCTCCTGCTGCTCGCCGCCCTGCTGGTCCAGGCCCGCCGCCGCGCCCTGTAGGCCTGTGGCTGCGCATCGCGCAGGGCCTCCCGCACGGCGCCGCACCCGTGGGCGGCCCTGTCCGGTCCTGCGAAAGCCCCCGGGGTGCGGTCCTGCCCGTGGTTACCAAGATCGACCAGCAGTGACCGTAATGCGCGGTTCTTCCTGATAAGAAGTCAATTATCCAGTCACGGTCGATCACCCTTTCGTGTGCTTTTCACGAGAATTCTCAAGCCACGCCTGCGGATCGCCGACAAAGGAGGCGTGAGTACCCTTGCGCACCCCACCATGACCCCCGCCCGTTCCGCCGATGGGCCCATCCACGGTCCCGGCGACCTGGACCGCTTCTCGTACGCCGACCGGCCGACCCCGCCGGCGCCCCGCTGGGAGGGCGCCGAGTCCGACATCGGTCGGGTCGGCCGCAAGACCACCAGCAGCCGCGGCCGCGGTCTGCACGGCCAGCTGGTCCAGCAGCTCGGCCAGATGATCGTCTCCGGCGATCTCGGTGCCGACCGCCCGCTGGTGCCTGAGGAGATCGGCCAGCGGTTCGAGGTCTCCCGGACCGTCGTCCGCGAGTCGCTGCGCGTGCTGGAGGCCAAGGGCCTGGTCAGCGCCCGGCCGAACGTCGGCACCCGGGTCCGTCCGGTCGGCGACTGGAACCTGCTGGACCCGGACATCATCGAGTGGCGCGCCTTCGGTCCGCAGCGGGACGAGCAGCGCCGGGAGCTGTTCGAGCTCCGCTGGGCGATCGAGCCGCTGGCAGCCCGGCTCGCCGCCGGTCACGGCCGGGAGGACGTCCAGCAGCGCCTGGTCGAGCTGGTCGAGATCATGGGCCACGCCGCCTCCCAGGCCGACCTCTCCACGTACACCCGGGCCGACGCCGAGCTGCACGGCCTGATCCTCCAGATGGCCGGCAACCGGATGCTGGAGCACCTGTCCGGGATCGTCGCCTGCGCGCTGCAGGTCTCGGGCGGCCCGGCGATCTCCTGCGAGCGGCCCTCCGAGTCCTCGGTCGGTCTGCACGCCCGGCTGGTGGACGCGCTGGGTGCCGGTGACGGCACCGCGGGCGAGGTCGCGATGCGGGCGCTGCTCACCGTCCATCCCGAGGTCGAGCCGTCCGTCCCCGCGCCCAGGGAGCACTGAACGGGCTGTTTCCACGAGCGGAGGCGCCGGCTGGCGGCGGTCCGCTCCGCCAGGGCCCTCCGGTCGCATCGTGCGGCGCAGCCGGGGGGCCTCCGCATGCCGTCACCCCTCGGGTCGACCGGAGCCGGGAGAACGTGGGGAACGCCGGGGGCGGGAGAAGGACGGGGAAGCCGGGGGAAGCCGGAGCCGGGAGAGCCGGGGAGAAGCCGGGCCTGCCGGTCGCGCCCGGGAGGGGTTACCGGGCCCGGGAAGGCGGCCCGGCGAAAGGCGAGTCCATTTCACAGCTTGTCCATGACAACAGTTCACCCCGCGAGTGCGCGATGATGGAAGCGGCCCCGGGTTGCGGGCGCCGGGTCGGTGTGACCCGCGACACGAAGGCCATGCGTAACACTTGACGAGTAGCAGCGATGTGTCCTGAGCGGAAGCAGCTCCGGAATACTCCAACATGTCAGAATGCTGTGTTGGTCCGCGGCGCTGCTGCCGTCCTGCAAACCCAGTCCTCAAGCCCGAGTCGGTCGGAATCGACACCGCGCGTCCGACGCGCGATCTCCTTCCCCGCCCGCTCGGGCGGCCGGTACGGGTTCGAGATCCACTCATCGTCCGAGAGGTTGTTCGTGTCGGCCAGCACATCCCGTTCGCTTCCCCCCGAGATCGCCGAGTCCGCGGCTCTGCTGGCGCTCATCGAGCGGGGCAAGGCCCAGGGGCAGATCGCCGGTGACGACGTGCGCCAGGCGTTCGAGGCGGACCAGATCCCGGTCACCAAGTGGAAGAACGTCATGCGCAGCCTCAACCAGGTGCTGATTGAGGAGGGGGTGGACCTCATGGTCAGCGCGGCCGAACCGGCCGGCGCCAAGCGCAAGAGCGTTGCTGCCAAGAGCCCCACCAAGCGCACCGCCACCAAGGCTGTCACCACCCGGACCCCGGCCGCCTCGTCGGCCCCGACCAAGCCGCCCGTGCGGATCGCCCCCGGCGCTCCCGTCGCGGCTCCGGCCGTCGCGGCCGCCACGGCCCCGGCTCCCACCGTCTCCGCCGAGATCACCGCCGAGGGGAGGACCGCGGTCGGCTCCGAGCTGAAGGCGGCTCCCGCGAAGAAGGCCGCGCCGGCCAAGAAGGCCGCGGCCAAGAAGACCGCCGCGCCGGCCAAGAAGACCGCCGCCAAGAAGACCGCCGCCGGCAAGACCGCCAAGGGCGACGAGGAGCTGCTCGGCGAGGAGGAGCTGCTCGAGGACGTCGCGCTGCCCGGCGACAAGACCGAGGCCGAGGGCACCGCTCCGGAGGAGGAGTCGGAGGGCTTCGTCCTCTCCGACGACGACGAGGACGACGCGCCGGCCCAGCAGGTCGCCGTCGCCGGTGCCACCGCCGACCCGGTCAAGGACTACCTGAAGCAGATCGGCAAGGTCCCGCTGCTCAACGCCGAGCAGGAGGTCGAGCTCGCCAAGCGCATCGAGGCCGGCCTGTTCGCCGAGGACAAGCTCTCGGCCGCCGACAAGCTCGCCCCGAAGCTCAAGCGCGAGCTGGAGATCATCGCCGAGGACGGCCGCCGGGCCAAGAACCACCTGCTGGAGGCCAACCTCCGCCTCGTGGTCTCGCTGGCCAAGCGCTACACCGGTCGCGGCATGCTCTTCCTGGACCTGATCCAGGAGGGCAACCTCGGTCTGATCCGTGCGGTCGAGAAGTTCGACTACACCAAGGGCTACAAGTTCTCGACCTACGCCACCTGGTGGATCCGCCAGGCGATCACCCGCGCCATGGCCGACCAGGCCCGCACCATCCGCATCCCGGTGCACATGGTCGAGGTCATCAACAAGCTGGCCCGTGTCCAGCGCCAGATGCTCCAGGACCTGGGCCGCGAGCCCACCCCGGAGGAGCTGGCCAAGGAACTCGACATGACCCCCGAGAAGGTCATCGAGGTCCAGAAGTACGGCCGTGAGCCGATCTCGCTGCACACCCCGCTGGGCGAGGACGGCGACAGCGAGTTCGGTGACCTGATCGAGGACTCCGAGGCGGTCGTCCCGGCCGACGCGGTCTCCTTCACCCTGCTCCAGGAGCAGCTGCACTCGGTGCTGGACACCCTGTCCGAGCGCGAGGCGGGCGTGGTCTCGATGCGCTTCGGCCTGACCGACGGCCAGCCGAAGACGCTGGACGAGATCGGCAAGGTGTACGGGGTCACCCGTGAGCGCATCCGCCAGATCGAGTCGAAGACCATGTCGAAGCTGCGCCACCCGTCGCGCTCCCAGGTGCTGCGCGACTACCTGGACTGATTCGACGGCAGTCGTTCCACGCGAAGGCCCGGAGCCGCACGGCTCCGGGCCTTCGCGGCTGTCCGGGCCCGGGCGCGTCAGCGTACGGGTGGTGGTTGTCCCTCGTCCGGGTGGCGGCGCGGCGGGAAGCGGTCGCACCGTGTAGCCGGTCACCTACGCTGTGCCGGTTGCCCGCTTCCGAGCCTCCTGGAGTCACGGTGCCGACCGAGCCGGACCGCACAGACCTGCCGACGCCCGCCCCGTTCCCGGCGGACCCCTCCGACCCGGCCGCCGACCGGGCGGGCCGCCGCCGCAGGGCCGCCGTGCTGGCGCTGCTCGCCGCCGTTCCCGTCCCGCTGGTCGCCCTCGGTACCGCGGCGCCGGCCGAGGCACAGCGCCGGGTGGTCGGCGGCAGCGCGGTGAGCACCGCGGACCACCCGTGGATCGTGGCGCTGTCCAGCCGCCAGCAGTTCGGCAGCGGCCGTTCCGGCCAGTTCTGCGGGGGTGCGCTGGTCACCCCGACCAAGGTGGTGACGGCCGCGCACTGCTTCTACGACGAGGCCAGGGGCCGGGTGGACCGGCCGGGCCTGAAGGTGATCGTCGGCCGGGACGACATGCGCGGCACGTCCGGCCGGGAGGTGGCGGTGCGGTCGGTCTGGATCCACCCCGACTACTCCTTCGCCGCCAACATGAACGATGTCGCGGTGCTCACCCTCGCGGAGTCCCAGGGCGCCCTGCCGGTGGTCGAGCTGGTCGGCCAGGGCGAGACCGAACCGTACGCGGCCGGGACCACGACCCAGGTGTACGGCTGGGGTGACACCACGGGGCGGGGCGACTACTCGCCCGTGCTGCGCGGGGTGTCCGTGCCGGTCGTGCCGGACCAGGTCTGTGCGCAGGCCTATCCGGGCGGGCAGGACGGGAGGTTCGACGCCCGGGGCATGGTCTGCGCGGGCGAGGAGAGGGGCGGCAAGGATGCCTGCCAGGGCGACAGCGGCGGCCCGATGATCGTCGACGGCCGGCTGGTGGGCCTGGTGTCCTGGGGGACGGGCTGCGCCGAGGCGGCCCACCCGGGCGTCTACACCAGGGTGTCCTCGGTCGCGGACGCGGTGCGCTCGGTGCTGTGACCACCCGCGACCACCGGCGACCACCGGTGAACGCCCGCGAACGCCGGTGGCAGCCGCGGACGAGGCGCCTCCGGTGCCGCGGTCGTCGCGGCGGGTGAGCGGCCGATCACGTACCGGCACCGGTTTCTGACGCCGCGTCGGACGCCGCCGGAGCCACGGCCCGGGGCAACGGCGGGGGTCAGGAGGGCGGCCCGGGGTACAGCAGAGCCGGGCGACCGGCCCCCGAAGGGGTCCGTCGCCCGGCTCACCGGTCGCGCGTAGTGCGCGACCGGACACAGCTCGAGGCCGGCTGCTGTTGGTGGCGCCCTGTATCAGCGCTCGTCGTCGGTGGCCGTCACGGTGGTCGCGGTGGTGAGACGGCCGCTCTCGTCCTGTATCTCCACGGCGATCTTCTTGAGCTCGGGCTCGAACTTCCGGCCGTGGTGGGCGCAGAAGAGCAGCTCTCCGCCGCTGGCGAGTACGACGCGCAGGTAGGCCTGGGCGCCGCAGCGGTCGCAGCGGTCAGCCGCGGTGAGCGGGCTCGCAGGGGTCAGAACAGTAGTCACGTCGCCTCTTCTCTAGCTCGACGAGCTGTCGTACCAGGGTCAACATCCAACCAGGCCGAAAACGTTCCCGCTCGTGGCTTTTCTTCTCTGAGGATTCTGCTGTGTTGATGAGGACGTGCCCCGGGCGCCGGTGGTTCATGCGTGCCGGATTCCGGGATCCGCCCTTCGCTCGAACGCCCGATCGGGATCGGGTGCGAGGTCCGCGTAGCATAATCCTCTGCCGGGTTGGAGCATAAGCCCCGTCCCGGGCCCCGGTAGCCTGCATAACGGCAGTTCCGGAGCCTGCGCCGGGCCCCACGATCCGCCAGGACCGGTGGTACCGGGAGGAGATGGCGCCCCCGGGGCCCACACCCGGGTGCGGTGCTTGTTCGCGCAGCGCGTACAAGCTGCGCGGGGCCGGTCCGTCGTGCTGTGCACCCGGCGCACGGGTTCGGGCACGCAGGGCGACGGGTGTCGGTGCGGCGTGCTGCACTGGCGTTTGGTCCGGATGCGTCCGGATGTGACCGATGAGACAGATCTTCACCGAGGAGAGTGCCGCGTGAGTGCCGAAACGACCGTGCCGTCCGCGCTGCTGGCCGGCGACGACGGTTCCAACTACACCGCGCGGCACCTGCTCGTCCTGGAGGGCCTGGAGGCGGTCCGCAAGCGCCCCGGCATGTACATCGGCTCGACCGACAGCCGCGGTCTGATGCACTGCCTCTGGGAGATCATCGACAACTCCGTCGACGAGGCGCTCGGCGGCTACTGCGACCGCATCGACGTCGTGCTGCACCCCGACTCCTCGGTCGAGGTCCGGGACAACGGGCGCGGCATCCCGGTCGACGTCGAGCCCAAGACCGGGCTGTCCGGCGTCGAGGTCGTGATGACCAAGCTGCACGCCGGCGGCAAGTTCGGCGGCGGCTCCTACGCGGCCTCCGGCGGTCTGCACGGCGTCGGCGCCTCGGTCGTCAACGCGCTCTCCGCCCGCCTCGACGTCGAGGTCGACCGCAGCGGGCACACCCACGCGATCAGCTTCCGCCGCGGCACCCCCGGCATCTTCACCGAGACCAGCCCGGACGCGCCCTTCGAGGCCGGCAACGGCCTGACCAGGACCCGCAAGGTGCCGAAGACCCGCACCGGCACCCGGATCCGCTACTGGGCCGACCGGCAGATCTTCCTCAAGGACGCCAAGCTCTCCCTGGAGACGCTGCACAGCCGCGCCCGGCAGACCGCCTTCCTGGTCCCCGGCCTGACCATCGTGGTGCGTGACGAGCGGCTCACCGAGAGCGAGCAGATCGACGAGACGGTCTTCCGCTACGACGGCGGCATCGCCGAGTTCTGCGAGTTCCTGGCCCCCGACAAGCCGGTCTGCGACGTGCTGCGGCTGCGCGGCGAGGGCACCTTCAAGGAGACCGTGCCGGTCCTGGACGACCTCGGCCACATGACCCCCACCGAGGTCACCCGCCACCTCGGCGTGGACATCGCGCTGCGCTGGGGCGCCGGCTACGACACCACCCTGCGCTCCTTCGTCAACATCATCGCCACCCCCAAGGGCGGCACCCACATCACCGGCTTCGAGCGCTCGCTGGCCAAGACGGTCAACGAGGCGCTGCGCGCGAGCAAGCTGCTGCGCGTCGCCGAGGACGACATCACCAAGGACGACGCCACCGAGGGCCTCACCGCCGTCGTCACCGTCCGGCTCGCCGAGCCGCAGTTCGAGGGCCAGACCAAGGAGGTGCTCGGCACGTCGGCGGCCAACCGGATCGTCGCCGCCGTCGTCGCCAAGGAGCTCAAGGCCTTCCTCGCCTCGGCCAAGAAGGACCAGAAGCTCCAGGCCCGGGCCGTGCTGGACAAGGTCGTCGCGGCCGCCCGCACCCGGGTCGCCGCCCGGCAGCACAAGGAGGCCCAGCGCCGCAAGACCGCGCTGGAGACCAGCTCGCTGCCCGCCAAGCTGGCCGACTGCCGCAGCGACGACGTCGACCGCAGCGAACTGTTCATCGTCGAGGGGGACTCCGCGCTCGGCACCGCCAAGCTCGCCCGCAACTCCGAGTTCCAGGCGCTGCTGCCGATCCGCGGCAAGATCCTCAACGTGCAGAAGGCGTCCGTGAGCGACATGCTCAAGAACGCCGAGTGCGCCGCGATCATCCAGGTGATAGGGGCCGGCTCCGGCCGCACCTTCGACATCGACCAGGCCCGCTACGGCCGGGTCATCTTCATGGCCGACGCCGACGTCGACGGCTCGCACATCCGCACCCTGCTGCTCACCCTCTTCCACCGCTACATGCGGCCGATGGTCGAGCAGGGCCGGGTCTTCGCCGCCGTGCCGCCGCTGCACCGGATCGAGCTCACCAGCCCCAAGCGCGGCCAGGAGAAGTACCACTACACCTACTCCGACGCCGAACTGCGCTCCACGCTGCTGGAGTTCCAGCGCAAGAACCAGCGCTGGAAGGAGCCGGTGCAGCGCTACAAGGGCCTCGGCGAGATGGACGCCGACCAGCTGGCCGAGACCACCATGGACCCGCGCCACCGCACGCTGCGCCGGATCAACCTGGGCGACCTGGAGCAGGCCGAGCGGATCTTCGACCTGCTGATGGGCAACGACGTCGCCCCGCGCAAGGAGTTCATCGTGGATTCGGCGGCCACCCTGGACCGCTCCCGCATCGACGCCTGATCCCGGCCGGACGCGAGGGCCCTCCACCCACGGGTGGAGGGCCCTCGCGCCGCCGGTTCCACCCGTGCTCCACCCCGGCTCCGATCAGCGGGAAGCGGCGGATCCGTAGCGTCGGAGAGGTCAGCAAGAAGCCTCTCCTCGGGACGGAGAATCCGATGAGTTCCATCGCCAACATCCTCGTGGTCATCGCGGTGGTGGTCCTGGTGGTCCAGCGCCAGATGCGCGTCCAGCGGCTGGACACCGAGCGCCGGTTCTGGCTGCTGCCGCTGGTCCTGGGCGCGCTCGCGCTGCGCGACCCGCAGCTCGTCGACCACCAGCACACCGCGGTCTCCGCCACGCTGCTGGTCGCCGGCCTCGTCGCCGTGCTCGCGATGGGCACGGTCTGGGGCTGGACCGTACGGATCTGGCGGGCCCCCGACGGCGGCGTCCTGGTCAAGGGCACCAAGGCCACCGTGGCCGCCTGGTGCGGGATGATCGCCATCCGGATCGGCCTGTACGCGGTCGGCTCGGCCCTGCACGTCCACCAGGCGGGCAGCACACTGCTGCTGGGCATGGCGGTCCTGCTGCTGGTCCGCTCCGTCGTGGTGAACTGGAGGGCCCGCACGCTGGAGCCCGCGCGGACCGCCGCCGGACTGCGCTGACCCGCCGCCGTGAGCATCGAGGAGGCCCCCGTGGCCGGGTGGTACTGGACCCGCTGGCCGTCCCGGGAAGGGATCGGCCGCGAGGACGAGAGCCGGCCGCGGCGGGTCCTCACCGTGTTCGGCCGGACCGTCCTGGTGGTCGTCGTCGGCTGGGGGACCTTCTCCGGGGGCCGGTACGCCGGCTGGGCCGCGGCCGCCGCGGCGGCCGGGCTGGCCGCGGCCTTCGCCCTCAGCGCGGGGTACCTGCGGGCCACCCGGGAGCAGCGCCCGGCGGCCTCGTACCTGCTGGCCGCCGGCCTGGTCGGCGCGGGCTGGCTCGCCAACCAGGGGCTGGCCTACACGCTGGCCGACTTCCTCTGGATCGGGCTGGCCGTGACGGCCCTGATCCGGCTGCCGCCCGCGCCCGCGCTGTGCGCCGCGGCGGTCGCGCTGGGCTCGTACACGGCGGCCTCCCCGGCGAGCTGGCTCAGCATCGCCGCCACCATCGGAGGGTCCGTCCTGGTCGGCTTCCTGCTGCGGCTGGACATCGAGGCGCGCGGCACCGCCCGCCTGCTGCTCGCCCAGGAGCGGGCCGCCCGGGCCGCCGAGGCGGAGAGCGCGGCGCTCGCCGAACGGGCCAGGATCGCCCGGGAGATCCACGACGTGCTCGCCCACAGCCTCTCCGCGCAGCTCGTCCACCTGGAGGCGGCCCGGCTGATGCTGGACGCCGGGACGGACCGCGAGCAGGTCCGCGAACGGGTCGTCGCCGCCCGGCGGATGGCGCAGGACGGGCTGGCCGAGACCCGGCAGGCGCTGTCCGCGCTGCGCGGGGAGTTCACCCCGGTCGGGGAGTTCCTGGTGGAGCTGACCGGACGGGAGCGGGCCGCCCTCACCGTCACCGGCACGCCCCGGCCGCTCGCCGCCGAGGCCGCCCTCGCGGTGCGGCGCACCGCGCAGGAGGCGGTGACCAACGTCCGCAAGCACGCGTCCGGCGCCCGCTGCGCCGTCGAACTGCGCTACCTGGACGGCGCGGTGGAGCTGGAGGTGCGCAACACCCGGCCGCCGCGCGGCCCGTCCGCGGCCGAGCCGGCGTCGGGGGAGCTGGCGGCCAGCGGCAGCGGGTACGGTCTGCTGGGGATGCGCGAACGCGCGGAACTGCTCGGCGGCACGCTGCTGGCGGGCCCGGAGGACGGAGGGTGGCGCGTGCTGCTGCGGGTGCCGGCATGACGGAACCGGCGATCAGGGTGCTGGTCGCCGACGACCAGACGGTGGTGCGCGAGGGCATCGTGATGCTGCTGGGGCTGCTGCCCGGCATCGAGGTGGTCGGTGCGGCGGGGGACGGGGAGGAGGCCGTCGCCCTGGTGGAGCGTCATCACCCGGACGTGGTGCTGATGGATCTGCGGATGCCGCGCTGCGACGGCGTCGAGGCGACGAGGCGGATCCGCACGGCGCACCCGGAGACCGAGGTGGTGGTGCTCACCACCTACGCCGACGACGAATCGCTGTTCCCGGCGCTCCAGGCCGGGGCGCGCGGCTACCTCACCAAGGACGCCGGCGGCGAGGAGATCGCCCGGGCCATCGCGGACGTCCGCTCGGGCGCCGCCGGACTCTCCCCGCAGATCCAACTCCGGTTGCTGGAAAGGCTTTCGGAGCAGCCCGGCGGCTCCGGGCCGGCCGCCGGGCCGCCGGTCGGCCGGCCGGGGGAGCTGCCCGACGGGCTGACCGTCCGGGAGGCCGAGGTGCTGGCGCTGATCGCCCAGGGGCTGTCCAACGCGGAGATCGCCCAACGGCTGTTCGTCAGCCAGGCCACCGTGAAGACCCACATCAACAATCTGTTCGCCAAGACCGCGGTACGGGACCGGGCTCAGGCGGTCGCCTACGCCTTCCGACACGGAATCACCGGGACGCAGCAGTAGTCCGATGAGTGTCTGTCGGATGATCGATCACCTCATCGAGTGAACGTATCTGCGATGGTCAGAGGCGTTGTCCTAGGGCCGCCATCATGGTTCGGGTCAGAACATCCGGCCGTCCAGGAGCATCAGTGCCACAGCAGCAGACGAGCAGCCCCGGCCAGGGGCAGCGATTCGACTGGTGGGCCGCTCCGGCCGCCGGCACCCCCGTTGAGCCCGCCGAGCCATCGGCTGCGCACCGCCGGTCGGCGGTACCGGCGCAGTCGGGCCCCATCCGTACGGAGCACACCCGTCCGGACCGGTCGGCAGAGGCAGTCGGCGAGCCTGTGGCCGTCGGCGCACCGATCCACGGGCCCGCCGTCGAGCCGTTCGCCCAGAGCACCCCCGTCGACCAAGCGGCCCCGGCCGCACCGCACGCACCCCTCGGGTCCCTCGCGCCACGGGACGAGGAACCGGTCGCCGACCGGACCGAGGTCTACCGGGAGGTCCAGGCCAGCGCGGCCTTCCGGCAGATCCGCCGCAGCTACCGGACCTTCGTCTTCCCCATCACCGGCGGCTTCCTCGCCTGGTACCTGCTGTACGTCGCCGCCCAGGCCGGTGCCCCCGACCTGATGCGCCGCGCGGTGGCCGGCCCGCTCAACGTGGCCTGGCTGCTGGGACTTCTGCAGTTCGCCTCGACCTTCCTGCTCGCCTGGCTCTACGCCCGTAACGCCCGGACCAAGCGCGACCGCGCCGCCCTGGGTCTGCGCTGGGACACCCAGGACCAGCTGCGATGACGACCCTGATGGCCACCGTGCCCACCGACGCGGCCGTGGCCGCCGTGAGGACCGCCGCGCGGACCGTGGTGTCGACCGCCACCCCGCCCCCGGTCGCCCCCACCGGCGACCACCACTCGCTCGCCATCGCGCTGTTCGCCGTCGTCGTCCTGGTCACCCTGGGGGTCACCCTCTGGGTCGGCCGCCAGGGCAACGCCGCCGAGGACTTCTTCGCCGGCGGCCGCGACTTCACCCCGCTGCAGAACGGCTTCGCGCTCTCCGGCGACTACCTGTCCGCGGCCTCCTTCCTGGGCGTCGCCGGGCTGATCGCGCTCTACGGCTACGACGGCGTGCTCTACAGCATCGGCTTCCTGGTCGCCTGGCTGGTCGTGCTGATGCTGGTCGCCGAACTCGTCCGCAACGCCGGCCGGTACACCCTCGCCGACGTGCTCGCGCTGCGGCTGCGCCGCCGCAAGGTGCGCGCCGCGGCCGGCGGCGCCAGCGTCGTGGTCACCCTGCTCTACCTGGTGGCCCAGATGGTCGGCGCCGGTTCGCTGGTCGCCCTGCTGCTCGGCACCGGCAGCCCGCACGCCCGCACCTGGACCATCATCGCGGTCGGCGCCCTGATGATCGTCTACGTCACCATCGGCGGGATGCGGGCCACCACCTGGATCCAGATCATCAAGGCCTTCCTGCTGACCGGCGGTTCGGTGCTGCTGACGGTGCTGCTGGTGGTCCGCTTCCACGGGGACCTCGGCGAGCTGATGCGCCAGGCCGCCGACCACAGCGGTGCCGGGCACCGCTACCTGGAGCCCGGGCTCAAGTACGGCGGCAGCCTCACCAGCCGGCTGGACTTCGTCAGCCTCGGCCTCGCCCTGGTGCTCGGCACCGCGGGCCTGCCGCACATCCTGTCCCGCTTCTACACCGTGCCCACCGCGCGGGCCGCCCGCCGCTCCACGATGTGGGCGATCGGCCTGGTCGGCAGCTTCTACCTGATGGCCATCGTGCTCGGCCTCGGCGCCACCGCGCTGATCGGCTCGGCCGAGGTGCGGCACGCCAACTCGGCCGGGAACACCGCCGTTCCGCTGCTCGCCCTGGTGCTCGGCGGCGGCAACGGCAGCACCGGCGGGGTGGTGCTGTTCGCCCTGATCTCGGCGATCGCCTTCGCCACCATCCTCGCCGTGGTCGCCGGGCTCACCCTGGCCTCCTCGGCGGCCTTCGCCCACGACGTCTGGGCCGGCGCCTGGCGCGCCCGGCCCGCCCGCGAGCAGGCGAAGAACGGTCGCGGCCGTCGTCGTCGGGGCGAGACCGTCCCGGCCTCCCGGTCGGAGGAGTCGGTGTCCGGGATCAGCGAGCAGCAGGAGGTGGTGGTCGCCCGGTTCGCCGCCGCCGGGATCGGTGCGACGGCGATCGTGATCAGCCTCTTCGCCCAGCAGCTGAACGTCGCCTTCCTGGTCGGCCTGGCCTTCGCCGTCGCGGCCTCGTCGAACCTGCCGGTGCTGCTGTACAGCCTGTTCTGGTCGCGGTTCACCGCCCGCGGCGCGGTCTGGGCGGTGTACGGCGGGCTGGTCCCGGCGATCGTGCTGGTGTTCTTCTCACCGGTGGTGTCCGGCTCCCACGAGGCGCTCTTCCCCGGCCTCGACTTCCACTGGTTCCCGCTGGAGAACCCGGGCCTCGTCTCCATCCCGCTCGGCTTCCTCGCCGGGTGGCTCGGGACGGTCACCTCGTCCGAGCCCGCCGACCCGGACCGGTTCGCCGAGCTGGAGGTACGTGCTCTCACCGGTGCGGGCGCGGCCTGAGCCGTCGCGCCCGGGGAACCCCGGCGGGCCTGGGGCCGCCGGGGTTCCCCCCTGTCCGGGCCCGGTCCGGCGGTCATCGGCCCCGACCGGAACGGCTACGCCCGGGCCACCAGGCCGTAGCGGTGCTCCGGGCGGCCGGTGTCGCCGTACCGCAGGGTCAGCCGCAGCCGGCTGTCCCGCTCCAGCTGCTTGAGGTAGCGCTGCGCGGTGGAGCGGCTCAGCCCGGTGGCATCGGCGACCTCCTGGGCGGAGAGCGGCCGGCCGGCCCGGCGCAGGACGCCCATCACCAGGTCGGTGGTGGGCGCCGAGTGGCCCTTGGGAAGCGGCCCGGCCGGGGCGGCGGCGCTGCGCAGGGTCGCGAACAGCCGGTCCACCTCGTCCTGGCCGGCCTCCCGGGCCGGCGCGGCGAGCGCGTGCCGCAGCTGCGCGTACGCCACCAGCTTCTCCCGCAGCCCGGCGAAGGTGAACGGCTTGACCAGGTACTGGAGCGCGCCGTGCTGCATCGCGGCGTGCACCGTCGACACGTCCCGGGCGGCCGTCACCATCATCACGTCGCAGGCCACCTGGCGTTCCCGCAGCCGGCGCACCAGGGCCAGGCCGGTCTCGTCCGGCAGGTGGTGGTCGAGCAGCAGCAGGTCCACCGGTCGGCGCTCCAGGGCGGCCAGTGCCTCCCCGGCCGAGTGCGCGGTGCCGGTCACCCGGAAGCCGGGGACCTTGGCCACGTAGGCGGCGTGCACGTCCGCGACCCGGAAGTCGTCGTCCACCACGAGTACGTCGATCATCACGCCTCCACGAGCTGGGTGGTGAGCAGGGCCTCGGGCAGCTCGACGGTGAACCGGGCGCCGCCGAGCGGCCCGGTGTCGAGCACGATCCGGCCGCCGGTCCGTTCGACCAGCCGCCGCACCATCGCCAGCCCCAGCCCGCGCGGACGGTGCGCGGGCGCGTCCTTGCTGCTCCACCCCTCTTCGAAGACCTGCTCGCGCAGCTCCTCCGGCACGCCCGGGCCGCTGTCCGCGACCTGCAGCAGCAGCGTCGGGCCGGCCGCCGCCAGGCTCACCTCCACCCGGCCCCCGCCGCCCGCGGCCAGCGCGTCCACCGCGTTGTCGATCAGGTTGCCGAGCACCGTCACCAGCGCCCGGGCGTCCACCACGGCGTCCGGCAGGTGCGCCGCCGGGGCCAGCGCCAGCCGCACCCCGCGCTCGCCCGCCACCGCGCTCTTGCCCGCCAGCAGCGCCGCCACGTGCGGGTCCTGCACCTGCTCGGCGATCCGGGCCGCGACCACCGCGTGCGAGCCGGACTGCTCCGAGATGAACGCCACCGCCTGTTCGTGGCGGCCCAGTTCCAGCAGGCCCAGCAGGGTGTGCATCCGGTTGGCGTGTTCGTGGTCCTGGGCCCGCAGCGCCTCGGTCAGGCTGCGGGTGGTGTCCAGCTCGCGGACCAGCGACTCCAGCTCGGTGCGGTCCCGCAGGGTCACCACGGCGCCGCCCTCGGGCGTGGCCGTCCGGTTGACCACCAGCACCCGGTCGTCCCGGACGGCCGGCAGGTCGGCGCCGGCGATCCGCCCGGCGAGCACGTCCGCCAGCCGGCCCGGCGGCAGCACCGCGCCGATCGGGCGGCCGGCGCAGTCCTCGGGCAGGCCGAGCAGCCGGAACGCCTCGTCGTTGGCCAGCCGGATCCGGCCGTGCTCGTCCAGCGCCACCATGCCCTCGCGGATGCCGTGCAGCATCGCCTCCCGCTCCACCAGCAGCGCGGAGATGTCGGCCAGCGCGATGTTGTGGGTGCGGCGCTTGAGGCGGCGGGCCAGGAGGAGGGTGGCGAGCGTCCCGGCGGCGAGGCCGGCGGCCGCGCACAGCAGGATCCCGGTGAGCATCTTCAGCAGCCGGCGGCGGATCGAGTCGTCGCTGATGCCGACCGAGACCTCGCCGACGATCCGGCCGTCCGCCATCCGCAGCGGCACCTTGCCCCGGGCGGTGCGGCCCAGGGTGCCCTGCTGGATGGCGGTGACGCTGCGGCCGCTGAGGGCGGGCTCCGGGTCGGTGCTGACCCGCTGGCCGATCCGGCCCGGGTCGGTGTGCGAGAGCCGGATGCCGTCCAGGTCGGTGACCACGACGAAGCTGGCGCCGGTGGCCAGCCGGATCTGCTCGGCGTTGCGCTGCGCGGCCACCACGTCGCGGCCGGCGGCGGCCCGGGCGATGTTCTCGTCGGTGGCGGTGGCCTGGGCGATCGACAGCGCCCGCTGCATCGCGTCGTGGTCCAGCTCGCTGCTGACCGGGGCCAGGAACAGCCCGGCGGTCACGGCGGTGACACCGACGGTGACGACGGTCTGGCTCAGCAGCAGTTGGGCGAAGACCCGGCGGGGCCGGCGGGCGAGCTTCATCCGGGCCTCCTCTCGGCGGCTGCGGGGGAATCGGATGTCCGGGAGCGGGGATGGGAGCGGGGGCGGGGTGGGGGCGCCTCCGGTGGGGTGGGTCGGGACACCCTATGTTTCCGCGCTGTTTCTGTCAGCCGCGTCCCCGCAGTTGTAGCGCAAGCAAAACGAGCAGAACACCCCTCTATGCGGAGAAGTCGCACTACGCGAAGAAGGCTCCCGCCGGGGCCGGGCCCGCTCCTACCTTTCCGGGGCAAGCACAGAACCGGGAGGAATGCATGACCGAGACCCCGGCGATCGAGCTGACCGGCGCGACCAAACGCTTCCGCACCCCCTCGGGGGCGTTGCACACCGCCGTCCGCGATCTCGATCTGACCGTCGCCCAGGGCGAGTTCGTCGCCGTCGTCGGCCCCACCGGCTGCGGCAAGTCCACCACGCTGACCCTGGTCAGCGGCCTGGAGGAGCCCACCGAGGGCGAGGTCCGGGTGTACGGCGAGCCCGTGCGCGGGATCGACCCCAAGGTCGGGTTCGTCTTCCAGCAGGACGCCGTCTTCCCCTGGCGCACCGTCCTGTCCAACGTGATGGCCGGCCCGCGCTTCCGCGGCGTGCCCGCCGCCGAGGCCAGGGAACGGGCCCGGGACTGGCTCGGCCGGGTCGGCCTGGCCGCCTTCGAGGACCGCTACCCGCACCAGCTGTCCGGCGGCATGCGCAAGCGCGTCGCGCTCGCCCAGACCTTCGTCAACGACCCGGCGATCCTGCTGATGGACGAGCCGTTCTCGGCCCTGGACGTGCAGACCCGGGCCCTGATGTCGGACCAGCTGCTGGAGCTGTGGGCCGGTACCGGCTCGTCGGTCGTCTTCGTCACCCACGACCTGGACGAGGCCATCGCGCTCGCCGACCGGGTCGTCGTCATGACGGCCGGACCGGCCACCGTCAAGGAGGTCTTCACCGTCGACCTGCCGCGCCCGCGCACCGTGGAGGCCGTCCGGCTGGAACCGAGGTTCGTCGAGCTGTACCGCGAGATCTGGGCCTCGCTCGGCGAAGAGGTGCGCATCACCCGGGAGAGAGGAGCGGGTCGTGCCGCTTGAGACCGCGTCCGATTCCGTGCCCGAGTCCGTGTCGGGAGCCGCGCCGGGAGCCGTGCCGGCCGGCGCCGGGAAGCCCCCGGCCGTCACGACGAGGACCGAGGCCCGCGAACGGGCCGCCCGCAACCGCCGGTTGGTCGTCTACGGCGCCCGGGTCGCGGTGCTGCTCGCCTTCCTCGGGCTCTGGGAGGTCTGCGCCCGCACCGACGTCATCGACCCGTTCAACTTCTCCCAGCCGTCGAGGATCTGGGACCAGATCTGGCAGTGGGTCACCCACGGCACCGCGCAGGGCTCGCTCGGCGAGCAGATCGGCTACACCCTGTACGAGGCCCTCGCCGGCTGGGTGATCGGCGTCATCGGCGGCGTGCTGCTGGGCATCGCGCTCGGCCGGATCCGCTTCCTGGCCGACGTGTTCGGGCCGTACATCAAGGTGCTCAACGCGATCCCGCGGATCGTGCTCGCGCCGATCTTCCTGATCTGGTTCGGCCTCGGCCCGGCCTCCAAGGTCGCCTCCGCGGTGGTGCTGGTGTTCTTCCCGGTGTTCTTCAACGCCTTCCAGGGCGCCCGCGAGGTGGACCGCAACCTCGTCGCCAACGCCCGCATCCTGGGCGCCGACAACCGCAGGGTCACCCTCCAGGTGGTCATCCCCGCCGCCACCACCTGGATCTTCACCAGCCTGCACGTCAGCTTCGGCTTCGCGCTGATCGGCGCCATCGTCGGCGAGTACATCGGCGCCACCAAGGGCCTCGGCCTGCTCGTCGCGGCCGCCCAGGGCACCTTCAACGCGGCCGGCGTGTACGCGGCCATGACCATCCTCGCCGTCGTCGCGCTGCTCACCGAGGGGCTGCTGACCTTCGCCGAGAAGAAGCTGTTCCGCTGGAAGCCCGCCGACGCGGGCGACGGCCGCTGAACCTCCCCCGCCCGTACGAAGAGAGGCCCCCACCCATGCGCAGAACGGCTGCCGCCGCCCTCGCCGCCCTCCTGCTCCTCCCGCTCTCCGCCTGCGCCAACGACGCCGCCACCGCCGGACACGGCGCGGTCGCCGCCCCCGCCGGGCAGCAGGTCGACGGGCCCAAGGTCAAGATCATGGTCGGTGGCCTGGACAAGGTCATCTACCTGCCCGCGATGCTCACCCAGCGGCTCGGCTACTTCGCCGAGGCCGGCGTCAACGTCGAGCTGATGACCGAACCGGCCGGCGTCAACGCCACCACCGCGCTGCTCGCCGGGGACGTCCAGGGCGCCGTCGGCTTCTACGACCACACCATCGACCTCCAGGCCAAGGGCAAGAAGGTCGAGTCCGTGGTGCAGTTCGCCCAGGCGCCCGGCGAGGTCGAGGTGGTCTCCACCAAGCAGGCCGACGCGATCAGGTCCGGCGCCGACTTCAAGGGGAAGAAGCTCGGCGTCACCAGCCTCGGCTCCTCGACCGACTTCCTCACCAAGTACCTCGCGGTCAAGAACGGCACCGCCGTCAGCGAGTTCAGCCCGATCGCGGTCGGCGCCGGCCAGACCTTCATCGCCGCGCTCCAGCAGGGCAGCATCGACGCCGGGATGACCACCGACCCGACCGTCGCCGCCGTCCTGGACAAGGGCCTCGGCAAGGTCCTCTACGACATGCGCACCCCCGAGGGCTCGCGCGAGGCGCTCGGCGGGCTCTACCCGTCCTCGTCGCTGTACATGAACACCGACTGGGTGGAGAAGAACAAGGACACCACCCAGAAGCTCGCCAACGCCTTCGTGAAGACCCTCACGTGGATGTCCACCCACAGCCCCGAGGAGATCGCCGCGAAGATGCCCGCCGACTACGCCCAGGGCGGCGCCGAGCAGTACGCGGCGGCGATCAAGGCGACGCTGCCGATGTTCACCACGGACGGCGTGATGCCGGCCGACGGGCCGAAGACGGTGCTCTCGGTGCTCGCCGCGTTCCACCCGGACGTGAAGGGCAAGGAGGGGTCGATCGACCTGGCGAAGACCTACACCACGGAGTTCGTCGCCAAGGCCGCCGGCTGAACCCCGCCGCCGACAGCGGTCCCGCGCTCACCCCCACGGGCGCGGGGCCGCTGTGCGTCAGAGCCCTCGTACGGACAGCACGTCCATCCGCGACGGCGTCCCCGCCGCCTTGCCGCAGCTCTCCGGCCGCGCCGGCTCGCTCACCGTCTCGATCACGTCCACCTCCCAGGACCGGCCGTCCCGGTGCAGCACCGTCACCAGCCAGCGTCGCTCACCGTCCGGCCGCTGGACGAGCGTCAACGCGTCCACCCCGGTCTCGCCGGTCGCCAGCCGCACCGCGTGCTCGGCCGCCTGGCCCGGACGCTCCCAGCCCGAACAGCCGCGCGACCACTCCGGCACCGTGTGCCCGGCCGCCGTCGCCGCCAGCACCTCCTTGGCGGTCTCCGGCGTCAGCCGCCCGTACGCGTAGCCGTACGGCAGCACCAGCATCGTGGGGGAGAAGCGGTGCCCGCCCAGGTGGGTGACCTCCCACACCTCGCTGTGCCCGGCCGCCGCCAGCTCCGCCGCGAGCGGACGGCCCAGCAGCGCGCAGCAGCGGTCCCGCCGCCCGTTGGTGCACACCAGGGCCACCGGGCCGCCGACGTGCTCCGCACCGAAGCCGGTGTGGTCCCCGGCGCCCAGCGCCGCGAAGTCCAGGCCCAGCAGCTCCGCCGGATCCGCCACCGCCGCCCGGCGCACCCAGTCGCGGCCCGGCACCGTGTGCGCCACGAGCACCTCGTGGCGCGGGGTCGGCAGGCAGTCGGCGTGCCGCCCGGGCCGCCGGATCAGCGCCACCCGCACGCCCGTCCCGGCCGCGGCCGCCTCCAGCGCCCGCCCCACCGCCGCGTCCAGATGGCTCTCGCCCAGCGCCTTCGCGCCCCACGGCCCGTTCTGCTCCACCAGCAGCCAGGTGCTCGCCACCGCCGCCGTCGCGGCCAGCGGCTCCGAAAGTTCACGCGACACGGTCGCACAAGTGCTCACGCCGGCAAGGCTACCCTCAGCTGATCACCCTCACTCGATCACCCGAAGGCGGCCTTCACCCGCTGCGCGACCTCCTCGTCCACCGTGTCGTACATCGGCTCGGAGACGGTCGGGAGGTCGGCGAACTCCAGGTGGATGCTGCGGACGACGTCCGCGAACAGCTCCGAGTACAGCACCCAGTCCTCCGGGCACGGGGTACTCAGCTCCAGCGAGAGCAGCTGCGACTCGTTCGGCAGCGGCAGGTGCACCTGGATCACCGAGGTGGTCAGCACCCCGTCGACGAGCGGGACCGCCAAGCCGTCGAGCGGGGTCGACCCGTCGTCCACCGCGGTCGCCACCGCGTCGATCACCGCGACGGCCCGCCCGGCCGGCAGCTCGACCGCCGTCACCTCCGCCTCCGGACGGGACAGGGCCAGCCGGGTGAGCAGGAAGTCCACCGCGCCGGGGTAGTCGGTGCCGACCAGCGGGCAGACCGTGGCCGTGATCGACGCGGTGCTCGGTCGGCCG
The DNA here is from genome assembly GCF_042883725.1 of Kitasatospora sp. NPDC058184. Classification (NCBI taxonomy): domain Bacteria; kingdom Bacillati; phylum Actinomycetota; class Actinomycetes; order Kitasatosporales; family Streptomycetaceae; genus Kitasatospora; species Kitasatospora sp. NPDC058184. The sequence goes on from NZ_JBHVVE010000022.1 coordinate 116,581, forward strand.
TCCACGTCCACCAGGCACATCCCGGCGTGGATCACCCCGGCCTCGGCCATCGACGGGATCAGCCCGGCCAGTGCCACGGCCCAGCGCACCCGCACCTCCTCGGGCTGGGAGGCCAGCACCTCGCAGACCAGCTCCCACAGCTCCTCGGCCACCTGGTCGTCGGTGCCGAGCACCGGGACCTCGTGGAAGGCGGGCGGGACGACGAAGCGGATCTGGAGCCGCGCGTCCTCGGCGGGACGGTAGGCCGTCGGTATGTCGGGCATCGAGCCTTCCTGGGAGGTCATGACGGCTTGCGGATCCGGTTGCGGACATCCAGCCAGGACGGCGGGACGGGGACCGGGACGCCGTACGCGCGGGCTTCGACGAGCAGGTCGAGGTAGGCGGCGGCACGGTCGCGAAGACCGGAGCGGTGCCAGGTCCAGTGCGCCCTCAGCGCGGGGAGGGCGGTGAGCGCGCAGAAGGCCGCCAGGCCGCCGATGACGAGGATGGACTGCCGGCGCTGCTCGGAATAGCTGAAGTCCGAGCCGAGGAAGCCGACCAGCACGGCCAGGCAGAAGACCAGGGCGGAGACATTGGTCCACACCAGTCTCCGGCGGACGGTGCGCCGCTGCGCGGTGAGCAGGCCCCGGACCGCCTGTTCGTCCAGGAAGTCGAGGCCGTGCGGGGCACCGAGTTCACGGGCCCGGGTGGCCAGCGGCCAGTGCTGTGCGAGCGCGGCGGGCGGCAGCACCGGGAACGCGGGGTCGATCACCGCGTCGGGCGGCCACCACGAGCCGGGCTGCGCAGCGACGGACGGCGGGGGCACGGGGGCGTACGGGCCCGGACCGGTGGGGTATGCGGCCGGTGGTTGCGCTTGCGGAGCGGGCCGGGCGTCTGCGTCCCATGACGCCTGCTCGGTATCGGCTCCCCACTCGGCGGGAATCTGGATCGTCAGCCCCGCGCGCCTGGCCTGGTTCAGCAGCCCGATGTACGCGGTGAAATGTACGGAAGCTTCAGTCTTTGCCGATCCGCGGTTCGCGCCCCATATCCAGAGTGCGATTCCGGCCGGAACCCCAAGGATCACTGCTGCCCAATTGCCGGTGATCCAGGAAGCTGCTACGCCCATGATGATGAGCAGCAGCGCCAGTTCGTCGAAGGAGTCCAGCCGATTCCGTAGCCGCATGTGTCTGATCACCACATTGCGGGCCACATCGTCGTTCAGCAGAGTGACACCGTAGAGTGCCTCGGCCCGCCGTGCCGCTTCGGCTACCTCGGGCACGGAAACGAGCTGCCCGCCCGAGACGGGAAGGGTCACGTAGAGGTCCTTGACCATGCGCCTGTCCTCTCAGCCGACGGCGTTCAGGAACGGAGCGGACGCCGGTCGGTACGCGGGCTTCGGAAGCGGTCCCGGGGCCTCGACGTGGGATGCCCGGGCCTTCTCCTTCTCGCCGTCCTGGTAGAAACCGTAGGCGAGCCCGTTCGCCTTGTTCGTGATCGTGACCGTGCGGGGGTCCACTGCGACGCCCGCCTTCTTGAGCCCGCCGACGATGAGCTTGGTCGATATCGGGTTCATGGTCTTCTCGAACAGGCCCGCGCCGGCGGCCGAGGTGCGTTCGGCGGCGCCGGCCCCCTCGGCCGCCACCGAGGTCCTGACGTTCCGGATCGGGGCCCGGATCACCTTGTTGACGACACCGACGCCCTGGACCTTCGTGATCGACTTCCCGGCGGTGGCGAAGCCCTTGATGGCGCCGACACCCGGGATCACCCCGAGTCCGTCCAGTCCGATCTTCAGCCAGGAGACGTCCTGGCCCCGGGACTTGGCGATGCCGTGCCCGGCCATCGCGGCCGCGCTGGTCAGCATGGCCGCGGCGCCCAGCAGTGGGCCCGCCACGGGGACCGCCAGTGCGGCGATCGCCAGCACGGCTGAGATCTTGGACAAGTCGTCCGCGTGCTCGGCGAGGAAGTCCAGCGACTTCTGCCAGGCGTGCTCCACCTTGTCCAGCATCCGCTTGAAGAAGCTCGGGTCCGGCGGGTGGTGCCGGGACGCCTCCATGATCGCCTTGGCGGCCGCCTCGGCCTTGTTCTTGTGGTCGGCGAGCTGCTTGTGGCCGTTCGCGACCACTTCGTCGAGCTGGTGCGCGAGCTGCTGCTGGGCCTGGAGTTTGGCCTCGAAGTCGGCCTTGGCCTTCGACTGGGCCGCCGCGTCGGTGGACTGCGCGGAGGCGTCGAGGGCCTTGCCCGCGGCGTCGCACTGGACGTTCATGTCACCCAGCCGGGAGCGCAGTTCGACGGCCTGGGCCTCCATCGTCCGGCCGTTGGCGAGCAGGCCGGTGAGCTGGGTGTGCCAGGCCTTGAGGGCCCGGGAGCAGGCGGCCATCGAATCGTGGCCCTGGGTGAGGTACTTGGGCAGTTCGCCCAGTTTTCCCGCGAAGTTGCGGGCCGCCTCGCCCTGCCAGGCGCTGCCGTCGGAGCCGAGGTCGGCGAGGGTGTGGCGCAGTTCCTCCAGTTCGCGGGCGACGGCGTCGACGTCCGCGTACATCTTGGCGATGGCCGGAAGGTCCCCCGGGGCCGGGCAGAAGCCGAGGCCCGGCCAGTTCTTGTCACTCATGGTGGAAAGTCAGTCCCCCTGTTGGTCGGCTCAGGTCGCGCCGAATCCCTTGGCCGTGCCCTGCTCGTTCTCCCCGTAGTTCTTGAGCGTCGCGTCCAGGCCCTCGCGCAGGCCGTGGGCGAGCTTGGCCATCCGGCCGATGCCGCCGTGCCAGTGGTCCTCGAAGCCCTTGCACGCCGCGTCGAGCCGTGCGGTGCCCAACTGCTTTCCCTTGCCGAGGTTCTCGAGGCTCTTGGCGACCGCCCCCATGCGGGTGCCGCATTCGTCGAGTTGTTTGGACACCGTGCTCATCCGGCCCATGTCGATCTTGAATTCTTCAGCCAACTGCCGTGCCCCCCAAGGCCGGTGACGAGGTGTCGAGCACACCTGTTCGGTGAACCTAACCCATGGGAGGGCAAAGTTCAGGCCATGGCCGGGAAATGGTGATCACCGTTCCGTATCCCCGGCCGGGCGGGTACGAAAAAGCGGAGGGGCACCGGACGATGTCCGGTGCCCCTCCGCTCGGGCGGGAGCCGTTACGCCGGGCCGGCGACCACCGCGATCGGGGTGGTGACCGGGGTGCCGGAGCCGTCGCGGCGCGGGTCGCGCTCGGGCAGGTCGACCGGGGCGCCCTTGGCGGTGGCGGCGCGGGCCGGGGCGGCACCGGCCCAGGCGAAGGCCAGGGCGTCCTCGCCGCGCAGGAAGCGCTGGCAGCGCACGCCGCCGGTGGCGCGGCCCTTGCGCGGGTACTGCTCGAACGGGGTGACCTTCCAGCTGGTCTGCTCGCCGTCGGAGAGCGTGCCCGTGGCCGTGGCCACCGAGACCACCACCGCGTCCGCCGCCGGGTCCACCGCTGTGAAGGACAGCACCCGCGTGCCGTCCGACAGCTTGATGCCCGCCATGCCGCCCGCCGGGCGGCCCTGCGGACGCACCTGGCCCGCGGGGTAGCGCAGCAGCTGGGCGTCGGAGGCGATGAAGACCAGGTCCTCCTCGCCGGTGCGCAGTTCGACCGCGCCCACCAGCTCGTCGCCCTCCTTGAGGGCGATCACCTCGAACTCGTCCTTGTTCGCCGGCCACTCCGGCACCACCCGCTTCACCACGCCCTGCAGCGTGCCCAGCGCCAGCCCCGGCGAGGACTCGTCCAGGGTGGTCAGCGCCAGCGCCCGCTCCCCGTCCTCCAGCCGCAGGAACTCGCCCACCGCGGCCCCGCCCGCCAGCGTCGGCGACGGTGTCGGCGGCAGCGCCGGGAGGTCGATCACCGGCAGTCGCAGCACCCGGCCCGCGGACGTGACCACGCCGACGTCCGCCCGGGCCGTCGCGTGCACCGCCGAGACGATCACGTCGTGCTTCGCCCGCTTCTCCGACTCCTCGAACGGCTCGCCGTCCGCCGTCCGCGCCAGCAGGCCCGTCGACGACAGCAGCACCCGGCACGGGTCGTCCGCGACCTCCAGCGGCACGGCCAGCGCGGCCGAGGGCACCGCCCCCGCCTCCAGCAGCACCGTGCGCCGCTCGGTGCCGAACTGCTTGGACACCGCGCCCAGTTCGGACGACACCACGCTGCGCAGCTTGGTGTCCGACTCCAGGATCTCGGTCAGGTCCGCGATCTCGGAGGTCAGCTTCTCCTTCTCCTGCTCCAGCTCGACCCGGTCGAAGCGGGTCAGCCGCCGCAGCGGGGTGTCCAGGATGTACGCGGTCTGCGTCTCCGACAGCGAGAAGTGCTCCATCAGGCGTTCCTTCGCCTGCTGGGCGTTGTCACTCGACCGGATGATCGCGATGACCTCGTCGATGTCGAGCAGCGCCACCAGCAGGCCCTCGACCAGGTGCAGCCGCTCCTCGCGCTTGCGGCGGCGGAAGTCGCTGCGCCGGCGCACCACGGTGAAGCGGTGGTCGACGTAGACCTCCAGCAGCTCCTTGAGCCCCAGCGTCAGCGGCTGCCCGTCCACCAGCGCCACGTTGTTGATGCCGAAGGTCTCCTCCAGCGGCGTCAGCTTGTACAGCTGCTCCAGCAGCGCCTCCGGCACGAAGCCGTTCTTCACCTCGATGACCAGCCGCAGCCCGTGCTCGCGGTCGGTCAGGTCCTTGACGTCCGCGATGCCCTGGAGCTTCTTCGCGTTGACCAGGTCCTTGATCTTCGAGATGACCTTCTCCGGGCCGACGTTGTACGGCAGCTCGGTGACCACGATGCCCTTGCGGCGGGCCGTCACCGCCTCCACCGTCGTCGTCGCCCGGATCTTGAACGTGCCGCGGCCCGACTCGTACGCGTCCCGGATGCCCGACAGGCCCACGATCCGCCCGCCGGTCGGCAGGTCAGGACCGGGCACGAACCGCATCAGCGTGTCCAGGTCCGCGTTCGGGTGCTTGATCAGGTGCCGGGCCGCGGCCACCACCTCGGACAGGTTGTGCGGCGGCATGTTCGTCGCCATGCCGACCGCGATGCCCGTCGCGCCGTTCACCAGCAGGTTGGGGAACGCAGCCGGCAGCGCCAGCGGCTCCTGCTCGCTGCCGTCGTAGTTGGGGCCGAAGTCGACGGTGTCCTCGTGGATCGACTCCACCATCGCCATCGAGGCGGCCGTCAGCCGCGACTCGGTGTAGCGCATCGCGGCCGGCGGGTCGTCGTTGCCCAGCGAACCGAAGTTGCCGTGCCCGTCGATCAGCGGCAGCCGCATCGAGAACGGCTGCGCCATGCGCACCACCGAGTCGTAGATCGACTGGTCGCCGTGCGGGTGCAGCCGGCCCATCACCTCGCCCACCACGCGGGCGCACTTCACGTGCGCGCGCTCCGGGCGCAGGCCCATCTCGTTGGCCTGGTACAGGATCCGGCGGTGCACCGGCTTCAGGCCGTCCCGCGCGTCGGGCAGTGCACGCGAGTAGATCACCGAGTAGGCGTACTCCAGGAAGGAGCCCTGCATCTCGTCCACGACGTCGACGTCGAGGATCCGCTCCTCGAAGTCTCCGGGCGGCGGGGTCTGCGAACTGCGGCGGGCCATCGCGGCGGGGCTCCCTTACGTGTCGCTGGCTGTGTCTCGGTCGGTCGCCGAACGCCGGGGGGCGGTCGTCGCTCGTCTCCGCACCGTCCCGCCGCCGGACCCGTCAACCGGGCGCCGTCGACAGGGCGCGGCGCCCCCATTGTGGACCCTCGGGCCGACACTCCCGGTCAGCGGCCCTCTTCCGCCCCTGGCGAACGGCCCCGTCCGCGCGGACACGAACACGGCTCCCGCACGTTGCACCACAATGGGGGACGCCACACGAACCCCCGACATCGACGACGGGAAGGACCCGAGCGCATGGCCAACCCGGCCCCCGCCTCCAGCCGAGGCATCGCCATCACCGAGCACCGCCTGGCCAACGGCCTGCGCGTAGTCCTCTCCGAGGACCACCTGACCCCGGTCGCCGCCGTCTGCCTCTGGTACGACGTGGGCTCCCGGCACGAGGTCAAGGGCCGCACCGGCCTCGCCCACCTCTTCGAGCACCTGATGTTCCAGGGCTCGGCCAACGTCACCAACAACGGGCACTTCGAGCTCGTCCAGGGCGCCGGCGGCTCGCTCAACGGCACCACCAGCTTCGAGCGCACCAACTACTTCGAGACCATGCCCGCCCACCAGCTGGAGCTCGCGCTCTGGCTGGAGGCCGACCGGATGGGCTCGCTGCTCGCCGCGCTCGACGAGACGTCCATGGAGAACCAGCGCGACGTCGTCAAGAACGAGCGCCGCCAGCGCTACGACAACGTCCCGTACGGCACCGCCTTCGAGAAGCTCACCGCGCTCTCCTTCCCCGACGGCCACCCGTACCACCACACCCCGATCGGCTCCATGGCCGACCTCGACGCGGCCACCCTGGAGGACGCCCGCACGTTCTTCCGGACGTACTACGCGCCCAACAACGCGGTCCTCTCGATCGTCGGCGACATCGACCCCGAGCAGACCGTCGCCTGGGTCGAGAAGTACTTCGGCTCCATCCCCGCGCACGACGGCAAGCAGCCCCCGCGCTCGGGCGAGCTCCCCGAGACGATCGGCCGCGAGATCCGCGAGGACGTCCACGAGGACGTCCCCTCCCGCGCCCTGATGGCCGCCTACCGCCTCCCGCACGACGGCACCCGCGAGGCCGACGCCGCCGACCTCGCCCTCACCATCCTCGGCAGCGGCGAGTCCAGCCGCCTCTACAACCGGCTGGTCCGCCGCGACCGCACCGCCGTCGCCGCCGGCTTCGGCCTGCTGCGGCTGGCCGGCGCCCCCAGCCTCGGCTGGCTCGACGTCAAGACCTCCGGCGACGCCACCATCGAGCAGATCGGCACCGCCGTCGACGAGGAGCTCGCCCGCTTCGCCGCCGAGGGCCCCACCGCCGAGGAGCTCGAACGCGCCCAGGCCCAGATCGAGCGCGAGTGGCTCGACCGGCTCACCACCGTCGCCGGCCGGGCCGACGAACTGTGCCGCTACGCCGTCCTGTTCGGCGACCCGGAGCTGCTCAACGACGCCCTCCCCAAGGTCCTCGACGTCACCGCCGAGGAGGTCCAGGCCATCGCCAAGGCCCGGCTCCACCCCGACAACCGGGCCGTCCTCGCCTACGAGCCGACCGCCGCCGCCGAGACCGACGCCGACTCCGACGCCGCTTCCGAAGAGGAGGGTGCCGCCGTATGAGCACCGACTACGTCCCCGCCATGACCTTCCACCCGCAGCCCCGGCCGGGCACGCCCAGCCCCTGGGACTTCCCCGCCCCCGAGCGGGCCGCCCTCGGCAACGGCATCACCGTCCTGCACTGCCACCGGCCCGGCCAGCAGCTGGTCGCCGTCGAGGTCCTGCTCGACGTACCGCTCGCCGCCGAGCCCGAGGGCCTCGACGGCGTCGCCGGCATCCTCGCCCGCGCCTTCAGCGAGGGCACCGACACCCTCAGCGCCGAGGAGTACGCCGCCGAGCTGGAGCGCGCCGGCGCCACCCTCGACACGCACGCCGACCACCCGTGCATCCGGATCTCCCTGGAGGTCCCCGCCTCCCGGCTCCAGCGCGGCCTGTCCCTGCTCGCCGACGCCCTGCGCGCCCCGGCCCTGCCCGAGGCGGAGATCGAGCGGCTGGTCGCCAACCGCCTGGACGAGATCGTCCACGAGCAGGCCAACCCCGCCCGGCGCGCCGCCAAGGCCCTGTACGCCGAGCTCTTCGACGCCGCCGACCGGCTCTCCCGGCCCCGCGCCGGCACCGCCGACACCGTCAAGTCGATCGACCGCGCCGCCGTCAAGGCCTTCTACGACGGCCACGTGCGCCCCGCGACCAGCACCGTCGTGGTGGTCGGCGACCTCACCGGCGTCGACCTGCCCGCGCTGCTGGAGAGCACCCTCGGCACCTGGACCGGAACGGCCGCCGAGCCGTCCGTCCACGCCCCGGTCACCGGCGACGACCACGGCCGCGTCGTCATCGTGGACCGCCCCGGCTCCGTCCAGACCCAGCTGCTCATCGGCCGGATCGGACCCGACCGCCACGACCCGGTCTGGGCCGCCCAGACCCTCGGCACCTACTGCCTCGGTGGCACCCTCACCTCCCGCCTGGACCGCGTCCTGCGCGAGGAGAAGGGCTACACCTACGGCGTGCGCGCCTTCGCCCAGCCGCTGCGCTCGGCCGCGGACGGCAGCGGGCGCGCCATGCTCGCCATCAGCGGCTCGGTGGACACCGCCTCCACCGCCCCCGCGCTGGCCGACACCTGGGTCATCCTGCGCACCCTCGCCGCCGAGGGCCTCACCGACGCCGAGCGCGACGAGGCCGTGCAGTTCCTGGTCGGCGTCGCCCCGCTGAAGTACGAGACCGCGGGCTCGGTCGCCGGCACCCTGGCCGACCAGGTCGAGCAGTACCTGCCGGACGACTACCAGGCCGAGGTCTACCGGCAGCTCGCCGAACTGCCCACCGCCGCCGCCACCGAGGCGGTCGTCGCGGCCTTCCCGCCGGACCGCCTGGTCACCGTCCTGGTCGGCGACGCCGCCGTGATCGCCGACGACGTGCGGGCGCTCGGCATCGGCGAGGTCACCGTCGTCAGCTGACGGCCCCTCCCGGAACACCCTCCGGCCCGGTGGAGCATCCGCTCCGCCGGGCCGGACGCGTTTTTAAATCCGTTGCGGGCCGCGCCCGTTCCGTGGATAGATGTTCCCCGACGCACAGCACGTGCGAACTGCGACGAAGGAAGGGAGGCGGTCACCATGCGGGTCGAGCAAGCCATACGACGCTCCCCGAGGCCGTATTCCCCCTGCACCGTCGCCCCGGGCGCCTGAGCCCCACCCCCCTGAACTTCCCCGAGCCGCGCCGGGATTCCTCGCGCGGCACCACCTTCCCCGAACCACCCGACCCCTGGAGGTCGTTCACCCATGTCGTACACCGAGGTACCCGGCGTCCGCGTCCCGATCCGGATGTGGACCGACCCGGCCACCGTCGAGGGCCAGGCCCTCCAGCAGCTGCGCAACATCAGCTCCCTGCCCTGGCTGCACGGCCTCGCCGTGATGCCCGACGTCCACCTGGGCAAGGGCGCGACGGTCGGCTCCGTCATCGCCATGAAGGACGCGGTCTGCCCGGCGGCCGTCGGCGTCGACATCGGCTGCGGGATGAGCGCGGTGAAGACCTCGCTCACCGCCGAGGACCTCCCGGACGACCTCTCCGGCCTGCGCCGCGAGATCGAGCGGGCCATCCCGGTCGGCCGCGGCCTGCACACCGACCCGGTGGACCCGTCCAAGCTGCACGGCTTCCGCACGGCGGGCTGGGACGACTTCTGGCAGCGCTTCGACGGCATCGCGGAGGACGTCAAGTGGCGGCGCGAGCGGGCGATGCAGCAGATGGCGACGCTCGGCGGAGGAAATCACTTCATAGAACTGTGCGTTGATACGACTGACGCGGTCTGGCTGATGCTGCACTCCGGATCGCGCAACATCGGCAAGGAGCTGGCCGAGCACCACATGGGCGTCGCCCGCTCGCTGCCGCACAACCAGGGCCTGATCGACCAGGACCTGGCCGTCTTCCTCGCGAAGACCCCGGAGATGGGTGCCTACCGGCAGGACCTGTTCTGGGCCCAGGAGTACGCGAAGCTCAACCGCGCGCTGATGATGGCGCTCTTCCAGGACGTCGTCCGTCGGGAGTTCACCAAGGCCGGGGTGACCTTCGACGAGGTCATCAGCTGCCACCACAACTACGTGTCGGAGGAGCGGTACGACGGCGTCGACCTGCTGGTGACCCGCAAGGGCGCGATCCGGGCCGGCTCCGGCGATCTCGGGATCATCCCCGGCTCGATGGGGACAGGTTCCTACATCGTCCGCGGCCTGGGCAACGCGTCGTCGTTCAACTCGGCCTCGCACGGCGCCGGCCGCAAGATGAGCCGCAACGCCGCGAAGAAGCGGTTCACCACCCAGGACCTGGTCGAGCAGACCAAGGGCGTGGAGTGCCGCAAGGACGGCGGCGTGGTGGACGAGATCCCGGGCGCCTACAAGAACATCGAGAAGGTCATCGAGCAGCAGAAGGACCTCGTCGAGGTGGTCGCGCACCTCAAGCAGGTCGTCTGCGTCAAGGGCTGACCAGGCCGGCCGGAGCACGGCGGCCGGAAAGCCGATCGGGGTGCCGCCGGAATCCGGCGGCACCCCGATCGGGTGCGTGCTGCGAGGCTCAGGCCGCGGCGGGGAGCTCGTCGAGGCCCTCGGAGACGAGCTTGGCGAGGCGGTCGAGCGCGTCGTCGGCGTTCTCGGCGTCGGAGGCGAGGATGACCTCGTCGCCGCCCTGGGCGCCCAGGCCGAGGAGGCCGAGCATGGAGGCGGCGTTGACCGGGTTGCCGCCCGGCTTGGCGATGGTGATCGGCACGCCGGTGGCCGTGACGGCCCGGACGAAGACGGAGGCGGGACGGGCGTGCAGGCCCTCGGCCCAACCGATGGTGACGCGGCGCTCAGCCATGAGACGTGCCTTTCCGGTGAAGCTGGTCACGGCCGTGCTCGGTGAGCGGGGGGAAACGGCCATGTTGTCTAGACCAGTGTTGCACGCAGGCGGCCCCTGGGAACCGCAGCGTTCAGGACTTGTGATTGTTTCTTTTCGGGGCATAAACCCCGGTCGACGGCCCTGTCCACCCTGCCGTGAGCACGCGCCCGGCGCCATTCGGCTCGCCGCCGGATAACCTGACGAATGTGGAAGACCCCGCGGTGGCGAACCCCGCGCAACCCGACTATCCGCAGCACTGGGAAGCGGACATCCTGCTGCGTGACGGAGGTACGGCCCGGATCCGGCCGATCACCCCCGACGACGCCGGACGGCTCGTGGAGTTCTACGGGCAGGTGTCGGACCAGTCCAAGTACTTCCGGTTCTTCGCCCCCTATCCGCGGCTCTCCGACAAGGACGTCCGCCGCTTCACCCACCACGACTTCGTGAACCGGGTGGGCCTCGCGGTGGTGGTCCGCGACCGCTTCATCGCCACCGTCCGGTACGACCGGATCGACGCCGAGGGCCGCCCCTCCGAGACCGGCACCGACGCCGAGGTGGCCTTCCTGGTGCAGGACGCCCACCAGGGCCGCGGCGTGGCCTCCGCCCTGCTGGAGCACATCGCGGCGGTCGCGCAGGAGCGCGGCATCCGCCGCTTCCAGGCCGAAGTGCTGCCGGAGAACCGGAAGATGGTGAAGGTCTTCACCGACGCCGGCTACACCCAGCACCGCAGCTTCGCCGACGGCGTGGTGCACCTGGAGTTCGACCTGGAGCAGACCGACCGCTCGCTCGCCGTGATGCGCGCCCGCGAGCACCGCGCCGAGGCGCGCTCGGTGCAGCGCCTGCTCACCCCGCGCTCGGTGGCGGTGATCGGGGTCTCCCGCACCCCGCAGACCGTCGGCCGTGCCATCCTGCGCGACCTGCTGGGGGACGAGGCCCCGGCCGACCGCCCGGTGTACGCCGTGAACCGCAACGCCGCGCCCGGCACCGAGCTGGACGGCGTCCCGGTCCACCGTTCGATTCTGGACATTCCCGGGCCGGTGGACCTCGCGGTGATCGCCGTCCCCGAGGGCGCTGTCCCGGCCGCCGTCGCCGAGTGCGGCGCCCACGGGGTGCAGGGCCTGGTGGTGGTCACCGCCGGCTACGCGGAGACCGGTCCGGAGGGCCGGGACCGGCAGCGCGCGCTGGTCCGCCAGGCCCGCGCGGCCGGCATGCGGGTGATCGGCCCGAACGCCTTCGGCCTGATCAACACCGACCCCGGGCGCCCGCTGAACGCCTCGCTCGCCCCGCGCCTGCCCGGCCGCGGCGGCTTCGGGATCTTCTGCCAGTCCGGTGCGATCGGCGTGGCCCTGCTGGAGGCCTCCCACAAGCGCGGCCTCGGCGTCTCCTCCTTCGCCTCGGTCGGCAACCGGTCCGACGTCTCCGGCAACGACTTCCTCCAGTACTGGGCCGAGGACGAGGCCACCCAGGTGGTGCTGCTGTACCTGGAGTCCTTCGGCAACCCGCGCAAGTTCACCCGGATCGCCCGCCGGCTGGCCGCCGTCAAGCCGGTCGTGGTGGTCAAGGGCGCCCGGCACACCGGCAGCCTGCCGCCCGGCCACGCCGTCCCCGCCACCGCCACCGGCCTGCGCGACGCCACCGTGGACGCGCTGTTCGAGCAGGCGGGCGTCATCCGGGTGTCGACCATCACCGAGCTGTACGACACCGGCGAGCTGCTGGCCCAGCAGCCGCTGCCGCCGGGGAACCGGGTCGCGGTGGTCGGCAACTCCGACTCGCTCGGCCTGCTCACCTACGACGCCCTGCTGAGCGCCGGCCTGCGCCCGTGCACGCCCGTCGACCTCACCACCGCCGCGACCGGCGAGAACTTCCGGATCGCCCTGGACGTCGCGCTCGCCGACCCGGCCGTGGACGCGGTGATCGCCGTCGCCATCCCGCCGATCGGCACCTCCGCCCACGCCTTCATGGGCGGCCGGCTGACCGGCGAGGACGACCCCGCGATGGGCTCGGACGACCCGGAGATCGCCGCCGCGCTGCTCGAAGCCGGTGGCCGCGCCCGGGAGCTGGGCAAGCCGCTGCTGCTCACCCACCTGGCGCTGACCGACCTGCCGGTCCGGCTGCGCCCCGGCGGCATCCCCGCGTACGCGGCGCCCGAGCGGGCCGTGCACGCCCTCGCCCACGCCGTGCACTACGCGCAGTGGCGCCGCCGCACGGCCGCGGCGGAGGAGACGGCGCGCGTCCCCGAGCTGGACCGGATCGACGAGCCCGGCGCCCGCCGGCTGGTGGAGGCGGCGCTGAGCACCCGGGCCGCCGTCGCCGCACGCACCCAGCCCGGTGGTGCCCGGATCACCCTGTCCGAGGCCGAGGCACAGGAGCTGCTGGCCCGCTACGGGATCGACGTCTCGCCGGTGCGGCCGGCCCCGGACGAGGAGGCCGCCGTCGCGGCCGCCGCGGCGCTCGGCTACCCGGTGGCCCTCAAGGCGACCGCCCCGCACCTGCGCCACCGCCCCGACCTGGGCAGCGTCCGGCTGGACCTGACCGACGAGGCGGGCCTGCGCCGCGCCCACCGCGAGCTGGACGCGCTGCTCGGCGGCGCCGCGCAGGCCGAGCTGGTGGTCCAGCGGATGGCGCCGCGCGGCGTGGACACCGTGATCGCCGCCACGGTGGACCCGGCGGTCGGCGCGATCCTCTCCTTCGGCCTGGCCGGCGCCCCGGCCGAACTGCTGGGCGACACCGCGCACCGACTGGTTCCGGCCACCGACCAGGACGTCGCCGGGCTGATCCGGGAGGTGCGGGCGGCGCCGCTGCTGTTCGGCTGGCGCGGCGCCGAGTCGGTGGACACCGACGCGCTGGAGGAACTGCTGCTACGGGTGTCGCAGCTGGTGGACGACGTGCCGGAGATCGCCTCGGTGGATCTCGAACCGGTGGTCATGGCCCCGCACGGACTGGCGATCCTGGGGGCGCGGGTGCGGGTGGCGCCGCTGCCGGTCCGCAGCGATCTGGGCCCGCGCGCGATGAGCACGCTGTAACCTTCCTTGGTTGCGCCCTGCCCGGGCGCTGTTGTCCGAAGCTCGGCGCCGTGCCGCCCGCTTCGTCGGCGGACCATGCCAGGATGGAGATATGGCGAAGACCGGTACCACCACCACTCAGGACCTGCGCTCGGCTATCGAGCGCAGCGGCTACTACCCGGCCCTGGTGTCCGAGGCGGTCGAGTCCGCGGTGGGCCCGGAGCCGATCAGCTCCTACCTGGTGCACCAGGAGACGACCTTCGACGCCAACGAGGTGCGCCGGCACGTCACGGTGCTGGTCCTCACCCCGACCCGGTTCGTGGTGAGCCACACGGACGAGCAGTCCGGGGCCGAGGGCAGCCCGGCGGTGCCGTTCGCGACGACCTCGACGGAGAGCGTCCGGCTGGACCGGATCGGTTCGGTGGTGGTGAGCCGGATGGTGGCGAACCCGGAGACGTACACCCCGGGCACCCTGCCGCGCGAGGTGGTGCTGACGATCGGCTGGGGCGCGGTGCAGCGCCTGGACCTGGAGCCGGCCGGCTGCTCGGACCCGAACTGCGAGGCCGACCACGGCTACACCGGCTCGGCCACGGCCGACGACCTCTCCCTGCGGGTGAGCGAGGCCGGCGACGGCCCGGAGACGGTGTCCCAGGCGCTGGTGTTCGCCCGGGCGCTGTCCGACGCGACGATCAGCACCGGCCCGCGGGTCTGAGTTCCGCCGCTTCCGACCGACCGCACCGCTACGAATCCGGTTCCATGTCCTTCGTTCCTGCCGACGGCTACGACGCCTTCGAGATCCTTGACCCGGCCACGGCCCCCGCGCCCCCGTACGGCAGTGGTTCGCTGTGCGACCTGCTGCCCTCGGTGGCGGCGGGGCTGGGCGTCCCCGGGTTCACCGCGACGCTCCCGATCGCCCCGGCGGACCGGGTGGTGGTGTTCCTGGTGGACGGCCTGGGCTGGGAGCTGCTGCTGCGCCACCCCGAGTACGCGCCGTTCCTGTCCTCGCTGGCCGGGAGCTCGATGGGGGGCAGCGGCCGTCCGCTGACCGCAGGCTTCCCGTCCACCACGGCGACCTCGCTGGCCTCGGTCGGCACCGGTACGCCGCCGGGCCTGCACGGCCTGGCCGGGTACACGGTGGCGGTGCCGGGCGCCGGCTACCTGATGAACCAGCTGCGCTGGCAGCCGCCGACCGAGCCGCACGCCTGGCAGCCGTACCCGACGGTCTTCGAGCGCACCCACCAGGCCGGGGTGGCGACCGCGCAGGTCTCCTCCCCGCTGTTCGCCCAGACCCCGCTGACCAGGGTGGCGCTGTCCGGCGGCACCTTCCTCGGCCGCACCACGGGCGAGGAGCGGATGGACCTGGCGGCCTCCTGGCTGGCCGAGCACGACCGGGCGCTGGTGTACACGTACGTCAGCGAGCTGGACGGCGCGGGCCACCGCTTCGGCGTGGACTCGGACGAGTGGCGGATGACGCTGGACGCGGTGGACCGGCTGGCCCGCCGGCTGGCCGCGCAGCTGCCGCCGCGTTCGGCGATGTACGTGACGGCCGACCACGGCATGATCGACATCGCCCCGGAGGACCGGATCGACTTCGACGAGGACTGGGAGCTGGGCGCCGGCGTCGCCCTGCTCGGCGGCGAGGGCCGGGCCCGGCACGTGTACGCGGTGCCGGGGGCCGCGGCCGACGTGCACGCGGTCTGGAGCGAGGTGCTGGGCGACCGGATGTGGGTGGCCACCCGGGACCAGGCGATCGCGGCGGGCTGGTTCGGCCCGGCCGTGGACGAGCGGGTGTACGCGCGGATCGGCGACGTGGTCGCCGCGGCGCGCGACGACATCGCGATCACCGCCTCCCGCAACGAGCCCGGCGAGTCCGCGATGATCGGTCTGCACGGTTCGATGACCCCGGTCGAGCAGTTCGTGCCGCTGCTCGAAGTCCGCGGCTGAGCCGCTCGATCGACTCTTCTGCGCCCGAATTCCCTTGATGTGAAAGGCCCTTGCTCCACCCATGGCTGAACTGGTGTTCTTCTCGGGCACGATGGACTGCGGCAAGTCGACGCTGGCGCTGCAGATGGACCACAACCACACCGCGCGCGGCCGGCAGGGCGTGATCCTCACCCGCAACGACCGGGCGGGCGCGGCGACGATCTCCAGCCGGCTGGGCCTGCGCGCCGACGCGGTCGAGGTGACGGACGACTTCGACTTCCACGCGCACGTGGTGCACCGGCTGTCGGCCGGCGGCCGGGTGGACTACCTGATCTGCGACGAGGCCCAGTTCTTCGCCGCCGAGCAGGTCGACCAGCTGGCCCGGGTGGTGGACGAACTCGACATCGACGTCTACACCTTCGGGATCACCACGGACTTCCGCACCCGGCTGTTCCCGGGCTCGCAGCGGCTGATCGAGCTGGCCGACCGGGTGGAGGTGCTCCAGGTCGAGGCGCTCTGCTGGTGCGGTGCGCGGGCCACCCACAACGCCCGGACGGTCGGCGGGGTGATGGTCGTCGAGGGCGCCCAGGTGGTGATCGGCGACATCTCGGTGGACCGGGACGAGGTCGGCTACGAGGTGCTGTGCCGCCGCCACCACCGCCGCCGGCTGACCGCCGCGACGGCGCACGCCTCGGTGCTCTCCCCGGACGTGCTGCCCTTCGAGGAGCAGCAGGCCTGAGAGCCGGGGCCCTAGGGAAGCACCTCCAGGACGGAGAAGTGCCCGCCCTGCGGGTCGGCCAGCCGGGCGGCGCGGCCGCGGGCGGTGTCGTGCGGTTCGACCAGGACCCGGCCGCCGAGTCCGAGGGTGTGCCGGGCGGTCAGTTCGGCGTCGCGGACCACGAAGTGGGTGCGCCAGCGCGGCGGGTGGCCGCGCAGCTCGGCGCGGTGCCGGATGCCGGCGACCGGCCGGCCGTCCACCAGCAGCGCGGTCTCCTCCGGGCCGGAGCGGACCGGGCGGTCGAGGACGGTGGAGTAGAAGCCGGCGGCGCCCTCCGCGTCGGGGGTGAGCAGTTCGGCCCAGGCCGGGGCGCCCGGTTCGCGGCCGGCCTCCCGGCCGAGGTGCTCCTCACCCTGCCAGAGGCCGAAGACCGCGCCGGAGACGTCGGCGGCGATGGCCATCCGTCCGGCGCGCTCGGCCTGGAGCGGCCCGACGGCGACGGTTCCGCCGCACTCGCGCACCAGTTGGGCGGTGCGGTCGGCGTCGTCCACGGCGAAGTAGGTGGTCCACTGCACCGGGAAGCCGGTGGCGGTGGAGACGCCGAGGCCGGCCACCGGTGCCCCGTCGAGCTCGGCCCGGACGTAGTCGCCGAGCTGGCCGGGCCCGGGCGTGTACGTCCAGCCGAGCAGGGCGCCGTAGAAGGCGCGGGCGCCGGGCAGGTCGTCGGTCAGCAGGCTGACCCAGCAGGGCGTGCCCTGGGCCAGTCGGAGTTCCACCGCGGGCAATGCGGGCCTCCTCATGGGTGGTTGGCGCACGGAAATCCTCGCGCGCGAGGGTGATGCTTCCACCCTGGCGGGCGCCCAACCCTCGGGCCGCGCGGAAAGTCCGGCAAAGACCCCACAAAGAGCGACGGGTCGGGCGTGTCCCGCGGATTCCCGCCGGATTCGCGTCGGATTCCGCCGGGTCCGGGGGCGGCGGGAATCCCGATCACCCGCCGTCGGGGCGGCGCTGCGCGACAATGGCCGCCATGACCACCACCTACAACGACGGTTCCCCGCTGATCTCCGCGGCCGGGCTGCGGGAGGCGCTGGCCTCCGCGCTGCCGCCGGTGCTGCTGGACGTGCGCTACCAGCTGGTCGGTGCCGCGCCGGGCGGCCCGACCGCGGCCGAGGAGTACCGGGCCGGCCACCTGCCCGGCGCCCACTTCGTGGAGCTGGACCGGGACCTGGCGGCCCCGCCCGGCGCCCCCGGCCGGGGCGGGCGCCACCCGCTGCCGGACCCGGAGGAGTTCGGCGCGGCGATGCGCCGCTTCGGGGTGAGCGCGGGGCGCCCGGTCGTGGTGTACGACGGCGCGGCCTCGATGGCCGCGGCCCGGGCCTGGTGGCTGCTGCGCTGGGCCGGGCACCGGGACGTCCGGGTGCTGGACGGCGGCTTCGCGGCCTGGCAGGCGGCCGGGCTGCCGGTGACGGCCGAGCTGCCGGAGTCCGGCGAGGGCGACTTCAAGCCGGTGCCGGGGCAGCTGCCGACGGTGGACGGGGACGGCGCCGCGGCCTGGGCCCGCCGCGGCCTGCTGCTGGACGCCCGGTCCGGGGAGCGCTACCGGGGCGAGACCGAGCCGGTGGACCCGCGGGCCGGGCACATCCCGGGCGCGGTCTCGGCGCCGACGGCCGACAACGTGGGCCCGGACGGCCGGTTCCGGCCGTCCGCCGAGCTGGCCGCCCGGTTCCGTGGGCTGGGCGCGGGGGAGCGGGAGACGGCGGTGTACTGCGGTTCGGGCGTGACGGCGGCGCACCAGGTCCTGGCGCTGGAGGTGGCGGGCCTGCCGGCCGCGCTGTACCCGGGCTCGTGGAGCGAGTGGTCGAGCGACGGGGCGCGCCCGGTGGCGGTCACCGACCAGCCGGGCTGATCTCCCCGGGCATGCCGAAGGGGCGGGAGGCCCGGCCTCCCGCCCCTTCGGCGTCGCTACTCCTGCTTCTTGCGCCGGCTGCCGAAGACGATCTCGTCCCAGCTGGGCACGGTGGCCCGGCGACCGGGCCGGACGCCGTCCGCCTCGGCCTGCCGGTCGGTGGTGCCGACCAGGCGCTCGCGGTGCGGGGCGACGGCGCGCGGCATCAGGATGTCGGCGTAGGCCGAGCCCGCGCCGACCGCCGGGGCGGCGGCCGCCGCGGCCGACTCCTCGGTCTCCTCGGCGACCTCGGCGGGCACCGGCTCGATCGGGGCGGGGGCGCCGACGGCGAGGTCGCCGCGGAAGGCGGGGACCACGTCGAGCAGGCTGGTCAGCGAGTCCCGGGCGTCGGCGGTGGCCTCCCGCGACTCGCGGACCTCGCGGGACGACATGATGCGGTCGGCCGAGGGCCGGTCGATCATCGGGCGGGGCGGCCGGTCCTGGGGGAGCCGGGCGATCCGCGGGATGAACGGGAAGACCGACTCCTCCTCGCGCTCGACGTTCTCGCCGATCAGCGCGCGGGCCTCGTCGTCGTTGGGCTGGACCAGGCGCCGGGGCGGGTCGTACGTCCAGGAGGCGCTGCGGCCCTCGCCGTCGGCCCGGTAGGAGAGGATGACCTCCCAGGTGCCGTCGTCGCGCCGCCAGGAGTCCCAGCGCTCGGTCTCCTTCTCGGCGCCGCGCAGCGCGAGCCGCTCGGCGACGGCCTCGCCGAGCTGCGGGCCGGGGGACTCGCCGTTGCGGCGGATGGCGGTCTTGCGGGCGCGCTCGGCCATGAAGGCGCGCTCGGCGAGCACCGGGCCCTCGAAGCGGCGGACGCGGTCGACGGAGATCCCGGCGGCCTGGGCGACCTCCTCCGCGGAGGCACCGGCTCGTATCCGCGCCTGGATGTCCCGGGGGCGGAGGTGGCTCTCGACCTCGATCTCGATCTGGCCGAGGCGCGGCCGGTCGCCACGGATGGCGGCGCGCAGCCGTTCGTCGATGGGAAGGGTGTACTCCGTGCTGTCGGCAGCCTTGAGCACCAGCCGTGTGCCGTCGTTGCTGACGGCCACAACCCGCAGTTCGGGCACGGTTACCTCCCGGGTGGTGCCTGCCGACGTCACCTGCGTCGCTGCTCCCGTACTGAGTGTGGCCTGCCCACTCGCGACTGGCCACAACCTTGCTGAGTTCCCCGGCGTGTCGGGCTTACGCCCGCGCACGCCGCTGTGGCACGGTTGCCTTTTTGCCACGCCATCGGTTGACGTCGCGCCTGGGTGTCCCGGCCGTCCTCGCACGCGCAGTGAACGCGACGTTCCGGGACGGGCGTCGCCGTGCGTGCCCGGTCCGTGTCTCCTTGTCAAGCTGCCGGTGGGGGCGCAGTCGACAAGTCGACCCAAGGCTCGGGCTTTACGAACAGTACTCCATTCGTGGCATCCACAGGGGCGGCTCGCCGCTCAAGTCTCCCGCGATTCACGGGAATCTCAAGAGCGTGCTCCCCCGATGGCGGACCACCGCCGGACGGACGGTGATCATCTTCACACAATCCGGGCGCCGAGAACCGCATTTTCGTCCCTTGTGTCCTTCTTTGGGCAAGATGGAGAGCCTTGTACGAAGAACAGCCGTAGGGACCGAGGGATGTTGATGCCGGAGCGGAGCCCCGCCGAGGAGGGCGGCAAGGCCAAGGAGGAGCGCAGGCGCATCGATCTGAGTGTGGCTCAGGTCGCGGCGAGTGCGCTGGCCACGGTGGTGGGTGCGCTGCTGGCCTCCGAACTGGGGGTGTACGGCACGATCCTGGGCGCCGCCGTGGTGAGCATCGGGGCCACCACCGGCGGCGCGGTGTTCCAGCACATCTTCAAGCGGACCGGTGAGCAGCTGCGCGAGGCGGTGGACCGGGGGCCGAACCAGGCCGCCAACACCCTGCGCCAGGTGCCGGTCGAGTCCGAGCCGCCGGAGACGCGGGTGCAGCCGCCGGTGATCACCTCGGAGTGGAACGAGCCGCAGGTGGTCCGGGCGCGTCGCCGGTGGGGCTGGAAGACGTACGCGGCGGTGTCCGGGCTGGTCTTCGTGCTGGCGATGACGCCGATCGTGGTGTTCGAACTGGCCACCGGGCAGCCGGTGTCGGCGACGGTCAAGGGCGAGTCCGGCAACGGCACGTCCTTCGGCGGCTCGGTGGCGCCCAAGTCCTCCCGGCAACAGGACGCCCCGCCGGAGCGGCCGTCCCAGGGCGGGAACGGGAAGCAGGGGCAGGACAACGCGCCCTCCGGTGGCGCCTCCGCCCCGTCGACCACCCGGCCGGGCCGGGAGCCGGTCGACACGCCGAGCACCGGCGCGGGAACGGGCTCACCCTCGGCCGGCCCGACCGCGACCCCGTCGGCCGGCGCCTCCCCGTCGGCGGGCGGCGGGAAGCCCACCGGCGGAGCGACCCCGCAGCCGACGGCGCCGAACAGCGCCCCGGCGAACGAACCGGCGAAGGCGCCGGTGGCCCCGCCGCCGGCCGACGGCAACAACGCGGCGACGCCCTAGTCGCCCAGCACCCGGCGCAGGTAGTCGTTGCCGAACAGCCGCCGCGGGTCGACCTCGTCGCGCAGTGCGGTGAAGTCGCCGAAGTGCGGGTAGACGCCGGCCAGGTACGCGGCGTCGCGGGTGTGCAGCTTGCCCCAGTGCGGCCGTCCCTGATGGGCGGTCATCAGCTGTTCCACGCCGGTGAAGTAGCCCTGGTCGGCGGTGCCCCGGTAGAGGTGGACGGCGATGTAGGCGCTGTCCCGGCCGGAGGCGGTGGAGAGCCAGAGGTCGTCGGCGGGGGCGAAGCGCACCTCGACCGGGAAGCCGACCTTCCAGTCGGAGCGCTCGACCAGGGACTTCAGCTCGCGCAGCACCTCGCCGACGGCCGCGCGCGGCACCGCGTACTCCATCTCCACGAAGCGGACCTTGCGCGGGCTGGTGAACACCTTGTACGCGGTGTCGGTGAAGCTGCGCTCGGACCAGGCCCGGCTGGCCAGCGAGGCGATCGAGGGGATCGAGCCGGGGAAGCGCCGGCCGACCCGGCAGGCCCCCTCCCAGACGGTGTTGGAGAGGAAGTCGTCCTCCAGCCACTCCTTGAACCGGGGCAGCGGGGCGGCCGGGCCCTGGCTGCGGTTGTTGCGCTTGGTGGAGCAGCGGTCGGTGTGCGGGAACCAGTAGAACTCGAAGTGCTCGTTGACGGCGGTGAGGTCGTCCAGGCGCTCCAGCACCTCGTCGAAGCCCATCGGCTGCTCGTGCGCGGTGAGCAGGAAGGCCGGTTCGACGCCGAAGGTGAGCGCGGTGATCACGCCGAGGGCGCCGAGGCCGAGCCGGGCGCCCTGGAAGAGCCGGGGGTTCTCGGTGGGGGAGCAGTGCCGGACGGTGCCGTCGGCGAGGACGATCTCCAGCGCGCGGATCTGGGCGGCCAATGAGCCGGAGTCGCGGCCGGTGCCGTGGGTGCCGGTGCTGGTGGCGCCGGCCACGGTCTGGACCTCGATGTCGCCCATGTTGGTCAGCGAGAGGCCCTCGGTGGCGAGGACGCGGTTGAGCCGGTGCAGCGGGAGGCCGGATTCGACGGTGATGGTGCCGGCCTCGCGGTCGATCTCGCGGACGGCGGTGAGCGCGTGCGGGCGGATCTGGACGCCGTCGTCGGCGGAGGCGATCGAGGTGAAGGAGTGGCCGGATCCGACGGCCTTGACGGTGCGGCCCTGTTCGGCGGCCCGCCGGATCTCCCTGGCCAGCTCCTCCACGGTGCCGGGGGCGGCGGCCCGGGCGGGCCGGGCGCTCTGGTTGCCGGCCCAGTTGGTCCACCGGGTGGGGGTCGCGGTACTGGCCTGGGGCATTGCGCTGCCTCCTGCTCCGTGGCCGAACGGGTTCGGCGCGGTCCGGGGCGGCGCAGCCGCCCTACCCATGGGTAGCCCCGTGGGTAGGGCGAGGCTAGTCAGTTCACCGTTCGGCGTCTACGGTCCGTCCGGCCCCTTCGGCGGCCGTCCCGGCGCCGGCTTCGGCGGTCAGGCCGGCGCGCAGCCGGCCGAGGCCGGCGAGGGCGGCGACCACTCCGAGCAGGCCGGCGGCCAGCGGCACCCAGTAGCCCGCGGCGGCGCCGGAGGCGTCGATCACCCAGCCGCCGGCCGAGGAGCCGGCCGCGACGCCGAGGGCCAGGCCGGTGGTGGTCCAGGTCATGCCCTCGGTCAGCTGGGCGGCCGGGACGAGCCGCTCGACCAGGGCCATCGCGGTGATCAGGGTGGGGGAGATGGCGATGCCGGCGACCAGCAGCGCGGCTCCGACCACGACCAGCCCGCCGATGCCGTGCACCGCGTGGGCGACCAGCAGCAGCGGCACCATGCTGACGGCCATGAACAGGACGCCGACGAGGAAGCGGACCGCCATCGAGCCGGTGAGCTTGAGGGTGCCGAAGACGACCCCGGCCAGGCAGGACCCGAGCGCCCACAGGGCGAGGATCACACTGGAGATCGACTTGTGGCCCTGGGCCTCGGCGTAGGCGACGGTGACCACCTCGACCGAGCCGAAGATCGCGCCGGTGGCGACGAAGGTCAGGATCAGCGTCTGGAGGCCGCGGTTGAGGATGACCGAGCCGCCCTCCTGCCGGGCGGCCGGATGGACCGGCGGCTCGGTGGAGCGCTGCCCGGCGAACAGCAGGACGCCGACGGCGAGGAAGATCCCGGCGAGCAGCACGCCGGCCTCGGGGAAGACGGAGGTGGCGAGGCCGATGGAGAGGATCGGGCCGACGATGAAGCAGACCTCGTCGACCACGGCCTCGAAGGAGTAGGCGGTGTGCAGCTTGCCGGTGTCCTCGCGGTAGAGGTGGGCCCAGCGGGCGCGGACCATCGCGCCGGTGCTCGGCATCACGCCCATGCCGGCGGCGAAGACGAACAGCGTCCAGTCCGGGGCCTCCAGCCGGGCGCAGAGCAGCAGGCCGGTGACGGCGACGATGGTGAGCGCCATGGCGGGGACGATGATCCTGCGCTGGCCGTGCCGGTCCACCAGCCGGGAGACCTGCGGGCCGAAGATCGCGGCGGAGACCGCGAGGCAGGCCGAGACCAGGCCGGCGACCCCGTAGGAGCCCCGGAGCTGGGACAGCATGGTCACGATGCCGATCCCGGTCATGGAGATCGGCAGTCGGGAGACGAAGCCGGTGGTGGAGAAGGCCAGAGTGCCGGGGGAGGCGAATATCTGGCGGTAGCTGGACAGCACGGGAGCTCCGGGCGGGGGAGTAAGGAACAAGGCTGGCAAACACAGCTTACGTACGTTGGCAAACGGTATTTTCCGGGCACTCGCGCGGCCCCGGCGACGGTGCCCGGTCCCTCAGTGGCAGGATCGGTTCCATGTCCGACGCGCGCAAACCCTCCCCGTCCGGCGCCGCCCCGTACGACGCCTTGCTGCTGCTGTCCTTCGGCGGGCCCGAGGGCCCCGAGGACGTCGTCCCGTTCCTGGAGAACGTCACCCGCGGCCGCGGCATCCCCAAGGAGCGGCTGAAGGAGGTGGGCAAGCACTACTTCATGTTCGGCGGGGTCAGCCCGATCAACGGGCAGAACCGCGAGCTGCTCGCCGCGCTGCGCGAGGACTTCGCCGAGCACGGGCTGGACCTCCCGGTCTACTGGGGCAACCGGAACTGGGCGCCCTACCTGGTCGACACCCTGCGGGAGCTGGCCGCCGACGGGCACCGCCGGATCGCCGTGCTCGCCACCAGCGCGTACGCCGGCTACTCGGGCTGCCGCCAGTACCGGGAGAACCTGGCCGACGCGCTGGCCGCGCTCGCCGAGGAGGGCGGGCCCGCCCTGCGGGTCGACAAGCTGCGGCACTTCTACAACCACCCGGGCTTCGTCGAGCCGATGGTCGACGCCGCCCTGGCCGCCCTGGACGAGCTGCCCGAGGCCGTCCGCGCCGGCGCCCGGCTGGCGTTCACCACCCACTCCATCCCGCACTCCATGGCCGAGTCCTCCGGCGCCCCGGACGACCCGGCCCGCGGCGAGCCCGGCGGCGCGTACGTCGCCCAGCACCTGGACGTGGCCCGGCTGATCGCCGCCGCGCTGGCCGAGCGCACCGGTGTGGCCGACCGGCCGTGGGAGCTGGTGTACCAGAGCCGCAGCGGGGCCCCGCACATCCCGTGGCTGGAACCCGACATCTGCGACCACCTGGAGGCCCAGCACGCCGACGGCGCGCCCGCCGTGGTGATGGTCCCGATCGGCTTCGTCTCCGACCACATGGAGGTCAAGTACGACCTCGACACCGAGGCCGTCGCCAAGGCCGCGGAGATCGGCCTGCCGGTCTCCCGCGCCGCCACCGTCGGAGCCGACCCCCGGTTCACCGCCGCCGTGCGCGAGCTCGTCCTGGAGCGCGCCGCCACCGAGCGCGGCGAGCCGGCTACCCGCTGCGCCCTGGGCGCCCTCGGCCCCAGCCACGACGTGTGCGCGGTGGCCTGCTGCCCCAACCCGCGGGCCCCGCGCCCGGCCGTCGCCGAGCGCTGACCGCCCGGCCCGCCCGCTCCATCCGTCCCGCCAGTCCCGCCCGTCCTGCCCGTCCCGCTCGTCCCGTCGCCCCGGAGGAGAACCCCCGTGCCCACCCCCGCCCTGCCCGACGACGGCCTCCTCGACGACCTGCTGGAGGTCGCCCTGGACGCGGCCCGGCAGGCCGGCGCCCTGCTGCGCGACGGCCGCCCGGCCGACCTCGGCGTGGCCGGTACCAAGAGCAGCCCGGTCGACGTGGTCACCGAGATGGACCTCGCCTCCGAGAAGCTCGTCCTGGAGCTGATCACCGACCGCCGCCCCGAGGACGGCTACCTGGGCGAGGAGGGCGCCGAGCGGCCGGGCACCAGCGGGGTCCGCTGGGTCGTGGACCCGCTCGACGGAACGGTCAACTACCTTTACGGGCTGCCCTCCTGGGCGGTCAGCGTGGCCGCCGAGGTGGACGGCCGGGCGGTCGTCGGCGTGGTGTACGCGCCGGCCCGCGGCGAGCTGTTCCACGCCGTCCTGGGCCGCGGCGCCCGCCTCGACGGCCGCCCGCTCTCGGCCCGCCCGGCCCCGCCCTGGGGCCAGGCGCTGATCGCCACCGGCTTCAACTACGTCCAGCCGGTGCGGGTCCGGCAGGCCGAGGTGCTGCTGGCGCTGATGCCGGAGGTGCGGGACATCCGCCGGGGCGGGGCGGCCGCGGTGGACCTGTGCGACGTCGCCGCCGGGCGGCTGGACGGCTACTACGAGCGCGGCCTGGCCCCCTGGGACCGGGCGGCCGGCTGCCTGATCGCCACCGAGGCCGGCGCCCTGGTCGGCGGCCGGCCCGGGCACGGGCCGGACGGCGAGCTGACCGTGGCCGCCGCTCCGGGCGTGTACCAGCCGCTCCAGGAGCGGCTGGCCGCGCTGCGCGCCTGGGCGGACTGACCGGTTCCGCCGTCCCGCCGCCGGAACCCCGGCGGCGGGACGGCCCGGACGTGCGACGGGCCCGGGTGCGAAGGCCCCCGGACATGCGAAGAGCCCTGACATACGGGGGATGCCAGGGCCTGGGTTTCGCACGGCCCCCGTAGGGCCGCTGGTGCCGGAGGTCCGGCGACGGGTCGGTGTGCCGGACGGGTCAGGCAGCGGTGCGGTGGCGCTCCAGCACCGTGTCCACGCCGTGCTCGGCGGCGAGTCGGCGGAGGTCGTCCAGCTCGGACTGCTCCACCTCGGCGAGGAACTCGTCCCCGGCCTCGATCGCGCGGTGCAGGTCCTGCTCGGCGTTGGCTATGCGCTGCAGGATTCCGGCCTTGAAGGCGTCCATACGGGCCCCCTTACTGTGTCGGACGTGCACGGTCGTGCGCTCTCCGCCCCGGGGAAGGTCCAGCCGGTGAAAGCACCCAGGCCGGAAGGTGGTGGCAGTCCGGACGGGTGCGGAGACGGCCCTTCGGCCGCTCCCGGTGATGTCCCAGCCCCAGGGCCGGCGCGGATGAACGCACGGCGGGTGGGTGCGATCGGCCGTCAGCCAGATCGCGGGTGTGCAGCTGTCCTCCCCGCCCCCAGGGCGGGGAAACCTTTCGGCGCGAGAAAGTTGCCCGTGTCACAGTCCAAGCGGAGTGGTGCGGATGCGAACAGTGACCGCCGCGGACCCGGGTTCCGTGCCCGAGGGGCAGCTTATCGCTGCTTTACCGCCCGACCAGGCAGGATGGAGGCACCGTCGGAGCCGTGCGTCCGCTTCCGGGGCCGGCCTGGAGAAGGGACAACGACCGTGCGGGTTCTCGTCGTCGAGGACGAGCAGCTGCTTGCAGAGGCCGTCGCGACCGGTCTGCGCCGCGAGGCGATGGCCGTCGACGTTGTGTACGACGGGGAGGCCGCGCTCCAGCGCATCGCGGTCAACGACTACGACGTCGTCGTCCTGGACCGCGATCTTCCGCTGGTCCACGGGGACGACGTCTGCCGCAAGGTGGTCGAGCAGGGCCTGGCCACCCGGGTGATCATGCTGACCGCCTCCGGCGACATCAGCGACCGGGTCGAGGGCCTGGAGATCGGCGCGGACGACTACCTTCCGAAGCCGTTCGCCTTCAGCGAACTCGTCGCCCGGGTAAGGGCGCTGGGCCGCCGCGCGACCATCCCGCTGCCCCCGGTACTGGAGCGGGCCGGCATCTCGGTCGACCCCGGCCGGCGCGAGGTGATCCGCGACGGGCGCACCGTCCAGCTCGCCCCCAAGGAGTTCGCCGTCCTGGAGGTGCTGATGCGGGCCGGCGGTGCCGTCGTCTCCGCCGAGCAGCTCCTGGAGAAGGCCTGGGACGAGCACACCGACCCGTTCACCAACGTCGTGCGCGTCACCGTGATGACGCTGCGCCGCAAGCTCGGGGACCCGCCGGTGATCGTCACCGTGCCGGGCTCCGGCTACCGGATCTGACGACCGGAGTCCGCCCACCCCGAGACTCCCCGCCGTAAGCGCCCGCCCCGGCGGACGCCCCGAGAGGACCATCATGACCACCCCGCCCCCGGCCGGCGGGGCCTCCGGCGCGCCCGCCGGCGGCCCGCGTGCCGTCCCGCCGAAGCCCCTGACCCCGCCGCGCGTCCACCGCCCCGGGCCCTACGTCCCCGGCGACGGCATGCTCGCCTGGTTCCCCTTCCGCCCCACCATCCGGATGCGCCTCACCCTGCTCTACGGCGGGATGTTCCTGATGGCCGGCGTGGTGCTGCTGCTGCTGATGTACGTGTTCTTCCAGGACGCCGTCTCGTACCTGGCACCGCGCAACCTGGTCTTCGACGGCAGCATCCAGGTCACCGGCCCGGACGGCGTCCACTCCACGATGAACAGCACGAGCTACAACCAGTTGCAGGCCGCCGACTTCCTGGCGCGCTCCGACTCCGCGCTCAACACCCTGCTGCGCAAGTCGCTGACCATGCTGCTCTGCCTCGCCGTGATCGCCTTCGCGGCGGGCTACGCGATGGCCGGCCGGGTCCTGCGCCCGCTCGGCCGGATCACCCGCACCGCCCGCGACGTGGCCTCCTCCGACCTGCACCGCCGGATCGAGCTGGACGGCCCGGACGACGAGCTCAAGGAGCTCGCCGACACCTTCGACGGCATGCTGGACCGGCTGGACCGCTCCTTCGACTCCCAGCGCCGCTTCGTCGCCAACGCCTCGCACGAGCTGCGCACCCCGCTGGCGATCAACCGCACCCTGCTGGAGGTCCAGCTCTCCGACCCGGCGACCTCCTCCGACCTCCAGCAGCTGGGGAGGACCCTGCTGGCCACCAACGAGCGCAGCGAGCAGCTCGTCGAGGGCCTGCTGCTGCTCGCCCGCAGCGAGAACGAGCTGACCGACCGGCGCCCGGTGGAGCTGTCCGAGGTGGCCACCCGGGCGCTGGAGCAGACCCGGGGCGAGGCCGACAAGCGCGAGGTCGAGCTGCGTTCGAAGCTCGATCCGGCGATGGCCGCCGGCAACGGCGTGCTGCTGGAGCGGCTCGCGCTCAACCTGCTGCAGAACGCCGTCCGGTACAACACCCCGGGCGGCTGGGTCGAGCTGGCCACCACCGCGGTGCCCGGCGGCGGCGAGCTGGTGGTCTCCAACACCGGCCCGGTGGTGCCCGGGTACGAGCTGGAGCACATCTTCGAGCCGTTCCGCCGGGTCAAGGGCGCCGACCGCACCCGCAGCGACAAGGGGGTCGGGCTCGGCCTGTCCATCGTCCGCTCGGTGGTGCGCGCCCACGGCGGCACCATCGAGGCCACGCCGCGCGCCGGCGGCGGCCTCACCATGAGGGTCCGCATCCCCTCGCCGTAAGGGTCGAACGCCCCTTCCGCGGGCGACCGTTTCCAGCCGCCCCCGCCAGGCCCGTCAAGACGACATAAGGCCTGGCGGGGGCGGCTTGTCTTTTCCGGCCCGAGCAACTTACGGTGTCGTAACCTACGCAACCGTAGGTGAGTCCGTCGGCGCCCCGCCGACGGGTCCACGACGTGTCCCCGTCCAGCGCGCCCGTCCCAGCGCGTGCCGTCCCCTCAGGAGCACCACCGTGACCATCGCCCCTGTGCAGAGCAGCTCCCCGCTCGTCGCGAGCGGCTGGACCGACGCGCGGCTGATCCTCGCCCTCGAAGAGGTCGTCGAGAAGGAGCTCAACCGCCACCTGGGCGTGGCGAAGGAGTGGATGCCGCACGAGTTCGTCCCGTGGAGCCAGGGCCGCGACTTCGACGGCGTGCTGGGCGGCGAGGCCTGGTCGCTGGAGCACTCCAAGGTGACCCCGGTCGGCCGGGTGTCGCTGGTGGTCAACCTGCTGACCGAGGACAACCTGCCCAGCTACCACCACGAGATCGCGACCATGTTCGGCCGCGAGGGCGCCTGGGGCACCTGGGTGCACCGCTGGACGGCCGAGGAGGGCCGGCACGGAATAGCCATTCGCGACTACCTGCTCGCCACCCGCGCGGTCGACCCGGTGGAGCTGGAGCGGGCCCGGATGAGCCACATGTCGGAGGGCTTCGAGTCCGACAACGCGCACAGCATGCTGCACTCCGTCGCGTACGTGGCCTTCCAGGAGCTCGCCACCCGCATCGCGCACCGCAACACCGGCAGGTACGCCGGCGACCCGCTGTGCGAGCAGCTGCTGGCGAAGATCGCCAACGACGAGAACCTGCACATGGTCTTCTACCGGAACCTGCTGAAGGCCGCCCTGGAGATCGCCCCGGACCAGGCCATGCGGGCCGTCGCCGACGTGGTCACCGACTTCCGGATGCCCGGCCACGGCATCCCCGGCTTCGAGCGCGCCGCCGCGCAGATCGCCCTCGGCGGGGTGTACAACCTGCGCATCCACCACGACGACGTGCTCCAGCCGGTGCTGCGCCACCTCA
Organism: Kitasatospora sp. NPDC058184; assembly: GCF_042883725.1. Classification (NCBI taxonomy): domain Bacteria; kingdom Bacillati; phylum Actinomycetota; class Actinomycetes; order Kitasatosporales; family Streptomycetaceae; genus Kitasatospora; species Kitasatospora sp. NPDC058184. Next base: position 145,934 of record NZ_JBHVVE010000022.1, read on the forward strand.
AGGTGATGGAGATCGGCGGGCTCGGCCCGGAGGGCCTGCTGGCGCAGAACGAGCTGGGCGTCTTCCTCGACGGGCTGGACGGCCAGGCCCGGAAGTTCGAGGAGCGCCAGGCCGCCCTGCTGGCACGCCGGGAGGCCCGGAGGAACGCCGGCTGAGATGCTGGACCGAGCGGTCGGAGTGGGTGGATTTCCCGCGGTTTGCCCTGGATGATTCTGAACGTGACCAAGCTCACACCGTGTCGCTCCACGATTCCGGGCAACCCCGGAGAGTGATCACCTGATCAGGGGTGTCGATCGCCGTCCGTGACCGGATTCCGGTCACCGGTCGGTCCGCGGAATCGGTCGGCATCCCTGATGGACAAGGGATTCCCCAGACATCCACACCGATTGTGCTCACTGTGCGTGGTCGGTTTACCGGGTCCCCGGAAGGCTGGTGATGGCCCAGCGTGAGGCCTTCCACAGCCCTGGGGATCACCCCGATGGAGCCCGGGCTGAGTGTCGATTGAGTAACAGGGCTTGAAGTAAGGCAAAATCTCCGCCTCGGGTCGGGCACAAGACCGACCCCCCATGCGTTACGTGCGCTGGAGATACCGCACACACCGCACAACCCGGAGGGGGAGAGCGAAAAATGGCAACCGACTACGACACCCCACGCAAGACCGACGACGAGCTCAACGAAGACAGCATCGAGGAGCTCAAGGCTCGGCGGAACGACAAGGGCGGCAGCTCTGTCGACGTCGACGAGTTCGACGCCGCCGAGGGCATGGAGCTCCCCGGTGCCGACCTCTCGAACGAGGAGCTCGCCGTCCGTGTCCTGCCGAAGCAGGCGGACGAGTTCACCTGCATGAGCTGCTTCCTCGTGCACCACCGCAGCCAGCTCTACAGCGAGAAGAACGGCAACCCGATCTGCCGGGACTGCGGCGCCTGAGCACCGCGGCGGACAGGACCCGGTGCCCGCGGCTGCGCCCGCGGGACCGGTACACCGCTCCTTCCGGCCCCGGGCAGCGGGGCCGGACGGCAGGTCCGGGCATCGTCCGTCTGGACGGGCCCGGGAGGACGGAGTCGGCCGGTCGACCGGTCAGGACAAAGTCGTAGGGACGGTCCCGCAGCAGCGGAACCGTCCCTCTCCGTTTGTCCGGCCTCTTCCGTCCGGCTCGTGTCCGGGCCCGACCGCCTCGCGGCCCGGCCCGGTCCGCCTCAGGTGCGGGCGCCGCGCCGGGCGTCCTCCAGCGCCTCCGCCAGCTTCATCGGCGAGCGGGTCGACAGGTAGAGGTACGGCGTCGGGTCGGTCGGATCGGTCACCTCGACCCGCAGCGCCGTCGGGACGTAGCTGCGCAGCAGCATGAAGGCGCGCGGATCGGCCTTCCGGCCGCGCCAGGCCGCCGCCTCGGCGGGGCTCAGCGCCTGCGCGTCGCCGAGCGCGTCCACCGGGATCCGGGCCGGGCCGGCCACCAGGGAGCCCTGGACCACGCGGATGCGGGCCGAGCCGTAGCTGCTGATCGCGACCGCGCCGGCGGCGATGCCGACCACCAGTCCGATCAGCGCGGCCGGACCGCTGACCCGGATCAGGATCAGCGCGAACGTGAGGCCCAGCGCGATCGGGAGCAGCCACCAGGAGCGCGGCACCGTGAGGCGTTCGTCGTACATGCCTCCATTGTGGTCGCCCTGACGTCCGGCCCGGGACGCCACCCCCACCGGAGGCCCGCTACCCCTGGGTAGGCTGGGGCCCCGTGACCGGTACGACAGCCCCCAGCACCCCCACCGACCGGCCGGCGCCCGCCATACCGCCGTCCCCGACCACCCCGCCGCCGGACGCCGTCCTGCCGGAGCGCCACCCCCAGGCGCCCGCCCCCGGCACCCGGCTCGGCTCCCACTACGAGCACTGCTTCGGCTGCGGCCCGCAGCACCCCGGCGGCCTGCGGATCGACGCGGTCGCCGGCGAGGGACTCGACGTCACCGCCGAGTTCGCCGTCCGCGACGCCCACCAGGGCGGCCCCGGCCTGGCCCACGGCGGGCTGCTGACCACCGCCATGGACGAGACCCTCGGCACGCTCAACTGGCTGCTGCACGCCCCCGCCGTGACCGGCCGGCTGGAGACCGACTTCCTCAGCCCGGTGCCCGTCGACTCGGTGCTGCACCTGCGCGCCTGGATCACCGGCGTGCACGGCCGCAAGATCTACAGCGCCGCCGAGGCGCGGATCGGCGGACCGGACGGGCCGGTCGCCGTCCGGTCCCAGGCCCTCTTCATCCAGGTAAAGCTGGAACACTTCACCACGCACGGTCGTCCCGAGGACATCGAGAAGGTCCTCGACGACCCGGATCTGATGAAGCGCGCACGAGCCTTTGAGGTGAACCCTTGAGCGACACCCCCCGCCCGCAGCTGGACGTCCTGATCAAGCGCATCGACCCCGAGCTGCCGCTGCCCGCCTACGCGCAGCCCGGGGACGCCGGTGCCGACCTGCGCACCACCGTCGACGCGGAGCTGGCCCCCGGCGAGCGGGTCATGCTGCCCACCGGCATCGCCATCGCCCTGCCGGACGGCTACGCGGCCTTCGTCCACCCCCGGTCGGGCCTGGCAGCTCGTTGCGGTGTTGCCCTCGTGAACGCCCCGGGGACGGTCGATGCCGGGTACCGTGGAGAGATCAAGGTGATCGTCGTCAATCTGGACCCGCGCGAGGGGGTCAGCTTCCGCCGAGGGGACCGAATCGCCCAGCTGGTGATCCAGCAGGTCGAGAAGGCCCGTTTCCACGAGGTGGAGGAGCTGCCTGGGTCGGCACGCGCCGAGGGCGGGTTCGGGTCGACCGGCGGCCATGCCGCGGTCTAGCATGCCCGCGGCCTCGCAGGAAGCCGAGCAGGCATTCGCATCGGTCTTGGACCGGGAAGGGCAGTGACCGTGTTCCGTCGTCGCCAGAAGAGCGAGGACGCTGTCGAGCAGCTCGCCGACGACGCCATCAGCGCCGACGAGACGGCCGATGACGTCGAAGGTTCCGCCGAGAGCGAGAACGTGACCGAGCTGGACCCGGCCGACAGGGTCGGCCTGCCGCCGGCCCCCCGGCCGGACGGTCCGTGGGACCACTCCGAGCTGGAGAACCCCGAGGAGGGGCGCGTCGACCTCGGGGGTCTGCTGGTCCCCGGCGTCGAGGGCATGGAGCTGCGCGTCGAGGTCGCCGGTGACGCGATCGTGGCGGCAACCCTTGTGCTCGGAAACAGCGCCATCCAGCTCCAGGCCTTCGCGGCCCCGAAGTCGGAGGGCATCTGGGGGGAGGTCCGGGAGGAGATCGCCAACGGCATCACCTCGCAGGGCGGCCTCATCGAGGAGGAGGAGGGCCCGCTCGGCTGGCACCTCCGCGCCCGGGTCCCCGTGCAGCTGCCGGACGGCACCCAGGGCGTGCAGCTGGTGCGGTTCGTCGGCTGCGACGGTCCGCGCTGGTTCCTGCGCGGCGTGATCTCGGGCCAGGCCGCCGTGCAGCCGGAGATGGCCGGGATCCTGGAGCAGGTCTTCCGGCAGACGGTCGTCGTGCGCGGCGAGTCCCCGATGGCTCCCCGCGACCCGATCGTCCTGAAGCTTCCCGAGGACGCCCAGATGGTCGCCGACGGTGGCGGGGCGACCGCCGCCGCCGGTGAGGGCGAGAACCGCTTCGGCGGTACCGCGCTCGACCCGTTCGCGCGCGGCCCGGAGATCACCGAGGTTCGCTGACCCGGCTCGGGCCGGCTTCGGCCGGCCCTGATCGGCACTGATCGCCCCTGCCCGGGAGCCCGGGCAGGGGCGATTTGCATGTGACGTGCCGGTGCCCGTACAGTTCCGGAGTCGCCGCGGGAGACCGGGGCGGCAAAGCGGAAAGTGAATCCGATGAATGAAACTCCGGAAAACGGAGCGGAAAACATCTGATAAGCTGGAAACACGAAAGAACGAAGCCCGAAGGGTCCGCTGGAAGGCGGTCCGAAGGAAGCGTCCGTTCCTTGAGAACTCAACAGCGTGCCAAAAGTCAACGCCAGATATGTTGACATCCCCGGC
>NZ_JBHVVE010000023.1:0-145796 GCF_042883725.1 Kitasatospora sp. NPDC058184
GACCGCGAAGCCCTACCGCTGGACCTACGAAGGCACCCCACTCAAGGCAGCCTGATCAACACCCCTCAACGAACTTCTGCGGGGCAGCACTAGCAGCGGCCCTAGGCGGGTACGGCGGCCGCTTCCGCGGGGGCGCGGTCGCCGACCAGCCAGGCGTCGATGTCCGCCAGCAGCTCCTTGCGGACGGCCTCCGGCGCGACCGAGCCGCGCACCGACTGCCGTGCCAGCTCGGCGAGTTCGGCGTCGGAGAAGCCCAGCACGTCCCGGACCAGCTCGTACTGGGCGGCCAGCCGGCTGCCGAACAGCAGCGGGTCGTCCGCGCCCAGGGCGAGCGGCACCCCGGCGTCGAAGAGCCGGCGCAGCGGCACCTCCTCGGGGCGCTCGTAGACGCCGAGCGAGACGTTGGAGGACGGGCAGACCTCGCAGGTGACCTGCCGGTCCGCCAGCCGCTCCATCAGCCGGGGGTCCTCGGCGGCCCGCACGCCGTGGCCGATCCGGGCGGCGCCCAGATCGTCCAGGCAGTCCCGGACGGACTCCGGGCCGGACAGCTCGCCGCCGTGCGGGGCCGCCAGCAGCCCGCCGTTGCGGGCGATCGCGAAGGCCCGGTCGAAGTCCCGGGCCAGGCCCCGGCGCTCGTCGTTGGAGAGGCCGAAGCCGACCACCCCGTGGTCGGCGTAGCGGACGGCCAGCCGGGCCAGCGTCCGGGCGTCCATCGGGGACTTCATCCGGTTGGCCGCGACCAGGACCCGGATGCCCACCCCGGTCGCCGCGGCGGCGTGCTCCACCGCGTCCAGGATCAGCTCCAGGGCGGGGATCAGTCCGCCCAGCCGGGGCGCGTACGAGGTCGGGTCGACCTGGATCTCCAGCCAGCGGGAGCCGTCCCGCCGCTCGTCCTCGGCGGTCTCCAGGACCAGCCGGCGGATGTCCTCCTCGTCCCGCAGCACCGAGCGGGCGGTGTCGTACAGCCGCTGGAAGCGGAACCAGCCCCGCTCGTCGGTGGCCCGCAGCCGGGGCGGCTCGCCGGAGCTGAGCGCCTCCGGCAGCCGGACGCCGTGCTTGTCCGCCAGCTCCAGGAGGGTGGCGGGCCGCATCGAGCCGGTGAAGTGCAGGTGCAGGTGGGCCTTCGGGAGGCCCCTGACGTCTCGCGGGTTCAACAGGCGTTCCATTCACCGATACTGCCGTATACGGCCCCTGAACGGGAACCGCCCCCTCTACATCCCCTGAAGGGGTGAAAGGGGGCGGTGCGCCGGGTGAAACCCTGGCGTCGGGTTGACGTCGGCGGACGGACCCGAGGTCAGTCGCGGGCCTCGCCGAGCAGCTTCTGGACCCGGCTGACGCCCTCGACCAGGTCGGCGTCGCCGAGCGCGTAGGAGAGCCGCAGGTAGCCGGGGGTGCCGAAGGCCTCGCCCGGGACGACCGCGACCTCGGCCTCGTCCAGGATCAGGGCGGCCAGCTCGGCGGAGGTCTGCGGGCGCCGGCCGCGGATCTCCTTGCCCAGCAGGCCCTTGACCGACGGGTAGGCGTAGAAGGCGCCCTCGGGCTCGGGGCAGAGCACGCCCTCGATCTCGTTGAGCATCCGCACGATGGTCTTGCGGCGGCGGTCGAAGGCCTCGCGCATCTCGGCGACCGCGTCCAGGTCGCCGGCCACGGCGGCCAGGGCGGCGCGCTGGGCGACGTTGGAGACGTTCGAGGTGGCGTGCGACTGGAGGTTGGTCGCGGCCTTGATGACGTCCTTGGGGCCGACCACCCAGCCCACCCGCCAGCCGGTCATCGCGTAGGTCTTGGCGACGCCGTTGACCACGATGCACTTCTCGGCCAGCTCGGGCAGCAGGGCCGGCAGCGAGGTGAAGGTGGCGTCGCCGTACACCAGGTGCTCGTAGATCTCGTCGGTGAGCACCCACAGGCCGTGCTCCAGCGCCCAGCGGCCGATCGCCTCGGCCTCGGCCTCGGTGTACACCGCGCCGGTCGGGTTGGACGGCGAGACGAACAGCACCACCTTGGTGTTCTCGGTGCGCGCGGCCTCCAGCTGCTCGACCGAGACCTTGTAACCGGTGGTCTCGTCGGAGACGACCTCCACCGGGACGCCGCCGGCCAGCTGGACCGACTCCGGGTAGGTGGTCCAGTACGGGGCCGGGATGATGACCTCGTCGCCCGGGTCCAGGATCGCCGCGAACGCCTCGTAGATCGCCTGCTTGCCGCCGTTGGTGACGAGCACCTGGGAGGCGTCCACCTCGTAGCCGGAGTCGCGCAGCGTCTTGGCGGCGATCGCGGCCTTCAGCTCGGGCAGGCCACCCGCCGGGGTGTAGCGGTGGTTCTTCGGGTCGCGGCAGGCCTCGACGGCCGCCTCGACGATGTAGTCCGGGGTGGGGAAGTCGGGCTCGCCGGCGCCGAAACCGATGACCGGGCGGCCGGCGGCCTTGAGGGCCTTGGCCTTGGCGTCCACGGCGAGGGTCGCGGACTCGGCGATCGCGCCGATCCGGGCGGAGACCCGGCGGTCGGCGGGGCGGATGGACTGGTCGGGCTGCGGGGTGGAAGCGCTCATGCCTGCATCGTCGCAGAACCGGGACCTACCGGGCATCGGGGTATCGGCATCCGTACGTTCCCGTCCGAATCGCGGCCCGACGGTCCGTCGGAAGGGGTCCCGCCGGACCGGACGTCCGCCGGGGGAGCGGCCGGTCCGGAAGAGAAGCCGGAAGAAGAAGTTCGACCAAACACCCCTCGACCACGTACACTCGCTGCTCGACGGCCCGCCAAGAACCGGAGCTTTCACCGCCTGTGCAGACAGCGGGGGGAGATACGGTAGGTTGGTCGCCACCGGAGCCGCGAGGCACCGTAGGGCAATAGCTCAATTGGTAGAGCACCGGTCTCCAAAACCGGCGGTTGGGGGTTCGAGTCCCTCTTGCCCTGCTGCTAGATCCGTTTTCAGCCCGTTCGCTCCACAGGAGTGAGCGGGCTTGATGCGGAGATGGCACCGATCAGCACCGCTAGCCGACTGGCCGCCCCCACCGGGTGCGCGGCGAAGCCGGCAGGACCCGGATTCAGGTGAGGACGAGTGACGGAGACCACGGGCTCCACCGCAACGCCTGAGAGCGGCAACCCCGAGGGTGCCGACGGCGCTGCCGAGATCGCATCGGCCGAGGGCGACAAGAAGTCCGGCAAGCAGAAGAAGTCGGGCAAGCGGGCCAAGAAGGGCCTGTTCGCACGGACCGCCCTCTTCTACCGCCAGATCATCGCCGAGCTGCGCAAGGTCGTCTGGCCGACCCGCGGCGAGCTCACCAACTACACCGCCGTGGTCGTCACCTTCGTGGTGGTCATGATGGCCTTCGTGGCCGGCCTGGACTACGGCTTCTCCAAGCTGAGCCTCCTGGTCTTCGGCTGACCGGCCGCCCCACCTCTCGAACAGCCTCCCGACCCGGGCCGATTACTCGGCCCGGGTCGAGCTGTCGGCGCCGGACGTACGCGCGGCTACCGTGGACTCGGTACTGTTGAAGTCTCCGAGACCTCACCTGGCGCCCGCGCGAGCGGCCGTCCGCCGGGCCGGTCGAGGAGCGCGCCACCTTCACCATCTCCAGGAAAGAAGCCGCCACCGTGTCTGAGTCCCCCCTGTACGACGCCGACGAGACCGTCCGCGAGGCGGATGGCGCCGCCGAGCTGGACGCGGCCGAGCCGGCTGACGACGCCGAGTCCGCCGAGCAGATCGTGGACGCCGCGGACAGCGACGAGGACGAGGTCGAGGCGTACGACGAGGCCGAGGCCGGCGAGCCCGCCGAGGAGGCCGCGCTGCACGTGGAGGGCGACGCCGAGGCCGAGGAGTCCGTCGAGGACGCCGAGGACGCCGAGGAGGCCGAGGACGCCGAGGACGCCGAGGAGGAGTCGGCCGACGAGGTCGACCCGGTCGCCAAGTTCCGCGAGGACCTGCGCTTCATGCCGGGCGAGTGGTACGTGATCCACACCTACGCCGGCTACGAGAACCGGGTGAAGCAGAACCTGGAGCAGCGCGCCGTCTCGCTGAACGTCGAGGAGTACATCTTCCAGGCCGAGGTGCCGCAGGAGGAGGTCGTCCAGATCAAGAACGGCGACCGCAAGACCATCCGCCAGAACAAGCTCCCCGGCTACGTCCTGGTGCGCATGGACCTCACCCCCGAGTCCTGGGGCGTCGTGCGCAACACCCCGGGTGTCACCGGCTTCGTCGGCAACGCCTACGACCCGTACCCGCTGACCCTGGACGAGGTCGTCAAGATGCTCGCCCCCGACGTCGAGCGCCAGGCGGCCAAGGAGGCCGGCAAGCCCTCGCCGATCAAGCCGAGCGAGATCCAGGTGCTGGACTTCGAGGTCGGCGACTCGGTCACCGTCACCGACGGTCCGTTCGCGACCCTCCAGGCGACCATCAACGAGATCAACCCGGACTCGAAGAAGGTCAAGGGCCTGGTCGAGATCTTCGGCCGGGAGACCCCGGTCGAGCTCTCCTTCGACCAGATCCAGAAGAACTAGTCATACCGTCTTCGGGTTCGGGGCGGGGGCGAGGAGCCTCCGCCCCGAACCCGTTTTGGTCCAGCGGCGCGGACGCGTTAGCCTGGTCCGATGTGTGTGCTGGCGGCCGGGTGTCGCCCCGGTTTCGCACGCACCAGCAATCACCTCTCGGAAGGACCCGGAGAGACATGCCTCCCAAGAAGAAGAAGGTCACGGGGCTTATCAAGCTCCAGATCAACGCCGGTGCGGCCAACCCGGCGCCGCCGGTCGGCCCCGCGCTGGGCCAGCACGGCGTCAACATCATGGAGTTCTGCAAGGCCTACAACGCTGCGACCGAGTCGCAGCGCGGCATGATCGTGCCGGTGGAGATCACGGTCTACGAGGACCGTTCCTTCACCTTCATCACGAAGACGCCGCCGGCCGCGCGCCTCATCCTGAAGGCCGCGGGTGTCGACAAGGGCTCCAGCGAGCCGCACAAGACCAAGGTCGCCAAGCTCACCAGCGCCCAGGTCCGCGACATCGCCACGACCAAGATGCCCGACCTGAACGCCAACGACCTGGACGCCGCGGAGAAGATCATCGCCGGCACCGCCCGGTCGATGGGCATCACCGTCGAGGGCTGAGTTCCCTTCTCGTCCCCTGTGGTAGGGCCCGCGCAGGCCCGTGACACCACAACTCCATTCATCATTCAGGAGCAGCCATGAAGCGCAGCAAGGCCCTGAAGGCCGCGGACGCCCAGGTCGACCGCGAGCGCCTTTACGCCCCCCTCGAGGCCGTCCGCCTCGCCAAGGCGACCAGCACCACCAAGTTCGACGGCACCGTCGAGGTCGCCATGCGTCTGGGCGTCGACCCGCGCAAGGCCGACCAGATGGTCCGCAGCACCGTGATCCTCCCGCACGGCACCGGTAAGACCGCTCGGGTCCTGGTCTTCGCGACCGGCGAGCGTGCCGAGGCCGCGCGTGCTGCGGGCGCCGACATCGTCGGCTCCGACGAGCTCATCGACGAGGTCGCCAAGGGCCGCCTCGACTTCGACGCCGTCGTCGCCACCCCGGACCTCATGGGCAAGGTCGGCCGCCTCGGCCGCGTGCTCGGTCCCCGTGGCCTGATGCCGAACCCGAAGACCGGCACCGTGACCCCGGACGTGGCCAAGGCCGTGAACGAGATCAAGGGCGGCAAGATCGAGTTCCGCGTCGACAAGCACTCGAACCTGCACTTCATCATCGGTAAGGCCTCCTTCACCGACGAGCAGCTGGTCGAGAACTACGCCGCCGCGCTGGACGAGGTGCTCCGCGCCAAGCCGTCCGCCGCCAAGGGCCGCTACATCAAGAAGACCGCGTTCTCGACCACCATGGGCCCCGGCGTCCTGGTGGACCCGAACCGCACCCGCAACCTCCTCGCCGAGGAGGACCCGGCCGCGGTCTGAGCCCCAGTGCTCTAGAGCAGTCCGTACGACGGGCCCGTACCCCCTTCACCGGGGGTGCGGGCCCGCCGTCGTTCCCGGGGAAGGAGCCGGTACGGGGCCCGGCGCGGGCCGGTCGGGCCGACGGGCCGGAACGGTTGCCGGATCGGGACACCGGCGGATGGGAACGACGGGCCGAACCGTCGTACGCTCTGCCGGTCAGACCATGTGGAGCACCTGTGACCGCCGGAGTGTGCCGTGCTGCCCGCCCCTCGCCCCACCGTTCTCGTGGCGGCCCTGCTGCTGCTCACCACCACCGGGTGCAGCCTGCTGGCCGTCCCGACCACCCGCACCCCCGGGGGCCCCGCGCCGGTGCCGCCCAAGCAGGTGGTGCTCTCGGCCGCGCAGGGGCTGGACGACGCCGGCGGCGCCCGGATCGACGTGGTCCAGGAGGGCCCGGCCGGCCGGCGCACCGCGAGCGGCTCCCTGGTCTGGGGCGCCGCGGACGAGGCCGGGCTGGCCGTCACCGACGAGCTGGGCACCGGACGGCTGACCGTGAAGGACGGCGCGCTCGACCTCGTCTACCAGGGCGGCGCGGCCAAGCACGCGGAGCGGAGCACCGCCGAGTCGGTCGACCCCGCGGCGGGCCCCGACCCGGAGGGCTTCGCGGGCGGCTGGACGACCGCGCTGATCACCAACCCGGGCAGCCGGGCGTACGAGGTCGCGCAGGGCGTCAAGCTCACCTCGCTCGGCGGCGAGCAGCTGGCCGGGGTGACCGTGGCGCACTACCGGGGCTCCGCGCCGGTGGCCGAACTGTTCGGCAAGGACGACGAGTTGAGCCCGCAGCGGCGGGCCGCCACGCTGGACTGGTACCAGCGGAACGGGGTGACGGCGATCGGCTACGACGTCTGGGTCGGCCCCGGCATGCAGCTGCTGCGGCTGCGCGAGACGGTCCGGGGGAGTGCGGGAACCACGGTCACCACGACCGATGTCTCGGCTCCCGGAGCGGCGGACGCGACGCCCGCCGCCGGCGGGTGACGGGGGAGCGGATATCCGGCGCATGGGGCTTCCGGCGATCCGTTAGAGTCCGGATGAGAAACGCATGAGAAGAGCTGACAATCAGCTCTTCGAGGGGGGAAGTCATGGCTGGAACCCGCAAGGCCGCCGTCACCGTCGTCCTCGCCGCCCTGGCGCTGACCGCGACCGCGTGCAACAACGACAAGTCGGCGGACAAGAACGCCGCCCCGGCCGCGCCGACCACGGCCGCCGCCCCGGCCACCCCGTCGGCCGCCGCCCCGACCGGCGCGAAGCCGGAGAAGGTCAGCCCGGCGGTCTTCCTGGAGCAGGTCACCCAGAAGACCGGTGCGGCCAAGTCGGCGAAGGTCGACGAGCTGATCCAGGTCGGCGAGATCACCATGAAGGGCCAGGGCGCGCTGTCCTGGGCCGACGGCCTGGAGGCCGACCTCGCGATGGACCTGTCGGGCTCCCCGCTGGGCAAGGTCCTGGCGCCGATCACCGGCGGGCCGAAGGCGCACTACCTGTACACCAAGGACGCGGTGTTCCTGGGCCTCGGCGGGGAGCTGCTGCAGAACAGCGGCCCTCGCTGGGTGCGCTACACCATGGCCGACATGGCCAAGGCCTCCGGCGGTGCGACCGACCAGCTGCAGAGCGCGGACCCGGTGCAGGGCGTCCGGACGCTGATCGCCGGCGGCAAGGTCACCGAGGTCGGCCCGGAGACGGTGAACGGCAAGGCGACCACCCACTACTCCGGCGTGATCAGCGCCGCGGACCTGGCCATCGCCTCCACCCAGGGCATCACCCAGGCGCAGGCCGACCGGATCAAGAAGGGCCTGGACGCGGCCGGCATCGCCAGCGAGCAGGTCGACGTCTGGGTCGACGCCGACAAGCTCGTGGTCAAGCGGACCGAGCAGGCGGAGAGCAAGGTCGGCGCGGTGAACGTCTCCGTCAGCTACTCGGACTACGGCACCCCGGTGATCGCCGCCACCCCGGTGGACTACATCGACCTCGCCGACCTCCAGAAGGCCGCCGCCGGCAGCTGATCCCCGCCGCCCCGGACCGGAGCCCCGGCGCCGGTCCGGGCTCGGCCGACCCGGTGGACCCGCCCGCCCGAGGGGGGCCGCCACCGGGCCGGTCGGAGACGGGTGGCAAGGTGGCCGGAACGGGGCCGCCGTCGGACGGGGGCGGGCGAGAGGGGAACGGACGATGGCGGCACGGCAGCGCTTGGCGGCGGTGGCCGTCGTCGCCCTGCTGACCAGCGGGCTGAGCGGGTGCGGCGGGGGCGGGGAGACGTCCGCCACGCCGTCCGGCAGCCCGAGCCTGAGCACCGCCTCGCCGTCCACCGCCTCCCCGAGCGCCCAGGCCAAGCCCACCGACCGCTCGCCGCACGGGGTGCTGCTCTCCGCCCAGCTGGCCATGCAGACCGCCCGCCGGGCCAAGGTCAGCTACCGGCTCGGCCCGGACGCCGGGTCCGGCCCGCTGTTCTGGCAGCCCAAGACCGCGCTCCAGATCAAGCGCTCCACCCCCGCCGAGGCCGAGCAGCTGATCGTCGTGGACACCGTCGCCTACCAGGGCGGGGACGCCGCCACCGCGGCCAGGCAGGGCGGCCGGCACTGGGAGCGCTTCACCGTCCCGCCGGACGCGGACGGCCACAAGGAGGTCCCGTACGCCGGGCTGATCGACCTGCTGAACCCGGTCGAGGCGCTGACCGCGGCCACCGCCGAGGGGACGGACCCGGTCTTCGTCGGCGAGGAGAAGTTCGAGGACTCGACCGTCGAGCACTACCGGGTCGCCACCACCGCCGAGAAGTACGCGGCCGCCCAGGCCCAGCTGACCGCGGCCCGCCGGGACGGCCTGCGGGCCGCGCTCTCGCCCGGCGGCTCGGCCTCGCTCACCCTGGACCTCTGGCTCAACGACAAGGACCAGCTGGTCCGGCTCCAGCGGACCGGCACCGGGGACAGCGGCCGGCAGGACGACTCGGTGCTCTACACCGACCTCGCCGGGGCGCTGCTCTCGGCGCAGGCGCCGGCCGAGTCGGACACCGTGGACACCGGCGTCCGGACGGTCTCCCCGCTGGCCCGCTGAGCCGCCGGCCCGCCGCACTGGCGACCCGTGCCGCGGCGACCCCGGGGGATGCCCCGTCCGAGGGCGATTTGCACCTGGTGAGGGGCTCCGGTTACTGTTGCCGAAGCCAAAGACCGCTGGTTGTCGCCGCGCCCGTCAGGGATCGGTGGCCGAAGGATCTGCGCTTCGTCGCAGGCAGCCCGCGCAGGTGTGTCTGGAGCTTCGACTTCCGGGTCCGCGTTCGCGCGATCGCCCGTCGAGGTCGTCACGAGCCCCGTGCGCCTGCGCACCGGGGCTCATTGCGTTTTCGCAGGAGCTTTCCTTCCCTCCAGTCGGTCCGCGGCGACCCAGGTCGACTTTTGCGGTCGGCCCGACTTCGACATCACGGAAGGAGGCGTAAGCCTATGGCCAGGCCCGACAAGGCTGCCGCCGTCGCCGAGATCACGGACAAGTTCCGTGGCTCCTCCGCGGCGCTGCTGACCGAGTACCGCGGTCTCTCGGTGAAGCAGGTCAAGACCCTGCGTCGCTCGCTCGGCGACAACGCCGAGTACGCCGTGGTGAAGAACACGCTGACCAAGATTGCGGCCAATGAGGTCGGGATCACGGAGCTCGACGACCTGTTCAACGGTCCGACGGCTGTCGCCTTCGTCACCGGTGACCCGGTGGAGTCGGCGAAGGCTCTGCGTGACTTCGCCAAGGAGAACCCCGCTCTCATCATCAAGGGCGGTGTCCTTGACGGTAAGGCGCTGTCCGCCGATGAGATCAAGAAGCTCGCGGACCTCGAGTCCCGCGAGGTGCTGCTCGCCAAGCTGGCGGGTGCCCTGAAGGCCAAGCAGTCCCAGGCTGCCGCGCTCTTCCAGGCCCTGCCGTCGAAGCTCGTCCGCACTGTGGACGCGCTGCGCGACAAGGTCGAGCAGGGCGGTGCCGGTACGCCGGCTCCCGCCGCCGAGGACGCGGCCGCCGAGTAATTCGGCAGGCTCACGCCTCGCTGCGGGCCCGTGCCCGCCCAACCCGTACATACGGCACCACCTGCCGATTTAGTGGAAGGACGCCATCATGGCGAAGCTGACCCAGGACGAGCTGCTCGCGCAGTTCGAGGAGCTCACCCTCATCGAGCTCGCTGCCTTCGTGAAGGCCTTCGAGGAGAAGTTCGACGTCACCGCTGCCGCCCCGGTCGCCGTTGCCGCCGCCGGTGGCCCGGCCGCCGTTGAGGCCGTCGAGGAGCAGGACGAGTTCGACGTCATCCTCGATGGTGCCGGCGACAAGAAGATCCAGGTCATCAAGGAGGTGCGCACCCTGACCTCCCTCGGCCTGAAGGAGGCCAAGGACCTCGTTGACACCGCTGGTGCCAAGGTCCTGGAGAAGGTTGCCAAGGACGTTGCCGAGAAGGCCAAGGCCGCCCTCGAGGGTGCCGGCGCCAAGGTCACCGTCAAGTGACTTCTCGCCCCCTCTGAGGGGGCCTGAAGCCGGGCCGATCACCCTTGCGGGTGGTCGGCCCGGCTTTTTCGCGTTCCCGGGCCCCTGGGCCGGGCGCGGGGCCCCGTTCCGCCGTCCCCGGCCGGCCCGGTCCACCGGTGTGGCCGAACGCCCACTCGGCACCGTCGGTGCCGGACGGTATGGTGATCACCGTCGTCGAGGGCGGCCCCACCACGGCTTCTGTAACGCCGAGGGGGTCGCGGTCGATAGACCGGTCGAGGCCCGCACCGTCGGCGGGCCCTTGACGAACCCGGCGGGGCGCGCGATTCTCAAGGCGCGAGTCCGCCCGGTTGGTCCGCTACTGGATGCATAACCAGTGGCTCCGGCGGGAAATGACTCCACGTGAGTTAGAGCAGTACCCGGTGGGCGTCCGCGCTCGCCGGCTACCGGGAGGAGTCTCCGATTCGGTCTCCGAATCAGAGCTGGACAGCAGTGTGGCCATTGGCTACACTGTCCCTTTGCGCTGCCTGTTAGCTGCTCCGTGACTCGTCGCCCGGAGTTTGCGTTGCCCTGAAGGGGTCTGGCATCGCCTCCGCAAAGCGGCTCTGACCTGGGACTTCGATCCCGGCGGAGGCCAGTGGCGAGGAGGCGGGACCAAGCCCGTGAAGGCCCGGCTGGTACGCGCGTAGTGAGCTCCGAGCCCTCGGAAGGACCCCCCTCTTGGCCGCGCCGCGCAACGCCTCGAACAATTCCGCCGCATCCACCGCCCCGCTCCGCGTCTCGTTCGCGAAGATCAAGGAGCCCCTCGAGGTCCCCAACCTCCTGGCCCTGCAGACCGAGAGCTTTGACTGGCTGCTCGGCAACGCGGCCTGGAAGTCCCGGGTCGAGGCGGCCCTGGAGAGTGGTCAGGACGTCCCCACGAAGTCCGGTCTGGAGGAGATCTTCGAGGAGATCTCCCCGATCGAGGACTTCAGCGGGTCGATGTCGCTGACCTTCCGCGACCACCGTTTCGAGCCGCCGAAGAACTCCATTGACGAGTGCAAGGACCGCGACTTCACGTTCGCGGCCCCGCTCTTCGTCACCGCCGAGTTCACCAACAACGAGACCGGTGAGATCAAGTCTCAGACGGTCTTCATGGGCGACTTCCCGCTCATGACCCACAAGGGCACGTTCGTGATCAACGGCACCGAGCGTGTCGTCGTGTCGCAGCTGGTCCGCTCCCCGGGTGTGTACTTCGACTCCACCCTGGACAAGGTGTCCGACAAGGACATCTACTCCTGCAAGGTCATCCCCTCGCGTGGTGCCTGGCTGGAGATGGAGATCGACAAGCGCGACATGGTCGGCGTCCGCATCGACCGCAAGCGCAAGCAGTCCGTCACCGTGCTGCTCAAGGCGCTCGGCTGGACCAACGAGATGATTCTCGAGGAGTTCGGCGAGTACGAGTCGATGCGCGCCACCCTGGAGAAGGACCACACCCAGGGCCAGGACGACGCGCTGCTGGACATCTACCGCAAGCTGCGCCCGGGCGAGCCGCCCACGCGCGAGGCCGCGCAGACGCTTCTGGAGAACCTCTACTTCAACCCGAAGCGCTACGACCTCGCGAAGGTCGGCCGTTACAAGGTCAACCGCAAGCTGGGCAACGCCGAGTCGCTGGACTCCGGCGTGCTCACCGAGCCCGACATCATCGGTGCGATCAAGTACCTGGTGAAGCTGCACGCGGGCGAGACCGAGTGGCGTGACGACGAGGGCCGCGACATCGTGGTCGAGGTCGACGACATCGACCACTTCGGCAACCGCCGCCTGCGCAACGTCGGCGAGCTCATCCAGAACCAGGTCCGTACGGGTCTCGCCCGTATGGAGCGCGTCGTGCGCGAGCGCATGACCACCCAGGACGTCGAGGCGATCACGCCGCAGACCCTGATCAACATCCGGCCGGTCGTCGCCTCCATCAAGGAGTTCTTCGGCACCAGCCAGCTGTCGCAGTTCATGGACCAGACGAACCCGCTGTCGGGCCTGACCCACAAGCGTCGTCTGTCCGCGCTCGGCCCCGGCGGTCTCTCCCGTGAGCGCGCCGGCTTCGAGGTCCGTGACGTGCACCCCTCGCACTACGGCCGCATGTGTCCGATCGAGACGCCCGAAGGCCCGAACATCGGTCTGATCGGCTCGCTGGCCTCGTACGGCCGGGTCAACGCGTTCGGCTTCATCGAGACGCCGTACCGCAAGGTCGTCGACGGTGTGGTCACCGAGAAGGTCGACTACCTGACGGCCGACGAGGAGGACCGCTACGTCATCGCCCAGGCGAACGCCCCGCTGACCGCGGACCTGCACTTCGCCGAGCCGCGTGTCCTGGTCCGCCGCCGTGGCGGCGAGATCGACTACATCCCGGGCTCCGAGATCGACTACATGGACGTCTCGCCGCGCCAGATGGTGTCGGTCGCGACCGCCATGATCCCGTTCCTCGAGCACGACGACGCCAACCGCGCGCTCATGGGCTCGAACATGATGCGCCAGGCGGTGCCGCTGCTGAAGAGCGAGGCCCCGCTGGTCGGTACCGGCATGGAGTACCGCTGCGCCGTCGACGCCGCGGACGTCATCACCGCCGAGAAGGCCGGTGTCGTCCAGGAGGTCTCGGCCGACTACGTCACCGTGGCCAACGACGACGGCACGTACACCACGTACCGCGCCGCCAAGTTCACCCGCTCCAACCAGGGCACCGCCTTCAACCAGAAGGTGCTCGTGGACGAGGGCGCCCGGGTCGAGGTCAACCAGGTGCTGGCCGACGGCCCGTGCACCGACGAGGGCGAGATGGCCCTCGGCAAGAACCTGCTCGTGGCGTTCATGTCGTGGGAGGGTCACAACTACGAGGACGCGATCATCCTGTCGCAGCGCCTCGTGCAGGACGACGTCCTCTCCTCGATCCACATCGAGGAGCACGAGGTCGACGCCCGTGACACCAAGCTCGGCCCCGAGGAGATCACCCGGGACATCCCGAACGTCTCCGAGGAGGTCCTGGCCGACCTCGACGAGCGCGGCATCATCCGCATCGGCGCCGACGTCGTCACCGGCGACATCCTGGTCGGCAAGGTCACGCCCAAGGGCGAGACCGAGCTGACCCCGGAGGAGCGCCTGCTCCGCGCGATCTTCGGCGAGAAGGCCCGTGAGGTCCGCGACACCTCGCTGAAGGTGCCGCACGGTGAGTCCGGCAAGGTCATCGGCGTCCGCGTCTTCGACCGCGAAGAGGGCGACGAGCTGCCCCCGGGCGTCAACCAGCTGGTCCGCGTCTACGTGGCCCAGAAGCGCAAGATCACCAACGGTGACAAGCTCGCCGGCCGTCACGGCAACAAGGGCGTCATCTCGAAGATCCTGCCGGTCGAGGACATGCCGTTCCTGGAGGACGGCACCCCGGTCGACATCATCCTCAACCCGCTGGGTGTCCCGTCCCGAATGAACCCGGGACAGGTCCTGGAGATCCACCTCGGGTGGCTCGCCAAGCAGGGCTGGGACGTCTCCGGCCTCGCCGACGAGTGGGCCCAGCGCCTCCAGGCGATCGGCGCCGACACGGTCGAGGGCGGCACCAACCTCGCCACCCCGGTCTTCGACGGCGCCCGCGAGGACGAGATCACCGGCCTGCTGGACAACACCACCCTCACCCGTGACGGTGAGCGCCTGGTGAACTCCACCGGCAAGGCCCGGCTGTTCGACGGCCGCTCCGGCGAGCCGTTCCCGATGCCGGTCTCGGTCGGCTACATGTACATCCTCAAGCTGCACCACCTGGTCGACGACAAGCTGCACGCCCGCTCGACCGGTCCGTACTCGATGATCACCCAGCAGCCGCTCGGTGGTAAGGCGCAGTTCGGTGGTCAGCGCTTCGGTGAGATGGAGGTGTGGGCCCTCGAGGCGTACGGCGCCGCCTACGCGCTCCAGGAGCTGCTCACCATCAAGTCCGACGACGTCCTCGGCCGCGTCAAGGTCTACGAGGCCATCGTCAAGGGCGAGAACATCCCCGAGCCCGGCATTCCCGAGTCCTTCAAGGTCCTCATCAAGGAAATGCAGTCGCTCTGCCTCAACGTGGAGGTGCTGTCCTCGGACGGCCAGTCCATCGAGATGCGGGACTCCGACGAGGACGTGTTCCGCGCCGCCGAGGAGCTCGGCATCGACCTGTCCCGGCGCGAGCCCAGCAGCGTCGAAGAGGTCTGACGGAGGTTGGGCCGGCCGCAGCAGCGGCCGGCCCGCCCCCAGGCCCCCCTCAGACCACATGAACGACTCTCGACTTACGAAAGAGGGCTTGACGACCAGTGCTTGACGTCAACTTCTTCGACGAGCTCCGCATCGGCCTGGCCACCGCCGACGACATCCGCCAGTGGTCGCACGGCGAGGTCAAGAAGCCGGAGACCATCAACTACCGCACCCTGAAGCCGGAAAAGGACGGGCTCTTCTGCGAGAAGATCTTCGGCCCCACCCGGGACTGGGAGTGCTACTGCGGTAAGTACAAGCGCGTCCGCTTCAAGGGCATCATCTGCGAGCGCTGCGGCGTCGAGGTGACCCGCGCCAAGGTGCGCCGTGAGCGGATGGGCCACATCGAGCTGGCCGCCCCGGTCACCCACATCTGGTACTTCAAGGGCGTGCCGTCCCGCCTGGGCTACCTGCTGGACCTGGCGCCGAAGGACCTCGAGAAGGTCATCTACTTCGCCGCCTACATGATCACCTGGGTCGACGACGAGCGCCGCCAGCGCGACCTGCCGTCCCTGGAGGCGCACGTCTCGGTCGAGCGCCAGCAGATCGAGAACCGCCGCGACTCCGACCTCGAGGCCCGCGCCAAGAAGGCCGAGACCGACCTGGCCGAGCTGGAGGCCGAGGGCGCCAAGGCCGACGTGCGCCGCAAGGTGCGCGAGGGCGCCGAGCGCGAGATGAAGCAGCTGCGCGACCGCGCGCAGCGCGAGCTCGACCGCCTCGACGAGGTGTGGGCCCGCTTCAAGAACCTCAAGGTCCAGGACCTCGAGGGCGACGAGCTGCTCTACCGCGAGCTGCGCGACCGCTTCGGCACCTACTTCTCCGGCTCGATGGGCGCGGCGGCCCTCAAGGACCGCCTCGAGACCTTCGACCTGGCGGAGGAGTCCGAGCGCCTGCGCGAGATCATCCGCACCGGCAAGGGCCAGAAGAAGACCCGTGCGCTCAAGCGCCTCAAGGTCGTCTCCGCGTTCCTGCAGACCACCAACAAGCCCAACGGCATGGTGCTGGACTGCGTCCCGGTCATCCCGCCGGACCTGCGTCCGATGGTGCAGCTGGACGGTGGCCGCTTCGCGACCTCCGACCTGAACGACCTGTACCGCCGCGTCATCAACCGCAACAACCGCCTGAAGCGCCTGCTCGACCTCGGTGCCCCCGAGATCATCGTGAACAACGAGAAGCGCATGCTCCAGGAGGCCGTCGACGCGCTGTTCGACAACGGCCGCCGCGGCCGTCCGGTCACCGGCCCGGGCAACCGCCCGCTGAAGTCCCTCAGCGACATGCTGAAGGGCAAGCAGGGTCGTTTCCGTCAGAACCTCCTCGGCAAGCGAGTCGACTACTCGGCCCGTTCGGTCATCGTCGTCGGCCCGCAGCTCAAGCTGCACCAGTGCGGTCTGCCGAAGGCCATGGCGCTGGAGCTCTTCAAGCCGTTCGTGATGAAGCGCCTGGTGGACCTGAACCACGCGCAGAACATCAAGTCGGCCAAGCGCATGGTCGAGCGCGCCCGTCCGGTCGTGTGGGACGTCCTCGAAGAGGTCATCGCCGAGCACCCGGTCCTGCTGAACCGTGCGCCCACCCTGCACCGCCTCGGCATCCAGGCCTTCGAGCCGCAGCTGGTCGAGGGCAAGGCCATCCAGATCCACCCGCTCGTCTGCACCGCGTTCAACGCGGACTTCGACGGTGACCAGATGGCCGTCC
Organism: Kitasatospora sp. NPDC058184; assembly: GCF_042883725.1. Classification (NCBI taxonomy): domain Bacteria; kingdom Bacillati; phylum Actinomycetota; class Actinomycetes; order Kitasatosporales; family Streptomycetaceae; genus Kitasatospora; species Kitasatospora sp. NPDC058184. Next base: position 16,292 of record NZ_JBHVVE010000023.1, read on the forward strand.
ACCTGCCGCTCTCCGCGGAGGCGCAGGCCGAGGCCCGCATCCTGATGCTGTCCTCGAACAACATCCTGAAGCCGGCCGACGGTCGCCCCGTCACCATGCCGACCCAGGACATGGTGCTCGGTCTGTTCTTCCTGACCTCGGACCGCGACAACGTGAAGGGCGCCGGCCGCACCTTCTCGTCGACCGCCGAGGCGATCATGGCCTTCGACGCCCGCGACCTGGACGTCCAGGCCCCGATCGAGCTGCGCCTGCCGGCCGGCACCGTCCCGCCGCGCGGCTGGACCCCGCCGGTGGACGAGGAGGGCCAGTCCGGCTGGTTCGACGGCGAGCCGTTCCGCCTGACCACCACCCTGGGCCGCGCGCTCTTCAACGAGCTGCTGCCCGAGGACTACCCGTTCGTCGACTACGAGGTGGGCAAGAAGCAGCTCTCCGCGATCGTCAACGACCTGGCGGAGCGCTACCCCAAGGTCGTCGTCGCGGCGACGCTGGACAACCTGAAGGCGGCCGGCTTCCACTGGTCGACCCGCTCGGGCGTCACCGTCTCGATCTCGGACGTCGTCGTCCCGCCGAACAAGCCCCAGATCCTGGAGGGCTACGAGGCGAAGGCGGAGAAGGTCCAGCGTCAGTACGAGCGCGGCCTGATCACCAACGACGAGCGCAAGCAGGAGCTCATCGGCATCTGGACCCAGGCGACCAACGAGGTCGCCGAGGCCATGAACGAGAACTTCCCGAAGACGAACCCCATCTTCATGATGGTCGACTCGGGTGCTCGTGGAAACATGATGCAGATGCGCCAGATCGCCGGTATGCGTGGTCTGGTGTCGAACGCCAAGAACGAGACCATCCCGCGACCCATCAAGGCGTCGTTCCGTGAGGGTCTGTCCGTGCTGGAGTACTTCATCTCCACCCACGGTGCCCGTAAGGGTCTGGCCGACACCGCCCTCCGTACCGCCGACTCCGGCTACCTCACCCGTCGTCTGGTCGACGTCTCCCAGGACGTCATCATTCGCGAGGAGGACTGCGGCACCGAGCGCGGCCTGAAGCTGGCGATCGGCTCCGTGGGCCCGGACGGCGTGCTGCGCAAGGCCGACGACGTCGAGACCAGCGTCTACGCCCGCATGCTGGCCGAGGACATCACGGTGGACGGCAAGCTCCTCGCCACCGCCAACACGGACCTCGGCGACGTCCTGATCGACGAGCTGATCCGCCACGGCATCGGCGAGGTCAAGACCCGCTCGATCCTGACCTGTGAGTCGGCCGTCGGCACCTGCGCCATGTGCTACGGGCGCTCGCTGGCCACCGGCAAGCTGGTCGACATCGGTGAGGCGGTCGGCATCATCGCCGCCCAGTCCATCGGTGAGCCCGGTACCCAGCTGACCATGCGTACCTTCCACACCGGTGGTGTGGCCGGTGACGACATCACCCAGGGTCTGCCGCGTGTCGTCGAGCTCTTCGAGGCCCGTACCCCCAAGGGTGTGGCCCCGATCTCGGAGGCGCAGGGCCGGGTCCGCATCGAGGACACCGAGAAGACCCGCAAGCTGGTCGTCACCCCGGACGACGGCAGCGACGAGATCGCCTACCCGGTCTCGAAGCGCGTGAAGCTGCTGGTCAGCGAGGGCGAGGCGGTCGAGGTCGGCCAGAAGCTGACCATGGGTGCCACCAACCCGCACGACGTCCTGCGCATCATGGGCCAGCGTGCCGTCCAGGTCCACCTGGTCGCCGAGGTCCAGAAGGTCTACAACTCGCAGGGTGTGTCGATCCACGACAAGCACATCGAGATCATCATCCGGCAGATGCTCCGCCGCGTGACGATCATCGAGTCGGGCGACGCCGAGCTGCTGCCCGGCGAGCTGGTCGAGCGCGGTCGCTTCGAGCAGGAGAACCGCCGCGTCGTCGCCGAGGGCGGTCACCCCGCCTCCGGCCGTCCGCAGCTGATGGGTATCACCAAGGCCTCGCTGGCCACCGAGTCCTGGCTGTCGGCCGCCTCCTTCCAGGAGACGACCCGGGTCCTCACCGACGCGGCGATCCACGCCAAGTCGGACCCGCTGCTGGGCCTCAAGGAGAACGTCATCCTCGGTAAGCTCATCCCGGCCGGTACGGGTCTGCCCCGCTACCGCAACATCCGGGTCGAGCCGACCGAGGAGGCCAAGGCCGCGATGTACTCGGCCGTCGGCTACGACGACTATGACCTGTCGCCCTTCGGCGCCGGCTCCGGCCAGGCGGTCCCGCTGGACGACTACGACTACGGCCCGTACACCGGCTGAGTCGCGCGTCACTGACGCAGGGCGGTCACCCCTCACGGGGTGGCCGCCCTGCGGCGTTCCCGGGGGTCGTCAGGGGCCTTCGGGGCGGGCCGGGGAGCCGGACCCGCCGGGGGCGGCGGGGAGCCTTCAGGGGGCGGACGGAAGCCGATTAGGTCATTCGGCGGAAGTCGCGTAGAGTCGTGTTTACCGACGCGGGGTGGAGCAGCTCGGTAGCTCGCTGGGCTCATAACCCAGAGGTCGCAGGTTCAAATCCTGTCCCCGCTACAAAGAAGAAGGGCCCGGAGGCATCAAGCCTCCGGGCCCTTCGGCGTTTCCCGGGCCGGGGCGTTCGCGGGGCCGGCGCCCCCGGAATTTCGGTGGCCGGGGCCGGGCCGCCGCCCGTACCGTCCGGGGTATGAACGCGAAGCGTCCCCTGATCGCCGTGCTCACCGGCGCGGGCATCTCGACGGACTCCGGCATCCCCGACTACCGCGGCCCGCAGGGCCTGTGGCAGAAGGACCCGTCGGCCGAGGAGCTGGTCACCATCGGGCCGTACCGGGACGATCCGCAGGTGCGCCGACGGGCCTGGCGGATGCGGCTGGAGACGGGCGCACTGGCCGCCGAGCCGAACGCCGGGCACCGGGCGCTGGTCGACCTGGAGCGCTCCGGTCTGCCGCTGCGGGTGCTCACCCAGAACATCGACGGGCTGCACCAGAAGTCCGGGCTGCCCGCCCGCAAGGTGCTCGAACTGCACGGCACGGCCCGGGAGACGCAGTGCCTGCGCTGCCGGGTGGTCGGGCCGATGGCGGAGGCGCTGGCGCGGGTCGAGGCGGGGGAGCCGGACCCGGCGTGCCGGGCCTGCGGGGGGATCCTGAAGCCGCGCGTGGTGATGTTCGGCGAGAACCTCGACCCGGAGGTGCTCGGGCAGGCCGACGCGATCGTTCGGGCCTGCGACGTGTTCATCGCGGTCGGCACCAGCCTCCAGGTGTTCCCGGTGGCGGCGCTGCCGCTCGACGCGGTGAGGAGCGGGGCGGAGCTGATCATCGTGAACGGCGAGCCGACGCCGTACGACGGGGCCGCGGCCGAGGTGATCCGGGAGCCGATCTCCCGGGCGCTCCCGGAGCTGGTGCGCCGACTTGTCCTGGAGCGGGCCTGAGCAGGGGCCGGAAGGGTCATATTCCCGGACGTACCGCGTGCGTACGATGATCCTTCCGGCTTCCCCCCTCTGGCCTGGAGTGATCGACCGATGACGACGACGGCGAAGTTCGACCCCTGGTCGGCGGCGTTCGTGGCCCACCCGTACGACGCGTACGCCGAGCTGCGCGAGCACGCGCCGGTGACGTACTTCGAGCCGACGAACCAGTGGCTCGTCTCCCGCCACGAGGACGTCAGCGCCCTGCTGCGCGACCGCCGGCTGGGCCGCACCTACACCCACCGCTTCAGCCACGCGGAGTTCGGCCGCCCCGAGCCCGACCCGGCGCACGAGCCCTTCCACACCCTCAACGACAACGGGCTGCTGGACCTGGAGGCCCCCGACCACACCCGGATCCGCCGGCTGGTCTCCAAGGCCTTCACCCCGCGCATGGTCGAGGGCCTGCGCCCCACCGTGCGGCGGCTGGCCGGCGAGCTGGTCGACGAGCTGCTCGCGGCCGGCGGCGGCGACCTGATCGCCACCGTCGCCGAGCCGCTGCCGGTCGCCGTGATCGCCGAGATGCTCGGCGTGCCGGAGGGCGACCGGCACCTGCTGCGGCCGTGGTCCGCCGACATCACCGGGATGTTCGAGCTCAACCCCGGCGAGGAGGCCGCCCGCCGGGCCGTCACCGCCAGCACCGAGTTCTCCGACTACCTGCGCACCCTGATCCGCGAGCGCCGGGCGGCCCCGGGCTCGGACCTGATCAGCGCGCTGATCCAGGCCCAGGAGGGCTCCGACGCGCTCAGCGAGCAGGAGATGATCTCCACCTGCGTGCTGCTGCTCAACGCCGGCCACGAGGCGACCGTCAACACCACCGGCAATGGCTGGTGGGCGCTGTTCCGCAACCCCGGGGAGCTCGCCCGGCTGCGCGGCTCGGTGGACGAACTGCTGCCCACCGCCGTCGAGGAACTGATGCGCTGGGACACCCCGCTGCAGATGTTCGAGCGCTGGGTGCTGGAGGACATCGAGGTCCGCGGCGTCACCGTCCCGCGCGGCGCCGAGATCGCCCTGCTCTTCGGCTCCGCCAACCGCGACCCCGAGCGCTTCGCCGACCCGGACCGCCTCGACCTCGGCCGCACCGACAACCCGCACATCACCTTCGGCGCCGGAATCCACTTCTGTCTCGGCGCCCCGCTTGCCAGACTGGAGCTCACCGAGTCCTACGGCACCCTGCTGCGCCGGGCGCCGGGCCTGCGGCTGGTCCGCGAGCCCGAGTGGAACCCGGGCTACGTGATCCGGGGGCTCAAGGAGCTGCTGGTCGAGGTCTGACGACTGAGGGGGAGAGGGCCGTGGGCAAGGCGACAGGGGCGCTGCTGGGGCTGGCGATCGGGGACGCGCTGGGCCACCGCACCGAGTTCGACGAGATCGAGCACATCGCCCAGTACTGCGAGGACTGGCGGCAACTGCCCTTGCCCAAGCCCGCGTTGGTCACCGACGACACCCAGATGACCCTCGCCCTCGGCCGCGGCCTGCGCACCGCCCTGGCGCGCGGGCCGCTCACCCCCCTCCGGCTGGTGCGGCCCGTCCGCGAGGAGTTCGTCGACTGGTGGCGCTCCCCGCAGAACAACCGGGCCCCCGGCATGACCTGCCTGCGCGCCTGCGAGCGGCTCAGCCACGACGAGTACCGCTGGCAGCAGGCCAGCGACGTCGGATCCAAGGGCTGCGGCGCCAACATGCGGGTCGCCCCGATCGGGCTGATCCGCGAGCTGGACGCCCGGCAGCTCTCCGGCGCCGCCCAGCTGCAGTCCGCGCTCACCCACGGCCACCCGACCGCGCTCGCCGCCGGCGACCTCACCGCGTACGCCGTCCGCAAGCTGGCCGAGGGCGTCCCGCCCGCCGGGCTGCCGGCGGTGCTGCGGGCGTACGCGCTGGCGAGCCGCGAGCGCTACGACGAGTTCTGGCTCGGCGACCTCGCCGACCGCTGGTACGGCAGCTCCCCGCAGGCCGTCATCGCCCGCGGCTGGGACGACTGCCTCACGGTGCTCGACCAGCTGGAGGCCGCCCTCGCCGCCCCCGACGTCGAGGCCGACCCCTGCCTGGCCACCGGCGAGGGCTGGGTCGCCGAGGAGGCCTTCGGCACCGGCCTGCTCTGCTTCCTGCTGCTGCCCGACGACCCGGTCGCCGCCGTCCGCCGGGCCGCCTACTCCAGCGGCGACTCCGACTCCCTCGCCTGCCTGGCCGGCGCCTTCGCGGGCGCCCACCACGGCGAGGCGGCCTGGCCGGCCGACTGGGTGGAGCGGATCGAGCACCGGGACGAACTGCTGGAGCTCGGGGCGCTCTGGGACTGACGCCGTACGGGCCGGAACCCGATCCGGGGGCGGCGCGTCGAAGGGCCATGACGAACCGCAGCACCGGAACCCGTCGCACCCTCCGCCGCCCGGCGGCGCTGCTCCTCGCGGCCGCGCTCGCCACGCCGCTGCTCGCCGGCTGCGGCGGCACCGGAGCCGCCGCGCCCGTGGAGCTCCGGGCGGCCGCGCCCGCGAGCCGCCCGGCCGTCGACCCGGCGCGGGTGGCCGCCACCGCGGCCGCCACCGACGCCTTCGGCCTCGACCTCCTGCACGCCCTGACCGCCCAGCCGGACGCCGCCGGCGGCAACCTCGTGGTCTCGCCGTCCGGCCTGGCCACCCTGCTCGCGATGCTGCTGCCCGGCGCCCGCGGCGCCACCGCCGGGGAACTGGCCAAGGCCCTGCACACCGACCTCGACCCGCGGCAGTACGCGCTCGCCACCGGCGCGTTGAACCGGCCGGTCCCGGCCACCGACCGGCTCACCCTGCGCCGCAGCGACGACCTCTGGACGCAGCAGGGCCTGGCCGTCGAGCCGGGCTACCTGGCCGACCTGGCCGCCGCCTTCGACACCGGCGTGCACCAGGCCGACTTCGCCAAGGACCCGGACGGGGCCCGCAAGACCGTCAACGCGGCCGTGGAGAAGGCCACCGACGGCCGGATCAAGGACCTGTTCGGCCGGGACGCGATCACCCCGAGCACCCGGCTGGTGCTCACCGACGCGCTCTACCTGAAGGCCCGGTGGGCCGCCGCCTTCAAGCCCTCGCACACCGCCGACCGCCCGTTCCACAAGCTCGACGGCTCCACCCCGGCCGTCCCCACGATGGCGCAGACCGGGGAGTTCAAGTACGCCGACGGCTCCGGCGGGATCCTCGGCGAGCCCTGGCAGGCCGTCGAGCTGCCGTACGCGGACGGCGCACTGGTGATGGACCTGATCGTCCCCGCGCAGGGAGGCTTCGCCGCCTTCGCCAAGGGCCTGGACCAGCCCCAGCTCGACCGCGTCCTCGGCGCCCTCGCCGAGCGGCCGGTCGACCTCCGGCTGCCGCGCTTCCGCTTCGGCACCTCGAAGGAGCTCACCCCCGCGCTGCGCTCGCTCGGCGTCTCCTCGGCCTTCGACAAGGCCGATCTCACCGGCATCGCCAAGGAGCCGCTGGTCGTCGGAACGGTGGTGCAGAAGGCCACCGTCGAGGTCGACGAGGAGGGGACGGTCGCGGCGGCCGGCAGCGGTGCCGGGGTCGAGGCGGCGGCGGCGCCGAACGCCGACCGGCCGGTCCAGCTGTACCTGGACCGGCCGTTCCTGTTCCTGATCCGGGACGCCCGGGGCGGGGCGCCGCTGTTCCTCGGCCAGGTCACCGACCCGCTGGCGAAGTAGCCGACGGGCCGGGGCGGCGTCCGAGGGGCCGCGGGCTCACCAGGCCGGGTAGCGCCCGCCGAGCGCCGGGTGCCGGGGGTCGCGGCTGCCGAACAGCACCAGCAGGTCGTCCGCGACCTGCCGCAGCTCCGCCCGGCCCTCGACCGCCCCGGCCCATTCGGCGGGCAGCGCCGCGGCGCCGTACGCCGCCCCGACCAGGTTGCCGCAGACCGCGCCGGTCGAGTCGCTGTCCCCGGAGTGGTTCACCGACAGCAGCAGCGCGGTGCGCACCGGGTCGGGGTCCAGGGTGGCCGCCAGCAGTGAGTACACGGCGATGGCCAGGCACTCCTCGGCGATCCAGCCGAGCCCGACCCGCTCCACCGTCTCCGCCGCGGGCTCGGCCTCCTGGGCCAGCCGCACCGCCCGGGCCAGCGCCTGGACGGTCTCCTTGGAGCTCGGCAGCTCGCGGATCTGCTCCACCGTCTCGCCGACCGCCGCCCACGGCTCGGTGCCGTGCGCGAGCCGCTCGACCAGCGCCGCGAAGGCGCCCGCCGCGAGGTAGCCGGTCGGGTGGCCGTGGGTGAGCTGGGCGCACTGCACCGCCAGCCCGAAGGACTGCTCGACGCCCAGCCGGGCCAGCCCGAACGGCGCCGAGCGCATCACCGTGCCGCAGCCCTTGGAACCCGGGTTGATCGGCCCGGTCAGCCCGATCGCGGACGGCGCCTCGAACACCGGGTGCTCGGACACCCCGCTCAGGCAGGCGTTGCCCGGCGCCCGCCGCGCGTACAGGAAGGGCCGGCTCAGCAGCCAGCCGTCGTACGGGCGGGGCTGCGGCCCGGTGTCCGGCGCGTCCTGGAACTGGGTGCGCAGCCAGCGCCGGTAGGCGCCGTGCACGGCCTCCGGCACCGAGCCGCCGCCGCCCGTCCAGCCGCGGACGAAGCCGCGGATCAGGCCCTCGGCGGTGAACAGCGTCATCTGGGTGTCGTCGGTGACCTCGACCGGCCCGGACCCGGCCGGCAGTGTGGTCACGCCCTGCGGCCCGTACCGGTCCTGGATCTGGTGGAGCTGCTGGAACTCCACCGGCCAGCCCAGCGCGTCGCCGATCGCTCCGCCGAGCAGCGTTCCGCGCACCCGGTCCCGGTACCCCGACTCCGCCGCCGGTTCCGTCACGTCGAGCCCCCCTTTGTTCGTGGCGGACTACGTTCTATCAGGTCCCCCGGGAGGCGGGGCGACTCCTGTGGATCTTGCGCGGGTCGGCCGGGGGACCGCCGGGGTGTGACCGCCTACCGGCGGATCGCCCCGGCGCGCCCGTGCAGCGCGGCCCGGTCGGCGGCGGCGCGTCCGGCCGCCCAGCCCACGCCGTCGCTGACCCGCACCCGCTGCGAGACCAGCTTCGGGAACAGCCGGCCGATCTCCTGGTCCACCGCCTCGGAGCGGGCGGCGAGCGCGGGCAGCAGCCGCGCGTCGGGCAGCAGCTGCTCCTCGGTGCCGTCCTCGCGCAGGTGCCGTCCGGCCGCGGCGGCGCTGGTGGCGCGCTCGGTCGCGGCGGTCAGCCGCTCGCGGATCCGCGCCGCGTACGCGACCAGGAAGGACTGCCGGAACGCCTTGCTGCGCGAGTCCTTGCGGGAGCCCGCCTTGTTGAGCGCGTGGGTGGCCTGCACCAGCAGCGAGGTGTAGAGCAGCTCGACGCCGTCCAGGTCGCCGTCGAAGCCGACCACGGTGCAGAAGCCGAACTCCTTCGCCCACACCACCCGGCACCGGTTGGCCGCCGCGACGGCGTCCAGCAGCATCGTCTTGGGGCCCTCGTACGGGTTGTCCACCCCGATCCGCAGCGCCGCCGGGGTGTCGCGGTCGGCACCGGACGCGGCCAGCAGCGCGTCGTCGATGCTGTGCTGGGCCATCAGCTGCTGGGCCTTGGCGGTCAGCGCCTCGGCCTCCTCCGGGTACTCGGTGGACTCGGCCTTGGCCAGCAGCGCCCGGATCCGCGCCAGCATCCGCGGCTCGCCGCTCACCGGCCCCGCGTGCTGCGGCCGCACCGCCTGCCCGGGGGCGGGCCCCACCGGGGCGATCGGCGGCAGCCGGCCCCAGGTGCGCAGCAGCTCCAGGGCGGCGGTGGCGAGCGCGAAGCGGTCCAGCCGGTGCCGGTCGGCGAAGGCGCCGAGGTACTCGTCGTCGCCGGACCACCACACCTCGGCCTCCAGCTCGCGCAGCTGCTCCAGCCAGCGCCGGTCCAGGGCGGCCGCGGGGTGGCGGCGGCCCTCGGCGGCGATCAGGTCCACCGCGAGGGCCAGGTGGACGGGCTTCAGCTCGCGCCGCACCACCCGGGCCAGGTCGGCCGGCCGCCACCCGGCGGACCAGCAGCGGCCGACGGCCGTGTCCGCGTACCCGAGCAGCGCCCGGCCGACCTCCGGCCACTGCCCGGCCGAGGCGGCCAGCAGCGAGGCCCCGGTGTCCAGGGCGAGGTCCAGCGCCTCCTCCGGCGCCGTCACCACCGACCGCACCGCCTGCTCCAGCAGCGGTCCGGCGGTCCCGGCCTGCTGCGCGCGCTCGCCCACGGTGTGTCCCTGCTCTCCTCGACGGTGCCACGACGGCCCGGCTCCTCCTGCCCATGATGCCGGAGCGGCGGCGCGGACCGACGGGAGAGCGGTTCAGCGCTCGACGGCCTTGGCGAGGATCTCCGGGGTGCGGTCCAGCAGGCGGGCCGCCGCGAGGCGGACGCCGAGGGCCGCGACCAGGGCGCCGTACAGCGGGCCGACCAGCAGCACCGGCCAGCTCGGGCCGTCGGAGACCAGGGCCCAGGCGAGGTAGCCGCCGACCGGCAGCGCCAGCAGGGCGACGCCGAGCATCGAGCCGAACTGGTTGAGCAGGATCAGCCCGCCCTGGCCCGGGGCGGCGTTGCGCATCGGGTTGCTGTCGGCCGGCATGGTGTACGGCGCCAGGACGCTGAACATCGCGCCCAGCGCGATCCCGCAGCCGAGCAGCGTCAGCGCCAGGCCGAGCGCGGACGGCAGCTCGCTCCACCGGCCGGTGACGGCCGCCAGGACCAGCCCGAGCAGCAGCGTCACGGGGACGGCGTACGACAGCACCGCGTACGCCCGGCCGCGCAGCTCGGAGCGGGCGTCGGCCGGGGTGCGCAGGGTGGCGGCGACCATCCAGAACGCCGAGCCGTCCATACCGAACAGGTTGAGCATCTGCAGCCCGAGGAACACCCCGGTCATCGCCAGCAGGTAGACGCTCGCCCAGCCCTGGACCATCGACAGCACGCAGATCACCAGCGTCATCCCGATGCTGGTGAACAGCGCCGCCTTGGCCCGCGGCTCGCGCCAGGCGTACCGCAGGTGCCGCTGCATCACCGCGCCGGTCCGGCCCTGGGGCAGGAACCGCCAGCCGCGCGAGTCCTGCACCCCGCGGGCGACCTCCAGGGTGGAGGAGTCGGCGGTCACCATCAGCTCCTGCAGGCTCCGCCGCCACCAGCGCAGCAGCAGGGCCAGCAGCGCGGCGGACGCGGCGAGCTGGAGCAGCGCCAGCCCGTACCGGCCCTCGCCGGCGGTGCGCGGCGCGTCCGCCGCGCTGATCGGCGGGATCCAGCGCAGCACGGAGGCGATCGGCTTGAGCGGGCTGAGGTCGATCGGCCCGCCCCGGCGGCCGAGGATGCTCTGCGAGCCGACGTTGGCGACCTGCACCAGGAGGGCGAAGGCCAGGCCGCCGAAGATCGCGAAGTCCTTGCCGCGCCGGCTGGAGAGCATCCGGGCGTTGCCCGCCGCGACCGCCCGGGAGAGCGTGACCAGGCAGAGCAGCGCGAGCGGCACGCCGAGCACCGCGACCGCGGCCGAGGCGCCGCCGGTCGCGCCGGCCAGCACCGCGGCGGTCACCAGCACCAGGCTGACCAGCGGCCCCGGTCCGATCAGCGCGGCCAGCAGGGTGCCGCGCAGCAGCGGGCCGGGGCGCAGCGGCAGCATGGTCAGCCGGGTCGGGTCGGCGCTCTCGTCGCTGGAGAAGAGGAACAGCGGCAGCGCGGCCCAGCTCAGGGTCAGCACGCCGAGCAGCATCACCCCGGCGTCCCCGGAGCCCGCGTAGCGCCCGTTCAGCGCGGTCATGGCGACGGCGACGCCGGCCGCGAGGGCCAGGCCCGCGACGCCGCCGATCACGTAGACGGTGGTCCGGCCGGGGCTGCGCCGCAGCCCGTTGCGCAGCAGCCGCAGCTTGAGCGCCACCAGGGCACGGACCACCGTCCGCCCGTCGGGCACCGGGGCATTGTTCACAGGGTGCCCCCGGCCTGCCCGCCGCCGAGCCAGCCGAGCGCCTGCCCGTCGTCCTCGCGGACGCCGATCAGCTCCAGGAAGGCCTCGTGCAGGCTGCGCCCGCCCCGGACGGAGTCCAGCGGCCCCTGGGCTATCACCTGGCCGGCGTTGACCACCGCGACCCAGTCGCAGAGCTGCTCGACCAGTTCCATCACGTGGCTGGAGAAGATCACCGTGGAGCCGGCCGCGGCGTACCGCTTGAGCACGCCGCGGATGGTCTGGGCGGAGACCGGGTCGACGCCCTCGAAGGGCTCGTCCAGGAACAGCACGTCCGGGTTGTGCAGCAGCGCGGCGGCCAGGCCGATCTTCTTGCGCATGCCGGTGGAGTAGTCGGCGACCAGCTTGTCGGCGTCCCGGCCGAGGTCCAGGACGGCCAGCAGCTCCTCGGCCCGCCGGTCCACCTCGGCGCCGGGCAGGCCGCGCAGCCGCCCGGTGTACTGGAGCAGCTCGCGCCCGCTGAGCCGCTCGAACATCCGCAGGCCCTCGGGCAGGATGCCGATCCGGGCCTTGACCGTGACCGGGTCCGCCCACACGTCGGCGCCGTGCACCAGGACGGTGCCCTGGTCGGGCCGGAGCAGCCCGGTGACCATCGACAGCGTGGTGGTCTTGCCGGCACCGTTCGGCCCGACCAGGCCGATGAACGCCCCGGCCGGCAGCTCCAGGCTCAGCCCGGCCACCGCGGCCTGGGGGCCGAAGTGCTTCCAGAGCCCCTGGATGCTGACGGCGGACGGGGTTCCCGGCCCGGAGAGGTCGGGGGACGGCGGCGCTGACGCCTGCATGGCGGCCTTCTCTGCTCGTGGTGGTGGACGTCGTCGTGGTGCGGGTCTCTCCGGGCTCAGCCTGTCATTGCTCGAACAGCCTGTCGCCCGAGTTGAGCATCCCCTGAGCGTGTCCGCCGAACGCGTGAGGAACGCCACGCGAAATCGTCTTCTCGGCGGCTACTGGGCCGATTTGGCAACTACTCAGTTCGGCCGTTCGTCCTGCACTATGAGGGAGCAGTGACGTGCGCGGGGGTACCGCGCTACCGGGAGGTGGCGGATGTCCGTACAACCATGGGGCGAGCCCGGTTCCGGCTATCCGCCCGGCAAGCTGCCGGCGGGTGGCTGGCAGCCGGCGCCCGCGCCCGCGGTGGCGTCGCAGGCCGCGATGCGGGCGGGCCACGCGGACCGGGACCGCACGCTCGACGTGCTCAAGGCCGCGTTCGCCGAGGGGCGGCTCACCGTCCAGGAGTACGAGCAGCGCCACGAGGCGGTGGCCGCCGCGCAGACCTACGGCCAGCTGGCCGTGCTGGTGGCCGACCTGCCCTCGGGGCCGATGACGGCGCCGTCGCCCACCGTGGCCACGCCCGTTCCGGCCACCTTCATGCCGGTCCCGCCGCCGCCCCAGGCCCGCCAGACCAACGTGCTCGCCGTGGTCTCCCTGGTGGCCGGCCTGGTCGGCCTCTCCGCCCCCGCCGTGGTCACCGGCCACATCGCCCGTGCGGAGATCCGCCGCCGCAACATGGACGGCGACTGGGCGGCCGTCCTCGGCCTGGTCATCGGCTACCTGGGCTGCGCGTTCTGGACCTTGATGATCCTCATCGGCCTCGCCTGAGGCCGGTCCGGTCCGGTGGCCCCGCGGCGGCCCGTGTCCGGCCTGCTGGTCGGAGGTTCGGGCGGTACGCTCTGGACCTTGGTGATCCCGCTGGGTACCGTCTGAACCTGTTGGGTACCGTCCCTCGTCGCCGGTGGACCGCACCGGGCCCGCCGGGCTCGGAGACCGCCATCGGGAGGGTGCCATTAGTCCCTCAGGGCTCGGTTCGGTACGGTCTTCTCGTCCATGGCTGACCGTTGCCTGTTACATCTCGTCGATGCGAGCACCCACCACGCCCGGCCATGGTGCCGCACGCCGAGTTCGGACCGACCCCAAAGGCCCATTTCCAGATGATGATCACTGCCGTCAAGAGCATCGCCGAGCGGCTTGCGACCTCGCCCCGGCGGCTGTGGGCGGTCGCGTTCGCGATCCTGTTCGCGCTGAGCGCGTCCTGGTCGCTGGCGACTCCGATCGGCGGTTCGCCGGACGAACCCGCGCACCTCATCCGGGCCGGCGCGGTCGCCCGCGGCCAGGTCAACGGCGAGGAGGTCATGACCCCGCACACGGTCGGCGGGATCAAAAGCTACTGGGCCGAGAGCGGGGTGGTGCTCCCGCGGATCTACGAGGACGTGGCGGAGACCCACTCCTGCTACGCCTTCAAGCCCTGGCAGTCGGCCGACTGCGCACCCGCGCTCAAGCAGCGCTCCGGGACGGCCGAGGTGACCACGTCGGCGGGCCGCTACCACCCGGCGTACTACTTCGCCGTCGGCTGGCCCAGCCTGCTGCTCCCCGGCAAGACGGCCTTCTACCTGATGCGCCTGATCTCGGCCGCGATCTGCGCCGCCCTGGTGGCGAGTGCGGTGGTCTCGGCGGCGGAGTGGCGTCGGCGTTCCCTCGGCATCCTCGGAGTGGTGGCGGCCGCCACCCCGATGTCGCTGTTCATGTTCGGTGTGGTCAACCCGAGCGGCCCGGAGATCGCCGCGGGCATCCTGGTCTGGAGCGCCGCCGTGGCGCTGCTGATGAACCCGGACCCACAGCTCCTGAGCCGCCGCGTCGCCCGGCTCGGCATCGGTGCGACCGTGCTGATCAGCATCCGGCCGTTGGGCGTGATCTGGTGCAGCGGGGCGGTCTTCTTCGCCCTGCTGCTGCTCGGGCGCCGGGACGTGCTGGGTTCGATCCTGCGCCATCGGGCGACCTGGGTCTGGGGCGCTCTGACCGCGGTCTCGGCCGGCGTGGCCCTCGTCTGGTCCTCGACCCACCCGGACCACTCGGTCATCAACGCCCCGAGCGGCTTCACTCCGCTGTCCGCGGCCCGTCAGACCTTCGACAACGGTCTGCTGTACATGAAGCAGATGATCGGCTACTTCGGCTGGCTGGACGCCGAACCCCCGGCCGTGACGCTGCTGCTGTGGTGCGGCGTGGCGGTCCTCCTGTCGCTGCTCGCGCTCTGCTACGCGCGGCTCAGGGACTCCCTGGCCGTCCTGGGGATCCTGGCCGGGATAGTGGTCATACCGCTGGTGGCCCAGGCCATGCAGGCGCAGAAGGTCGGCATGATCTGGCAGGGCCGCTACCTGCTGCCGTTCGCCGTCGGGCTGCCGATCGTGTGCGCCGCGATCTGCCACGAGCGGCTGCCGCAGGGCGGTTTCGCCTGGCGTCGGCTGATGGTGCTCTGCTCCGCCGCGCTGGCCCTGGCCGACTTCGCGGCGTTCGTCTGGGCGCTGCGCCGCATGGCGGTCGGTACCGGCGGGTCGTTCTTCATCAGCCCGGCCCACTGGGCGCCGCCGTTCGTGGGCTGGCAGCCCTGCGTGCTGCTGTACGGGGTGGCCGTGGCGGCGCTGGGGCTGCTCGTCGCCCTGTCGGACCGGAAGGAGACCGACCAGCAGCAGGGCGAGGTGTCGTCGGCCGGGACGTCCGGGGACGGCGCCGACGACGGGAGTGCCCCGCTCGCCGCCGTCCGCGCGGAGGCGTAGGGTTTCGCCGTGCGGGGGGTTCTCGGCCGTGGTATGGGTGCCGCCCTCGTCGTTTCCCGTCCCGTTTCGAGGGCCGGCCCCGCGACCTGCGGCGTTGCATTTGTTTTGACCGAGCCCGATGCGCTAGGTACGCTCTGACCTTGTGCCTGGGGTGTCCCCGGGTCCTTGTGCGTGCATGCACACCGGTCGCCGCGCCGAGCCGGAGCGCTTCCCAGCGTCCCGCGCGTAGAGCGCCGTCGCTGTACAGCAGCCATGGGATTCCGTGTCGTAACAAGCCCAACACACCCGACCGCGTGGGTCGACCACGGGGCCGTGTGTGAGGGGAGACACCGCAGGTTAGTTCCACCAAGCCTTGGCACACAGAAAACGGAGAAACGGTGCCTACGATCCAGCAGCTGGTCCGAAAGGGCCGGCAGGACAAGGTCGAGAAGAACAAGACTCCCGCGCTGAAGGGTTCCCCGCAGCGCCGTGGGGTCTGCACGCGTGTGTACACGACCACCCCGAAGAAGCCGAACTCGGCTCTCCGCAAGGTCGCCCGTGTGCGCCTCACCAGCGGGATCGAGGTCACCGCTTACATCCCGGGCGAGGGCCACAACCTGCAGGAGCACTCCATCGTGCTGGTGCGCGGTGGTCGTGTGAAGGACCTTCCTGGTGTCCGCTACAAGATCATCCGCGGTTCGCTTGACACCCAGGGTGTCAAGAACCGCAAGCAGGCTCGCAGCCGCTACGGCGCCAAGAAGGAGAAGTAAGAATGCCTCGTAAGGGCCCCGCCCCGAAGCGCCCGGTCATCATCGACCCGGTTTACGGCTCCCCGGTCGTCACCCAGCTGGTCAACAAGATCCTGCTGCACGGCAAGCGTTCCACCGCTGAGCGGATCGTCTACGGCGCCCTCGAGGGCGTCCGTGAGAAGACCGGCTCGGACCCCGTCGTGACGCTGAAGCGCGCGCTGGAGAACGTCAAGCCGGCCCTCGAGGTCAAGTCCCGCCGTGTCGGTGGCGCGACCTACCAGGTTCCGGTCGAGGTCCGTCCGGGCCGCGCCAGCACCCTGGCGCTGCGCTGGATGGTCGGGTACTCCCGCGCCCGTCGCGAGAAGACCATGACCGAGCGCCTGATGAACGAGATCCTCGACGCCAGCAACGGCCTGGGCGCTTCCGTGAAGCGTCGCGAGGACACCCACAAGATGGCCGAGTCCAACAAGGCCTTCGCGCACTACCGCTGGTAGTCCGTACCCCGTCACTAGACAGAGAGAGAACGAGCCACAATGGCTGCAACCTCCCTTGACCTCGCCAAGGTCCGCAACATCGGGATCATGGCGCACATCGACGCGGGCAAGACCACCACCACCGAGCGGATCCTGTTCTACACCGGTGTGTCGTACAAGATCGGTGAGGTCCACGATGGCGCTGCCACCATGGACTGGATGGAGCAGGAGCAGGAGCGCGGCATCACGATCACGTCGGCCGCGACGACCTGTCACTGGACGGTCGACGACGCCGACCACACCATCAACATCATCGACACCCCGGGTCACGTCGACTTCACCGTCGAGGTGGAGCGTTCGCTGCGCGTCCTCGACGGTGCCGTGACGGTGTTCGACGGTGTCGCCGGTGTCGAGCCCCAGTCCGAGACCGTGTGGCGGCAGGCTGACCGCTACGGCGTCCCGCGCATCTGCTTCATCAACAAGCTGGACCGCACGGGCGCGAACTTCTTCTTCTGCGTCAAGACCATCGTGGACCGCCTCGGCGCCACCCCGCTGGTCATGCAGCTCCCGATCGGTGCCGAGTCGGACTTCCAGGGCGTTGTCGACCTGGTCCGCATGAAGGCGCTGGTCTGGTCCGCCGAGGCCGCCAAGGGCGAGATGTACGACATCGTCGACATCCCGGCCGAGCTGCAGGAGCAGGCCGACGAGTACCGCGAGGCGCTCATCGACACGGTCTCGAACGTCAGCGACGAGATCATGGAGCTCGCCCTCGAGGGCGAGGAGATCCCGGTCGAGCTGCTGCAGGCCGCGATCCGCAAGGGCACCCTGAACTCGGACTTCACCCCGATCTTCTGCGGTACCGCCTTCAAGAACAAGGGCGTTCAGCCCCTGCTCGACGCGGTCGTCAAGTACCTGCCGTCCCCGCTGGACATCGAGTCCATCGAGGGCACCAAGCCGGGCGACGACAGCGTCAAGATCTCCCGCAAGGCCTCGGACGACGAGCCGCTCGCCGCGCTCGCGTTCAAGATCATGTCGGACCCGCACCTCGGCAAGCTCACCTTCGTCCGGGTCTACTCGGGCCGCCTGGAGTCCGGCACCTCGGTGCTGAACGCCGTCAAGGGCAAGAAGGAGCGCATCGGCAAGATCTACCGCATGCACGCGAACAAGCGTGAGGAGATCGACTCGGTGGGCGCCGGCGACATCATCGCCGTCATGGGCCTGAAGCAGACCACCACCGGTGAGACGCTGTCCGACGAGAAGAACCCGGTCATCCTGGAGTCCATGGACTTCCCGGCCCCGGTCATCCGCGTCGCGATCGAGCCCAAGTCCAAGGGTGACCAGGAGAAGCTGGGTGTTGCCATCCAGCGTCTCGCCGAGGAGGACCCGTCCTTCCAGGTCAACACGGACGAGGAGACCGGCCAGACCATCATCGCGGGTATGGGCGAGCTGCACCTCGAGGTGCTGGTCGACCGTATGCGCCGTGAGTTCAAGGTCGAGGCCAACGTCGGCAAGCCGCAGGTCGCGTACCGCGAGACCATCCGCCAGGCGGTCGAGCGCATCGACTACACCCACAAGAAGCAGACCGGTGGTTCCGGTCAGTTCGCCAAGGTGCAGATCGCGATCGAGCCGCTCGAGCAGGCCGAGGGCTACGAGTTCGTCAACAAGGTCACCGGTGGCCGCGTTCCGCGGGAGTACATCCCGTCGGTCGACGCCGGTTGCCAGGAGGCCATGGAGTTCGGCATCCTCGCCGGCTACCCGCTGCAGGGTGTCCGCGTGAGCCTGCTGGACGGCCAGTCGCACGACGTCGACTCCTCCGAGCTCGCGTTCAAGATCGCCGGCTCGATGGCCTTCAAGGAAGGCGCGAGGAAGGCCAAGCCGGTCCTCCTCGAGCCGATGATGGCCGTCGAGGTCACCACGCCCGAGGACTACATGGGCGACGTGATCGGCGACATCAACTCTCGCCGTGGCCAGATCCGGTCCATGGACGAGCGTCACGGTGCCCGCGTCGTCACGGCGCTGGTGCCCCTCTCCGAGATGTTCGGCTACGTCGGTGACCTGCGCAGCAAGACCTCTGGTCGCGCGAGCTACTCGATGCAGTTCGACTCGTACGCCGAGGTTCCGAAGAACGTGGCGGACGACATCATCGCCAAGGCCAAGGGCGAGTGACGTCCCGATAATCGGGACGATTGCGAAGCCTTAGGCTATTCGGAGGCGTCTCGGGAGGATCCGGTCGGATCCTCCCGGGAGCCTCCGGCCCCCCCACCAGCGGGACGGCACGGGATGTCCTCCGGGCAACCCGCACCAAAACCGATCAAAGACCAACTGGCGTCAGCACGGCGTACAGGAACTGTCCTCAGGAGGACTCAGTGGCGAAGGCGAAGTTCGAGCGGACGAAGCCCCACGTCAACATCGGCACCATCGGTCACATCGACCACGGCAAGACCACGCTGACCGCGGCCATCACCAAGGTGCTGCACGACGCGTACCCGGACCTGAACCCCTTCACGCCGTTCGACCAGATCGACAAGGCCCCGGAGGAGCGTCAGCGCGGTATCACCATCTCGATCGCGCACGTCGAGTACCAGACCGAGGACCGTCACTACGCGCACGTTGACTGCCCGGGTCACGCCGACTACATCAAGAACATGATCACCGGTGCCGCCCAGATGGACGGCGCCATCCTGGTGGTCGCCGCCACCGACGGCCCGATGCCGCAGACCAAGGAGCACGTCCTCCTGGCCCGCCAGGTCGGCGTTCCGTACATCGTTGTCGCCCTGAACAAGGCCGACATGGTGGACGACGAGGAGATCCTGGAGCTCGTCGAGCTCGAGGTCCGTGAGCTGCTCTCCGAGTACGAGTTCCCGGGCGACGACCTGCCGGTCGTCCGCGTCTCCGCGCTGAAGGCCCTCGAGGGCGACGCCGAGTGGGGCCAGAAGCTCCTCGGCCTGATGAAGGCTGTCGACGAGAGCATCCCGACCCCGGCCCGCGCCGTGGACCAGCCGTTCCTGATGCCGATCGAGGACGTCTTCACGATCACCGGTCGTGGCACCGTCGTCACCGGTCGCATCGAGCGCGGCATCCTCAAGGTCAACGAGACTGTCGACATCATCGGCATCAAGGAGACCAAGACCACCACCACGGTCACCGGCATCGAGATGTTCCGCAAGCTGCTCGACGAGGGCCAGGCCGGTGAGAACGTCGGTCTGCTGCTCCGTGGCATCAAGCGCGAGGACGTCGAGCGCGGCCAGGTCATCATCAAGCCGGGTTCGGTCACGCCGCACACCGACTTCGAGGCCCAGTCGTACATCCTGTCGAAGGACGAGGGTGGCCGTCACACCCCCTTCTTCAACAACTACCGCCCGCAGTTCTACTTCCGTACCACGGACGTGACCGGCGTCGTGACCCTCCCCGAGGGCACCGAGATGGTCATGCCGGGCGACAACACCGCCATGACGGTCGCGCTGATCCAGCCGATCGCCATGGAGGAGGGCCTGAAGTTCGCCATCCGTGAGGGTGGCCGCACCGTCGGCGCCGGCCAGGTCACCAAGATCATCAAGTAATTGACGATCTGACCTGCCTGCCTCGTACAGGCTCGTCCGAAGGGCCCCGCGCACCCCGGGTGCGCGGGGCCCTTCGGCGTGTCGGGATATCGAATCGACGGCGATCAGGTAACAGGTCCGTTGAGAGTGCCCTTGGAATGGACTGCTATCCTGCCGCTCATTGGCTCTCCCCCGCCGGCGTCCGCGATGCTCCGGGTGCGGAGGGGGAAGGATTCCGGCCGGTGGGTCGACCCGGCGGTCCATGCCGCCCAACCGCTTTCGGATCACATGGGGACAGGCGAAGAAGGATGCTCAACGCAGTGGAGCAGGGAGTCGGGCGGACCGGGGAACCGGCGCCGCTGTTGTCGGTCGTCATGCCGATCTACAACGAGCAGGAGGCGCTGCCGCTGACCGTGCGGCGCCTGCGCCCGATCCTCGACGGCCTGGGAATCACGTATGAAGTGGTCGGCATCGACGACGGGAGCACGGACGCCACCCCGGCGCTGATGCAGAAGATCCACCAGGACTGGCCGGAGTTCCGGATCGTCCGCTTCGCCCGCAACTCCGGGCACCAGGCCGCGCTCACCGCCGGCATCCACCGTGCCTTCGGCGACTACGTCGTCTCCATCGACGCCGACCTCCAGGACCCGCCGGAGAAGATCCCCGAGATGCTCTCGCTCGCGCGGGAGCGGGACCTCGACATCGTCTACGGCGTGCGCGGCGACCGCGGCACCGACACGATCTTCAAGCGCCGCACCGCCGGCGCCTACTACTGGCTGATGCGCAAGCTCGTCGGCAAGAAGATGCCCAACCAGGCCGGTGACTTCCGGCTGCTCAGCCGCGCGGCGGTGGACGCTCTCAAGGCGATGCCCGAGCACCAGCCGGTCTACCGGCTGCTGGTGCCGTGGCTCGGCTTCCCGAGTGGCGAGGTCGTCTACGTGCGCGAGGAGCGGGTCGCCGGCTCGACCCACTACCCGCTGTCCAAGATGGTCCGCCTCGCCGTCGACAGCGTCACCAACTTCTCCGCGAGCCCGCTGCGGCTCGCCACCTGGCTCGGCCTGCTGAGCTTCGTGCTCTGCTTCGCCCTCGGCGTCTACACCGTGGTCGCGTACGCGCTCGACAAGACCGTCCCCGGCTGGTCCTCGCTGTTCATCGGCATGCTGTTCCTCGGCGCCGTGCAGCTCTTCTGCATGGGCCTCCTGGGCGAGTACGTCGGCCGCATCTACTCGGCGGCACAGGCCAGGCCGGCCTACTTCGTCGGCTATGACTCGGCGGAGGGGACCGACCCCGCGACAGCTCGTCGCAGCGCCTCCTACACGGGCTGACCGGAGTCGTTCCGACGCCGGTCGACGGACCGCCGCCGGCCTCCACCGGGCTGCCGTGCTGCGAGCTGTGAGCTCGGACGAGAGAACGGACACCATGCATACGAACAGCACCGCGACCGGAGCAGTGCCGGCCACCGGAGGACGCCCGGGTATTCCGGCGCCGTCCGGCGGGCGGCCCGGCGGCACGGCGGACGGGAGAACCGGGGCCCACGCCCTCTGGCGGTTCCTCCCTGCGGTCTGCGCGTACCTGCTCCTGGTGGGGCTGCTGTTGGCCGCGGACACCAGGGTCGGTGACATCGCCCGGTACACCTTCTACGCGGGCTGGGGCGTGGTGCTTCCGGGCACCCTGGTCTTCCGGGCCCTGCGCAGGCGTCCGCACACCCTGCTGGAGGACCTCGTCTTCGGCGCGGTGACCGGGCTGGTGCTGGAGCTGGCGGCGTGGGCGGTCCTCGTCCGCGCGGGCCTCCAGTCGGTGGCCGTCGGGTGGCCGCTCGCCGTGGTCGTCCCGTTCCTGCTCGTCCCGCGCCTGCGCCGGCACTGGCGCCCCAGCGGGTACCGGCGGCTGTCCCTCGGCTGTTCCTGGTCGATGGCCGGGCTGGTGGGCCTGACCAGCCTGTACTACTACCTGGTCTTCCTGTCGAAGTTCCCGGTCCTGGCGACGGACGAGAAGTCACGGCTGTTCGGCGACATGCCGTACATGCTGTCGCTGGCGGCCAACGCCAAGCAGCACGTGCCGCTGACCTTGCCGCAGGTGGCGGGGGAGCCGCTCCACTACCACTGGTTCACGTTCGCGCACATGGCGATGACCGACATGGTCGGCCACATCGACCTGCCGGTGGTCGAGACCAGGCTGCTCGTCCCCGCGTTCGCCGCGCTCGGTGCGCTGATCACGGCGGTGGTGGCCCAGCGGATCACCGGTCGGGCGTGGGCCGGCCCGCTCGCCGCGCTGCTGCTCTTCGCGGTCGGCGAGTTCACCGCGGTCTACCCGAACACCGTGATGAGCTGGACCTTCGGTGCGCCGGCCGTCCGGTTGATGTCCTGGTCGAGCATGTCGCTGACGTACAGTCAGCCGTTGCTGATCGCGCTGATCGGCGTGGTCGCCGACGGGCTCCGCAGGGTCGGCGGCCCGGGCGACGCCGACGGGCCGCCCCGGGCACCGGAGTTCGGGTGGGGAGTCTTCGTCCTGGCGGCGATGTTCGCGACCGCCTCCAGCGCGGCCAAGGCGAGCACCCTCCCGGTGGCACTCGCGGGTCTGGCCGTCGCCGGCCTGGCGGTCCTGATCAGGACCCGGCGCATCCCCTGGAGGGTTGTCGGGCTGGGCGCGGCCATCGCGGGCGCCCAGCTCTTCGCGACGGCGGTGATCTTCGACTTCGAGAGCTACGGCCTGGAGGTCATCCCCTTCGGCAACATCCAGAAGTACTGGGCCGAACCCGTGGAGGGCCGGCCGGTGCTGCTGCAGAGCGGTCTGGTCGCGGCCGTCCTGATCGCCTTCTTCCTGAACCACCAGATCAAGCTCCTCGGCGCGGTGCCGCTGCTGTGGCGGCGCCGCCTCCGGCTCGACGCGGTGCAGTGGTTCCTGCTCGGCGCGGTGGTCGCCGGACCGGCGGCCTACCTGGTGGTCAACGGTTACAACGCCAGCTACTTCACCATCTCCGCGATGCCCTTCGGGGCGGTGCTGTCCGCCTGGGGGTACTGCGAGGCCTTCGAACGGGCCACGCTGCCCAAGGCAGCGAAGGCCGCCCTGGCCGTCGGCGCGGTGGCCCTGACCGGACTGTTCACCTGGCTCTCGTACCGGTTCTCGGCGGACTGGGAGACCTTCCTGCGCGAGCACACCGGGGACGGCACCGGCACCGAGCCGTACACGCCGCTGCTGCCGGCGCTGAGCGTGGCGGCCGCGTTCGCGGTGCTGGCGGTCCTCCTGGGGCTGCTCTGGCGCCTGCTCTCCAGGGCGGCGGGCGGTCTGCGGCGCCGGGGCGGGGTCGTCCTGCTCACCGCCGGACTGACGCTCGGCACCCCGGGCCTCGCCCTCGATGCCATTCAGGCCCACGAGACCCTGTGGGACGGCAGCTGGGTGATGCCGGCGAGCCAGGTGAACGCCGCGCGCTGGATCCGCTCGCACAGCGCGCCCTCGGACATCCTGGCGACGAACAGCCACTGCTGGCAGTACGAGGACTACGCGGACGGCCTGCCGTGCGCCAACTACCGTTCGCACTGGCTCAGCGGCTACTCGGAGCGCTCGGTCCTCATCGAGGGCTGGGCGTACGCGCCGAGGCTGATGGCCAGCGCGAACGGGGCGTCGGCCTCCGGCTCGCCGTTCTGGGACACCGAGCTGTTCCAGCTCAACGAGGCCGCGTTCTACGCGCCGACGCCGGACGTCCTGAACCGGCTGCACCGCGATCACAAGGTCCGCTACCTCGTGGTCCAGCGGAAGGCCGGCGCCGAGTCACCGCAGCTCAAGGACCTCGCCAAGCCGGTGTTCGACAACGGCCGGGTGGCCGTCTACGAGCTCTCCTGACCCGACGAACGAAGCAGTGGGCAATCCATGGTCTCCACCGACAACGCGCCGGCACCGGCCCCCGACGGCCGGGCGGCCGCGACGGCCGGCACCGCCAAGCGGCAGCTGCCGTCGTTCCTGGTCATCGGCGTGCTCAGCACGCTCTTCTACCTGGGCCTGTACGTGGTGGCCCGCCAGGTCGTCGACCAGCAGGCGGCGAACCTGATCGCCCTGGCGGTGAGCGCGGTCGCCAACACCGCGGCCAACCGGCGCTTCACCTTCGGCATCACCGGCTCGGAGGGCGCGGTGCGCCACCAGCTCCAGGGCGCCGTCGCCTTCCTGATCGGCCTGGGCCTGAGCAGCGGCGCACTCGCGCTGCTGGCCCTGCTCGCGCCGCACGCCTCGCGGGTGGTCGAGGTCGCGGGCCTGGTCGTGGCCAACGGCCTCGCGACGGTGGCCCGGTTCGTCCTCCTCAAGGTGTGGGTCTTCAGGACCCGCTGAGGGCGAACCGGGCCACCGGGGCCTGGCGTCGTGCGGTCAGGGCGCGGGGACCGCAGACCTGGCGGGTTCCCCGGCCTGCTCGGCCGACACCGGGACGACGACCGTGCGGGCCCGGCGTTCGGCCAGCGCGCGCACCGGCCGCGGCGTCCAGTCCTTCGCCTTCAACGCGGGCTTCTCGACCAGGTACCAGGAGAGCGCGGCGAGGACGACCGTCCCGCCGAGGGACAGCGGGAGGTAGACCTTCATGCCGTGGGTGTTGCCCCCGAGCGCGGCGACGGCCTGCTCGACGGTGAAGCCGTACACGTAGATGCCGTACGAGAAGTCCCGCTTGACGCCGATCCGTTGGAACGGCCGGGGCAGCCGGACCGCCAGCCAGAAGAGCAGGTACGCGAAGGCCGGGTAGCCGAACGCGAACAGCCCGCCGTAGCGCAGGCTGGCGACGAGCACGACGACCGACAGCAGCGCGAGCCCGGCGTTGATCGGGATCCGCTCCTTGTACAGCTGCACCGTGGCGCCGAGCAGGAAGACGAACGCCAGGTAGACGAAGTACTGGGTGTAGACCTGGCCGAAGACCGGCACGTGGATGTAGAAGCCCATGCTGTGCGGGTTGTTGACGAAGCCGGGAGTCGTCCGCCAGTCCTCGAAGATCAGGATCCAGCCGACCAGGGTCAGCAGCGGCACCGTCTTCTTCGCGCGCAGCAGCACGCCGCCGGCGGCCAGCAGGCCCATCATGACGTAGCAGAGCATCTCGTAGTCGAGCGACCAGAGGGAGCCGTTGATCCCGGGGTCGTGGTTGGTGCCGGCCTTCATGCCGTCGTCGATCACGTTCGAGATGTCGAACCCGGTGGAGAGCGAGGCGTTCCAGGCACCCGCCAGGTAGTTCAGCGGCCCGTGCGGGTGCGACCAGTAGCCGGTGAGCGAGTGGTGGGTCCGGTAGTACAGGGCGGGCGCCACCAGCAGGACGCAGACCAGGAGCGAGGCCCAGAGCCCGGGCA
This sequence comes from Kitasatospora sp. NPDC058184, assembly GCF_042883725.1. Taxonomy (NCBI): domain Bacteria; kingdom Bacillati; phylum Actinomycetota; class Actinomycetes; order Kitasatosporales; family Streptomycetaceae; genus Kitasatospora; species Kitasatospora sp. NPDC058184. The sequence continues at coordinate 41,259 of NZ_JBHVVE010000023.1, forward strand.
GGATGCGCAGGGCGCGGTGCCAGGAGTACCGGCCGATCGTGCTGCGCAGGGCGCTGCCGGTGATCATGAACCCGGAGAGCGCGAAGAAGCCGACCACCGCGAGCCGGCCGAGGTCTATCTGGCCACCGCTGAAGTGGGAGAGCGGAGCGGGCCGGCCGAATCCGAGCGGGTAGGCGTGGGAGTAGACGACGAGCACCGCCAGGGCCGTGCGGATCGCGCCGAAGCTGTTCTGGCGGCCGGACAGGCTGCCTCCTCCACCCCCTCCCATCAGCCACGCGAAGCGTCGGGTGCCGACGCCCCCGCGTATGCCGTGTGAGGGTCCCGCTTGGTGGGTCATGGTCGTCCGATCCGGCCGGCTGGGGAGCGGCCTGGGAAGGGGCCTGGGAGGGGGCAGGAGGGGCAGGAGGGATGACTGAGGGGACGTGAGCGCTCGCGCGCGCGTCCCCTCAGCCGGACCGGCAGTCGCTACTGCTGCTTCAGCGAGTCCGTGTAGGCCTTGCAGGCCTGGTAGTCCGGCAGCAGGCCGGTGGCGAGCGCCTCCGCGAGGGTGGGCGCGACCGCGTCACGGGCGGAGAGCTGCGGGGCGTCGGTCGGCCACTCGATGCCGAGGTCCGGGTCCAGCGGGTGCACGCCGTGCTCGCCGGTCGGGTTGTACGTCGCCGAGCAGAGGTAGGTCAGCGTGGCGTCGTCGCTCAGGGCGCAGAAGCCGTGGCCGAGGCCCTCCGGGATGTAGACGGCCGTGCGCTCGGTGTCGTCCAGCCGGACGAACTCCCACTTGCCGAAGGACGGCGAGCCGACCCGCAGGTCGACGATGACGTCCAGCACCGCGCCGCGGGTGCAGGCCACGTACTTGGCCTGGCCGGGCGGGACGTCGGCGAAGTGGATGCCGCGGACGACGTCCTTGGCGGACAGCGACAGGTTGGCCTGGGCCAGGTCCAGCGGGTGGCCGACGACCTCGGCGAGGAGGTCGAAGCGGTACCACTCGGTGAAGTGGCCGCGGGCGTCGCCGTGCACCTGCGGGGTGATCTCGAAGGCGCCCTCGATGGAGAGCTCGCGGAACTTCACTTGGCGGCCGCCTCGTCGAGCAGGTCCACCAGGTACTGGCCGTAGCCGCTCTTCAGCAGCGGCTCGGCGAGCTCGCGCAGCTGGGCGTCGTCGATCAGCCCGGCCCGCCAGACGGCCTCCTCGATGCAGCCGATCTTGAAGCCCTGGCGCTCCTCGATGACCCGGACGAACTCCGAGGCCTGGACCATCGACACGAACGTGCCGGTGTCCAGCCAGGCGGTGCCGCGGTCGAGGGTCGTCACGTGCAGGTCGCCGGTGCGCAGGTAGGCGTCGTTGACGGCGGTGATCTCCAGCTCGCCGCGGGCGCTCGGCTCCAGGGTGCGGGCGATCTCGACGACCCGGTTGTCGTAGAAGTACAGGCCGGGGACGGCGTAGCGGGACTTGGGCTCGGTCGGCTTCTCCTCGATGGAGATGACCTGGCCGCTCTCGTCGAACTCGACCACGCCGTACGCGGTCGGGTCGGCCACGGGGTAGGCGAAGACCCGGCCGCCCTTGATGTCGGAGTGCTCGGTGAGCGAGGTGCCCAGGCCGGTGCCGTGGAAGATGTTGTCGCCGAGGATCAGGGCCACCGGCTCGTCGCCGATGAAGTCCGCGCCGAGCACGAAGGCCTGGGCGATGCCCTCGGGCTTCTCCTGGACGGCGTACTGGAGCTTCAGGCCGAACTGGGAACCGTCGCCCAGCAGCCGTTCGAACTGGTCCCGGTCGTTCGGGGTGGTGATGATCAGGATCTCGCTTATCCCGGCCATCACGAGGGTCGAGAGGGGGTAGTAGATCATCGGCTTGTCGAAGACCGGGAGGAGCTGCTTCGACACCGCACGAGTCAGGGGCCACAGCCGCGAGCCGGTGCCGCCGGCCAGGAGGATTCCACGCATGGGAGCACCCTATTCGAGATCGCCCGACGCGGGAGGGGCCGGGTCGGGAGGGTGTTCGGGCGGCGGTAGACTACGCGCATTATGCGCATCCTCGTGACCGGCGGCGCCGGGTTCATCGGTTCGGAGTTCGTCCGTCAGCTCCTCGGGGCTGACGAGAACGCCCGGATCACGGTCTTTGACAAGCTCACCTACTCGGGCGTCCTGGAGAACCTCGCCCCGGTGGCCGACCACAAGGGCTACACCTTCGTCCAGGGCGACATCTGCGACGCGGACGCCGTCGACCAGGTCATGCCGGGCCACGACGTGGTGGTGCACTTCGCCGCCGAGTCCCACGTGGACCGCTCGATCGCCGGTGCGGGCCCGTTCGTGCTGACCAACGTCGTCGGCACCCAGGTCCTGCTCGACGCCGCGCGCAAGCACGGCGTCGGCCGCTTCGTGCACATCTCCACCGACGAGGTGTACGGCTCGATCAGCGAGGGCTCCTGGACCGAGACCTGGCCGCTGGAGCCGAACTCCCCGTACTCGGCCTCCAAGGCCTCCTCCGACCTGCTGGCGCTGGCGTACCACCGCACCCACGGCATGGACGTCGTGGTGACCCGCTGCTCCAACAACTACGGGCACTACCAGTTCCCGGAGAAGGTCATCCCGCTGTTCACCACCAACCTGATCGACGGCAAGAAGGTGCCGCTGTACGGCGACGGTGGCAACGTCCGCGACTGGCTGCACGTCTCCGACCACTGCCGGGGCATCGAGCTGGTCATGCGCGGCGGCCGCGCGGGTGAGGTCTACAACATCGGCGGCGGCACCGAGGCCACCAACAAGGAGCTGACCGGCCTGCTGCTGGAGGCCGCCGGCGCGGGTTGGGACATGGTCGAGCACGTCGAGGACCGCAAGGGCCACGACCTCCGCTACTCGATCGACATCAGCAAGATCCGTGAGGAGCTCGGCTACGAGCCGCAGGTCCGCTTCGAGGACGGCCTCGCCGCGACCATCGCGTGGTACCGCGAGAACCGCGCCTGGTGGGAGCCGCTGAAGCAGAAGGCGGCCCTGGCCAAGTGACCGCGAACGCCGCCGCGCCCGTGCGCTGGCTGGTCACCGGCGCGGCCGGGATGCTCGGGCAGGACCTGCTCTCGGTGCTGGGCGCCGACGGGACCGCCGAGATCACCGCGCTGCGCCGGGCGGACCTCGACATCACCGACCCGGCGGCCGTCCAGGCCGCCGTCGAGGGCCACGACATCGTGGTCAACTGCGCCGCGTGGACGAACGTCGACGCCGCGGAGGCCGAGGAGGACGCCGCCACCGCCGTCAACGGCACCGGTGTGCGCCACCTGGCCGAGGCCTGCGCCAAGAGCGGCGCGCGGCTGCTGCACGTCTCCACCGACTACGTCCTGCCGGGCGACGCCACCGAGCCCTGCCCGGAGGACGCCCCGACCGCGCCGGTGAACGCGTACGGCCGCGGCAAGCTGGTGGGGGAGCGGGCGGTCGCCGAACTGCTCCCCGAGCACGGCTACGTCGTTCGCACCGCCTGGCTGTACGGCGAGCACGGCCCGAACTTCGTGGCCACCATGCTCAAGCTCGCCGCCCAGCGCGACACCCTGGACGTGGTGGACGACCAGCACGGCCAGCCGACCTGGTCGTACGCGCTGGCCGGCCGCCTGGTCGAGCTCGGCCGGGCCGCGCTCGCCGGGCAGGCCCCGGCCGGGGTCTACCACGGCACCGCGAGCGGCCGGACCACCTGGTGCGGACTGGCCCGCGAGACCTACGCGCTGAGCGGGCTGGACCCGGAGCGGATCCGCCCGACCACGTCGGAGGCCTTCGTCCGCCCGGCCGCCCGCCCCGCCTTCAGCGTGCTGGCCCACGACCGCTGGGCCGCCGCCGGGCTGGCGCCGCTGCCCGAGTGGCGGACCATGCTGGCCGAGGCCCTGGCCACGCCCGTCTTCGCCGAACTGGCCGCCACGGCCCGGACCACGGAGAGCGACAGACCTCAGTGAAGAACGCACTGACGAAGGTGGCTGCCGCGCTACCGCCGGGAACCCTGGCGGTGGCCGGCGGCACCGTCGTACTGGGTGCCGCCTCCTACATCCACCTCGGAGTGGCGGGCCACAGCCTGTCGGTCGACGACATGGCGAACGTCTCGCTGCTGTGGACGATCGTGATGTCGGTCGGCATCGGCGTCTTCTTCCCGATCGAGCAGGAGCTCACCCGGATCGTCTCGGCGCGCGCGGCGCTCGGCCACGGCGCCGCGCCGGTGCTGCGCCGGGCGACCCTGCTCACCGGCGGGATCCTCGCGGCGACCCTGGTCGCCCTCGGCGCCGCCTCCGGCCCGATCGCCCGGTCGATGTTCCACGGCGACCGCTCGCTGGTGCTGGCGCTCGGCGGGGCCTTCACCGGCATGGCCGTCTGCTACCTCACCCGCGGCGTGCTGGCCGGCCTCGGCCGCTTCGGCGCGTACGGCACCCAGCTCGGCCTGGACGGCGGCCTGCGGATCGGCCTGGCCTTCGCCTTCGCCGTGGCCGGTGTGCACTCGGCGCTCGCGTTCAGCCTGATCCTGGCCGTCGCGCCGATCATCGCCACGATCGTCACGCTGCCGCCGCTGCTGCGCGCGGTGAAGCCCGGCGAGCAGGTCGGCTGGTCCGAACTCTGCTCCGGGCTCGGCCTGCTGATCTGCTCGACGCTGCTCTCCCAGGTCGTGGTGAACGCGGCCGTGGTGAGCACCAAGCTGCTCGCGCCCTCCGACTCCGCGCTGATCGCCGCCCTGCTCAACGCGCTGGTGCTGGCCCGGGTGCCGCTGTTCGTCTTCGGCTCGCTCCAGGCCTCGCTGCTGAACGGCCTCTCCGCCGCGATCGCGGTCGGGGACCGGGCCGCCTTCACCGGGATGCTCAAGAAGATCGGCGCCGTGGTCGGCGGACTCGGCGTGCTCGGCGGCATCCCGGCGGTCGCCCTCGGCCCCTGGCTGATCCAGGTGCTGTTCGGCGCAAAGCCGGTGCTCGGCTGCCTCGACTTCTTCTGGATGTCCGCCGGAACCGTGGCGTACATGTTCGCGATGGTGCTCGGCCAGGCGCTGATGGTATTCAAGCGGCACAACCTTCAGCTGCTCTGCTGGGCGGTCGGCACGGCGGTCCTCGCCGCGATCACCTTCATGCCGGGCGACGTGTCCACCCGCGTGGTCGTTGCGTACACGGCGGGTTCCGTGGCCACCGTCCTCGGTATGCTGGCGGTCCTGAGGCAGAGTTTCGCCCGTTCGGCGACGAACTCCGCCGGCCTCGTCCAGCAGTCGGGGGACCCGAACGCCGCGGTGTTGAGCAGCCGGACGGCCGGTGACTGACCGTGTCCGCCCCTCATCTTCAGATCGCCGCGCAGCAGCGCGGGCCAGACCCCATTCATGGAGCCTCCGTGTCCCAGTACGACGATGTTTGGCTGGTGATCCCGGCCTACAACGAGGGCCAGGTGATCGCCGACGTTGTGGAGGGGGCGCGAAAGACGTTCCCGAACATCGTGGTCGTCGATGACGGCAGCGGCGACGACTCGGCCAAGCACATCATGGAGACGGGCGCGCACCTGGTGCGCCACCCGGTCAACCTCGGCCAGGGTGCCGCCCTCCAGACCGGCCTCGCCTACGCCCTGGCCCAGCCGGGCGCCAAGTACTTCGCCACCTTCGACGCGGACGGCCAGCACCAGACCGCCGACGTCGAGAAGATGGTCGCCCTGCTGCGGGAGGGCGACACGGACGTCGTCCTCGGCTCGCGCTTCATCGAGCAGAACGGGCAGGTGCCGTGGATCAAGCGGGTCGTCCTGCGCACCGCGGCGACCGTCAGCCCGACCGCTCGCAAGCTCAAGCTGACCGACGCCCACAACGGTCTGCGCGTGCTGAACCGCGAGGCCGCCGGCCGGCTGCGGATCACCATGAACGGCATGGCGCACGCGTCGGAGATCGTCAGCTTCCTCGCCGGCTCGGACCTCCGGGTCGCCGAACTCCCGGTGGACATCCTGTACACCGACTACTCACGCGCCAAGGGTCAGTCCCTGATCAACGGCGTCAACATCATCTTCGACATCTCGCTGCGGGAGCGTAGCCGCCGATGAAATTCTTCTGGATCCAGCTGGTTCTCATTCTCGGCTCGGTCACTCTCGCCTTCATGTTCATCCGGCGTTGGGACCGTGCCAACACCCGCGCCTGGAAGCGCATCGCGTTCTCGGTCTTCGTGCTCGTGAACATCTACGCGGTGCTGCGTCCCACCGACGTGACCTGGCTGGCCCACCAGCTCGGTGTCGGCCGCGGCACCGACCTGGTGCTGTACGGGATGGTGCTGGGGATGGGCTTCCTGACCCTGAACACCTTCCTGCGCTTCCGCTCGCTGGAGAAGAAGCTCACCGACCTGGCGCGGACCGTGGCGATCAACGAGGGCGCCCGTCTGAACGAGGAGCGCTTCGACCTGGACCTGCCGGTCTCGGCGCCGGTCGACCGCAGCAAGGCCTGATCCCGTGGCGACCTTCGAGTTCATGCTGCCGTACTACGGCGACGTGGCGCTGATGCAGGCCGCGGTGCGGAGCATCCTCGCGCAGACCGACCGGGACTTCCGGCTGACCGTCATAGACGACGGCAAGGAGCCGGACGTCCCGGGCTGGTTCGCCTCGCTCGGCGACGACCGGGTGAGCTACCTGCGCAACGAGCGGAACCTCGGCATCACCAAGAACTTCCAGAAGTGCGTGGAGCTGTCCACGGCCGACCACGTGGTCATCATGGGCTGCGACGACCTGCTGCACCCGCACTACCTGGAGACCGTCCGGGCGATCGTCAAGGACAACCCGGACCTGGGCATGGTGCAGCCGGGCGTCGAGGTCATCGACGGCAACGGCGAGGTCAGCCGCTCCGGCCTGGCGGACAACGTCAAGGAGAAGATCTACGCGCCGACCGTCAAGGGCCGGCGGCTGATGGGCGGCGAGGAGCTGGCCGCGAGCGTGCTGCGCGGCAACTGGCTCTACTTCCCGTCGATCTGCTGGCGGGGCGAGGCGCTGCGCGCGGTCAACTTCCGCGACGAGTACTCGGTGATCCAGGACCTGGCCCTGGTCGTCGACCTGCTGGAGCGCGGCGAGCAGATGCTGGTGGACAACACCACCGTCGTCTTCCAGTACCGGCGGCACGCCGTCAGCGAGTCCTCGGTGCAGGCCTTCTCCGGCACCCGGTTCACCGAGGCGGAGCGGTACTTCAACGCGGTGGCGGAGCGGATGGACGCCCGCGGCTGGCCGAAGGCCGCCCGTGCGGCCCGGTTCCGCAGCGCCTCCCGCCTGCACGCGCTGACCATGCTGCCGGGCGCCCTGAAGCGCGGCGAGCGGGCCGGCGCCAAGGTGCTGGTCCGCCACGCGCTGACCGGCGGCGACCGGCACTGACCGCTCGCACCCACTGGTACGGCACTGGGCCGGTAGTCCGAGTTCGGACTACCGGCCCAGTGCCGTTCGCGGTTCGGGGAGGGTCACTCGGGCAGGTCTGCGGAGAACCCGGGGAGCAGTTCGTCCTTGCGCGGGTACGGGTTGACCTTCGGGCAGATCAGCTTCCCGAGGTCGACCTTCGGGTCCGCCGGGTTGATGAGTCCCGGGGCGTCGACGCACTTGGGCGCGTAGCGTGAGCAGTGCCCCTTGGTGTCGGCGGTGGTCTGCGAGATCCAGGCCAGCATGCCGGCGCCCTCGTGCGGGTCGGGCATGTACTTGCTGGCGGTGGCGGAGCCGGCCATGCCGAAGAGCAGGCCCAGCGCGCAGAGGGCGCCGATGGCCACGCCGCGCTGGTTGAGGCGCAGCGGGAGACGGCGGCCGGTCTCCTCGGCCGTCTCGGGGGCCGAAGCGGCGCTCCGACGGCGGCGGGCGATCAGGTAGCAGGCCAGGCCGACGAGGACCAGCAGGCAGTAGAGCAGCTGCGCGCTGGTGCGCGGGTAGAGCATGACGGCCTGGTCGCGCTCCATGTGGGAGGCGTACCAGTAGCGCATCAGCAGGGCGCTCGCCGTGCAGGCGGCGGCGGTCAGGACGACGGCCCGGCCGATCCCGAGGGCCAGCGCCACGCCCAGGCCGACCAGCAGCAGGATCGTGAAGAGGCCGACCCCGCCGAGCTCGCCGGGGATCGGCCAGGTGCTCTGGCCGTCGGTGCCGGGGAGGTCGTCGCGCCACATCGCGAAGTAGGTCGGCTCGGTGTAGGTGTCGAAGTAGCAGTAGCGGTCGACCGTGCTCCCGGCGGACCCGAGCAGCCGGACCAGGTAGAGGGAGGAGACGGCCAGGAAGACCCCGGCGGCGGCGCCGATCGCGGTCAGGGCGTTGAGCAGGCCGGGGGTCCCGCCGGTGCGGCGGGCACGCAGCAGCAGCACCACGGTGAGGACCACCGCTCCGGCGGCGGACCACACGAACCAGCCGGAGTAGAGGTTGAACAGCAGTGCGATCCCGAGGCCGAGCACGGCGCCGCGGACGGCGACGGTGCGGCGCGGGAGCTCCGGGGCGCGCTGGAGGAGCTGCATCAGCTTCGCCAGCACGGGGAGGAAGGCGACGAGCACGAAGGTGGTGTACGGCTTGTACGGCTGCGCCATCGGCAGGGCGGCGGTGACGCCGATCCCGAGTGCCCAGAGCGGGGGCAGCAGCAGCCGCCAGGACAGGTAGGCGAGCGGGCCGAGCATCGCGACGAACAGCAGGTCGACGAGCTTGAGCGCGTAGCCGATCTGTCCGTGGGTGAGGTGTTCGGCGACGAAGGCGACGATGTGCGGGAACAACGGCGGGTAGGCGCCGTCGAGGGGCTTGCCGTCCATCAGGGCGCTGACCCAGGCCTGGAGGTTGCCGGAGTCCCCCGACTGGGCGTACAGAGGCCAGTTGGTGTCGCGCAGCGCGAGCGAGACGCCGGCCGCCAGGACGCCGGAGGACAGGCCCGCGACCGCGGCCGCGGCGAACCGGACCGGGACCTCCGCCCAGCGGCGCATCGCCGACACCAGGACCAGGACGACGACGGCGAGCAGCAGCAGGAGCCGGAGCTGCAACGCGGCGAGGCCGCTGACCTGGCCGATCCGCGACATGGGGTTCAGCTCGATGGACGTTGCCAGGCCCGTCATGAGCAGGGCCGCCGCGACCGCGGTCAGGGCCTCCGCGGTCCAGAGGACGGCGGGGCCGCGCAGGGCGGCGGCCCGTCTTGTTCGCCTGGACGGTATGCCCTGTTGCATGCCCGGGGTGGAGGCGGGCTGCACGCTCGTCGTCACTGTTCGGTCCTTCTGCTCTTCCGCAGAGATTCGGTGCGGAGGCGGTGTGTGGTTACGGTGCCGGACACCGAGATTCTGCCAGCCCCCCGGGCAGCGGATCAGCAGGGGCCGAACCACCCTGTCCTGGCGGGCCGTTGTCGTCCGTGGGGGGAGGAGTGTGTTGGCTCCGGCAGATCACCGCGTGGCACACTGCCGATGCGCTTCGACGAGTGGTGGCGGGAACCGTGGCGCGCCGCCCGGAGCCGGTCATGACGAGATCGCCAAACTCATACAAGTAGGGAAGTGTCCCGGTGCAGCCGCTGATCGACTCTGCCCACACGTCCGACGGCCCGGGCCGGGGTGAGGACGGCGGCACGAACGCGCCCGACACACCGGTCGTGCCGGCCCGGCTGCGGGCGCTGGCCGCCCACCGCTGGTTCTGGCCGGTGGTCCTGCTGCTCGGGTACGGCGGCCAGGTGGCGTTCCGCCTGGTGCTGTCGATCCACAACTACTTCCCGTCGGTGCACGCCGACGAGGACTCCTACCTGGTGATCGCGCGGGTGCTGGCCGGGCGGCCGACCACCGAGATGCCGGTCGGCGTGGTGATCCCCGGCGGGTACCCGCTGCTGATCTCGCCGGCGCTGCGGATCGCCGACACCCCGGCCGCCGCGTACCACCTGATCATGGGCATCAACGCGCTGCTCAACGCGCTGGTGTTCCCGCTCGCCGTGGCGGCGGCGCGTCGGGTGGGCCTGTCCCGGCCGCACGCGTACCTGGTGGGCGCCGCCGTGGCGCTGGTGCCGCCGGTGGTCTTCTACTCCCAGTTCGTGATGTCGGACACCGTGCTGCCGGTGATCCTGCTGGCCTGGCTGCTCGCGATGCACGGCTGGCTCTCGCCCGGCACGACGCGCCGCCGCGCGCTGTACGCGGCCGGGATGGGCCTGGCGGCCGGCTACTCGCTGGCCACCCACGACCGCGGCGGCGTGGTCGTGGCGCTGACCGCGCTGGTCCTGGCGGTGGTGCTGGCCGTCGGCTGGGCGCCGCGGCTCGCCTCGCTGGCCGGCGTCGGCGGGCTCGGGCTGTCGTACCTGGGCGCGAAGCTGCTGGCGCGCTTCGTCGAGAACCAGTTCAAGGACGTGCCGCCGAGCACCGTCGGCAACAAGGTCTTCGAGAACCTCGGGGACAGCAAGTACATCGGCACGATCATCGCTCGCACCTTCGGGCAGCTCTGGTACTTCATGACCTCCACGTACGGCTTCGGGGCGGTCGCCCTGGTGCTGTGCGTGGCGGTCGTCTTCCGGCGCCGGTACACGGTGGCCGAGCGGGTGGTGGCCTTCACCATGGTGGCCCTGCTGTTCGGCACCGCGCTGGCCTCGGCAGCGGGGCTGGCGGACAACGACCGGACCGACAACTGGGTGTACGCCCGGTACTGCGCGGTGCTGGTGCCGATGTTCATGGTGGTGGGCCTGGCCGCGCTGTGGCGGGCCGGGGTCCGCGCGCTGCTGTGGACGGCGCTGGCCGGCGTGGCGGCGATCGGGATCATCCAGCTGTCGGTCGGCGCGTACGCGGGCGCCGCGCTCAAGCTCTGGGTCAGTCCGTGGACGGTGCCGGACGCGATGTTCCTGGCCTCGACCTGGGACGACCTGCACATGGTCCGGACGAGCTTCGGCGCGCTGGCGGTGCTGGGCGCCTGCCTGCTGCTGCGGGTGGCCGGCGGGCGCCGGGTGGTGGCCGCGGTGGTGGGGTGCGTGACGCTGTTCGCCGCCTACGCGACGGTCGCCGTCACCGACAACGTCTCCGAGCCGCACGCCAAGGCCCGCAAGTACCAGGCGGTGGGCGTGGCCAAGGAGGCGGGCCTGCGCAAGGGCGACAACGTCGTCCTGGACATGGACCTCGACTGGGACACCCGGATGTCGATGGCCTACGAGGTCTACTGGGGCCGGGTCTGGTCGGACGACCTGAAGGACGGCTCCGCCCCGCCGGAGGCGGCCACCGCGTACCTGGCCGGCTGGAGCAAGGGCGACCTGCCGCAGACCAGCTGGCCGGACGCGCGGCCCGGCTGGCACGTCGCGAAGTTCAACAAGGACCGGGGCTGGGTGCTCTGGCGCAAGGACTGAGCGGGGACGTCACCCCATCGGGGCCGGTGAGGAGCGCCTCACCGGCCCCGATTGGCATCCGGGCTGCTCCATGTGGCAGTATGTCCAAGTTGCTCGGTTGAGTGCCGATGCTGCGCGCCTCCCGCCGGGAGGACCGGAAGCGAGTCCCATGTACTCGTCGTTCCCGTGATGGCCGTCAAGCGTGAGTTCTACGCCACGGCAGCTGCGGGGCGAAAGTACGGGAATCTTCCGGGAAGCGTGTGCGGGGCCTCGACCCGGCACCCCTCACCCCGAAAGTTTTAAACCGACGAATTACTTCGCCGGTTTTTTGCAAGCGCGAGTGCGACACGCCCGAGCGCGGGGGTCGGAGGGGGAGTCGCGAAGTGACTAAGGACAAAGGACTACTGAGTAGCCATGGCGGGACAGAAGATCCGCATCCGGCTCAAGGCCTACGACCACGAGGTCATCGACTCCTCGGCGAAGAAGATCGTCGAGACGGTGATTCGTACTGGTGCGCAGGTCGCGGGCCCGGTGCCGCTGCCCACTGAGAAGAACGTGTACTGCGTCATCCGCTCGCCGCACAAGTACAAGGACTCGCGCGAGCACTTCGAGATGCGTACTCACAAGCGTCTGATCGACATCCTCGACCCCACGCCGAAGACGGTTGACTCGCTCATGCGTCTCGACCTGCCGGCTGGCGTCGACATCGAGATCAAGCTCTGAGAGGCGCACCGAAGATGGCTAAGCAGATTAAGGGCATCCTGGGCGAGAAGCTCGGCATGACCCAGGTCTGGGACGAGAACAACCGGGTCGTCCCGGTGACCGTCGTCAAGGCTGGGCCCAATGTCGTGACCCAGGTCCACACCGCCGACAGCCCGGCCGGCTACGACGCCGTCCAGATCGGCTTCGGCGAGATCGACCCCCGCAAGGTGAACAAGCCCCTCGCGGGCCACTTCGCCAAGGCCGGTGTCACCCCGCGCCGCCACCTGGTCGAGCTCCGTACCTCGGACGCCTCCGAGTACACCCTGGGCCAGGAGATCACCGCCGAGCTGTTCGAGGCGGGTGTCAAGGTCGACGTGACCGGCACCTCCAAGGGCAAGGGCTTCGCCGGTGTCATGAAGCGCCACAACTTCCGGGGCCTCGGCGCCGGTCACGGTGTGCAGCGCAAGCACCGCTCGCCCGGCTCGATCGGTGGCTGCGCCACCCCGGGTCGCGTGTTCAAGGGCGTACGGATGGCCGGCCGGATGGGCCACGAGCGTGTGACCACCCAGAACCTGACCATCCATGCCGTTGACGCGGAGAAGGGGCTGCTCCTGATCAAGGGCGCAATCCCGGGTCCGAACGGCGGCCTCGTCCTCGTCCGCACCGCGGCGAAGGGGCTGTGAGGATATGAGCACCATTGACATCCTGTCGCCCTCGGGCGACAAGACCGGCAGCCTCGAGCTTCCGGCCGAGATCTTCGACGCGAAGGTCAGCGTTCCGCTGATGCACCAGGTCGTCGTGGCGCAGCTCGCTGCGGCCCGTCAGGGCACCCACAAGACCAAGACTCGTGGCGAGGTCCGCGGTGGCGGCAAGAAGCCGTACCGCCAGAAGGGCACCGGCCGCGCCCGTCAGGGCTCGACCCGTGCGCCGCAGTTCGCCGGCGGTGGCGTCGTGCACGGTCCCGTGCCGCGCGACTACTCGCAGCGGACCCCGAAGAAGATGATCGCCGCCGCTCTGCGCGGTGCGCTCACCGACCGGGCCCGCCACAACCGCATCCACGTCGTCACCGACGTGGTCGCGGCCGAGGTGCCGTCGACCAAGGCCGCCAAGAGCCTGTTCGGCAAGATCACCGAGCGCAAGAACGTCCTCCTGGTCGTCGAGCGCGAGGACGAGCTGGGCCTGAAGTCCGCTCGCAACCTGCCGCACGTGCACATCCTGGACGCCGGTCAGCTGAACACCTACGACGTGCTCGTCTCCGACGATGTGGTCTTCACCCAGGCCGCCTTCGAGCGTTTCGTGGCCGGTCCGGCCGCGTCCGCCAAGGCCGTTGCCGCTGAGGGCGAGCTCGAAGGGAGCGCCGCCTGATGAGCGACGTTACGAGCAAGACGTTCACGGACCCCCGTGACGTCCTGGTGAAGCCGGTCATCTCCGAGAAGAGCTACAGCCTTCTCGACGAGAACAAGTACACGTTCATCGTGTCGCCGGGCGCCAACAAGACCCAGATCAAGCAGGCCGTCGAGGCGGTCTTCTCGGTCAAGGTCGAGGCTGTCAACACGATCAACCGTCAGGGCAAGCGCAAGCGCTCCAAGACGGGCTTTGGCAAGCGCAAGGACACCAAGCGCGCCATCGTGACGCTGGCCGAGGGCAACCGCATCGACATCTTCGGTGGTCCGGTCTCCTAACGGAGATCGTGATCGTCGATAAGGACGAGGACGAGAGAGCCAAATGGGCATCCGCAAGTACAAGCCGACTACGCCGGGCCGTCGTGGCTCCAGCGTGGCCGACTTCGTAGAGATCACGCGGTCCACCCCGGAGAAGTCGCTGGTTCGCCCCCTGCACAGCAAGGGCGGCCGTAACAACGCCGGTCGGATCACCGTTCGCCACCAGGGTGGCGGTCACAAGCGCGCCTACCGCGTGATCGACTTCCGTCGTCACGACAAGGACGGCGTGCCGGCGAAGGTCGCGCACATCGAGTACGACCCGAACCGCACCGCGCGCATCGCGCTGCTGCACTACGCGGACGGCGAGAAGCGCTACATCATCGCGCCGCGCGGCATCACGCAGGGCGACCGGATCGAGAACGGCGCTGGCGCCGACATCAAGCCGGGCAACAACCTGCCGCTGCGCAACATCCCGGTCGGTACCACCATCCACGCGGTGGAGCTGCGTCCCGGCGGCGGTGCCAAGCTGGCCCGCTCGGCCGGCTCCGGCATCCAGCTGCTGGCGCGTGAGGGCAAGATGGCGCACCTGCGCATGCCCTCCGGCGAGATCCGCCTGGTCGACGCGCGCTGCCGCGCCACCGTCGGCGAGGTCGGCAACGCCGAGCAGTCGAACATCAACTGGGGCAAGGCCGGCCGTATGCGCTGGAAGGGCGTTCGCCCGACCGTGCGTGGTGTCGCCATGAACCCGATCGACCACCCGCACGGTGGTGGTGAGGGTAAGACCTCTGGTGGTCGCCACCCGGTCTCGCCGTGGGGCCAGAAGGAGGGTCGTACCCGTCGCCCGAAGAAGGCGTCGGACGCTCTCATCGTGCGCCGCCGCAAGACCAACAAGAAGCGCTAGGAGCAGGTCAGATGCCGCGCAGTCTCAAGAAGGGCCCCTTCATCGACGGCCACCTTCTCAAGAAGGTGGACGCGCAGAACGAGGCGGGTACCCAGAACGTCATCAAGACCTGGTCCCGCCGCTCCGTGATCTTCCCGGCCATGCTCGGCCACACGATCGCGGTTCACGATGGTCGCAAGCACGTCCCGGTGTTCGTCACCGAGTCGATGGTCGGCCACAAGCTGGGCGAGTTCGCTCCGACCCGCACCTTCCGCGGCCACGTCAAGGACGACCGCAAGTCGAAGCGTCGCTAGTCGCCTGAGCTTCACCGCCAGAACGACTCAATGACTTACTCCATTAAGGGGACAACCATGGAAGCCAGGGCCCAGGCGCGGTACATCCGCGTCACGCCCATGAAGGCCCGCCGCGTGGTGGACCTCATCCGTGGCCTGCCGGCCACGGAGGCCCAGGCCGTCCTGCGTTTCGCTCCGCAGGCCGCCACCGTGCCGGTCGGCAAGGTGCTCGACAGCGCCATTGCCAACGCCGCGCACAACTACAACCACTCCAACGTGGACGACCTCGTCATCAGCGAGGCGTACGTTGACGAGGGTCCGACCCTGAAGCGGTTCCGCCCGCGTGCCCAGGGCCGCGCCTACCGGATCCGCAAGCGGACCAGCCACATCACCGTGGTCGTCAGCAGCAAGGAAGGGACCCGGTAATGGGCCAGAAGGTTAACCCGCACGGGTTCCGCCTCGGCATCAGCACGGACTTCAAGTCCCGCTGGTACGCCGACAAGCTGTACAAGGACTACGTCAAGGAAGACGTTGCCATTCGTCGCATGATGACGAAGGGCATGGAGCGCGCCGGCATCTCGAAGGTTGAGATCGAGCGCACCCGCGACCGCGTCCGCGTCGACATCCACACCGCCCGCCCCGGCATCGTCATCGGTCGCCGTGGCACCGAGGCCGACCGCATCCGCGGCGACCTCGAGAAGCTGACCGGCAAGCAGGTCCAGCTGAACATCCTCGAGGTCAAGAACCCCGAGCTGGACGCCCAGCTCGTGGCTCAGGGCGTCGCGGAGCAGCTGTCCTCCCGCGTCTCCTTCCGCCGTGCCATGCGCAAGTCGATGCAGGGCACCATGAAGTCCGGCGCCAAGGGCATCAAGGTCCAGTGCTCCGGTCGTCTCGGCGGCGCCGAGATGAGCCGGTCGGAGTTCTACCGCGAGGGTCGTGTGCCGCTGCACACCCTGCGTGCGAACGTCGACTACGGCTTCTTCGAGGCCAAGACCACCTTCGGCCGCATCGGCGTGAAGGTCTGGATCTACAAGGGCGACGTCAAGAACATCGCCGAGGTCCGCGCTGAGAACGCCGCTGCCCGCTCGGGCAACCGCCCGGCCCGTCCCGAGGGTGGTCGTCCCGCCCGCGGTGGCGACCGCCGTGGTGGCGAGCGCGGTGGCCGCGGCCGTCGTCCCGCCGCTGCCGAGGCCCCCGCGGCCCCGGCCGCTGAGGCGCCGGCTGCCGAGAACACCGGAACGGAGGCCTGACTCCCATGCTGATCCCCCGTCGGGTCAAGCACCGCAAGCAGCACCACCCGAAGCGTCGTGGCGCTGCCAAGGGTGGCACCGAGCTCGCCTTCGGCGAGTACGGCATCCAGGCCGTCACCCCGGCCTACGTGACGAACCGGCAGATCGAGTCCGCTCGTATCGCCGTCACCCGTCACATCAAGCGTGGCGGCAAGGTCTGGATCAACATCTACCCGGACCGTCCGCTCACCAAGAAGCCGGCCGAGACCCGCATGGGTTCCGGTAAGGGTTCGCCCGAGTGGTGGATCGCGAACGTGCACCCGGGTCGGGTCATGTTCGAGCTGTCGTACCCCAACGAGAAGGTGGCTCGTGAGGCGCTGACCCGCGCAGCTCACAAGCTCCCGATGAAGTGCCGGATCATCCGGCGCGAGGCAGGTGAGAGCTGATGTCGGCCGGCACCAAGGCTGCTGACCTCCGCGAGCTGGACAACGAGGGTCTCGTTGCCAAGCTCCGTGAGGCCAAGGAGGAGCTGTTCAACCTCCGCTTCCAGGCGGCGACCGGGCAGCTCGACAACCACGGACGGCTCAAGCTCGTCCGTAAGGACATCGCGCGGATCTACACCCTGATGCGCGAGCGCGAGCTGGGCATCGAGACGGTGGAGAGCGCCTGATGACTGAGAACACCAACGAGACGCGCGGTTTCCGCAAGACCCGTGAGGGTCTCGTCGTCAGCGACAAGATGGACAAGACCGTCGTCGTCGCCGTCGAGGACCGCGTCAAGCACGCTCTGTACGGCAAGGTCATCCGCCGTACGAACAAGCTGAAGGCGCACGACGAGGCGAACGCCTGCGGCATCGGCGACCGGGTCCTCCTCGCGGAGACCCGCCCGCTGTCCGCGACGAAGCGCTGGCGCGTCGTCGAGATCCTCGAGAAGGCCAAGTAACGAAGTTGATGCGGTACGGCCGTATGTGCACCAGGTCCCTCGCGGGCGCTGGTGTGAGCAGCGGCCGGCCCGTCAGCTCTCGTTGACGATCAGGAGAAAGCTGTGATCCAGCAGGAGTCGCGACTGCGTGTCGCCGACAACACGGGCGCGAAGGAAATCCTTTGCATCCGCGTTCTCGGTGGTTCCGGTCGCCGCTACGCCGGTATCGGGGACGTCATCGTCGCGACCGTCAAGGACGCGATCCCCGGCGGTTCGGTGAAGAAGGGTGACGTCGTCAAGTGCGTCGTCGTCCGTACCGTGAAGTCGCGCCGTCGTCCGGATGGCTCGTACATCCGCTTCGACGAGAACGCCGCGGTCGTTCTGAAGAACACCGATGGTGACCCCCGTGGTACCCGCATCTTCGGCCCGGTGGGCCGCGAGCTGCGTGACAAGAAGTTCATGAAGATCATCTCGCTTGCGCCGGAGGTGCTCTAACTCATGGCGAACAGCATGAAGATCAAGAAGGGTGACCTGGTTCAGGTCATCACCGGCAAGGACCGCGGCAAGCAGGGCAAGGTCATCCAGGCCATGCCCGCCGAGAACAAGGTCCTGGTCGAGGGTGTGAACCGGGTCAAGAAGCACACCAAGCCGGGCCCGGGCACTCAGGGTGGCATCGTCACCGTCGAGGCGCCGGTGCACGTCTCCAACGTCCAGCTGGTCGTGGAGAAGGACGGCAAGAAGGTCGTCACCCGCGTTGGCTACCGCTTCGATGACGAGGGCAACAAGATCCGCGTTGCCAAGCGAACCGGTGAGGACATCTGATGTCTGAGACGACTGTTGAGAAGGTGACCCCCCGTCTCAAGGAGCGTTACAACTCCGAGATCAAGGGTCAGCTGCAGGAGCAGTTCTCGTACGAGAACGTCATGCTGACGCCCGGCCTGGTCAAGGTCGTCGTCAACATGGGTGTCGGCGAGGCCGCCCGTGACAGCAAGCTGATCGAGGGCGCGATCCGCGACCTGACCGCGATCACCGGTCAGAAGCCGGCCGTGACCAAGGCTCGCAAGTCCATCGCGCAGTTCAAGCTGCGCGAGGGCCAGCCGATCGGCACCCACGTCACCCTCCGTGGTGACCGCATGTGGGAGTTCCTGGACCGTCTGGTGTCGCTGGCCCTGCCGCGTATCCGTGACTTCCGTGGCCTCTCCCCGAAGCAGTTCGACGGCCGTGGCAACTACACCTTCGGTCTGACCGAGCAGGTCATGTTCCACGAGATCGACCAGGACAAGGTCGACCGTCAGCGCGGTATGGACATCACCGTCGTGACCACCGCCCAGACCGACGACGAGGGCCGGGCGCTCCTGCGCGCTCTGGGCTTCCCGTTCAAGGAGGCGTAACACATGGCGAAGAAGTCCCTCATCGCGAAGTCCGAGCGCAAGCCGAAGTTCGGCGTCCGGGCCTACACCCGGTGCCAGCGCTGCGGCCGTCCGCACTCGGTGTACCGCAAGTTCGGCCTGTGCCGTGTCTGCCTTCGTGAGATGGCGCACCGCGGCGAGCTGCCGGGCGTGACCAAGAGCTCCTGGTAGTCCTCTCCCAACAGAGGGACCAGGCACTTTAGGCACACAGCGAAGCAGAGGTGCCCGATCCCACACCGGCCCGTTTTGGGCCTACCGTACGGATTCCCGTAAGGTAGTGGGGTCGGGCCCCCTGCCACGGCTTCCCCATGGACGCCCGTGGCCCTTCTGGAGGGCTCGCACCCAGTCTTACGACGTCGCAGGTCCCCTGCGCTTGTGCCCCTGACGAACTCGGAAGAGTGCGGCAGGGGGACCTGGCGCGGAGAAACCGCGGCGAGAGAGGCCTGAGGCCATCATGACCATGACCGACCCCATCGCAGACATGCTCACGCGTCTGCGTAACGCGAACTCGGCGTACCACGACTCCGTGGCGATGCCGGCCAGCAAGATCAAGGCGCACGTCGCCGAGATCCTGCAGCAGGAGGGGTACATCTCCTCCTACAAGGTTGAGGAGCCCGTCGAGGGCGAGGTCGGCAAGAAGCTGACCATCGAGCTCAAGTTCGGCCCCAACCGTGAGCGCTCCATCGCCGGCATCAAGCGCATCAGCAAGCCGGGTCTGCGCGTTTACGCAAAGTCCACCAACCTGCCGAAGGTGCTCGGCGGCCTGGGCGTGGCGATCATCTCCACGTCTTCGGGTCTCCTCACCGACAAGCAGGCCGCCAAGAAGGGCGTAGGCGGAGAAGTTCTCGCCTACGTCTGGTAATTCGGGAAACGGAGGTACAGCAATGTCGCGCATTGGACGGCTGCCCATCCAGGTCCCCGCTGGCGTGGACGTCACCATCGATGGCCAGGCGGTCTCGGTGAAGGGCCCGAAGGGCACCCTCACCCACGTTGTCGCCGCGCCGATCGAGATCGGTAAGGGCGAGGACGGCACGCTGCTCGTCACCCGCCCCAACGACGAGCGTCTGTCGAAGGCCCTGCACGGCCTTTCCCGCACGCTGGTGGCGAACATGATCACCGGCGTGACCGCGGGCTACCGCAAGTCGCTGGAGATCAGCGGTGTCGGCTACCGAGTTCTGGCGAAGGGCTCCAACATGGAGTTCCAGCTGGGCTACAGCCACCCGATCCTCGTCGAGGCCCCCGAGGGCATCTCCTTCGTCGTCGAGTCGGCCACCAAGTTCCACGTGGACGGCATCGACAAGCAGAAGGTCGGCGAGGTCGCCGCGAAGATCCGCAAGCTGCGCAAGCCGGACCCGTACAAGGCCAAGGGTGTCAAGTACGCGGGCGAGGTCATCCGCCGCAAGGTCGGAAAGAGTGGTAAGTAAGCGATGAGTGTCTCTGTCAAGATCGGCAAGGGCAACGCCTACAAGAGCGCCGCTCGCAAGCGCCGCGCGATCCGCGTTCGCAAGCGCGTCGTCGGCACCGAGGTGCGTCCGCGCCTCGTCGTGACGCGTTCGAACCGTCACATGGTCGCCCAGGTCATCGACGACGCCAAGGGTCACACCCTGGCGTCGGCGTCCACCCTCGACGTGTCCATCAAGGGCGCCGAGGGCGACAAGACCGAGCTGGCCAAGAAGGTCGGGAGCCTGGTCGCCGAGCGCGCCAAGGCCGCCGGCATCGAGTCGGTCGTCTTCGACCGCGCGGGCAACCGGTACGCCGGCCGCATCGCCGCCCTGGCGGACGCGGCTCGTGAGGCCGGGCTCGACTTCTAAGCCGCTCGTCGGCTCAGTCGACGGACGTAATCGAGAGAGGTAATTCCAATGGCTGGACCCCAGCGCCGCGGTAGCGGCGCCGGCGGCGGCACCGGCGGTGGCGAGCGGCGCGACCGTAAGCGTGACGACCGGGGCAACGCCCCCGCCGTCGAGAAGACCGCTTACGTCGAGCGCGTTGTCGCGATCAACCGTGTCGCCAAGGTTGTCAAGGGTGGTCGTCGTTTCAGCTTCACCGCGCTGGTCGTGGTGGGCGACGGTGACGGCACCGTGGGTGTCGGTTACGGGAAGGCGAAGGAGGTTCCGGCCGCCATCGCCAAGGGTGTTGAGGAGGCCAAGAAGAACTTCTTCAAGGTCCCCCGTATCCAGGGCACCATCCCGCACCCGATCCAGGGTGAGAAGGCCGCCGGCGTCGTGCTCCTGAAGCCCGCCGCCCCCGGTACCGGTGTTATCGCCGGTGGTCCGGTGCGCGCCGTCCTGGAGTGCGCCGGCATTCACGACATCCTGTCGAAGTCGCTCGGCTCGGACAACGCGATCAACATCGTGCACGCCACCGTGGCTGCTCTGAAGGGCCTCGTGCGCCCCGAGGAGATCGCCGCCCGTCGTGGCCTGCCGCTGGAGGACGTGGCCCCCGCCGCTCTGCTGCGGGCGCGTGCTGCTGGGGTGAGCGCCTGATGGCTCGCCTGAAGATCACGCAGACCAAGTCGTACATCGGCAGCAAGCAGAACCACCGTGACACCCTGCGTACGCTTGGTCTCAAGCGCATGCACGACGTCGTGGTGAAGGAGGACCGTCCCGAGATCCGCGGGATGGCCCACACGGTCCGTCACCTGGTGACGGTTGAGGAGGTGGACTGATCATGGGCGACAACCCGATCAAGATCCACAACCTGCGTCCCGCCCCGGGTGCCAAGACCGACAAGATCCGCGTGGGTCGTGGTGAGGGCTCCAAGGGTAAGACTGCCGGTCGTGGTACCAAGGGCACGAAGGCCCGCTACCAGGTTCCGCAGCGCTTCGAGGGTGGCCAGATGCCGCTCCACATGCGCCTGCCGAAGCTGAAGGGCTTCAAGAACCCGTTCAAGATCACGTTCCAGGTTGTCAACCTCGACAAGCTGGCCGAGCTCTACCCGCAGGGTGGCGAGGTCACTGTCGAGGACCTGGTCGCCAAGGGCGCGGTTCGCAAGAACTCCCTCGTCAAGGTGCTCGGCACCGGCGAGGTCTCGGTTGCGCTGCAGGTGACGGTCGACGCCGTCTCCGGCTCCGCCGCCGAGAAGATCAAGGCCGCCGGCGGTACGGTCACCGAGCTCGTCTGAGCCCGCTGAGATCCGCCTTCGAGCCCCGCACCTCCTCCGGGAGGTGCGGGGCTCGTGCCGTTCCCGGGGACATCGGGCCGGAAGGCGCTCGTTCTTTTGTGTGGCAAACCCGGGCATCCCGTACCCCGTGAGTGGGGGAGGGGCGGTACGCGCTTCTTCCGAGTGGCTGCGCACTGTTAGAGTCCGTGGAGTTCCCTTGTAGGCTGCGCGTAGGCTCGCCTGTGCCGTCTGTACGGGGGCCCGAACCGCAAACTCCCCATTCAGGACCGACCCTCCCGCCGACGACGCGCGGGAGGCGCAGGAGGCACCGTGCTCAGTGCGTTCGCGCGGGCGTTCCAGACGCCCGACCTGCGCAAGAAGCTGCTGTTCACGCTGGGCATCATGGTGCTGTTCCGCCTGGGCTCGCACATTCCGATGCCGGGCGTGAGCTTCACGGCCGTGAACGAGTGCGTGAAGGAGACCAAGAACAGCGGTCTCTTCGGGCTCGTCAACCTGTTCAGCGGCGGCGCGCTCCTCCAACTGACGATCTTCGCCCTCGGCATCATGCCGTACATCACGGCGAGCATCATCCTCCAGCTCCTCACCGTCGTGATCCCGCGACTGGAGATGCTGAAGAAGGAGGGCCAGGCCGGCCAGGCCAAGATCACCCAGTACACCCGTTACCTGACCATCGCGCTCGCCGTGCTCCAGGGCACCGGCATCGTGGCGACGGCCTCCAGCGGCGCGCTGTTCTCCGGCTGCCCGCTGGCCAACCAGATCGTCCCGGACACCAGCGTGTTCCGGATCGCCGTCATGGTGCTCACGATGACGGCCGGCACCACGGTCATCATGTGGCTCGGTGAGCTGATCACCGACCGCGGCATCGGCAACGGCATGTCGCTGCTGATCTTCACCTCGATCGCGGCGCAGTTCCCGTCCTCGATGTGGGCGATCAAGACCTCCGGCACCATCGGCGGCGGCTGGGTCGAGTTCCTCTCCGTGGTCGCGGTCGGCGTCATCGTCGTGATGCTGGTCATCTTCGTCGAGCAGGCCCAGCGCCGGATCCCGGTCCAGTACGCGAAGCGGATGATCGGCCGCCGCGCGTTCGGCGGGACCTCGACCTACATCCCGCTCAAGGTGAACCAGGCCGGTGTCATCCCGGTCATCTTCGCCTCGTCGCTGCTGTACATCCCCGCCCTGGTGGTCCAGCTGACCAACAGCCAGGCCGGCTGGGCCACGTGGATCCGGACGAACTTCGTCAAGGGTGACCACCCGATCTACATGGCCACGTACTTCCTGCTGATCGTCTTCTTCGCCTTCTTCTACGTCGCCATCTCCTTCAACCCCGAAGAAGTTGCCGACAACATGAAGAAGTATGGTGGGTTCATCCCGGGCATCCGGGCCGGCCGACCGACGGCCGAGTACCTGAACTACGTGCTGACCCGAATCACGTGGCCGGGTTCGCTCTACCTGGGCCTGATCGCGTTGATCCCGATGATCGCCCTGGTCGCCTTCGGACAGCAGACCAACTTCCCGTTCGGCGGCACCAGCGTGCTCATCGTCGTCGGCGTCGGACTCGAAACTGTGAAGCAGATCGAGAGCCAGCTCCAGCAGCGCAATTACGAAGGGTTCCTCCGCTGATGCGTATCGTCCTCGTTGGTCCTCCCGGGGCCGGGAAGGGTACTCAGGCGCACCTGCTCGCCAAGACCCTGTCCATCCCCCACATCTCCACCGGCGACCTGTTCCGTGCGAACATCAGCCAGGGCACCCCGCTGGGCCTCGAGGCCAAGTCCTACATGGACGCGGGGCGCCTGGTGCCGGACGAGGTCACCATCGGGATGGCCAAGGACCGCATGCTCCAGACGGACGCCGTCAACGGCTTCCTGCTCGACGGCTTCCCCCGCAACCTGGGGCAGGCCAAGGCGCTGGACGAGTTCCTCGCCGAGCAGGGCATCAAGCTGGACGGCGTGCTGGACCTGGAGGTCCCCGAGGACGAGGTCGTCCGCCGGATCGCCGGCCGCCGCCTGTGCCGCAACGACGGTGGCCACGTCTTCCACGTGGACTACAACCCGCCGAAGGTCGACGGCGTCTGCGACGAGTGCGGCGGCGAGCTGTACCAGCGCTCGGACGACACCGAGGACAAGGTGCGCACGCGCCTGGAGGTCTACCACACGGAGACCGAGCCGATCATCGACTACTACGTCCAGCAGGGCCTGGTGGCGACCATCTCGGCCCTCGGCAAGGTGGACGAGGTCACCGCCCGCTCGATCGAGGCGCTGAAGCAGGACAGCTGAGTCTCTCGGCGAACGTACGACGGTACGGCCGGGTCGCCCGCCCCACGCGGGTGGCCCGGCCGTTTCGGCGTCGTACGGTGGTAGCAGTGGTAATCCGGACTTGGAAGGCGTGACCAGATGGTGGAGATCAAGACCCCCGAGCAGATCGCGAAGATGCGAGCGGCCGGGCTGGTCGTCGCCGAGGCCCTGAAGGCCTGCCGCGAGGCGGTCGCCCCCGGGGTGACCACCCAGGAGCTCAACGACGTCGCGGACAAGGTCATCACCGACCACGGCGCCACCTCGAACTTCCGGGCCAACCACGGCGGGCTCTGGTTCCCGGGCGTGATCTGCGCCTCGGTGAACAACGAGGTCGTGCACGGCATCCCCGGCGACCGGGCCCTCCAGGAGGGCGACATCATCTCGATCGACTGCGGCGCCATCCTGGACGGCTGGCACGGCGACTCGGCCATCACCGTGGCGGTCGGCGAGGTCCGCCCGGAGGTCGAGATGCTGAGCCGGGTGACCGAGGGCTCGATGTGGGCCGGCATCGCCCAGATGAAGAAGAACAACCGCCTGGTGGACGTCTCCAAGGCGATCGAGGGCTTCATCCGCCGCCAGCCGCTCCCGCCCAAGGGCAAGTGGGGCATCACCGAGGGCTACGGCGGCCACGGCATCGGCACCGCGATGCACATGGAGCCGCACGTGCTGAACTACGTCGAGCGCGGCCGCGGCAAGGGCCCGAAGCTCGTCCCCGGCACCGTGCTGGCGATCGAGCCGATGGTGTCGCTCGGCACCCCGCACACCACCGTGCTGGAGGACGACTGGACGGTCGTCACCAACGACGGCACGTGGGCCTCGCACTGGGAGCACTCGGTGGCCGTCACCGAGCAGGGCCCGCTGGTGCTGACCGCCTTCGACGGCGGCAAGGCGGAGCTGGCCAAGCTGGGCATCACCGCAGCTCCGGACCCCCTCGCGTAGTCCTGACGGCGCTCAACTGCCGCTGCTGACAAGGGATCAGGGCCCTGGAGGTTTGGACCTCCAGGGCTTTTGTCCTATTTTTATGCGCTGGCAGTGGTCGGCTCCGGCCGGTCCGGTTACGAGCGATGCAGGAGAGAGCACGTGCTCAAGGGATTCCGCGACTTCATGATGCGCGGCAACGTCGTCGACATGGCGGTCGGTGTGGTCATCGGTGCCGCGTTCACCGCGGTGGTGACCGGCTTCGTGTCCGCCTTCCTCACCCCGCTGGTGGGTGTGGTGGTCGGCGCCGCCGGCGACTTCAGCTCGTACAAGGCGCACATCGCGGGGGTGACCTTCCCGTACGGGCAGTTCCTCAACGTGCTGATCGCGTTCTTCATGACCGCCGCGGTGCTGTACTTCTGCGTGGTGCTGCCGATCACCAAGGCGACCGCGCGCTACATGCCGAAGAAGCCGAAGACGCCGAAGCGCCCGTGCCCCGAGTGCCTGACCGACATCCCCGAGGCCGCCCGCCGCTGCTCGGCCTGCACCGCCCACGTCGAGCCGCTGACGGTCCTCAGCAAGGCCTGACGTAGCAGATGTGACGGCGACCGCTTTCCGGGACCCCCGTTTTGGTGCACCGGACGCGCTGGCGTAGGATGGACCGTCGGCTCACTCGTAGCGTGCTTCAGCGCGCCCTCTTCCCCCCGGGGAAGGGGTGAACCCAGGTTCGCACGAGCGTTCCGCATACGGTAGCCGGTCCCGGAAGGTGGATCTCGCAGTTCATGGCTAAGAAGCAAGGCGCCATTGAGATCGAGGGCACCGTGATCGAGTCTCTGCCGAACGCGATGTTCAAGGTCGAGCTGCAGAACGGTCACAAGGTCCTCGCGCACATCAGTGGCAAGATGCGCATGCACTACATCCGCATCCTGCCGGACGACCGGGTCGTCGTGGAGCTCAGCCCCTACGACCTCACGCGCGGGCGGATCGTCTACCGCTACAAGTAAGAACGTCAGATCTAGACCCGGAGAACCTGAAACATGAAGGTCAAGCCGAGCGTCAAGAAGATCTGCGACAAGTGCAAGGTGATCCGCCGCCACGGCCGGGTCATGGTGATCTGCGACAACCTGCGCCACAAGCAGCGCCAGGGCTGATCACTCTTCAGCATTTCTCGTAGTACTTCGCGCGACGCGAAAACGTCATAAGCGGGCTACCCGATCCGTCCGTTCCCGGACGGACTGCCACCCCCGGTCAGAGGCCGGGGCTCCCTCACCGTGAGGTGTCGGAGTAGGTAGCACGCAAGACCTCTGAAGAACCACAGGAGCCTTGAATGGCACGCCTCGCCGGCGTTGATCTCCCCCGTGAGAAGCGGATCGAGATCGCCCTTACGTACGTGTACGGCATCGGCCGTACCCGCGCCCAGCAGACCCTGGCCGAGACCGGTGTCAACCCGGATGTCCGCGTTCGCGACATCTCCGAGGACGACCTCGTCAAGCTGGGCCAGTACATCGACGCCAACTACACGGTCGAGGGTGACCTCCGCCGTGAGGTGGCCGCCGACATCCGCCGCAAGGTCGAGATCGGCTGCTACGAGGGTCTGCGTCACCGCCGCGGCCTGCCGGTCCGCGGCCAGCGCACCCACACCAACGCGCGTACCCGCAAGGGCCCGCGTCGCGCGATCGCCGGTAAGAAGAAGCCGGGCAAGAAGTAGTCCGTCCCGTAACCGGACATCCCTCCGGCCCGCGGGTCAGCGGACCGACCACCTCAGTAGGAGAACAGACTTATGCCCCCCAAGGGTCGTCAGGCTGCCGGCGCGAAGAAGATCCGCCGCAAGGAAAAGAAGAACGTCGCTCACGGCCACGCGCACATCAAGAGCACGTTCAACAACACCATCGTTTCGATCACCGACCCCGCGGGCAACGTGATCTCCTGGGCCTCCGCCGGCCACGTCGGCTTCAAGGGCTCGCGCAAGTCGACCCCGTTCGCCGCGCAGATGGCCGCCGAGGCCGCTGCCCGTCGCGCGCAGGAGCACGGCATGCGCAAGGTCGACGTCTTCGTGAAGGGTCCGGGCTCCGGCCGCGAGACCGCGATCCGTTCGCTCCAGGCCACCGGCCTGGAGGTCGGCTCGATCCAGGACGTCACCCCCACCCCGCACAACGGCTGCCGTCCGCCGAAGCGCCGCCGCGTCTGACGCAGCGCCTTCGGGCACGCGGGTGATGTTTTAAACCTCGTACGGGCTCCCACGCAGTGATTGGTCGCTGCCTACGGGAGCCCGTACGCTTGGTCCTGTCGGCATCAAATAGTGGGTGCCGAAGACAACTGGAGGATTCCCCCCATGCTTATCGCTCAGCGCCCCTCGCTGACCGAAGAGGTCGTCGACGAGTTCCGCTCGCGGTTCGTGATCGAGCCGCTGGAGCCGGGCTTCGGCTACACCCTCGGCAACTCCCTGCGCCGCACGCTCCTGTCGTCGATCCCGGGTGCCGCTGTCACCAGCATCCGCATCGACGGCGTCCTGCACGAGTTCACCACCGTGCCGGGCGTCAAGGAGGACGTGACCGACCTCATCCTCAACATCAAGCAGCTGGTCGTCTCCTCGGAGCACGACGAGCCGGTCGTGATGTACCTGCGCAAGCAGGGCCCGGGTGTCGTCACCGCCGCCGACATCGCCCCGCCGGCGGGTGTCGAGGTGCACAACCCGGAGCTGGTCCTCGCCACGCTGAACGGCAAGGGCAAGCTGGAGATGGAGCTGACCGTCGAGCGCGGTCGCGGCTACGTCTCCGCCGTCCAGAACAAGGCCTCCGGCCAGGAGATCGGCCGCATCCCGGTCGACTCGATCTACAGCCCCGTGCTGAAGGTCACCTACAAGGTCGAGGCCACCCGTGTCGAGCAGCGGACCGACTTCGACAAGCTGATCGTCGACGTCGAGACCAAGCCCGCCATGCGTCCGCGCGACGCCATGGCCTCGGCCGGCAAGACCCTGGTGGAGCTGTTCGGCCTCGCCCGCGAGCTGAACATCGACGCCGAGGGCATCGACATGGGCCCGTCCCCGACGGACGCCGCCCTGGCCGCCGACCTGGCGCTGCCGATCGAGGAGCTGGAGCTCACGGTCCGCTCCTACAACTGCCTCAAGCGCGAGGGCATCCACACCGTGGGTGAGCTCGTCGCCCGCTCCGAGGCCGACCTGCTCGACATCCGCAACTTTGGTGCGAAGTCGATCGACGAGGTCAAGGCGAAGCTGGCCGGCATGGGCCTGGCCCTCAAGGACAGCCCGCCCGGGTTCGACCCGACCGCTGCCGCCGACGCCTTCGGCGCCGACGACCTCGACGACTCGCACTTCGCCGAGACCGAGCAGTACTGAGAGAATTGGCCGCGGGGGCGGTTCCACGAACCGCCCCCGTCGTCGTGAAAGTCGTACGGGCAACAGTGCCCGTACGCCCGCTGCGGTACCTGATACGGCCGTAGTCGGAGATTCAAGGAGTAATCCATGCCGCGTCCCACCAAGGGTGCCCGCCTCGGCGGCGGCCCGCACCACGAGCCGCTGCTGCTCGCCGGTCTGTGCCGGGAGCTGTTCCAGTACGGCCGCATCACCACGACCGAGGCCAAGGCCCGTCGGATGCGCCCGCTGGCGGAGAAGCTGATCACCAAGGCGAAGAAGGGCGACATCCACAACCGTCGCCTGGTGCGCAAGACCATCACCGACGTGTCGGTGCTGCACACCCTCTTCACCGAGATCGCGCCGCGCTACGAGAACCGCCCGGGTGGTTACACCCGTATCACCAAGATCGGTCCCCGTCGTGGCGACAACGCCCCGATGGCCGTGATCGAGCTGGTCGAGGCGCTGACCGTCGCGCAGACCGCCGTCGGCGAGGCCGAGGCCGCCACCAAGCGTGCCGTCAAGGAGGCCGACGCCAAGGTCGAGGAGACCAAGGCCGACGCCGCCGAGGCCGAGCAGGCCTGACACCTCTAGGTGTGTTGCGGGCCCGCTTCCCCAGTGATGGGGGAGCGGGCCCGTTCCTTGTTCTTCGAGGTCCCGGGAGAAGAGAAGCAGTGGTCAACGAGTGCGTCGAGCAGCCGCCGGTGAAGGACGGCCCGGCCGACGGGTACGTCCGGGTCCGGCTCGACCTCGCCTACCAGGGTGCCGAGTTCTCCGGCTGGGCCCGCCAGAAGGGCGGCCGCCGGACGGTCCAGGAGGAGATCGAGAGCGCGCTGCAGGTCGTCACCCGCAGCCCGGAGCTGTTCCCGCTGACCGTGGCCGGCCGCACCGACGCCGGGGTGCACGCCCGAGGCCAGGTCGCCCACGTCGACCTGCCGGCCGAGCTGTGGGCGGAGCACCGGGAGAAGCTGCTGCGCCGACTGGCCGGCCGGCTGCCCGGGGACGTCCGGATCTACCGGGTCGGCGAGGCGCCGGCCGGGTTCGACGCCCGCTTCTCGGCCGTCTGGCGCCGGTACGCGTACCGGGTCTCCGACCACCCCGGCGGGGTGGACCCGCTGCTGCGCGGCCACGTGCTCTGGCACGACCGGCCGCTGGACGTGGAGAAGATGAACGCCGCCGCGAAGCTGCTGCTCGGCGAGCACGACTTCGCCGCGTACTGCAAGAAGCGCGAGGGCGCCACCACCATCCGCACCCTGCTGGAGCTGCACTGGGACCGCGTCCCGGTGGACCCGTACGCCGCCCAGGAGGGCTCGCTCGCGGTCGCCACCGTGCGGGCCGACGCCTTCTGCCACAACATGGTCCGGGCGCTGGTCGGCGCGATGCTGCTGGTCGGCGACGGGCACCGGCCGGTGGAGTTCCCCGGCGAGGTGCTGGCCGGCGGGGTGCGCAACTCCGCCGTCAACGTGATCCGGCCGTACGGGCTCACGCTGGAGGAGGTCGGCTACCCGCCGGACGACCAGCTGGCCGAGCGCAACCGGGCGGCCCGGCGGATGCGGACCCTGCCCGGTCAGCCGGCCATCGGTTAATCCGTTTTGGCCCGGCGCGTCCGCTTGGGAGAATCGTTCCCATGGGACACGTCGAGATTTCGCACCTGGAGTACTACCTGCCGGACGGGCGCGTGTTGTTCGACGACGCGTCCTTCCGGGTCGGAGAGGGCGCCGCGGTCGCCCTGGTCGGTGCCAACGGCGCCGGCAAGACCACCCTGCTCCGGATGATCGCGGGGGACATCCAGCCGCACGGCGGCACGGTG
The DNA here is from genome assembly GCF_042883725.1 of Kitasatospora sp. NPDC058184. Lineage (NCBI taxonomy): Bacteria > Bacillati > Actinomycetota > Actinomycetes > Kitasatosporales > Streptomycetaceae > Kitasatospora > Kitasatospora sp. NPDC058184. The sequence goes on from NZ_JBHVVE010000023.1 coordinate 71,098, forward strand.
ACGATCAGCGGCGGGCTCGGCGTGATGCGCCAGTTCGTCGGCACCACCGGCCGCGAGGACCAGCAGTCCACCCCGGGCGCGCTGCCGGCCGACGCCTCGGTGCGCGACCTGCTGGTCTCCGTCGCCCCCGAGCGGATCGCCAAGGCCGCCCGCGCGGTGGACGCCGCCGAGCTGGCGATGATCGCCCAGGACGACGAGAAGACGCAGATGGCCTACGCCCAGGCGCTCTCGGACTGGGCCGACGTCGGCGGCTACGACTACGAGACCGACTGGGACGTCTGCACGATGGCGGCCCTCGGGGTGTCCTTCGACAAGGCCCAGTGGCGCGGCCTGAACACCCTCTCCGGCGGCGAGCAGAAGCGGCTGGTGCTGGAGGCGCTGCTGCGCGGCCCCGAAGAGGTGCTGCTGCTCGACGAGCCCGACAACTACCTGGACGTCCCGGCGAAGCGCTGGCTGGAGGAGGCCCTCAAGGCCACCTCGAAGACCGTCCTGTTCATCTCGCACGACCGCGAGCTGCTCTCCAAGACCGCCGACAAGATCATCTCCGTGGAGTCCGGCGCGGCGGGCAGCAGCGTCTGGGTGCACGGCGGCGGCTTCGACTCCTTCCACGAGGCCCGCAAGGACCGCTTCGCGCGGTTCGAGGAGCTCGGCCGGCGCTGGGACGAGGAGCACGCCAAGCTCAAGAAGCTGGTCGTCACCCTGCGCCAGGCCGCCGCCGTCAGCCACGCCCTGGCCACCCGCTACGCCGCCGCCCAGACCCGGCTGAAGAAGTTCGAGGAGGCCGGGCGGCCGGAGGAGCCCCCGCGCGAGCAGAGCATCACCATGCGGCTCAAGGGCGGGCGCACCGGTGTGCGCTCCTTCACCCTGGAGCAGCTGGAGCTCACCGGCCTGATGCGGCCCTTCGACCTGGAGGTCTTCTACGGCGAGCGGGTCGCGGTGCTGGGCGCCAACGGTGCCGGCAAGTCGCACCTGCTGCGGCTGCTCGCGGGGGACGAGACCGTCGAGCACACCGGCGCCTGGAAGCTCGGCGCCCGGGTCGTGCCCGGCCACTTCCGGCAGACCCACGCCCACCCGGAGCTGTTCGGCCGCACCGTGCGGTCGATCGTCGAGGAGGAGCACGCGCTCAGCCGCGGCGCCGCGATGGGGGCGCTGCGCCGGTACGAGCTGGACCGCCAGGAGGAGCAGAAGTTCGAGTCGCTGTCCGGCGGGCAGCAGGCCCGGCTGATGATCCTCAAGCTCGAACTCTCCGGTGTCACGGCCCTGTTGCTGGACGAGCCGACCGACAACCTGGACCTGGAGAGCGCCGAGGCGCTGCAGGCCGGCCTGGAGGCCTTCGACGGCACCGTGCTGTGCGTCACCCACGACCGCTGGTTCGCCAAGACCTTCGACCGTTTCCTGGTGTTCGGCGCGGACGGCCGGGTGTTCGAGTCGCCGGAACCGGTCTGGGACGTGACCCGCGTGGAGCGCGAACGCTGAGTGACGGCCGGGCCTCCGGCCGGACGGAGCCGACCCATTTTTGACCCCTTCGGATCCGGCCGGTAACCTGGACGCTTGATGTGCGTATTGGCTCGCTCTATCTCACGTGAGAGGTCGGTACGCCGGAGACATCAGGTCGTCGACCAGCGGTCACCCTTGAATTGCGTCCAAGGTTGGCCAGGCTGCTCTGCCGTCCGGGTGCTCCTGTCAGGACTCACTCACTGAAAAGCGAAGGCTACGACCGTGCGTACGTACAGCCCCAAGCCCGGCGACGTCCAGCGTCAGTGGCACGTCATCGACGCGACCGACGTCGTGCTCGGCCGCCTGGCCTCCCAGGCCGCCAACCTCCTCCGGGGCAAGCACAAGGCGATCTACGCGCCGCACGTTGACACTGGTGACTTCGTCATCATCATCAACGCCGACAAGGTGCACCTGTCCGGTAACAAGAAGACCCAGAAGCTGGCCTACCGCCACTCGGGCTTCCCGGGCGGTCTGCGCTCGGTGCGCTACGACGACCTGCTGGCGAACAACCCGGAGAAGGCCGTCGAGAAGGCCATCAAGGGCATGATCCCCAAGAACAGCCTGGGCCGCCAGATGCTCTCGAAGCTGAAGGTCTACTCGGGCGACCAGCACCCCCACGCTGCCCAGCAGCCGGTGCCGTTCGAGATCACCCAGGTCGCGCAGTAATTCGGCCACCAAGCCCCCCAACACTGAAAAGAGCTGAGGAACACCGTGGCCGAGACCACTGAAACCCTTGAGGTCGACTTCGACGAGGCCGTTGAGGCCGTCGAGGGCGAGTACACCTCCGAGGAGAGCTACACCTCCGAGTCGCTGGCCGGCCGCTTCGGCGAGGCCGTCCCCGGCGCCGGCCTGGGCCGTCGCAAGGAGGCGATCGCCCGCGTGCGCATCGTCCCCGGCACCGGCCAGTGGAAGATCAACGGTCGCACCCTCGAGGGTTACTTCCCCAACAAGGTGCACCAGCAGACCGTGAACGAGCCCTTCAAGCTCCTCGAGCTGGACGGCCGTTACGACGTCGTCGCCCGCATCAGCGGTGGCGGCGTCTCCGGCCAGGCCTACGCGCTGCGCCTCGGCGTCGCCCGTGCCCTGAACGAGGCCGACGTGGACAACAACCGCGGCGCGCTGAAGAAGGCCGGCTTCCTGACCCGTGACGCCCGCGCCGTCGAGCGCAAGAAGGCCGGTCTGAAGAAGGCCCGCAAGGCGCCGCAGTACAGCAAGCGCTAATCGCCTCCCCCGGGGGTGCGGTCCGCCCTGGCGGCGCACCCCCTGGTTGCGCGAAAAACCGTCGCCCCGGAGTACCTCGCGTACTCCGGGGCGACGTGTTCCCCGGCTACTGCGCGGCGGCCGGGATCATCGGTTTGGGTTCCGAGCAGTGGTGATGGAGGACGGGACAGTGGGACGACTCTTCGGTACGGACGGCGTGCGCGGGGTGGCCAACGAGGGCCTGACGGCGGAGCTGGCGCTCGGCCTGTCGGTCGCCGCGGCCCATGTGCTCGGCGAGGCCGGCGCCTTCGACGGCCACCGGCCGGTCGCGGTGGTCGGCCGTGACCCGCGCGCCTCGGGCGAGTTCCTGGAGGCCGCCGTCATCGCCGGTCTGGCGAGCGCCGGCGTCGACGTCCTGCGGGTCGGCGTCCTGCCCACCCCGGCCGTGGCGTACCTCACCGGCGCGCTCGGCGCCGACTTCGGCGTGATGCTGTCCGCCAGCCACAACGCCATGCCGGACAACGGCATCAAGTTCCTCGCCCGCGGCGGCCACAAGCTGGACGACCGCATCGAGGACGCGATCGAGACCCACTACCGCAAGCACACCCTCGGCGACGAGGACTGGAACCGTCCGACCGGCGCGGCCGTCGGCCGGGTGCGCGAGTACACCGAGGGCTTCGACAAGTACGTCGCCCACCTGATCGGCGTGCTGCCCAACCGCCTGGACGGCATCAAGGTCGTCATCGACGGCGCCCACGGCGCGGCCGCCTACGTCGCCCCCGAGGCCTTCGCCCGGGCCGGCGCCGAGGTGGTCCACACCCTGGGGGCCGAGCCCACCGGCCTCAACATCAACGACGGCGTCGGATCCACCCACCTGGACCGGCTGCGCGTCGCCATGAAGGAGCACCGGGCCGACCTCGGCATCGCCCTGGACGGGGACGCCGACCGCTGCCTGGCCGCCGACGCCGAGGGCAACGAGGTGGACGGCGACCAGATCATCGCCATCCTCGCGATCGCCATGAAGGAGGCCGGCACCCTGCGCGGCAACACCGCCGTGGCCACCGTGATGTCCAACCTCGGCTTCAAGCTGGCGATGGAGCGCGAGGGCGTCGAGCTGGTGGAGACCGCCGTCGGCGACCGCTACGTGCTGGAGGCGATGAAGGAGCACGGCTTCGCGCTGGGCGGCGAGCAGTCCGGCCACGTGATCCTGCTGGACCACGCCACCACCGGTGACGGCACCCTGACCGGCCTGATGCTGGGCGCCCGGCTGGCCGCCACCAAGCAGCCGCTGGCCGACCTGGCCGCCGTGATGACCCGGCTGCCGCAGGTGCTGATCAACGTCAAGGGCGTCGACAAGTCCCGGGTGAGGACCAGCACCGAGCTGGCCGCCGCGGTCGCCGAGGCCGAGGCCGAGCTGGGCTCCACCGGCCGGGTGCTGCTGCGCCCGTCGGGCACCGAGCCGCTGGTCCGGGTGATGGTCGAGGCCGCCGACCCGGCGCAGGCCGAGACGGTCGGGCAGCGCCTGGCCGAGGCCGTGCGCACCCACCTGGGCTGAGCCCCGGAGACACGGTGAAGGGCCCCCGCGCGCCGCGGGGGCCCTTCGTGTCGTGCGCTCCTCCGGAGGTGCCTCCCCGGGCGCGCCCCTCGGGGCGCGCTCGTCGGGGCGCGCTCGTCGGGGTGGGCTCAGAGCTTGCGCAGCAGGGCCCGGCGGACCTTGTGGTCCTGGCCCTTCTGGAGGATCAGGGTGGCCCGGCCGCGGGTCGGCAGCACGTTCTCCAGCAGGTTGGGCTTGTTGATGGTGCGCCAGACCTGCCGGCCGTACTCCATCGCCTCCTCCTCCGGCACCTCGGTGAAGCGGCGGAAGTAGGAGTTCGGGTCCTGGAAGGCGGTCTGCCGCAGCTTGCGGAAGCGGTCCAGGTACCAGTGCTCGATGTCGTCGGTCCGGGCGTCGACGTAGATCGAGAAGTCGAAGTAGTCGGCCACCGCGAGGCGGGTGCGGCCGTCGCTGCCGGGCAGGGCCGGCTGGAGCACGTTCAGGCCCTCGACGATCAGGATGTCCGGGCGCTCCACGGTCAGCCGCTCGCCCTGCACGATGTCGTACACCAGGTGCGAGTAGACCGGCGCGCTGACCCGCTCCTTGCCCGCCTTCACGTCCGCGACGAAGCGCATCAGCGCCCGGCGGTCGTACGACTCCGGGAAGCCCTTGCGGGCCATCAGGCCGCGGCGGCGCAGCTCGGCGTTGGGGAGCAGGAAGCCGTCGGTGGTGACCAGTTCGACCCGGGGGTGCTCGGGCCAGCGGGCCAGCAGCGCCTGCAGCAGACGGGCGGTGGTGGACTTGCCGACCGCGACGGAGCCGGCCACGCCGATGATGAACGGGGTGCGGGTGCGCTCGGTGTCCGGGGTGTCCAGGAACGTGCCCAGCGTCCCGCGCAGCTCGTGCGTGGCGTGGATGTACAGGTTCAGCAGGCGCGACAGCGGCAGGTAGACGTCGCGGACCTCGTCCAGGTCGAGGGCGGTCCCGAGGCCGCGCAGCCGTTCCACCTCCTCGGCGGTCAGCGGCAGCGGCGTACGCTCGCGCAGCGCGCTCCACTCGGCCCGGCTGAGGTCCACGTAGGGGGACGGGGACGGGCCGGGCGTGGCGGCGCCCGGCGTACAGAGTTCGGTCGGCACATGCTCCATTGTGAGCCGTCGCGGCGTTCACGGTGGCTGTGGTGTCGGTCACGCAGTGTTCCCGCGCGGCGGGAAAACGGCCACAGAACCGCCCTTATGCTGGCACGCATGTGCGGAATTGTTGGATACGTGGGCGCTCAGACCGCCCTCGACGTAGTAATCGCAGGCTTGCAGCGACTGGAGTACCGGGGCTACGACTCGGCCGGTGTCGCGGTGCAGGTCCAGGACTCCGAAGGGCAGTGGAGCCTGGCCACCGACAAGCGGGCGGGCAAGCTCGCCAACCTGGAGAAGTCGCTCGCCGAGACCCCTCTGCCCGGCGGCACCACCGGCATCGGCCACACCCGCTGGGCCACCCACGGCGGCCCGACGGACGCCAACGCCCACCCTCACCTGGACGACCGCGAGCGGGTCGCGGTGGTGCACAACGGCATCATCGAGAACTTCGCCCAGCTGCGCGCCGAGATCGCCGAGCGCGGCCACACCCTCCGGTCCGAGACCGACACCGAGGTCGTCGCCCACCTGCTGGGCGAGGCCTACGCGGGCGACCTCGCCGAGGCCATGCGGGCGGTCTGCCGTCAGCTGGAGGGCGCCTTCACCCTGGTCGCCGTGCACGCGGACGCGCCGGACGTGGTCGTCGGCGCCCGCCGCAACTCGCCGCTGGTGGTCGGCCGCGGCGAGGGCGAGAACTTCCTCGCCTCGGACGTCGCCGCCTTCATCGCCCACACCCGTGAGGCGATCGAGCTGGGCCAGGACCAGGTGGTCGAGCTGCGCCGGGAGGGAGTGACCGTCACCAACTTCGACGGCACCCCGGCCGACGTGCGCGAGTACCACGTGGACTGGGACGCCTCCGCCGCCGAGAAGGGCGGCTACGACTACTTCATGCTCAAGGAGATCGCCGAGCAGCCGAAGGCGGTCGCCGACACCCTGCTCGGCCGGATCGGCACCGACGGCCGGCTGACCCTCGACGAGCTGCGGATCTCCGACGCCGACCTGCGCTCGGTCGACAAGGTCGTCATCGTGGCCTGCGGCACGGCCTTCCACGCCGGCATGATCGCCAAGTACGCGATCGAGCACTGGACCCGCATCCCCTGCGAGGTCGAGGTCGCCTCCGAGTTCCGCTACCGCGACCCGATCATGGGCCCGGGCACGCTGGTCATCGCCATCTCGCAGTCCGGCGAGACCATGGACACCCTGATGGCCCTGCGGCACGCCCGCGAGCAGGGCGCCAAGGTGCTGGCGATCTGCAACACCAACGGCTCCACCATCCCGCGCGAGTCGGACGCGGTGCTGTACACCCACGCCGGTCCGGAGGTCGCGGTCGCCTCGACCAAGGCGTTCCTGACCCAGCTGGTCGCCTGCTACCTGGTCGCCCTGTACCTGGGCCAGGTGCGCGGCACCAAGTGGGGCGACGAGATCTTCGCCGTCATCAAGGAGCTCGGCGACGCGCCGAAGCAGGTCGAGCAGGTCCTGGAGACCATGGAGCCGGTGCGCGAGCTGGCCCGCTCGCTGGCCGACGCCCGCTCGGTGCTGTTCCTCGGCCGCCACGTCGGCTTCCCGGTGGCCCTGGAGGGCGCGCTCAAGCTCAAGGAGCTGGCGTACATGCACGCCGAGGGCTTCGCGGCGGGCGAGCTCAAGCACGGCCCGATCGCGCTGATCGAGGAGGGGCTGCCGGTCGTGGTGGTCGTGCCCTCGCCGCGCGGGCGGTCGATCCTGCACGACAAGATCGTCTCCAACATCCAGGAGATCCGGGCCCGCGGCGCCCGCACGATCGTGATCGCCGAGGAGGGCGACGAGGCCGTCGTCCCGTACGCGGACCACCTGATCCGCATCCCGGCCACCCCGACCCTGCTCCAGCCGCTGGTCTCCACCGTCCCGCTCCAGGTCTTCGCCTGCGAGCTGGCCACGGCCAAGGGCCACGAGGTCGACCAGCCGCGCAACCTGGCGAAGTCGGTCACCGTCGAGTAGCCGCTCGGCCGTACGGCGCCCCTGCGGTGGCTGCGTCCTACCGCAGGGGCGCCGTGTCGAGTGCGAACGAGAACGGGGCGGGCAGGTCGATCGCCTTGCCGAAACCGGTCTCGACGAGGGCGGTGTAGTCCCCGTTCTCGGGCTCGGTGAACAGCGTGACCCGCTCTTCGTCGCGGTCGACCAATAGATAGCAGGGGATGCCTGCGGCGGCGTAGCCAAGCCGCTTCGGCTCGCGCTCCTTGAGCGGATTGGTCGACGTGATTTCCAGGACCAGCGCGACGCCTGTCGGTGGTGACCACGGTTCCTGGCCCCGGAAGCGGCCGACGGGGGCTACGGTCGCATCCGGGATGAATCGGCCGGTCGGGGTGATCAGGCCTTTGTGTGTGCTGACGTACAGTTCTCCGGCTGCTTCCCGTGCCACGGTACGGGCGAACCGGGCGACGACGTCCTCGTGCGCACCGCCCTGATGAGGAGTCACGATGATCTCTTCCCAGGCCTGGAAGAGTTCGATCTTGCACCCCTGGGGCACGTGCAGCCTCAGGAACGACTGAAGGATGTCCACAGGCGACAACGTAGGCGTACAGCCGGGTGTGCGCGGGGGATCGTTGTAGGGGTCACTCGAAAGTGCGCCCAGGTCTGATACCGGCCGGCTTCTGAAGGAGTCCCCGAATGCGTCATGCACACCCTGTGGAAACCGTCCGGGCCGCGGAGGCCGAGCTGATGGCGCGGCTGCCGGAGGGCACGCTGATGCAGCGGGCGGCCGCGGGGCTGGCCGCGACCTGTGCGCGGCTGCTGACCGGGCGTCGGGGGCGGGTGTACGGCAGTCGGGTGACGGTGCTCGCGGGCAGCGGGGACAACGGGGGTGACGCCCTGTACGCGGGGGCCGCGCTGGCCCGGCGCGGGGCGCGGGTGACGGCGGTGCTGCTGGTGCCGGAGAAGGCGCACCCGGACGGGCTGGCCGCGCTGCGGGCCGCCCGTGGGCGGGTGACGGTGGAGCAGGAAGTCGGCCTGGCCGACTTCTCGCGCGCGGACCTGGTGCTGGACGGCATCGTCGGCATCGGCGGCCGGGGCGGGCTGCGCCCCGCGGCGGAGCCGTACGCGCGGGCGGCGCGGCGCGGGGTGGTGGTCGCGGTGGACCTGCCGAGCGGGGTGGACGCCGACACCGGCGAGGTGCCGGGCGTGGCGCTGCGCGCGGACGTCACGGTCTGCTTCGGCACGTACAAGCCCGGTCTGCTGATCGACCCGGGGGCCTCGTACGCGGGCGCCGTGCAGCTGGTCGGCATCGGGCTGGAGCCGCTCGCCGCGGAGGTGACGGCGCTCCAGCACGCGGACGTGGCGGCGCTGCTGCCGGTGCCGGGCGCGGAGAGCGACAAGTACCGGCGCGGCGTGGTCGGGGTGGCGGCCGGCTCGGCGACCTACCCGGGGGCGGCGCTGCTCGCGGTGGCCGGGGCGCTGCACGGGGGCGCGGGCGCCGTCCGGTACGTCGGCACGGCGGCCGAAGAGGTGGTGCGGCGCTTCCCGGAGGTGCTGGTCACCGAGGGCGGGCCGGCCGGGGCCGGACGGGTGCAGGCCTGGGTGGTCGGGCCGGGCGGCGGCGAGGGGGCGCGGCAGGCGCTGGCCGAGGCGCTGGCGAGCGACGTCCCGGTGCTGGTGGACGCGGACGGGCTGACCGAGCTGGGTCGGCTCGGCCCGGACGCGCTGGCTGGCCGCACCGCGCCCACCCTGCTCACCCCGCACACCGGCGAGGCCGCCCGGCTGCTCGCGGGTGCCGGGGGCGGCACGCCGCCGGCCGCCGACGACCTGGCCGCGGCCCGGCTGGCCACCGCCCGCCGGCTGGCGGCCGCCTACCGCGCGACGGTGCTGCTGAAGGGCTCCACCACGGTGGTCGCCGACCCGGGCGGGGCCGTCCGGGTGAACCCGACCGGCACCTCCTGGCTGGCCACGGCCGGCAGCGGCGACGTGCTGGCCGGGCTGGCCGGCTCCCTGCTGGCGGCCGGCCTCGCGCCGCTGGACGCCGCGTCGGCGGCCGCCTACCTGCACGGCCTGGCCGGCCGCGAGGCGGCGGGCGAGCCGGGCGCCCCGACGACGGCGCTCGCGGTGGCCGGCGCGCTGCCGGCGGTGTGGCGGGCGGTCCGGACGCCCTGACCGGGAAGGCCGGGAAGGCGCCCGGAGGGCCGGCAACCGGAACCGGACGGTCCGTCGAACGCGTCCGTGCAAGGGACGGACGAGCGGTTCGCCGCAGGTCGGCGCGGTGCGCGCGGCCCGGTCGTCGGCCGCCGCGCCGACGGGCCGTTCGGCGAGGACTCCGGGACGTCTGGGAGACTGACCCTGATGACAACTGCGAACACGATCGGCACAGCCACCCTCACCGACGGCGTACGGGCCGAGGCGACCATCGATCTCGCCGCCCTGCGCGGCAACCTCGCCGCGTTGCGCGAGCGCGTCGGCAGCACGGCGGTGATGCTCGCGGTCAAGGCGAACGCCTACGGCCACGGCGCGGTCGAGTGCGCCCGGGAGGCGGTCGCGAACGGGGTCGGCTGGCTCGGCTGCGCGACGCCGGACGAGGCGCTGGCCCTGCGGGCCGCGGGCATCCGCCCCGAGCAGGCCCGCATCCTGTGCTGGCTGTGGACGCCGGGCGGGCCGTGGTGCGAGGCGCTGCGCGCGGGCCTGGACATCTCGGTCAGCGGCCAGTGGGCGCTGGACGAGCTGCTGCCCGCCGTGCGCGAGACCGGCATCCCGGCCCGGGTGCACCTGAAGGCCGACACCGGCCTCGGCCGCAACGGCTGCCAGCCGCACGACTGGCCGCGGCTGGTGGCGGCCGCCCGCCGGGCCGAGGCGGAGGGGCTGCTGACGGTCGTCGGCGTCTGGTCGCACTTCGCCGCGGCGGACGAGCCCGGCCACCCGTCGATCCAGGCCCAGCTGGACTCCTACCGCGTCGCGCTGGCCACGGCCGAGGCCGCCGGGCTGCGCCCCGAGGTCCGGCACCTGGCGAACTCCCCGGCCACCCTGCTGCTGCCGGAGTCGCACTTCGACCTGGTCCGCACCGGCCTGGCCGCGTACGGGCTGTCGCCGGTGCCCGAGGTGGGCTCGCCGGCGGACTTCGGGCTGCGCCCGGTGATGGCGCTGACCGCGCGGCTGGCGCTGGTCAAGCACGTCCCCGGCGGGCACGGGGTCAGCTACGGCCACCACTACACGACGCCGGGCGAGACGACGCTGGGCCTGGTCCCGGTCGGCTACGGCGACGGCATCCCCCGGCACGCCAGCGGCACCGGCCCAGTGCAGATCGACGGCAAGTGGCGCACGGTGGCCGGCCGGGTCGCGATGGACCAGTTCGTGGTGGACCTCGGCGGCGACGCCCCGGCGATCGGCGACGAGGTGCTGCTGTTCGGCAACGGCGAGCGCGGCGAGCCCACCGCCGAGGACTGGGCCCGCGCCTGCGGCACCGTCTCGTACGAGATCATCACCCGAATCGGTGCCCGGGTGCCCCGCCGCTACCTGGGCGGCAGCCACGCCGAGGTCCGGTCGGCATGACCGGGGGGCCGGCCGAGGGCAGTCCGGTCGCGGCGGTCGCCAGGGCGGCCGGTGCCGCCTCCGGGGTGAGCCGGGCGGGTGTGATCGGGATCTCGGTCGGCGTGCTGGCGGCCGGGGCGGCCGCGGGCGTCGCGATCGAGCGGCTGACCGTCGGCCGGGCGATGCGCCGCCGGGCCCGGGCCGAGCTGGACGCGAACGCCCCGTACGGCTCGCTGCGCGGGCGCCCGAGGACGGTGGCCGCGCCGGACGGCACCGAGCTGTACGTCGAGCTGGACGGCACCGGCTGGAGCGGGCCGGACGGCGGGACCGGTGCCGAGCCGCTGACCGTGGTGTTCTGCCACGGCTACTGCCTCAACCAGGACAGCTGGCACTTCCAGCGGGCCGCGCTGCGCGAGGGCCTGCGGCTGGTCTTCTGGGACCAGCGCAGCCACGGCCGCTCCGAGCGCTCCCGCTCGTACCTGGCGGGCGAGCCGGCCGGCATCGACCAGCTGGGCGGCGACCTCAAGGCGGTGATCGACGCCGTCGCGCCGACCGGGCCGCTGGTGCTGGTGGGCCACTCGATGGGCGGCATGACGGTGATGGCGCTGGCCGACCAGCACCCGGAGCTGTTCCGCGAGCGCGTCGCCGGGGTGGCGCTGATCGGCACCCTCGCCGGGGACTGGAACGAGGTCAGCCTCGGCCTGCCGAAGGCCGGCGCGAAGCTGTTCAAGAAGGTCGCGCCCGGGGTGGTGAAGCTGCTGGGCCGCCAGGTCGACCTGGTCGAGGCGACCAGGCGGCTGGGCTCGGACGTGGCCGCCGTGTTCTACCGGAGGTTCTCCTTCGGCGGCCGGGACGTCGACCCCGGCGTGGTGCGCTTCGCCGAGCAGCTGCTGGACGCCACCCCGATCGACGTGGTCGCCGAGTTCTACCCGGTGTTCGGCGCGCACGAGAAGTACGGGGCGCTGGACGCCCTGCGCGGCCTGCCCGCGCTGGTGCTGGCCGGGACGAAGGACCTGCTGACGCCCTCGACGCACAGCGAGGCGATGGCCGAGCGGCTGCCCGGCGCGGAGCTGGTGCTGGCCGAGGGCGCCGGGCACCTGGTGATGCTGGAGTGCCCGGAGCTGGTCGACCACGAGCTGGCCCGGCTGCTGCGCCGGGCCGTCGGCTTCGCCGGGGCCGCGCCGCTGCCCGCGGCCGTCCTCGACCTGGCCGGGGAGCGGACCGCGGAGACCGTCGTCGACCCCGCCTGAGGCCCGGGTGCCCGCCCGAAGGGCCCACCCGCCGCGCGGGTGCCCGCCGATGTGGCACGGTAGCGGTGGCGGCCGGTGGTCGGCGCGCCGTACGGACCGAAGGGCAAGACACGCGCATGGGCTCGCACGCCACTCTCACCGTCCCCACCCCGGAGCGGATGGGCCGGCTCGGCCGGGAGCTGGCCGCGCTGCTGCGGCCGGGTGACCTGGTGCTGCTCTCCGGCGAGCTGGGGGCGGGGAAGACCACGCTGACCCGGGGCCTGGGGGAGGGGCTGCAGGTCCGCGGGGCGGTGACCTCGCCGACCTTCGTGATCGCCCGGGCGCACCCCTCGCTGGTCGGCGGCCCGGCGCTGGTGCACGTGGACGCGTACCGGCTGGGCGGGGACCTGGACGAGATGGAGGACCTCGACCTGGACGTCTCGCTGCCCGAGTCGGTGGTCGTGGTCGAGTGGGGCGAGGGCAAGGTCGAGCGGCTGTCCGAGGACCGGCTGGAGGTCCGGATCGAGCGCGCCATCGGCGGCACCGAGGGCGGGGACGACCAGGACCCGCGCCGGGTGGTGCTGACCGGCATCGGCCCGCGCTGGGCGGACGCGGCGCTGGCGGAACTCGGATAGCCGGGAGGGCGGCGACGACCCGCCGACGGGGCTCCGACGACTCGCCGACATCTTGCCGACAGACTGTCGGCAAGATGTTGCGGCCGGGGTGCCGGGCGTGGTGGGATGGGTGCTGCGGTTAGGTCTGCCTAACTAGGGAGGCGCCATGTCGAGCACCACCCCCGCCCCGCAGCGCGCGGTCACCGCCGCCGGGGCCGGAGAGTCCGCCCGTCGCGTTCCGGGAGAGCCGATGCGGGCGCTGCTGGCCGCCTGCGCGGCCGCCGAGGCGGTGTCCACACCGCCCGGACCGCGCCCCCGGCAGGACGGACCGCGGCCCGGACACGACGAACGGCCCGAGGCGCGGACGCCCCGGGCCGCCTGAGGCCGCTCCTCCCGAAACCGAATTCGAACCCGAACCCGAAGCCGGGCCGCCCGGTCCCGTCCGGGCTCAGGCGATCACGACCACCTTGGTGTCCTTCGGCGCGAAGTCCCAGAGCAGCTGCCCCTCGGCGCGGCCGCTGCGGATGCCGCCGGTCTTGGCGCTCGGGTCGGTGGTCGGCGTCGCGCCGTCCACCGCCGCGCTGAAGCCGAACACCACGCCGTTCTGCTGCGCGAAGCGCACCACGTGCTCGATCTGCTTGCCGTCCGTCCCGGTGGTGGTCGGGGTGCGGCTGTACACCGCGTAGCTGCCCGGGGCGGGCTCGACCGAGCCCGGGGTGACCGGGAAGGCGGCCGCGACCTGCGGGCTCTTCTTCGGGTCGACCAGCCAGACGTAGTGGCTGCCGACCGAGTACACCACCCGGGTGCCGGTGCCCGAGGTGGCCGGCAGCGGGGGGACGGTCGGGGTGGCCGCGGCGGTGGGCGCCGCGGCGGTGGCCGTGCCGGTCGCCGTGGTGGTGGCGGTGGGCTTGGGGCCGCCGGCCCGGTCCTGGGCGCCGTTGGCCTGGAAGGCCAGCAGGCTCACCACCGCCAGGGCCCCCAGGGTCAACCCCGTGACCACCACTCCAGGACCCATCTTCGCCACGTTGCCGCTCCCGCCGCCGTCCCTTTACGTACGGCCCCATCGTGCCAGGTTCATCCGCGCGGGTCGCAGTGCCTCGGATCTGTGTTCCCGCCTGGTACACCCTGCCGATCGGCCGGTCGGCCCAACGTCGGTCTAACCTTGACCCGTGCTGCTGCTCGCGTTCGACACCGCTACCCCCGCCGTCACCGCCGCCGTCCACGACGGCACGGCCGTCCTCGCCGAGACCCACCAGGTCGACGCCAGGCGCCACGGCGAACTGCTGCTGCCCGCGATCGACCAGGTGCTGCGGGCCGCCGGGGTGGACAAGCACCGGCTGACCGGCATCGCGGTCGGCGTCGGCCCCGGCCCGTACACCGGCCTGCGGGTCGGCCTGGTGACCGCCGCCGCGCTCGGCCACGCCCTCGGGCTGCCGGTGCACGGCGTCTGCACGCTGGACGCGATCGCCTTCCAGGCCCGCGCCGAGGGCCTGGCCGGGCAGCCGTTCACGGCCGCCACCGACGCGCGCCGCAAGGAGGTCTACTGGGCCTCGTACGACGCCGAGGGCCGCCGCACCGAGGGCCCCGCCGTGGACCGCCCGGCCGAGCTGACCCCGCAGCCGCGCTCCGTCGGCGCCGGCGCGCTGCTCTACCCCGACGCCTTCCCGGGCGCGCACGGCCCCGAGCACGTCTCGGCCGGCGCCCTGGCCGGCTTCGCCGCCGCCGAGCTGGCCGCCGGGCGCGAGCTGCTGCCCAACCACCCGCTGTACCTGCGCCGCCCGGACGCCCAGGTCCCCGCGGCCTACAAGAACGTTCTGGGAGGCAAGGCGGTGCTCCCGGCGTGAACCACGGCACCACCCTGCGCCCGATGCGCTGGTGGGACATCGCGCCGGTGCTGGAGCTGGAGCTGCGGCTCTTCCCCGAGGACGCCTGGTCCGCCGGGATGTTCTGGTCCGAACTGGCCGAGTCCCACCCCGGCGGCACCCGCCACTACACCGTCGCGGCCGCCCCGGACGGCAGGATCGTCGGCTACGCCGGACTGATGGCGATCGCCGGCGAGGGCGACGTCCAGACCATCGCCGTCGACGAGCGCCACCAGGGCGCCGGCCTCGGCACGGCGCTGCTCACCGACCTGATCCGGGAGGCCGCCCGGCGCGAGTGCGCCGAGCTGCTGCTGGAGGTGCGGGTGGACAACCCGCGCGCCCAGCGGCTGTACGAGCGCCACGGCTTCGAACCGGTGGGCATCCGGCGCGGCTACTACCAGCCCGCCAACGTCGACGCGCTGGTGATGCGCCTCGACCACCCGAGCACTGACAGCACTGACCCGAAGGACATTGAGGACACCCGCCATGGCTGACGAACCGCTCGTCCTCGGCATCGAGACCTCCTGCGACGAGACCGGCGTCGGCATCGTGCGCGGCACCACGCTGCTGGCCGACGCGGTCGCCTCCAGCGTCAACGACCACGCCCGCTTCGGCGGCGTCGTCCCGGAGATCGCCAGCCGCGCGCACCTGGAGGCGATGGTCCCGACCATCCAGCGTGCCCTGGACACCGCCGGGATCAAGGCGAGCGACCTGGACGGCATCGCCGTCACCGCCGGCCCCGGCCTGGCCGGCGCGCTGCTGGTCGGCGTCAGCGCCGCGAAGGCGTACGCCTGGGCGCTGGACAAGCCGCTGTACGGGGTCAACCACCTCGCCTCGCACATCTGCGTCGACCAGCTGGAGCACGGCCGGCTGCCCTCGCCGACGATGGCCCTGCTGGTCTCCGGCGGGCACTCCTCGCTGCTGCTCAGCGAGGACATCACCAGCGACGTCCGCCCGCTCGGCGCGACCATCGACGACGCGGCCGGCGAGGCCTTCGACAAGGTCGCCCGGGTGCTCGGCCTCGGCTTCCCCGGCGGCCCGATCGTCGACCGCACGGCCCGCGAGGGCGACCCGAAGGCGATCGCCTTCCCGCGCGGGCTGAGCGGCCGCAACGACCCGGCGTACGACTTCTCCTTCTCCGGCCTGAAGACCGCCGTCGCCCGCTGGGTGGAGGCCAAGCGCCGGGCCGGCGAGGAGGTGCCGGTCGCCGACGTGGCGGCGTCCTTCCAGGAGGCGGTCACCGACGTGCTCACCCGCAAGGCCGTCAAGGCGTGCAAGGACAACGGCGTCGACCACCTGATGATCGGCGGCGGCGTGGCGGCCAACTCGCGGCTGCGCGAGATGGCCCAGCAGCGCTGCGACCGGGCCGGCATCCGGCTGCGGGTGCCCCGGCCGGGCCTGTGCACCGACAACGGCGCGATGGTCGCCGCGCTGGGCGCCGAGATGGTGTGGCGCGACCGCACGCCGTCCGCCCTCGACCTGTCGGCGGACTCCTCGCTGCCGGTGACCGAGACCCACGTGCCCCACACGGACTTCCACGGCCAGGCCTACGACGCCCTCGGCGGCGGCGCGGCATGACCGTCGCCGCGATGTGGGAGGCCCGGGCGGCGACCGGCCGGGGCGACGAACTCGCCGCCTGGGTACGGGAGTCGGTGCTGCCCGCGGTCCGCGGCTCGGCCGGTCTGGAGCGCCTCGAACTGCTCTCCGCCCCGGGCGAGCGGGTGCTGCTGATCACCTGGTGGAACGGCGAGCCGGTGCCCGTCGCCGACCCGCCGGCCGGGCTGCTCGGCCGTCCGGTGCACCGCTGGTCCTTCACCAGCGAGCACGTCGAGTAGCCCCTGGCCGGGAACCGCCGCGGCGGTCGGTACCGTGCATAGCTGAGAGAAGGCTGGACGGGAACCGGGAGCGCGCAGCGGTGATCAGGCGGAGCAGGACCAGGACGTACGGGGTGGGGGCGCTGGCCCTGCTGGCCTTCGCCACCGCGTGCGGGGACAACGGGGGTGGTGGCGGTGCCGCCCCCGCCGCCACGACGGCGGCGGCCACGCCCCGGCCCACCGGCGCCGCGCCGACCAGCGCGTCCGCGCCCCCTTCGGCGGGCGCCCCGGCGGGCGCGGACGCGGCGGCCTGGGCCAAGTGGAACCTCACCCCGCTCGCCCCCGCCCCGGCGCCGCCCGCCGACAAGCCGATCAAGCTCGAACGGACCGGCCCCGTACCGGTGTTCAGCGATGTGAAGACCAGCGACAAGGTCGTCTTCATCACCATCGACGACGGCGCGGAGAAGGACCCGAAGTTCGTCGAGATGCTCACCGACCTCAAGGTGCCGATCTCGATGTTCCTGACGAAGGACATCGTCAAGAACGACTACGGCTACTTCAAGCCGCTCCAGGCGCTGGGCAACCACATCCAGAACCACACCGTGGACCACCCGGTGATGAGCAAGCTGTCGGCCGACAAGCAGAAGGCCGAGATCTGCGACGACCAGGCCGCGCTCACCCAGCAGTACGGCACCGCCCCGTTGCTGTTCCGCCCGCCGTTCGGCGACGGCGCCAACACCCCGATGCTCAACACCTCGGTGCAGCAGTGCGGCCCGCGCGCGATCGTGCTCTGGCGCGAGTCGATGCAGATCCACGACATGCAGTACCAGGCCGCGGACAAGAAGCTGAAGCCCGGCGACATCGTCCTGGCGCACTTCCGCGGCCCCAAGGAGCTCAAGGGCGCCACGATGACCCAGATGTTCGGCGACCTGCTGGCCCGGATCCAGGAGCAGGGCTTCTCGGTGGCCCGGCTGGAGGACTACATCCAGGCGCCCGCCTCGTAGCCCCGTCCCGGTCCTGGGGCCGCCGCGTCGGGGGTCAGACCGGCTGCCCCAGCATCATCAGCGGCCCGTTGTCGGTGCGGCTGAGGATCACCGTGACGGTGTTCGGCCCGGAGGGCTTGAGCTGGCGGCGCAGCTCCTCCGGGGTGATCGCCATCCCGCGCTTCTTGATCACCACCGTGCCGACCGCCCGCTCGCGCAGCAGCGCCTTCAGCTTCTTGATGTTGAACGGGAGCACGTCGGTGAGCTCGAAGGCGTGCGCGTACGGCGTCGCGACCAGCTCGTCCGAGGTCAGGTAGGCGATCTTCGGGTCGATCAGCCGGCCGCCCACCTGCCCGGCCACCTCGGCCACCAGGTGGGCCCGGATCACCGCGCCGTCCGGCTCGTACAGGTAGCGCCCGACCGGGCCGGCCGGCGGGTCGGGCAGGTCGCCGCCGGTCAGGCTGGCGCCGTGCGGCAGCAGGGTGGCGCGGTGCGGGCTGGTGGCCCTGGTTCCGAACCAGAGCACCGCCTCCTTGACGTCGCCGTGGTCCGAGACCCACTCGGCCTCGGCGTCCTCCGGCACGGCCTCGTGCGGGATGCCCGGCGCGACCTTCAGCGCGCCGATCGGGGTCCGCCGGCCGGCCTCGATCGCCCAGGAGAGCGGCGGGGCGTACGCCTCCGGGTCGAACACCCGGCCGCGCGCGGTGCGCCGGGCCGGGTCGGTGAACACCGCGTCGTAGCCGGTGACGTCCACCTCGGCGACGTCCGCGCAGCGCACCTCGACCAGGTCGGCCAGGCCCAGCGCGGCCGCGTTGGCCGCGGTGGCGGCGCAGGCCGCCGGGTCCCTGTCGACGGCCAGCACCTCGATGCCGGCCCGGGCCAGCGCCAGCACGTCCCCGCCGATGCCGCAGCACAGGTCCGCCAGCCGCCGTACGCCCAGGTCGGCGAACCGCCGGGCCCGCCACTCGGCCACGCTGCGCCGGGTGGACTGCTCGACCCCGTTGGGCGTGAAGTACATCAGGTCGGCGTCCGCCCCGAACTTCGCCCGCGCCCGCTGCCGCAGCCGCGCCTGCCCGAACGCGGCCGACACCAGCTCCGCCGGGTGCTCCCGCCGCAGGCGGGTCGCCAGCGCGAGCTCCTCCTCGGGGGTGAACTCGCGCAGCTCGGCGAGCAGGGCCTGGCCCTCGGGGGTCAGCAGCGGCTGGAGGTTCTCGGTGTCCACGGGGCCATTCTCGCGGGTCGGCCGGGTGGCCGGTCGGCCGGAGCGGCCGCGCGGCGTTCACCGGCCGATGACGGGGACGTCGGAGGTCAGCCAGAACACCAGCGGCATCAGCGGCGCGGCCGCCAGCGCGGCGTACGGCGTGATCCGGTACCCGAGCCGCCGGGTGCCGAGGCCGGTCAGTGCCAGCAGGACGAGCATCACCACGACGCCGAAGACGTCCAGGGCCTCCACCCCGGGGCCGTACAGGGCGAGCAGCTTCAGCCAGTTGAGCACGAACGACCCGACGGACGCCGCCGCGACGGCCCCGGCGAGCACCACCGCGGCGAGCACCAGGTCCGGCGCCCAGTGGACCGGCGGCCGCCCGGGCGCGCCGTGGGGCCGGCTCACCGGAGCCACCCCGCGCTGGCGAGGGCGGTCAGCAGGGCGGGGCTGACCGCGGCGGCGACCGGGGTGATCCGGTAGCCCCGCCGGTGGGTGTACCGGGCCACCGTCACGACCGGGACGAGCAGCAGCGCGGTCGCGGCGCCCCGGGCCGCCCAGCCGCCGATCGCGGGGTGGGCCTCCAGCGCGAGCGCGGCCAGGAAGGCCGCGATCCAGCCGAACCCCAGCAGCGAGGCGGCCCCCAGGACCGTCAGCAGCGCGAGCAGCAGGTCCGTCGGACGGCCGACCGGGCGCAGCGGGTCGGCGAGCGGCAGCCGGTTCACCGCCACAGCACGCCCGAGGAGAGGACCGCCGGCAGCGCGAATGGGGCGAGCCCGGCGGCGACCGGGAGGAGCCGGTAGCCGGACCGCCGGCTGCGGAATGCCACCACGAGGCCCGCCGCCAGGGCGACCACCGGGGCGGCCAGCATCCCGATGCCCAGGAAGGCCCACCCGCGCCCGTCCCCGTCGTCCCCGTAGCCGGGGATGGTGCCGAGGCAGGCGACGAGGAGGAAGGCGACGAACGGCAGCACGCCCCCCAGCAGGGGCAGCGACAGCAGGGCGAGGGCGGCGTCCTTGGGCCGGGACGGGCCGATGCGCACCGGGGTCGAGGTCATGGCAGGAGTCTGGCGGGGCCGGGCCCGGTCGTACATGAGTACGGCTACTCATTCGCGAACCGGGGACTTCCGGGACTCGCCGTTGGCACTCTGGTTGACTGAGTGCTAACACGGCCCTATGGTCATCCTTGGCACTCACCACTAGGGGAGTGCTAACGCGACGACGTGTGTCTGACCCCCGCGACGGCAGGCCCGCAGGATCGCCCCTACCCGTTAGAAAACCCCGTAATCTCCGAAGGGGAGCTCGGACGTGACCACCAGCAGCAAGGTTGCCATCAAGCCGCTCGAGGACCGCATCGTGGTCCAGCCGCTCGACGCCGAGACCACCACGGCCTCCGGCCTGGTTATCCCGGACACCGCCAAGGAGAAGCCCCAGGAGGGCGTCGTCCTGGCCGTCGGCCCGGGCCGCTTCGAGGACGGTCAGCGTCTGCCGCTCGACCTCGCCGTCGGCGACATCGTCCTGTACTCGAAGTACGGCGGCACCGAGGTGAAGTACAAGGGCGAGGAGTACCTCGTCCTCTCGGCCCGCGACGTTCTCGCGGTCATCGAGAAGTAAGACGTACCGACCCGCCCCGGATCCGTGTCCCAGTGACAGGGGCCCGGGGCGTGGTTGTTGGTTCACGTAGTTCGGCGGCCGGTGGGCCGGCCGCAGCCCCGAGGGAATAGGGAACATGGCGAAGATCCTGCAGTTCGACGAGGACGCCCGCCGCTCGCTGGAGCGCGGTGTCAACAAGCTGGCCGACACCGTCAAGGTGACCATCGGCCCCAAGGGCCGCAACGTCGTCATCGACAAGAAGTTCGGCGCCCCGACCATCACCAACGACGGTGTCACCATCGCCCGCGAGGTCGAGCTGGACGACCCGTACGAGAACCTTGGCGCGCAGCTCGTCAAGGAGGTCGCCACCAAGACCAACGACGTCGCGGGTGACGGCACCACGACCGCCACCGTGCTGGCCCAGGCCCTGGTCAACGAGGGTCTGCGCAACGTCGCCGCCGGTGCCGGCCCGGCCGCCCTGAAGAAGGGCATCGACAAGGCCGTCGCCGCGGTCTCCGAGCACCTGCTGTCCGTCGCCCGCGAGATCGAGGGCAAGGACGACGTCGCCGCCGTCGCCTCCCTCTCCGCGCAGGACACCCAGGTCGGCGAGCTGATCGCCGAGGCGATCGACAAGGTCGGCAAGGACGGTGTCATCACCGTCGAGGAGTCGAACACCTTCGGCGTGGAGCTGGACTTCACCGAGGGCATGCAGTTCGACAAGGGCTACCTGTCGCCGTACTTCGTCACCGACGCCGAGCGCCAGGAAGCGGTCCTCGAGGACCCGTACATCCTGATCAACCAGGGCAAGATCTCCTCCATCCAGGAGCTGCTGCCGCTGCTGGAGAAGATCCTCCAGGGCGGTGCCTCCAAGCCGCTGCTGATCATCGCCGAGGACGTCGACGGCGAGGCGCTGTCGACCCTGGTCGTGAACAAGATCCGTGGCACCTTCAACGCCGTCGCCGTCAAGGCCCCGGGCTTCGGCGACCGCCGCAAGGCGATCCTCGGCGACCTGGCCGTCCTGACCGGTGGCCAGGTCATCTCCGAGGAGGTCGGCCTCAAGCTCGACCAGGTCGGCCTGGACGTGCTGGGCACCGCCCGCCGCGTGACCATCACCAAGGACGAGACCACGGTCGTCGACGGTGCCGGTGACTCCGAGGCCGTCGCCGGCCGCGTCGCCCAGATCAAGGGCGAGATCGCCGCGACCGACTCCGACTGGGACCGCGAGAAGCTGCAGGAGCGCCTGGCCAAGCTGGCCGGCGGCGTCTGCGTCATCAAGGTCGGCGCCGCCACCGAGGTGGAGCTGAAGGAGCGCAAGCACCGCCTGGAGGACGCCATCTCGGCGACCCGCGCCGCGGTCGAGGAGGGCATCGTCGCCGGCGGTGGCGCCTCCCTGGTCCACGCCGCCAAGGTGCTGGACGAGGGCCTGGGCCTGTCGGGTGACGAGGCCACCGGTGTCGCCGTGGTCCGCAAGGCGCTGCACGAGCCGCTGCGCTGGATCGCCCAGAACGCCGGCCTGGAGGGCTACGTCATCACCTCCAAGGTCGCCGAGCTGGAGATCGGCCAGGGCTACAACGCCGCCACCGGCGAGTACGGCGACCTGGTGAAGGCCGGCGTCATCGACCCGGTCAAGGTCACCCGCTCCGCCCTGGAGAACGCCGCCTCGATCGCCTCCCTGCTTCTCACCACCGAGACCCTCGTGGTGGAGAAGAAGGAGGAGGAGGCCGACAACGGTCACGGCCACGGCCACGGCCACTCGCACTGAGGCTCCGACGCCTGACCGGAGGCCCGGTCCGCTCCCCCCGGGGGGCGGGCCGGGCCTCCGGCGTTCCGTCCGAGGTTCCGCTTGAGGCTTCAACTATCAGCAGAATTTTGCAGAATGCAAAGATTGCCTTATAACTAAGGCATGATCGAGGCCCGCCATCTGCGCGTTCTGCGTGCCGTCGCCCGCACCGGCTCCTTCTCCGCCGCCGCCCGCGAGCTGGGGTGTACGCAGCCCGCCATCAGTCAGCAGATGAAGGCCCTGGAGAAGTCGGTGGACACCCCGCTGGTGGTCCGCTCGGGCCGCGGGATGCAGCTCAGCGAGGCCGGCCGGGTCCTGCTCAAGCATGCCACCGGAATCCTGGCCGGGCTCTCCGCCGCCGAGGAGGAGGTGGCCGCGATCGCCGGGCTGCGGGCCGGACGGGTGCGGCTGGTCTCCTTCCCGACCGCGAGCTCCACCCTGGTGCCGCCCGCGGTCGCCCGCCTGCGGGACAGCCATCCGGGGGTGCGCGTGTCGCTGGTCGAGGCCGAGCCGCCGGAGTCGCTGGCGATGCTGCGCGGCGGCGAGTGCGAGATCGCGCTGGCCTTCCGCTACCCGCAGTCCGACGGCGCCGTCGCGCTCCCGGCGCCCGCCCACGGCACGCCGCGCGAGGCCCGGGCCGAGGCCAACCTGGAGGCGCAGCAGCTGACCGCCGGGACCGACTGGTCCGACCTGGTGGTCACCCCGCTGCTGGACGACCCGCTGGTGGGCGTGCTGCCGGCCGCCCACCCGCTGGCCGGGCGGGGCGGGGCGGTGGGGCTGGCCGAGCTGGCGGAGGAGCAGTGGATCGCCGGCTGCCCGCAGTGCCGGGGGCACCTGGTGGAGCTGTGCACCGGGGCGGGCTTCGAGCCGCGGATCGACTTCGCGACGGACGACTACCCGGCGGTGGTCGGCCTGGTGGCGGCCGGTCTCGGGGTGGCGGTGCTGCCCCGGCTGGCGCTGCGGTCGGTGCGTCCTGACGGCGTGTCGACGGTGCCGGTGCGGACGGCCTCCGGGGCGCCCGCGGTGCGCCAGGTGGTCGCGCTGACCCTCCCGGACCTGGCCGAGGTGCCGGCCGTGGCGCTGATGCTGGAGCGGCTGGCGGGGGCGGCCGCCGACCGCTGACGGTGGGTGACGGGACCGTCGGGGTCCGGTACGTACGGTGAGCCAGAAGACTGAAGCGCCGCGAAGAAACGTTTCTTCACGGCGCTCAAGGAGACGGGTCTACCGCTGGGCGACCGCCGGCGGGGCCAGCGGAACCTCGACCAATCGGTGTCGCGAGCGCCCCAGCATCTCCTCGCGTTCGTCCTCCGTCATCCCGCCCCACACGCCGTACGGCTCGCGGACCGCCAGCGCGTGCGCCGCGCACTCGGCGATCACCGGGCAGCGCATGCAGACCTCCTTGGCGCTGGCCTCGCGCGAACTGCGCGCCGCCCCGCGCTCGCCCTCGGGGTGGAAGAAGAGCGAGCTGTCCACGCCACGGCAGGCTGCGGAGAGCTGCCAGTCCCAGAGGTCCGCGTTGGGACCGGGGAGGCGGGAGAAATCTGCCATGGCTCATTCCCTTCAGAGGCTGTCGGCCGTCGGCCGGGCGTTCGGCGGGGCTGCTGCCGAGCGGTGCGGCGGGGCTTCGATGCACTGGTGTGGACACCTGGAAATATGACTTAAGGCAACTCCATGGACAAGTCACCCACACACTGGCACAACAGTCAATGACCATACGAAAGCTATAAAAACGGGCATAGTGGGCAAGGGGCTCCAGCGGGCGCGGACGTGGCAATCGGGTGGTCGACGGGCGCGCGGGGTGCCGAATCGATGTGCGGGTCGTACGCCGACCGCGCGCGAGCTGCGCAAAAGAGCGGCGTGTGCACCGCGATGCGGCTGATCGGTAATGGGTTGGCCACGTACAGTGGTGGAGATGGCCCCGAAGGCCGTAACTCATTCGAGTGACGGTCGTTGGAAGTGCGGAGGCGGTTAGCGGGCGCCGGACGTCGGGAACGATCGCGGGCAGGTTGGGGCGATCACCGCGGAGTCCGTCGCCGATCGGCCGTGTCGTAGAGGTTCGTACCAGCCAGGAGGCTCAACGTGACGCGGATCAGCTGCGGAGGACGACGGTCATGACTTCCGTTCTCGTTTGCGACGATTCCCCGCTCGCCCGCGAGGCGCTTCGCCGCGCGGTCGCGACCGTACCCGGTGTGGACCGGGTCACCACCGCGACGAACGGGGAGGAGGTCCTCCGCCGCTGGGTGGCCGACCGCTCCGATCTCGTTCTGATGGACGTCCGGATGCCCGGCCTCGGCGGGGTCGAGACGGTCCGGCGGCTGCTGTCCGCCGACCCGGGCGCGCGGATCATCATGCTCACCGTCGCCGAGGACCTCGACGGGGTCGCGCTCGCGGTGGCCGCGGGTGCCCGCGGGTACCTGCACAAGGACGCCTCGCGCGCCGAGCTGCGGGCCACCGTCACCCAGGCCCTCGCCGACCCGACCTGGCGGCTCGCCCCCCGCCGGCTGCGCAGCCCCGACATGGGCGCGGCGCCCACCCTGACGGCGCGTGAGATCCAGGTGCTGGAGGGCATGAGCCACGGCCGCAGCAACGCCGAGATCGGCCGCGAGCTGTTCCTCTCCGAGGACACCGTGAAGACCCACGCCCGACGGCTGTTCAAGAAGCTCGGGGCCTCCGACCGGGCGCACGCGGTGGCGCTGGGCTTCCGCTGGGGCCTGGTCCGCTGACCACCGGCGGCGCCGCCGGTTGCGGCGTGCCGCCGGAGGTTCCCGGAGCGGGCGCCGCACGGGCGTGTGACGTTACGGTCCCGAGGTTGCACCATGGAGGAGTGGAGCACCTCGGGGACCAGCGGACAGGCACTGCGGCGAATCACGCAGCCGCAGGACACTCGGCGGACGGCGCGACGGACGGGACCGCCGACGGCGGCGGGGCGGGAGGCGGCACGGTGCAGGAGGGGCCGGTGGTGCGCGGGACGCCGGACGGTGCCGCAGCGCATAACGTTCCGGTGCACAACTCCGGACGCGGTGCCGCGTTTTCCCGCTCGACCAGGCACCATGGACCGATGCGCGACGACGTCGCCGGTGCGACCGGCCAGGCGGACCCGGTGGAGGCCGAGCCCTCCGGTCCGGGCCACGGTCCGTCGTACGCCGAACCCGGCGGTTCCGCCGGTGGGACCGGGCCGGGCCGCCGGCCGGTGCTCGGCACGGGCGGCTCGCCGCTGGTGGGCGAACTGGTCGCGGCCGCGGTGCGCGGCGAGAACCCGGCGATCGACGCGCTGCTCGCCTACGTCCACCCGCTGGCGCTGCGGTACTGCCGCGCCAAGCTGGTCCGGCTGCCCGGCGGGGCCCGCCACCACGTGGACGACGTCGCCCAGGAGGTCTGCGTGGCGGTGCTCTGCGCACTGCCCCGGTACAAGGACCAGGGGCGCCCGTTCGAGGCCTTCGTGTACGGGATCGCCGCGCACAAGATCGCCGATCTCCAGCGGGCCGCGATGCGCGGGCCCGGCTCGACCGTCGTGCCGCAGGACGACCTGCCGGAGGTGCCGGACGAGGCGCTCGGCCCGGAGGAGCAGGCGCTGCTGAGCAGCGACGCGGCCTGGGCGAAGGAGCTGCTCTCCAACCTGCCGGCCCGTCAGCGCGAGCTGGTGCTGCTGCGGGTGGCCGCCGGGCTGTCGGCGGAGGAGACCGGCGAGGTGCTCGGGATGTCACCGGGTGCCGTCCGGGTGGCCCAGCACCGGGCGCTCAGCCGGCTGCGGGCGCTCGCGGAGGAGTCCTCCTGACCACTCCTCCCGTTGCGTGCCGTTTCCGCCGGTTGCGGGCGGAATGATCCACGGGGCGGGGTTGTTGTCAAGGGCACACGAGGACACATTCGCGGTGCCAGTACCATGGGGTATCGGCGCCTGGGCGGGTTGCCAAAGTTTGACGGGTGCGCGCGGGGTCCCCTTGGAGGATCCTCCTATTCGTACCCGGCTTCGGCGGTCTGCGCGAGTGAGCGATGAATGCGCCCCCACCCTCAGGGCGTGAGCGGATTAGGCCGGCCACGGAAGGTACCCCCCAAATGTCTTACAACGCCGCAGGCGTACCCGAGAAGTTCGCCATGCTCGGGCTCACGTACGACGACGTCCTGCTGCTGCCCGGGGCCTCCGAGGTGCTGCCGAACCAGGTGGACACCTCCTCCCGGGTCTCCCGGAACGTGCGCGTCAACATCCCGCTGCTGTCCGCGGCGATGGACAAGGTCACCGAGTCGCGCATGGCCATCGCGATGGCCCGCCAGGGCGGCGTCGGCGTGCTGCACCGCAACCTCTCGGTCGAGGACCAGGCCAACCAGGTCGACCTGGTGAAGCGGTCCGAGTCCGGCATGGTCACCGACCCGATCACGGTCGGCCCGGAGACCACCCTGGGCGAGGCCGACGCGCTGTGCGCCAAGTTCCGCATCTCCGGCGTGCCGATCGCCGACGAGGCGGGCAAGCTGCTCGGCATCGTCACCAACCGCGACATGGCCTTCGAGTCGGACCGCACCCGCCAGGTCCGCGAGATCATGACCCCGATGCCGCTGATCACCGGCAAGGTCGGCATCTCCGGCGTGGACGCGATGGCCCTGCTGCGCCGCCACAAGATCGAGAAGCTGCCGCTGGTCGACGACGAGGGCCGGATCAAGGGCCTGATCACCGTCAAGGACTTCGTCAAGGCCGAGCAGTACCCGAACGCCGCCAAGGACGCCGAGGGCCGGCTGCTGGTCGGCGCCGCCGTCGGTGCCAGCGCCGAGGCGTTCGACCGGGCCCAGGCCCTGGTCGAGGCCGGTGCGGACTTCCTGGTGGTGGACACCTCGCACGGCCACAGCCACAACGCGCTGGCCTGGATCGCGAAGATCAAGTCGGCCGTCGGGATCGACGTGGTCGGCGGCAACGTGGCCACCCGGGACGGCGCCCAGGCGCTGATCGACGCCGGCGTGGACGGCGTCAAGGTCGGCGTCGGCCCCGGCTCCATCTGCACCACCCGCGTCGTCGCCGGCATCGGCGTCCCGCAGGTCACCGCCATCTATGAGGCCGCCCAGGCCTGCCTGGCGGCCGGCGTGCCGGTCATCGGCGACGGCGGCCTGCAGTACTCGGGCGACATCGGCAAGGCGCTGGCCGCCGGTGCCGACACCGTGATGCTCGGCTCGCTGCTGGCCGGCTGCGAGGAGTCCCCGGGCGAGCTGATGTTCATCAACGGGAAGCAGTTCAAGTCCTACCGCGGCATGGGCTCGCTGGGCGCCATGCAGTCCCGCGGCCAGGGCCGCTCGTACTCCAAGGACCGCTACTTCCAGGCCGAGGTGGCCTCGGACGACAAGCTCGTCCCCGAGGGCATCGAGGGCCAGGTGCCCTACCGCGGCCCGCTGTCGGCCGTGCTGCACCAGCTGGTCGGCGGTCTGCGCCAGACCATGGGCTACGTCGGCGCCGCCACCGTCGCCGAGATGGAGAGCAAGGGCCGCTTCGTCCGGATCACCTCGGCGGGCCTCAAGGAGAGCCACCCGCACGACATCCAGATGACCGTCGAGGCGCCGAACTACTCGGCCCGCTGAGCCACCGGCCACCGAGGGGCCCGCTGCCGCACCGCGGCGGCGGGCCCCTGCCGGTGCGCCCGGGCGCGGGCCGTCGGGGCGGGACCAGCGGCAGTACGGGATACTGGGGGGCGGCCGGGGTGACCCGGCGGGCATGAGCAACAAAGCAGAAGGGCTCGAAGTGACTGAGATCGAGATCGGGCGAGGCAAGCGCGGCCGACGGGCGTACGCCTTCGACGACATCGCCGTCGTCCCCAGCCGCCGGACCCGGGACCCGAAGGAGGTCTCGATCGCCTGGCAGATCGACGCCTACCGCTTCGAGCTGCCGTTCCTGGCCGCCCCGATGGACAGCGTGGTCTCGCCGCAGCAGGCCATCCAGATCGGCCGCCTCGGCGGTCTGGGCGTGCTGAACCTCGAAGGCCTGTGGACCCGCTACGAGGACCCGCAGCCGCTGCTGGACGAGATCGCCGCGATCACCGACGAGTCCACCGCGACCCGCCGGCTCCAGGAGATCTACGCCGCGCCGATCCGCGCCGAGCTGATCAAGCAGCGGATCCAGGAGGTCCGCGACTCCGGCGTGGTCACCGCCGCCGCGCTCTCGCCGCAGCGCACCGCCGAGTTCTCCAAGGCCGTGGTGGACGCCGGCGTCGACGTCTTCGTCATCCGCGGCACCACCGTCTCGGCCGAGCACGTCTCCAGCGCCGCCGAGCCGCTCAACCTCAAGCAGTTCATCTACGAGCTGGACGTCCCGGTGATCGTCGGCGGCTGCGCCACGTACACCGCGGCCCTGCACCTGATGCGGACCGGTGCCGCCGGTGTGCTGGTCGGCTTCGGCGGCGGCGCCGCCCACACCACGCGGAACGTCCTGGGCATCCAGGTGCCGATGGCCACCGCCGTGGCCGACGTGGCGGCCGCCCGTCGCGACTACATGGACGAGTCCGGTGGCCGCTACGTGCACGTCATCGCGGACGGCGGCGTCGGCTACAGCGGGGACATCCCGAAGGCCGTGGCCTGCGGCGCGGACGCGGTCATGATCGGTGCCGCGCTGGCGCGGGCGACGGACGCCCCGGGCAAGGGGATCCACTGGGGGATGGAGGCCGTCCACGAGGAGCTGCCGCGCGGCAAGCGCGTGGACCTCGGGACCGTCGGTACCACCGAGGAGATCCTGACCGGGCCCTCGCACACGCCGGACGGGACCATGAACCTGTTCGGCGCGCTGCGTCGGGCGATGGCCACCACGGGCTACACGGAGCTCAAGGAGTTCCAGCGGGTCGAGGTCACCGTCAACCCGGCGCTCGACCACCGCTGAGTCCTGACCTGACCTGATCGAGGGGCCCCTGCCGGGTGACGGCGGGGGCCTTCTCCTTTTCCCGGTGCGGGAGGCGGGTGCGGGTGCGGGGGTGGTACGGGGAGGGGACGGGGCGGGCGGTCAACTCCGCGTGGCGCTGCGGCGGGTGAGGAGGAACCCGCCGATGAGGGCGATGGCGTAGAAGGCGGCGTCGAGGGGGCGGAGGTCGGCGCGCCAGGCGGTGACGGTGTCGTGCAGCAGGCCGCCGGGGGTCGGGCCGTCGGCGTGGACGCGGCGGAGGTGCTCGATCAGCTGGCCGAGGAGCAGGGCGCCGGCGGCGAGGAGCGCGCCGAGCGGGGGGAGTAAGCGGCCCTGGCCGCCGAGCCGGCCGAGCGGGAGGGCGACCAGGCCGGCCGGGGCGATGGCCAGCCAGCCGAGGCTGTCGGCGGCGCGCAGCGGGGCGCTGCCGTAGGCGAGGCCGCCGAGGAGCATGGCGAGGAGGGCGAGGGAGACGGCCAGGGCGGTGCGGTGCCGGGGGGTGGTCCTGGGCGTGGGTTCGACGGGGTCGAAGCCGGCCACGGGGGCGCCGGGCATGCCCGGGGCGACGTAGCCCTCGGGGGAGACGGGGGGTGGTGCGACCGAGTAGTGCTGGGCGGTGTGCGGCCGGATCGATGGGCCGTCAGTGCCCGGTGCGGGTGCGGTCATGGGCGTCGAATCCCCCCGGAATACGATGAGCTGCCGAACGGTAGCAGTGGTCCGGACAGATCTTGGCGAGTTTTCGATCACAGATCGGGCACGGAGCGCCGCCTCCGTTCCGGTTCGTACCGGCTCGATGCGGGGGCCGGGTGGTCGCGGGCCCTCCGGACAGGAGATGATGGAGGCTTGGGCGTCCGGGCCCCAGGTCGGGCCGACGCGCCGTCACCACGACCGCCAGCAGCACATGGGGGAACGTTCCGAATGACCCAGGCGCAGGGTTCCACCGGCCGCCTCCTGGCCGGCCGCTACCGCCTGAACGGCGTGCTCGGGCGCGGCGGCATGGGCACCGTCTGGCGCGCCGAGGACGAGATGCTGGGCCGGACCGTCGCGGTCAAGGAACTGCGGATGAACGCCAGCGTCGACGAGGAGGAGAAGCACCGGCTGATCACCCGGACGCTGCGCGAGGCCAAGGCGACCGCGCGGATCCGGCACAGTTCGGCGGTGACGGTCTTCGACGTGGTCGACGAGGACGACCGGCCGTGGATCGTCATGGAGCTGGTCGAGTCCCGCTCGCTGGCCGACGTGGTCCGGGAGGACGGGCCGCTGGCCCCCGCCCGGGCGGCGGAGATCGCGCTCGACGTGCTGGGCGTGCTCAGCGCGGCGCACGCGCTCGGCATCCTGCACCGGGACGTCAAGCCGTCCAACGTGCTGATCGGCGAGGACGGCCGGGTCGTGCTCACCGACTTCGGCATCGCCAGCGTGGAGGGCGACGCCTCCGTCACCTCGACCGGGATGCTCGTCGGCGCGCCCTCGTACATCTCCCCGGAGCGGGCCCGCGGGCAGAAGCCCGGGCCGCCGGCCGACCTGTGGTCGCTGGGCGGCACGCTGTACGCGATGGTCGAGGGCCGGCCGCCCTACGACCGGGGCTCGGCGCTGGCCACGCTGACCGCGGTGATGACCGAGGACCTGATCGCGCCGGTGAACGCCGGGCCGCTGCAGCCGGTGATCGAGGGGCTGCTGGCGAAGGACCCGGCCGAGCGGCTGGACGCCTCGCAGACCCGGTCGATGCTCAAGCGGGTGGTCGCGGAGGCGACCGCGCGGGCCGAGTCCACCACCGAGCACGCGGTGCCGCTGGAGAAGCCGGCCGAGGAGCCGAAGGCCTCGAAGGCGTCGGGGCTGTCGAAGGCGGGGCTGTCGAAGGCGGCGGGGCCGGCGGAGGCGTCGGACGCCGCGGAGCCGTCCGAGCCGTCGGCGTCGGCGTCGGCGTCGACCTCGGCGGAGTCCGCGGAGCCCTCGGAGTCTTCGCCGAAGGAGCCGGAGCAGACCGGGAACGGCCGCAAGCGGTCGGTGGGCGGGCTGCTGGGGACGGTCCGGGTCGGGAGTCGGGCCCAGGACGCGGAGCCCGCCGGGACGCCGTCCGAGGAGCCGGGCGCGGAGCCGATCCGGCCGGTGACCAGCGAGTGGACGATGGGCGCGACCCAGGCGGCCGGGGCCGATCCGCGCACCGGCCGGCGACGGCTGGCCATCGCCACCGTGATCGTGGTGCTGCTGCTGATCGCGGGAGTGGTGGCGGTCGTCCGGATGGTCGGCACCGACGACGGCGGCGCGAACGGCGCGGCCTCGCAGAGCGCGGTCGCCACCTCGCCGGGGGCGACCGGTACCGAGCCGGTGCCGACGTCGGCACCGACGGGCGAACCCGCGCCCGCCCCGGCGCCCGCCCAGCCGACCGGCGACCCGGCCGCGGCGCCGGACGCGCCCGCGCAGTCCGCCGGTGCGCCGGCGGCTCCCGTCCAGCCCCCGGCGGCACCGGCGCAGCCCGCGCCGGCCGCGCCGGGTGCCGTGCCGGCCGGGTACCACGAGTACAAGGACCCGAGCGGCTTCTCCGTCGTGCTGCCGGACGGTCTGCAGCCGACCGGGTCGGACGCCAACCGGCGGATCTTCAAGAACGCGGCCGACGGCAGCCAGCTGCGGATCGAGTGGACCACGTCGCCCGGGGCGAGCGCGGTCGCGGACTGGCAGGAGTCGGAGCCGAACGTCCGCGGTCAGGTCAGCAACTACCAGCGGCTCAACCTGGCGGCGATCACCTACCGGCAGTGGACCAACGCGGCGGACTGGGAGTGGACCAACGGCACGCCCAGGATGCACTCGCTCAACCGCGGCTTCGTGACCGGGACCCCGCCCAAGTACGGGTACTCGATCTACTGGATAGTCCCGGACGCGGAGTGGGCCGCCCAGGCCCCGCTCCGGGACGTCGTCTTCAACAGCTTCCAGCCCGCGCCGTAGGGCGGCAGGTCCTAACCGATCAGGCGCTGCTTGGCGCGGGTGAACTCGTCCTCGGTGAGCGCACCGGAGGCGCGCAGGGCGGCCAGCCGTTCCAGCTGGCCGATGAGCTGCTCACCGGCGGACGCCTCGACCGGGGTGGCGGCGGGCCCGGCCTTCGGGGCGTTCCGGGCGGCCCGGGCGGAGGCCCGGAGCTGCTCGGCGAAGAACTCGGCCTTGGCCACGTCCTCGAAGCGGTGCGAGCCGCTGAGCGCCACCACCAGGAGCACTTCGCCGTTGAGCTTGGTGCGGGTCACGGTGACGTCGGTGACGGCGGCGAGCGGAACCGGGACCGGCGGCTTCCCGTCCTTCAGGAAGAGCAGCCGATGGGTGGTCAGCACGAGCACTCCCTTGCGGAAGTGGTCGGGGTGGCGCCCGGCGGTGGAGGCGACCGGCTTCTCGCCGTCGATGACGGTCGCCTCGACGGCGCGGACGGCCTCGGCCTGGTTGGCTTTGCTGCTGTTCCCGGATGCCTCGAAGGCGGTGTCGATCAGATCGGTCCAGTCCATGGGATCGAGCCTAGGGCCTGTCGTCGGACTCCCGTCGTTCGCCCGGAGGCGAGGGAGTTCGACGGCAGGCCCTGGGAGCCGCTCAGTAGGCTGCTCGGTGAGTGAGAGGAACTGGCATGCGAGGCGGCCCCGGTCAGTTGCTGGCGGGGCGGTACCGGCTGACGGACCGCCCCGAACCCTTGCGCGCCCAGGCGGTGGACGAGCGGACCGGTGAATCGGTGCTGCTGGGCGCCCTGGAGCTGCCGGGGGTGCTGACGGCGGGCCAGGATCCGGAGGCGGCCGCCGCGGCGCAGGCGGACCGGATGGTGCGCCGGGTGGCGGCGGTCGGTTCGACCGCGCCGGTCGCGCACCCGCGGCTGCTGCGCGGGGTCGGCGCGTTCGTCGAGGGCGAGCTGCTGTGGACGGTGGAGGAGCGGCCGGTCGGGCGGACGGTGGCCGAGCTGCTCGCCGAAGGGCCGCTGCCGCCGTACCGGGCGGCCGAGTTGGCGGCGGACCTGGCCGGGGCGCTGCGGGCGCTGCACGCGGCCGGGCTGACCCACGGCGCGCTGACCGCGGAGGCGGTGCTGGTCTGCGAGGACGGCGCGGCGATGCTCGGCGGGCTGCTCGCCGGGGTGGCCGAGGAGGCGCTGGCCGAGGAGCTCGGCGGGCCGGGCGGGCGGCGCCGGTACGAGGTGCGGGCGACCCTGGTCGGCCCGGTGGCGGAGCGTTGGCCGCTGGACGGCGGCCCGGCGGGCGACTGCTGGGCGCTCGGGGTGCTGGTGCACCGGCTGGTCACCGGCCGTTCGCCGTACCCGGAGCGGGACGTGCCGGAGCTGGTGACGGCCGTACGCGACGGGCGGCGGGAGCCCTCGGTGGTGTGCGGGCCGCTCGCGCCGCTGGTGGAGCGGCTGTTGCAGCCCGATCCGGTGCTGCGGCCGACGGCGGAGGCGGTGCGCGAGGAGCTGGCGGGGCTGCTGGCGGGGGCGCCGGAGCCGGTCGACGGGGAGGCGGAGGAGCGGAGCCGGGCCGCAGGGGGGCCGGTGCCGGTGCCGGAGACGCCGGCGGTGCCGCGCGGGCGCGGCGGGAGGGCCGTCGGCTCCAGGGCCGGGAGGAGTGCCCGAAAGGGCCGGAACGGTGGGGACTTGGGGGCAGGGAGCGGGGCGAAGCCGCCCCGGATACCCCCCTCCCTGTGGGGCCCGCTGCTGGTGGGCGGAGTGTTCGTGCTGCTGGTGCTGGGAATCGTCGCGGTGGTGCTGTTCGCAGGCTGACGGCCCGCCCGGATTCCGTTCCACCGGTCCGGGGGGTGGGCGTGATTACCGGGGGCGGCAAGGTGCGCCTAATGTGTGCGTGGGATTTGTTCGAACAGTGGTCTGCACCAGGCCCTCCGTCGCGGTGACGGCAGGCGGAATGTGTGGGGGAGCGGGCGCAGATGGGCGTGCAGGACCGGCCGGAGGCGGCCGAGGCGGAGCGTTTGCTGGCCGGGCGGTACGAGCTCGGCGAGCGGCTCGGCCGGGGCGGCATGGGCACCGTCTGGCGGGCCTGGGACCGGATGCTCGACCGGGAGGTCGCGGTCAAGGAGCTGACCGTCAACCACCTGCCCGAGGAGGACCTGCAGATCCTGCACACCCGGATGAAGCGCGAGGCCAGCGCGGCCGCGCGGATCAAGCACCCCGGTGTGATCACCGTGCACGACGTGCTGGAGCAGGACGGCCGGCCGTGGATCGTGATGGAGCTGGTCGACGGCCGCTCGCTGGCCGACGTGATCAGCCAGGACGGCACCCTGCAGCCGCGCGCCGCCGCCGAGGTCGGCAGCCAGGTGCTGGCCGCGCTGCACCGCGGCCACCAGCTGGGCGTGCTGCACCGGGACGTGAAGCCGGCCAACGTGCTGCTGGAGCGCGGCACCGGGCGGGTGGTGCTGCTGGACTTCGGCATCGCGAAGTACGAGGGCTCGACCGAGCTGACCCGGCCGGGCGACCTGGTCGGCTCGCCGGACTACCTGGCGCCGGAGCGCGCCCAGGGCGAGCGGCCCGGTCCCGCCTCCGACCTGTGGGGCCTCGGGGCGACGCTGTACGCGGCGGTCGAGGGCCAGTCGCCGTTCCGGCGGGACTCGCCGATCACCACGCTCGCCGCGGTGGTCGACGAGCCGCTGCCGGAGTCGCGGCGGGCCGGGCCGCTGGGGCCGGTGCTGGCCGCGCTGATGGCGAAGGACCCGGCCGAGCGGCCCACCGCGGACGAGGCGGCCGCGATGCTGGCCGAGGTGCGGGCCGGGCACACGATGGGCCTGAAGTCGGTCCCGTCGGTGCGTACGCCCACCCGGTCGGTGCCGGTGGTGGACCGCACCGAGGGCCCGGTGGCCGTGGCGGAGCCGGCCGAGGGCTCCGAGGAGCCGACCGAGCCGAAGGCCTCCGGGGCCGCCGTCCCCGCTGCCGCTGCTGTGCCCGCCGTCCCTGCGGTCGCCGCTGTTCCCGCCGCGCCCGTCCTCGCCGAACCGGACACCGCCGGGGGCGCGCAGGACGCTGCCCGGGCGCACACCGGTCCCGTCGCGCCGGTGTCGCACTCCATTGCGCCGGAGCGGGGACCGGCCAAGCGCCGCAACCTGCTGAAGATCGTCGGCATAGCGGTGGCCGTCGGCCTGCTGGCCGCCGCGGGCACCTTCCTGGTCACCCGGCACGTGGTCGGCGGCGACACCCCCGACGACCCGACGCCGACCGCCGCCGAGTCCACCGGACCGGAGCCCACCAGCGACGCCACCCCCGCGGCGGCGCCGCCCAGCGGCTACCACTGGGTCGACGACCCGGCCGGCTTCCGCTTCCCGCTGCCGAACGGCACCCCGTCCTGGCAGCGGATCAGCGCCGGGGACAACCAGATCTACTACAGCCCCGACGGCAAGGTGCACTACCTCCAGTTCGCCGTCACGGTCGGCCAGTCGGTCAAGCCGCTGGAGCACATGCGGCAGATGGAGGCCACCGTCGCCAAGTCGCTCAAGGACTACAAGCAGCACCGGATGGCCGGCACGGCGGTGAAGGGCCAGGAGGCGGCGGTCTGGGAGTTCAGCTACCTGGCCAAGGAGGGCGGCCGCCGGCGCGCGATCGAGACCGAGTTCATCAGCCAGGACGGCACCAGCTACGCGATCTACTCGTCCAGCCCGGACCGGGGCAACGAGTGGAACGAGGCCGAGCAGCGCTTCTACGCGGTGCTCAACAACTTCGCCCCGAGCCGCTGACCGGGTCGGGCGGGGGCGCCCGCTTTCGCCCGACTGCGGCAGATTCTTGTTACCGACGGGTACCGGACCGGCCGCCGAGCGCCTAGGCTGCGCCGTATGTCGGACCTCACAGCAGACGCAGTGGCCACCGAACCCTCCGGCGCCGGCAACCCGGCGGCCCCCGGCGGCGGCCGGACCGTCGCCGCGGCCGTCCCGCCGTCCCTGGTCGCCAGGCTGGCCACCGGCGTCACCGCCACCGGTGAACCCGACCTGGTGGAGACCGTCGCCCCGCTGACCGGCGAACGGCTGGCCAGCCTGCCGCAGTCCACCCCGGCCGACGTCGAGGTCGCCTTCCAGCTGGCCCGCCGCGCCCAGGGGGCCTGGGCCGCGCTGCCGGTGCGCCGCCGCGCCGCCGTCCTGCTGCGCTTCCACGACCTGCTGCTCAAGCGGCAGGACGAGGTGCTGGACCTCGTCCAGGCGGAGACCGGCAAGGCCCGGCTGCACGCCTTCGAGGAGGTGCTGGCCGTCGCCATGGCCGCCCGGCACTACGGGCGGGCCGCGCACGGGTACCTCAAGGACAAGCGGCACGGCGGCGCGCTGCCGGTGCTCACCCACGCCGTCGAGGCCCGCCGCCCCAAGGGCGTGGTCGGCCACATCTCGCCGTGGAACTACCCGCTGGAGCTGTCCGTCGGCGACGCCCTGCCGGCCTTCGTGGCCGGCAACGCGGTGGTCAACAAGCCCGACACCCAGACCGCGCTGACCGCGCTGTGGGCCCGCGAGCTGCTGATCGAGGCCGGACTGCCCGCCGACCTGTGGCAGATCGTGATCGGCGACGGCCCGGTGATCGGCCCCGCCGTGGTGGAGCACGCCGACTACGTCTCGTTCACCGGCTCCACCCGCACCGGCCGCGACGTCGCCCAGCGCGCCGCCGCCCGGCTGGTCGGCGCCTCGCTCGAACTCGGCGGCAAGAACGCCATGCTGGTGCTCGCCGACGCCGACCTCGACGCGGCCGCCGCGGGCGCCGTACGGGCCTGC
This sequence comes from Kitasatospora sp. NPDC058184, assembly GCF_042883725.1. NCBI lineage: Bacteria > Bacillati > Actinomycetota > Actinomycetes > Kitasatosporales > Streptomycetaceae > Kitasatospora > Kitasatospora sp. NPDC058184. The sequence continues at coordinate 107,578 of NZ_JBHVVE010000023.1, forward strand.
TTCTCCTCCGCCGGACAGCTCTGCATCTCGATCGAGCGGCTGCTGGTGCACCGCTCGGTGGCCGACGAGTTCCTGGAGCGCTTCGCCGCCCGCACCCGGGCGCTGCGCCTCGGCGGCGGCCTCGCGTACGGCGCGGACATGGGCTCGCTGGTCTCCGCCCGCCAGCTGGAGACCACCGGCCGGCACGTGGAGGAGGCGGTCAAGGCGGGCGCCACCGTGGTGGCCGGCGGGCGCGCCCGGCCGGACCTCGGCCCGCTCTTCTACGAGCCGACCATCCTCGACGGCGTCACCCCGGAGATGGCGGTCTGCGCCGAGGAGACCTTCGGCCCGGTCGTCTCCCTCTACCGCTTCGACACCGAGGAGGAGGCGGTGGCCGCCGCCAACTCCACGCCGTACGGCCTGAACTCCAGCGTCTGGACCAGGGACCTGCGGCGCGGCCGGGCGGTCGCGGCCCGGCTGCGCACCGGCACGGTCAACGTCAACGAGGCGTACGCCGCCGCGTACGGCTCGGTCGGCTCGCCGATGGGCGGCATGGGCGACTCCGGGCTGGGCCGCCGGCACGGCGCGGAGGGCATCCTGCGCTTCACCGAGGCGCAGACCGTCGCGACCCAGCGGCTGATGCCGATCGCGCCCTCGTTCGGCCTGGACGACAAGCAGTTCGCCGCCCTGATGACCGGCGGGCTGCGGGTGCTCAAGGCGCTGCGCTTCAAGTAGGCCCCCGCAGACAGGCCCCAGGGCCCCGCACCTGCGGCGGGGCCCGGTTCGCGGTACCCACAGGCAGGTTCACCCGGTGAAGGAGCGGTGGCAGATGGTGCAGTCCGGCGGTGCGGCGGAGTTCGACTACGACGTGGTGGTGGTCGGGTCCGGCTTCGGCGGTTCGGTCGCGGCCCTGCGGCTGACCGAGAAGGGCTACCGGGTCGCCGTCCTGGAGGCCGGCCGGCGCTTCGACCGGGACGAACTGCCCAGGAACTCCTGGGACCTGCCGAACTACCTGTGGGCGCCGGCGCTCGGGCTGTACGGCATCCAGCGGATCCACCTGCTGGCCAACGTGCTGATCCTGGCCGGCGCCGGGGTCGGCGGCGGCTCGCTGAACTACGCCAACACCCTGTACGTGCCGCCGAAGGCCTTCTTCGAGGACCGCCAGTGGCGCCACATCACCGACTGGCAGCAGGAGTTGGCGCCGTTCTACGACCAGGCGCAGCGGATGCTCGGGGTCCGGCTCAACCCGACCCTCACCCCCTCCGACGTCCACCTCAAGGCGGCCGCCGAGCGGATGGGCGTCGGCGACACCTTCCACATGGCGCCGGTCGGGGTCTTCTTCGGCGACGGCGAGGACACCGACGGCACCGCCAAGGCGGCCCCCGGGAGCGAGGTCGCCGACCCGTACTTCGGCGGCGCCGGCCCGGCCCGCAAGGCCTGCGTGGAGTGCGGCGAGTGCATGACCGGCTGCCGGCACGGCGCCAAGAACATGCTCACCGAGAACTACCTGTACCTGGCCGAGCGGGGCGGGGCGGAGATCCACCCGCTCACCACGGTGGCCCGGATCCGGGAGATCGAAGGGGCCGACGGGAGCGGCGGCTACGCGGTGGACGTGCGCCGCACCGACGCGCGGTCGAGGACCGACCGGGTGAAGGCGGGCGCGCGGACCGTCACCGCGGCCCGGGTGGTCGTCGCGGCCGGCACCTACGGCACCCAGTCGCTGCTGCACCGGATGCGGGACGGCGGCCACCTGCCCCGGATCTCGGCGCGGCTGGGCGAGCTGACCCGCACCAACTCCGAGGCCCTGGTGGGCGCGCAGACCACCGACCGGCGCTACGGCGGCAAGGCGGACTTCACCAAGGGCGTGGCGATCACCTCCTCGATCCACCCGGACGCCAACACCCACATCGAGCCGGTCCGCTACGGCAAGGGCTCCAACGCGATGGGCGCGCTGTCCATCGCCCAGGTCAGGGGCGGTGGGGCGGTCCCGCGCTGGCTGCGCTACCTGGGCAACACGGCGCTCCACCCGGTGACCTTCGCCCGCTCGATGAACCAGCGCCGCTGGTCCGAGAAGACGATCATCGGCCTGGTGATGCAGTCGCTGGACAACTCGATCACCGTCTCGCTGAAGAAGGGCCCGCTCGGCAAGGCCCGGCTCACCTCCGGCCAGGGCCACGGCGAACCCAACCCGACCTGGATCCCGGCGGCGGAACAGGGCGCCCAGGCGCTGGCCGACGAGATCAACGGCTTCCCGGGCAGCACCGTCGGCGAGATCTTCGACATCCCGATGACGGCGCACTTCCTCGGCGGCTGCCCGATCGGCGACGCCCCCGAGACCGGCGTGGTGGACCCGTACCACCGGCTGTACGGCTACCCCGGGATCAGCGTGGTGGACGGTTCGGCCGTCTCCGCCAACCTGGGCGTCAACCCCTCGCTCACCATCACCGCCCAGGCCGAGCGCGCCATGTCGATGTGGCCGAACAAGGGCGAGGCGGACCAGCGCCCGGCCCAGGGCGCGGAGTACCTGCGGGTGGCGGCGGTGGCGCCGGCCCGGCCGGCCGTGCCCGAGGGCGCGTTCGGCGCGCTGCGGCTGCCGCTGCTGCCCGTCCCGGAGGTCCCGAAGAAGCGCGGCTGAAACCGGCCCGACGGGCCAATCCGCCTGCCCCGGTTCCCGGTTGACATCCGTTCGGGTCCGATGGGATAAACGGGCTCCCTGGAGCGGCCAGGGACTCGTCGAGCGGGGGGAACGCGGGCCATGGCCAACTGCACATCGTGCGGGGCGACTTCGGAGGAGGGGGCGCCCGCCTGCGGGTCGTGCGGTCGGCCGTTCGCGCCCCCTGCCCCGGCGGCCGCCGCCCCGCCCGCCGCCCCGCCCGTCCCGCCGCCTCCGCCGGGTGCGGCTCCGCCCGTCCCGCCGCCGTACGGACCGCAGCCGGGGTACGGACCCCAGCCCGGGTACGGGCCGGTGGCCGCGGTCCCGCCCGCCCTGGGCAGCTGGGGTGCCGGGCAGGAGTATGACAAGCAGCCCGCCTTCCAGCGCCTGCTGACCGCCGCGGACTGGCGCCCGGCCGTCAAGGTGGCCGTCGCGCCGACCCTCGTCCTGCTGGCCGCCGCGCTGATCGCGGCGATCCCGAGCGACTACCAGTACGAGTACCGGTTCCAGTCGGCCGGCTTCGGCGAGCGCTTCGGCTCGGCGGTGTCGATGGCCCTGAACGCGCTCGGCGCACCGTTCCGGCTCGGGTACCAGAGCCCGCTGGGCCACGACCGGACCGACCGGCTGGAGATCGCCCTCCGGGTGCTGCCGATGACCGTCACCGTCCTGTGGTGCCTGGCGCTCTGGCTCGGCCTGCGGGCCGGGCTGCGCCGGCGCAAGGCCGTGGTGGGCCAGCTCACCCGGGGCCAGGCCGCCGCCGAGGCGCTGCGCACCGCGCTGGTCCTCGCGGCGGTGAGCGGACTGCTCGGGCTGCTCGGCGGCACCGAATGGAACCCCTCGGGCCGCGCCGCGAAACCCGACTACTTCGGCGACTTCGGCTCCGGCGCCCAGAAGTCCGGTCAACCGCTGATCACGGCGGGCTCCGGCTGGCTGGAGGCGGTCGCCTGGACCGCGGTGCTGGCCGGCCTGCTGGCCTTCCTCGTCCACGGCACCGACGCGCTGCGCTGGGCCGCCTGGCGCAGCCGCGCGGTGCGCGGCTGGGCGGTGTCCGCGCTGGCCGCCGGCCAGGCGCTGGCGGTCACGGTCGGGCTGTCCTCGGTGACGGCCTTCGTCCTGGTCGCGGCCACCAGCGAGAGCGGGGCGCAGACCGGGATCTCGCTGGCCTTCCTGCCCAACCTCGGCCTCAACCTGCTCGGCTTCGGCTCGGGGGCGACCTTCCGGGCGCACTCCGGCCTGTCCGGCAGCGACGGCTCCCGCGGCGACTCCTCCTGGGGCGACCGCAGCAGCGAGACCGACTTCTCCTTCTTCGACCTGCACGACCTGACCGGCGACTGGCGCTGGGCCGGGCTGCTCGCGCTCGTCTCGGCGGCCCTGCTCGGCCGGGTGGCGTTCCGGCGCGGGCTGGACTCGGCCGACCGGCTGCGCCTGGCCGCCGTGCACGCCGGGGCGCTCACCCTGCTGATGACGGTCTCCGGGGTACTGATGACGCGGACCACGTCCAGCTCGGGCTGGATCGGCTCGGCGCGGATGGAGATCTCCCAGGAGGAGTCGGGCGGGCTGGCCTTCGTGAGCGTGCTGGTGGCCAACGCGGTCTGGGCGCTGGCCGGCGCGCTGCTGGTGCCGCCGCTGCTGGCGGCCTTCCGCGGCCGGGGCGCGGGTGCGCCGCAGGGCGCCGTGCCGTACGCCGAGTCCCCGTTCGCCCCGGGGCGGGGCACGGTGCCCCATCCGGCGGTGCCGCCGCAGGTGCCGTACGCGACGCCGCCGTACGGCGTTCCGGCCCAGGGGGTGCCGGCTCAGGGCGTTCCGGGGCACGGGGTGCCGCCCCAGGCCGCCGCGCCGCAGGACGCGCCGTTCGCCCCCGGCGGCGGGGTGAGCGAGGTGCTCGGCTCGCACGAGGAGCCGCCCGCCCCGACCGGCGGGACGCCGGTGCCCGGCGCGGTGCCGCCGCCTCCGGCCGAGGAGCCGGTCGACCCGAGCGTGTGGCGCGAGCACCCCTGAGCGGGTGCCCCGTACGGGCACCCCTGAGGAAAGGGCAAAGGGCCCCGCGGGGGAACGGGGCCCTTTGTCGTTCAGCACTCGGCGTCAGGGCCGCGCCGGTGCTGGGGTGACGGCGCCGGGGGAGGAGCGCCGTCGGGTCGGTCGGCTTCGGGGCGCGCCGCGCGGCTCCGGCGTGGGTGGCCGGCCGCGCGGGGCGCGCACGCCCGTGCGCGGTGGCTCGGCGCACAGGTCTGCGCCGGTCCTACGCTCACGGAGCGTGAACTGAGGAACCGCGGCCGCCTTCCGTGGCGCGGCTGCGGAGAACGCCGTCGCGGGCCCCCTCGGTGAGCCGTGAGGCGCCGGGAGAACCGCGTACAACGAGCATCGTGCTGGACGGAGGGCTCGCTCTGCAACCGGTTCGGCACAGTTCGGCACAGAGCATTTCCTGCCGGGGCCGCCGCCGATGATCACGGTGCGTAGTGGTTCGGATGGTTGTGGCGCACGGGGACGCGCGTAGCGGCGCGGGGTGAAGGGGGGAGTGCGCCCGGGCGCGCACCGGACCGGACCGGGGGTGCGACGGCCGGCCCCGGGCGTCCCCGGACTCCGGCCGTCCCACCTCTCGGCCCAGTCGCGGCCGGGGTCGCTGTCCCCTGCTGGCCGGCCGCGGCACCCGCGCACGGTCCCACGGTGCCGCTGCCCGGCGGGCCGGGCGGCGGCACCACGTGCGCCGGTGGACTGGGATGGAACTCCACGCGTGGTCCTGCTGCCGTACGGCGGTGCCCCCGCGGGGGCGGGCGGCGCGTCTGGCGGACGCGGCGCGGCCGTACGTTCGTAGGAAGCAACGAACCGCCGCCCCGCCCGGTCACGGTCGTTCGGACGGGCAGACGAGTGAAACCGGACAGCCCGGTAGAATCGGTGTCCAGACACCCCACACCGTCCGCCGCAGCCGCAGCCCCCCTGCCGGGGAGGCGGTCACGCGCGGGCACCTCGATACCGCTGCCGGAAGGCCGTCTGTGTCCTCTGCAATTCCCGTCCAGTCCGCGCCGGACAACGACCCCGTTCTGGTGGTCGACTTCGGCGCCCAGTACGCCCAGCTCATCGCCCGTCGGGTGCGTGAGGCGCGGGTCTACAGCGAGATCGTGCCGAGCAGCATGCCGGTCGCCGAGATGCTCGCCAAGAACCCCAAGGCGATCATCCTCTCCGGCGGCCCGTCGTCGGTCTACGAAGAGGGCGCGCCGCAGATCGACCGCGCGATCTTCGAGGCCGGTGTCCCGGTCTTCGGCATGTGCTACGGCTTCCAGCTGATGGCCAAGACCCTCGGTGGCACCGTCGACAACAACGGCGCCCGCGAGTACGGCCGCACCCCGCTGACCGTCTCCCGCAGCGGCTCCACCCTGTTCGAGGGCGTTCCGGCGCAGCACTCGGTGTGGATGTCGCACGGCGACGCCTGCTCGGCCGCCCCGGAGGGCTTCGCCGTCACCGCCTCCACCGACCTGGTCCCGGTCGCGGCCTTCGAGAACGACGAGGCCCGGCTGTACGGCGTCCAGTACCACCCCGAGGTGCTGCACTCCGACCACGGCCAGCAGATCCTGGAGCACTTCCTCTACCGCGGCGCCGGCATCGCCCCCACCTGGACCACCGGCAGCGTGGTCGAGGAGCAGGTCGCCCTGATCCGCGAGCAGGTCGGCGACAAGCGCGCGATCTGCGGCCTGTCCGGCGGCGTGGACTCCGCGGTCGCGGCCGCGCTGGTCAACCGCGCCATCGGCGACCAGCTGACCTGCGTCTACGTCGACCACGGCCTGATGCGCAAGGGCGAGACCGAGCAGGTCGAGAAGGACTTCGTGGCCGCCACCGGCGTCCAGCTGAAGGTCGTCGACGCCTCCGAGCGCTTCCTGAACGCGCTGAAGGGGGTCACCGACCCCGAGGAGAAGCGCAAGATCATCGGCCGCGAGTTCATCCGCGTGTTCGAGCAGGCCCAGGCCGAGATCATCGCCGAGGCCGGCGAGCACGGCGAGTCGGTCGACTTCCTGGTCCAGGGCACCCTGTACCCGGACGTGGTGGAGTCCGGCGGCGGCGAGGGCACCGCCAACATCAAGTCCCACCACAACGTCGGCGGCCTGCCCGAGGACCTCCAGTTCCAGCTGGTCGAGCCGCTGCGCAAGCTGTTCAAGGACGAGGTCCGGATGGTCGGCCAGGAGCTGGGCCTGCCGGAGGAGATCGTCCAGCGCCAGCCGTTCCCGGGCCCGGGCCTGGGCATCCGGATCGTCGGCGAGGTCACCAAGGAGCGTCTGGACCTGCTCCGCGACGCCGACGCGATCGCCCGCGAGGAGCTGACCGCGGCCGGTCTGGACCGCGAGATCTGGCAGTGCCCGGTCGTGCTGCTCGCCGACGTCCGCAGCGTGGGCGTGCAGGGCGACGGCCGCACCTACGGTCACCCGATCGTGCTGCGCCCGGTCTCGTCCGAGGACGCCATGACCGCCGACTGGTCGCGCCTGCCGTACGACGTGCTGGCGAAGATCTCCACCCGGATCACCAACGAGGTCCGCGACGTGAACCGCGTCGTCGTCGACGTCACCAGCAAGCCGCCGGGCACCATCGAGTGGGAGTGACCCCTCCCACCGGCCGCCGGGGCGCTTCGTCGTCCTGAGGCCGATGCCTGAACGGCCGCGCCGTCGTTCCCGTACTGAAGGGAGCGACGGCGCGGCCGTTTCGCGGTGCGGGCGCCGCTCTCCGGGAGGGACCTCCCACCGAAAGCGGTCGGGAGCGGGCAGAATGCGGACCGGACCTGTCAGGGAGTGGCGGGCGGCGAGGGAAGGTGTGAGGGATGTCGGAGGCCAGCAACCCGGTGCCGGCCGGTGGGGGAGCGGCCGGCCGGGCCGCCCGGGCGGCGCAGCGGAGGGCGCTCGCGTCCAGGTACGCGCTGCTGCCCCTGCGGCTCTTCCTCGGCGTCACGTTCGTCTACGCCGCCCTCGACAAGCTCTCCGACGCCCACTTCCTGGCCGGAGCGGGCGACCCGGCCTCCTTCGTCTCGCAGACCCAGGCCGCCAAGGCGGGCGGCAGCCCGATCTCCTTCCTGCTCGGCCCCGCCCTCGACCACCCGACCCTGTTCGCGCTCGCCATCGCCTTCGGCGAGCTGGCGGTGGGCCTCGGCACCCTGGTCGGCCTCTGGGGCCGGGCCGCCGCGCTCGGCGGCGCCCTGCTCAACCTCAGCCTGTGGCTGACCGTCAGCTGGAGCGTCTCGCCGTACTACCTCGGCAACGACCTGGCCTACCTGATGGCCTGGACGCCGCTGCTGCTGGCCGGCACGCCGTACCTGTCGGTGGACGGCTACCTGGCCCGCCGGGCCGGGCGGGACCGCGAGCGCGGGCTGGGCGAGGACCACGTCAAGCGCCGGGCCCTGGTGGACGGCGGGATCGCGGCCGTCGCGATCGGCGGGGCCGGGCTGCTCACCGGCTCGCTGACCCGCACCTTCGGCCGGGACCGGACGGCCGCGCCCAAGCAGTCGGCGGCCCCGGCCTCCGGCGCCCCGGCCCCCGGTGCCCCGGCCGCCACCGCCCCGGCCCCCGTGGTGCCCGCCGCGAGCGTGCCGGTCGGCGGCTCGGCCCAGGTCAAGGACCCGGCCACCGGGGACGCCGTCTACATCGTCCAGCCCAAGGCCGGCCAGTACTGCGCCTTCTCCGCCGTGTGCACCCACGCGGGCTGCGCCGTGGACGCGCCGAAGAACGGCCAGCTGTACTGCCCCTGCCACGGCTCCCGGTTCGACGCCGCGACCGGTGCGGTGGTCAACGGGCCGGCGGTCAAGCCGCTGCCCAGGTACGCCGTCAGCAAGGACGGGGACCGGCTGACCCTGGGCCCGCAGCAGAGCTGACGCCCCAGGGTCGGGCGGGGCGGGTCACTCCTCGCGGTCGGGCCGGCCGCGCCGGGCCACCGCCGCGACCGCGCCGGCCAGGCCGCCGACGCCGAGCACGATGAAGGTGACCGGGATGACGATCCGCCCGTTCACCGACTGGTCGTTGAGCGCCGCGACCAGGTAGAGCACGGCGATCACCGTGAACAGCGCGCCCGCGATCAGCGAGAACAGGTCGAGCCGGTGCTTCCTCACTGCTGGACCACCTTGATGTTGCCGAGCCCGATCCCGAGTTCGAGATTGAGGGTCCCCTTGGCCGGCTGCCCGTTGGCAGGGCCGATCAGGTAGGTGTGCCGCCCGGTGCCGTCGCTCCGGTCACCGGGGAGGGCGACGTTGCCGAGGCCGATCCGGGTCACCAGGTTCACCGTCACGTCGTCCGGCACGGTGACGGTCATGTCGCCGACGCCGAGGTCGACCTTGGTGGCGAGGGCGGCCCCGGCCGGGTCGAGTCCGGACAGGTCCAGCCTGATCTCCCCGGCGCCCAGGTTGTACCGGTCGTGCAGGTCGGACGCCGAGGCGACGGTCCAGGCGCGGTCGCCCACCGCGTCGCGCACGGAGTCCGGCGAGTGGCCGACGAAGGCCAGCGCCAGGGTGAGCAGCAGACCGGTCACCGCCAGCCGCCGGGCCCGGCCGAACTTCGCGCCGACCAGCAGCGTCAGGCCCACCACCAGCAGCGCGGTGGCCAGCACCGTCGCGCTCAGCACGGTGGGGTTGTGGCCGCGGTCGACGGAGGCGGACCAGACCGCGGCGGCGGCGCCGATCGCCAGCAGGAAGCCGAAGAAGCCGAGTGCCGAGCGCTCCCGGGGGCGCCGTGCGGCGGTGGCCTCGGGGCGGCGCTTCGCGCCCTCCTTGCGCAGCGGGTCGCCCTCCGGCAGGTCGGCGCGCTGCCACCAGGGCTGGGCCGGGGTGCCGGCCGGCGGCACCGGGGTGCCGTACGGCGGGGTCGGCGTGCCGTGGGGCGGGGTCGGGGCGGCCGGGGCGGTGGCCCCGTACGGGTTGCGCTCCGGGTGGCGCGGGTCCCACAGGTAGCCGCCGGCGCCGTCGGCGGGGGCCTTCCCGGCGGCCCGGGCGGACCCGTCCTGCTCCGGCCGCGGCCAGCGGTAGGCCCCGGCACCGTCCGCGGCGGTGCCGCCGGTGCCCTCGGACCCGGGGAAGTGGCGGTCGTACGGGCCGCCGTTCCGGTGCTCGCGCCCCCGGCCCCGGCGGCGGTCCGGGTCGTAGCGCACCGCCAGGAAGACCAGGGCGGCGAGCAGCAGCAGCGGGAACAGCTGGCCGCCGTCACCCATCGAGGAGAAGAACACCCCGGTGCCGATCACGGTCAGCAGCACCGCGCCGACCGACTGGCCGTCCACCCGCCCGGTGAGCACCCGCTGGAGCTCGGTGCGCCCGCCGCGGCCGTTGGCCCCGTCGTCGGTCGGGACGATCAGCCAGGCCAAGCCGTACAGGAACAGCCCGAGGCCGCCGGAGAGGCAGAGCACCACCGTGACGACCCGGAAGACCACCGGGTCGATGTCCAGGTGCCGGCCGAGGCCGCCGCAGACGCCGGCCACCACGCGGTGGTGCTCGGTCCTGGTCAGTGGCGGGCGGTCCGGTTCCGGCGGGGCGGCGGGCCCGGTTTCCTCGATGCGGGGGTCCTCGGTCATGGACACCATCCTTCCGGCAGAGGACCGCCCGGCCCAACCGGGTCGAGCCCTGTCCGTACCCTGACTTGTCCCTGATACGGGATGGGGACACACCCTGATGCGCCCGCGGGTGCCCGCGTGGAACCATCGGTGGCGTGGCAGCCCCCGGTACCGATCCCCGATCCATCGCCCCCGACACCGCGTCGTCGGCCGGCGCCGACCCGAGCGCGCCCGACGACGGGCGGCCGCCCTACCGCCGGCTCTACCGCAGCCCGCAGGGACGGATGCTGGGCGGTGTCGCGCACGGCCTGGCGGTGCACCTCGGGCTGCCGGTGCGGTGGGTGCGGATCGCCTTCGTCGTGCTGTTCTTCGCGCAGGGGATCGGTGCGCTGCTGTACGCCGCCTTCTGGTTCGTGGTGCCGATCGGCATCGGCGAGCCCTCGCAGCGCGCCGGCGCCCAGTGGGTGTACTTCAACGGGGCGTTCGTCCCGGCCTCGCCGGGGGTGCAGGGCGGCCTGCTGAGCAAGGCAGGCCAGGCCGGCGGCTGGGTGGGCCGGATGCGCCGGCTGCTCCAGCTCACCCTGCAGGGCGAGCCGGTGGGCGCCCCGGCGGAGGGGGAGGAGGCCGAGTCGGCCGGCAAGGCCGGGCAGGGCGGCCTCGGCCAGCTCGCCGCCCTGGTGATGACGGTGGTCGGCGTGATCGCCCTGCTCAACGTGCTCGGCTGGCAGACCGCCAAGCCGTACACCTGGCCGCTGCTGGCGATCGGCGTCGGTGTGGCACTGGTCTGGCGGCAGGCCGACGACTCGCGCTGGCAGCGCTGGTTCGGCATCGAGGAGGGCGAGAAGCGGCGCGGCGCCTACACCCGGGTCGGCGCCGGCGTGCTGCTCGCCGTCGCGGGCACCATCGCGCTGCTCGCCATGCAGGGCAGCGGCTCCACGCTCGCCTCGGTGATCGAGGCCTCGCTCGCCGTGCTGGCCGGTGTGCTGGTGCTGCTCGGCCCGTACGGCCTGCGGCTCTGGCAGGACCTCGGGGCCGAGCGCACCGCCCGCATCCGCGCCCAGGAGCGCGCCGAGATCGCCGCGCACATCCACGACTCCGTGCTGCACACCCTGACCCTGATCCAGCGCCGGGCCGAGGACCCCAAGGAGGTGCTGCGGCTGGCCCGCTCGCAGGAGCGCGAGCTGCGGCTGTGGCTGTACCGCCCGGAGGCCGCCGCCGAGGCCGCGCCGGACACCATGGCGGAGAGCCTGCGGGCCGCCGTCGCCGAGGTCGAGGACCGGCACGGCGTCCCGGTCGAGCTGGTGATCGTCGGCGACTGCCCGATGGACGAGCGGATCGCGGCCCAGATGCAGGCCGCGAGGGAGGCGACCGTCAACGCGGCCAAGTACGGTGGCGGGGGACCGGTCCAGGTCTACGCCGAGGTCGAGGGGAGGACGGTGTCGGTGTTCGTCCGCGACCACGGCCCCGGCTTCGACCCCGACACGGTGCCCGAGGACCGGATGGGCGTACGGGAGTCGATCATCGGCCGGATGAAGCGCAACGGCGGCACCGCACGGGTGCGGCCGGCGGCGGGCGGCGGCACCGAGGTCGAGCTGGAGATGGAGAGAACGAATGACTGAGGCAGCTCCGGAGCGCACGGCCCGGGTCGTGCTGGTGGACGACCACCGGATGTTCCGGACGGGGGTCAGGGCCGAGATCGGCCGCACCGAGGTGACCGGCATCGACGTGGTCGGCGAGGCCGACGACGTGGACTCGGCGGTCCGCGTGGTCGCCGAGACCAGGCCGGACGTGGTGCTGCTCGACGTCCACCTGCCGGGCGGCGGCGGCGTCGAGGTGCTGCGCCGCTCGGTCGGGGTGATGGGCGAGCAGGGCGGGGTGAAGTTCCTGGCGCTGTCGGTGTCGGACGCCGCCGACGACGTCATCGGCGTCATCCGCGGCGGCGCGCGCGGCTACGTCACCAAGACCATCACCGGCACCGACCTGGTGAACGCGATCTTCCGGATCGCCGACGGCGACGCGGTGTTCTCGCCCCGGCTGGCCGGTTTCGTGCTGGACGCCTTCGCCGCCACCGACACCCCGCCGGTGGACGAGGACCTGGACCGGCTCACCCAGCGCGAGCGCGAGGTCCTGCGGCTGATCGCCCGCGGCTACGCCTACAAGGAGATCGCCAAGCAGCTCTTCATCTCGGTGAAGACGGTCGAGAGCCACGTCTCCGCCGTCCTGCGCAAGCTCCAGCTCAGCAACCGCCACGAGCTGACCCGCTGGGCCACCGCCCGCCGCCTGGTCTGAGGCACCCCGGCGTCCTGGGGCGCCGCCACGGAGCCCGCCCGCCCCGGATCGTCCGGGGCGGGCGGGCTTGTCGGTGGGTGGCCATAGACTCGATGTGCCATGAGTAGCCTCTTTGACGACCTTCCGCTCCCCGGTTTCGAGGCACCCGCCGCCGGGTCGAAGCAGCCCGACGCGCCCGTCGACGCCATCGGTGAGGAGCCCCCGCCGTACGAGGAGGAGGCCCCGTACGACGCGTACGAGGAGGCCATCCCGGACGGCCTGTTCCAGACCGACCACGCCGCCGAGGCGGAGCGGGACGCCTGGTACCGCAACGGTGCCGCGCGGACGGTGGTGGACCCGGCGCAGCTGCTGGAGGGGATGAACGACCCGCAGCGCGAGGCGGTGCTGCACGCGGGCTCGCCGCTGCTGATCGTGGCCGGCGCCGGCTCGGGCAAGACCCGGGTGCTGACCCACCGGATCGCCCACCTGCTGGGCGCCCGCGGGGTGCAGCCGGGGGAGATCCTGGCGATCACCTTCACCAACAAGGCGGCCGGCGAGATGCGCGAGCGCGTCGAGGCGCTGGTCGGCCCGCGCGCCCGGGCGATGTGGGTCTCCACCTTCCACAGCGCCTGCGTGCGCATCCTGCGCCGCGAGTCCAAGCAGCTGGGCTTCACCTCCAGCTTCTCGATCTACGACTCGGCCGACTCGCAGCGGCTGATGTCGCTGGTCTGCCGCGACCTCGACCTCGACCCGAAGCAGTACCCGCCGAAGTCGTTCACGGCGAAGGTCAGCAACCTCAAGAACGAGCTGATCGACGAGGAGACCTTCGCCGACCAGGCCGCCAACCCGATGGAGAAGAAGCTCGCCGAGGCGTACGCGCTCTACCAGCGGCGGCTGCGCGAGGCCAACGCGCTGGACTTCGACGACATCATCATGACGACGGTGAACCTGCTGCAGGCCTTCCCCGACGTCGCCGAGCACTACCGGCGCCGGTTCCGGCACATCCTGGTCGACGAGTACCAGGACACCAACCACGCCCAGTACATGCTGGTCCGGGAGCTCAGCGGAGGATCCGTCGCCGCCGCGCCCAGGCGCACCGTGGACGGGGAGCTGGTGAACCCGGCGGCCGGGCGGCTGGCCGAGGTGCCGCCGGCCGAGCTGTGCGTGGTCGGTGACGCGGACCAGTCGATCTACGCCTTCCGCGGCGCGACCATCCGCAACATCCTCCAGTTCGAGGAGGACTACCCGAACGCGACCACGATCCTGCTGGAGCAGAACTACCGCTCCACCCAGACCATCCTGAGCGCCGCCAACGCCGTCATCGAGCGCAACGCCAACCGCCGCGAGAAGAAGCTGTGGACGGCCGGGGACCACGGCGAGAAGGTCGTCGGCTACGTCGCGGACGACGAGCACGGCGAGGCCCAGTTCATCGCCGACGAGATCGACCGGCTCACCGACAAGGGCGAGGCCAAGCCCGGCGACGTCGCGATCTTCTACCGGACCAACGCCCAGTCCCGCGTGTTCGAGGAGGTGTTCATCCGGGTCGGCCTGCCGTACAAGGTGGTCGGCGGGGTGCGCTTCTACGAGCGCAAGGAGGTCCGGGACGTCCTGGCGTACCTGCGGGTGCTCTCCAACCCGGAGGACACCGTGCCGCTGCGCCGGATCCTCAACGTGCCCAAGCGCGGCATCGGCGAGCGGGCCGAGGCGATGATCGACGCGCTGGCCTCGCGGGAGCGGATCTCCTTCGCCCAGGCGCTGGTGCGGGTCGACGAGGCGTACGGGATGGCCGCGCGCTCGGCCAACGCCGTCAAGAAGTTCAACACCCTGATGGCCGGACTGCGCCAGGTGGTCGAGTCGGGCGCGGGCCCGGCGGCGGTGCTGGAGGCCGTCCTGGAGGAGACCGGCTACCTGGCCGAGCTCCAGGCCTCCACCGACCCGCAGGACGAGACCCGGGTGGAGAACCTCCAGGAGCTCGCCTCCGTCGCCCTGGAGTACGAGCAGGACCCGGGCGAGCGGCCGGACGCCGACGAGGAGGGCACGCCGCCGGTCGGCTCGCTGGCCGACTTCCTGGAGCGGGTCGCGCTGGTCGCCGACTCGGACCAGATCCCGGACGACGACGAGGACGGGCAGGGCGTCATCACGATGATGACCCTGCACACCGCCAAGGGCCTGGAGTTCCCCGTCGTCTTCCTGACCGGCATGGAGGACGGGATCTTCCCGCACATGCGGGCGCTCAACCAGGTCAAGGAGCTGGAGGAGGAGCGCCGGCTCGCGTACGTCGGGCTCACCCGGGCCCGCGAGCGGCTGTACCTGACCCGCTCGGTGCTGCGCAGCGCCTGGGGGCAGCCGGCCTACAACCCGGCCTCGCGGTTCCTGGAGGAGATCCCGGAGACGCTGGTGGAGTGGAAGCGCACCGGGGCGGCCCAGGCGCCGGTCCAGCGCGGCTACTCCTCGGGCTCGTCCTGGGGCAAGTCCTCGTCCGGGGGCGGGAGTTCGCGTTCCTCCTCGTCGGCCGCGGCGGCCAAGCCGAAGGCCGGCTGGGGGCAGTCGGCGCGGCGCGGCGGCCAGCTGGTGGAGCGCGAGGCGGTCTCGCTCGCGGTCGGCGACCGGGTCACCCACGACAGCTTCGGGCTGGGCACGGTGGTGGCCGTCACGGGCGTCGGCGACCGGGCGCAGGCCACCGTCGACTTCGGCACCGACGGGCGCAAGCAGCTGCTGCTGCGCTACGCGCCGGTGGAGAAGCTCTGAGCGGCGGAGCGGCTCTGCCCCGTGGAGCCGCGCCGACCCGCTAGCGCGGGTCCAGCCCGTTCGAGAGGAGCCAGGGCAGCGGGTCGATCGGCCCGTTGCCCTGCGGCCGGATCTCGAAGTGCAGGTGCGGGCCGGTGCTGTTGCCGCTGCTCCCGACGAAGGCGATCACGTCGCCCTGCTTCACCGGGCCCTTGCGCACCTTGTACGCCCGCAGGTGGCAGTACCAGGCCTCGGTGCCGTCGGGCATCTTGAGGATCGTCATGTAGCCGTAGAACGGGTTCCACTGGGTGCGGATCGTGCCGTCGGTCACGGCGTAGACCTCGGAGCCGCCGTCCACCGGGAAGTCGATGCCGGTGTGCCGGTTGGCCCAGTGGGTGCCGGCCTCGCCGAACAGTTCGCCGAGGCCGTGCCGGGCGACCGGCATGACCACCGTGGGCTTCACCGGTTCGGGGGCGGGCTCGGCGGTGGGCTGCGCGGTGGGGGCCTCGGTGGGCTGGGCGCCGGCCAGCGGCTGGCGGGCGTCGCCGCGCGAGGCCTGGGCCGGCGCGCCGGCCGCGAGCGCCTGGGTCGCCGCGTGCGCGGCCGCGGTGTCCGGCGCCGTGGCCTGCGGCGTCCGTCCGGCGGCCTGGGCGCGCTGCTGGTCGGCCTCCCCCTGCACGGTGACCGCCGCGGCGGCGGCCACCCCGAGCGCGGCCACCGACGGCAGCGCGACCCGGAACAGGGCCGTCCGGGTGGCCGCCTTGGCGGCGCCGCGGCGCTGGGCACGGGACTGCTCGCGGGCGGCGAGGCGCAGCTCCGCGCGGGTCGGACGGGCGGCTGCATCGGGAGCCATCGGGGGCTGCCTCCTCGGTGGGCCTCGGGCGTCGTCGGACGAGGGGAGAACAGCCGTGACTGTAGTCCCAAGGGCAGCCGTGACTGTAGTCCCATGGGCGACGCCCCGGAAAAACCTCCGGATGTCAAGGGGTCGGCCGGGGGGTCTGTGCGGAGGTTGCGGGAAGGACGGGTATACCCGCTGGTAGCAAGGCCCGGAGCTGTGACTTTGCCCTCCTCTTCGGAGGCGGCGCGGTCAACCGTGCCGGGGGGCGCTAACCTCCCCTCAGGTTGGTTATCGACCGTTAACCGCGCCGGCGGCCCACGAGGCCCGGTCGGATGGTGGACGACGAGGTCCAGGAGGCAGTCATGAGTGTGTCGGGGCCGATCCGTGTGGTGGTCGCCAAGCCCGGGCTCGACGGTCACGACCGTGGTGCCAAGGTCATCGCGCGAGCCCTGCGCGACGCCGGTATGGAGGTCATCTACACCGGGCTGCACCAGACGCCCGAGCAGGTCGTCGACACCGCGATCCAGGAGGACGCGGACGGCATCGGGCTGTCGATCCTCTCCGGTGCCCACATGACGCTGTGCGCCCGGGTGCTGGAGCTGCTGAAGGAGCGCGACGCGGAGGACATCAAGGTCTTCTGCGGGGGGATCATCCCGGACGAGGACATCGCCGAGCTCAAGGCGCTGGGCGTCGCGGACATCTTCACCCCGGGCACGCCGACCCGGGACGTGGTCGCCTGGGTCGAGTCGAACCTGCGGGCCGGCTGAGCCACGGCGCGTCGAGCGGGCCGGCCCTCCCGGGGGCCGGCCCGCTCCGTCGTCTCCGTCGTCTCCGTCGTTTCCGTCGTTTCCGTCGTCTTCGGAGGCGTACCGCGGGCCCGGCCCGCCCTCAGCCCGCCAGCTCCGCGAGCATCGCCGCCCGGAAGCGCAGGGTGCCGGCCAGCCGGGAGAAGGTCTCGGACCACGCGGAGTCCGGGGCGGCCCCGGCGGCCAGCTCCTCCACCGCGGCGGCCGTCTCCGGGGCGAGCGCGCGCTCCGTCATCCCGAGCACCCCGCTGTGGCTCCACGGGTACGCCCCGGAGGCCGCCGCGCGGGCCAGGGCGGTCACCACGGCGGTGGACAGCGGCGGCGTCCACGGGGTGGCGCAGGCGCCGAGCAGCTGGAAGGCCTCGCCCAGCCCGTGCACCGTGATGAACGCGGCCGTCCAGACCGCCCGCTCCTCCGGCGGGAGGACGGCCAGCAGCTTGGCCGGGGCGCCGGTGGTGCGCAGCGCGCGGGTCCGGGCGCCGCGCCCGGACGGGACCGGGGCCGGGCCGAGCAGCGCCCGGGCCCAGTCGGCGTCCTGCTGGCGGACGGCGGCCCGCGCCCAGGCCTCCCGCAGGTCGTCGGCCCAGCTGCTGCTGGTCTCGTCGATGCTGTCGCCGACCCGCAGGGCGAGCAGCCGCCCGGGCGTCAGCCCGGTGCTCTCCGGCCACAGCGACAGCGGTGCGGCGGCCACCAACTCGCCGAACCACCAGGCCCGTTCACCGCGCCCGGTGGGCGACTTGGGGGCGATCCCGTCGCGCTGCATCTGCGCGTCGCACGCGGTGGGCGGGGTGACCAGCAGGTGCGTGCCGGTGTCGGCGAGCCGGACGGCGGCCCGCGCCCGCTCGGCCATCCGGCGGGCCAGCGCGGAGCCGGGCAGGGTGGAGAGCAGCTCGGCGGCGGTGGCCCGGACGTTCTTGCTGCGGTCGCCGAGGGCGGCCTCCAGGAACGGTTCGTCGGCGGGGGAGAGGCCGTCCTGGAGGGCGTCCAGGAAGAGCAGGCGGTCCTCGGCGCGCTCGGTGGACCAGGTGCCGCGCAGCAGCTCCAGGCCGGCCGCGGGATCGCGGCGGCGCAGCTGCGTGAGGTGGGTGACCCGTTCGGCGAACAGGCCCTCGTGCCAGAGCCGGTCGTCGGCGGGCCGCTGCGGCGGCTCGGGGGCGGTGGTGCGCAGCACGAACCGCCAGTCGGGGTTCTGCTCGGCCAGCCAGCGGCCCGGCGGACCGGCCAACGCCACGGCGTCGGAGCGCAGTTCGCTGCGGGCGCGGGCGGCGTCGAGCAGGCCGGGTATCAGCGCGGCGGGCGGGCGCAGGCCGCTCGCCCGGGCGGTGGCGAGCCACTGCGGCAGCAGCTCGGACAGGTTGGCCAGGGTGCCGCCGGCGCCGGTGCCGCCGCCGGTGCGCCCCGAGAGCAGGACGGCCAGCCGGCGGGCGGCCGGCTCGGGCAGCTCCGGGCGGGTGTCCTCGGCCGCGGGCGGGCCGGGCGGCCCGTCGGCCGGTACAGGCAGCGCGCCGGCCCGGCGGCGGACGGCGGCCAGCGCGGCCAGCTCCAGCAGGGCGGTGGCCGGATCGCCCTGGTCCACGGCGTCGGCGAGCGGCAGCGCGGTGGCCGGGAGCGGACGGCGGTCGGTGCCGAGCAGGGCGCTGGTGTGCAGGGTCTCCCACGGGTCCTGGGTGATCGTCATTCCTGGTGCTCCTGGGCGTGTCTTGTGGGTTTTGTCGGATCAGGGCGCGGCGTTGGGGTGCGTGCATCGCAAGGCGGAGGAGGGAGCCACTGCGGTGGGGGCACCTCCCGGCCGAAGGCTGGGGGCCATTGGCGACCGACGACAACGCGGCGAGGTGCGTTTGTGCCCTGGGGGTACCTCCCGGCCGAAGGCTGGGGGAGCGTCGCGCGCCCGACAGGGATCCACAAGACACGCCCTAAAGGTTGGTGAGGCCGACCGGGCGCTGGTCGGCGGCCCAGGCCGTGACCGGGGCGAAGCCCTGGTGGCCGTACTCGCCGAAGACCGTCAGCGGGCGGCCGGTGGAGACTGCGGCCAGCCGCCACAGCGCGGCCTCCGGGACGGCCGAGGCGCGGACCGGCACGGTGTGGTGGCCGTCCGTCAGGAACCAGCCGTCCGGGGTGCGGACCGGGACGACGTCGCCGAGCACGGTGGGCCGGCTCTCCAGCCACGGGTCGTCGGCGACGGCGGTGCCGTAGCCGGCCACCGCCTCGGCGACGGTGAGCCCGGCGGGCGGGCCGGCGGGGCCCGGTTCGGGGGCGCCGTAGCGCTCGCGGAGGTCGGCGCGCAGCGGGTGGGCGGCGGGGAAGTAGGCGAGGTCGGCCTCGACCAGGCGGCCGGTGGGCAGGGCGAGGGCGGGGGCCTGGCCCTGGTGGCCGAAGGAGAGCAGCAGGGCCGGGCGGCCGGTCTTGGCGCCGCGCAGCCAGACCCGGCGGGTGGTGAGCCGCTCGTCCGTGGTGTCCCGGGTGCCGAGGACCAGCCAGCGGTCGCGGACGGTGGGGCCGGCCGTGCCGGGGTCCGCGGGGAAGCCGACCCGGGTGCGGACGGTGGCGGCCAGTTCGGCCGGCAGTTCGTCCATCCGGGTGGCGGCGGTGGCGAGCAGGTGCAGCATGGCGTACTCCTCCAGCAGCCGTTCCTGCGGCAGCGCGTCCAGTTCGCGGACCCGGGCGGCCAGGCCGGGGGCCTGCGCGTCGACCATCCGGGCGGCGACCTCCTCCCAGGGGCCGGCGGTGGACTGGTCGGCCAGGCCGTGCCGGACCCGGTCGGCCAGCCGCAGCCGCAGCTCGGCGGCGCCGACCGCGACCTTGGCGCCGCGCTTCTCGAGCCGGCGCCGGGTGGCCTCCGGGTCCTCCTCCTTCTTCTCCGCGCGCTTCTCGGCGCGCTCCTGGCGGGAGGCGAGCCACTCGGAGACCCAGTCGGCGGGCTCGCCGGCCGGGACGGCCGCCGGGGTGCCGCTCCACAGCAGGAGGAGCCCGAGCGCGTGCTTGCACGGGAACTTCCGGCTGGGGCAGGTGCACTGGTAGGCGGGCGTGGCGAGTTCGATCGCGGTGCGGTACGGCGTGCGGCCGCTGCCCTTGCACTCGCCCCAGAGCGCGGTGCCGTCGGTGCCGGTGCCGGACCACGGCGCGGGCGCGGAGAGCTTGCCCGCCGCCTTCTGCGAGGCGGCGTCAGGTGCCAGGGACAGGACGTGTTCGGTGCTCCAGCGTTCCTCCATGCGACCGACCGTAGGCGGCGGCACTGACAGTGGCTGACGGCCCGTCCGCGGCCCCCGGCGGGTTGTCAGTGGCTCGGTGCAGGGTTGGTTCCACAGGCCGGGACGCCGACCTGGCTCCCCCCGATCACCACTCCGCCCGGGGCACCCGTGTGCCCGGCGGCCGACCCGAAGGAGCCCCCATGACCGACGTTCTGCGGCAGCACGCCGAGGACGCGTTCGCCGGTGAACTGGCTGCGCTGGCCGCGCAGGACGACCGTCCGCGCCCCGAGCGCTGGAAGCTCTCGCCGTGGGCCGTGGCGACGTACCTGCTCGGCGGCGAACTGCCCGACGGCACCCGGATCACCCCCAAGTACATCGGCCCGCGCCGGATCGTCGAGGTCGCCGTGACGACCCTGGCGACGGACCGGGCGCTGCTGCTGCTCGGCGTGCCGGGCACCGCGAAGACCTGGGTGTCCGAGCACCTGGCCGCGGCGATCAGCGGAGACTCCACGATGCTGGTGCAGGGCACGGCCGGCACCCCCGAGGAGGCCGTCCGCTACGGCTGGAACTATGCCCAGCTGCTCACCAACGGGCCCAGCCGGGACGCCCTGGTGCCCTCGCCGCTGATGCGGGCGATGGCCGACGGGAAGATCGCCCGGGTCGAGGAGCTCACCCGCATCCCGGCCGACGTGCAGGACAGTCTGATCACCATCCTGTCCGAGAAGACGCTCCCGATACCGGAGTTGGGCGCCGAGACGCAGGCCGTGCGCGGCTTCAACGTGATCGCCACCGCCAACGACCGCGACCGCGGCGTCAACGAGCTGTCCAGCGCGCTGCGCCGCCGCTTCAACACCGTGGTGCTGCCGCTGCCGGGCTCGCTGGACGAGGAGGTCGACATCGTCACCCGGCGGGTCGGCCAGCTCGGCCGCTCCCTGGACCTGCCCGAACTGCCCGGCGGCGCCGAGGAGATCAGGCGCGTGGTCACCGTCTTCCGCGAGCTGCGGGCCGGGATCACGGTGGACGGCCGGACGAAGGTCAAGACCCCGAGCGGCACCCTCTCCACCGCCGAGGCGATCTCGGTGGTGACCAACGGACTCGCGCTGGCCGCCCACTTCGGCGACGGCGTGCTGCGGGCCGGGGACGTGACGGCCGGCATCCTCGGCGCCGTCGTCCGCGACCCGGTGGCGGACCGGGCCGTCTGGCGCGAGTACGTCGAAGGAGTGGTGCGCGAGCGCGACGGCTGGAAGGACTTCTACCGCGCCGCCCGCGAGGTGACCGTATGACGAGCCCCGAGGTCGCCCTGCTGGGCATCCGCCACCACGGCCCCGGTTCGGCCCGGGCGGTGGCCGCCGCGCTGGCGCAGTGGCGGCCGGACGCGGTGCTGATCGAGGGCCCGCCGGAGGCCGACGCGATCGTCCACCTGGCGGCCGAGAAGGACCTGGTCCCGCCGGTGGCGCTGCTCGCCCACGCGGTGGACGACCCGGCGAAGGCCGCCTTCTGGCCGTACGCCGAGTTCTCCCCGGAGTGGGTGGCGATCCGGCACGCCGTGGACCACGACCTGCCGGTCCGCTTCATTGACCTGCCCGCCGCGTACGGCTTCGCGCCCGCCGAGCCCGTCGATCCCGCCGTTCCTGCCGAGGACGGTGAGGCCGGCGACGCCGAGGAGGACGACGCCGAGGAGGCCGGTGCCGACCCGGTCGCCGACCCGCTGGCGCTGCTCGCCGAGGCGGCCGGGCACGACGACGCCGAGCGCTGGTGGGAGGACGTGGTCGAGCACCGCGCGCCCGGCACCGACGCGCTGGCGCCGTTCGCCGCCGTCGCCGAGGCGATGGGCGCGCTGCGCGCCGAGGGCCTCGGCGAGTCCCGCCGGGACCAGCTGCGCGAGGCGTACATGCGCCAGCAGATCCGCGCCGCCCGGCGCGCCGGGCACCTGCGGATCGCCGTGGTCTGCGGGGCCTTCCACGTCCCCGCGCTGGAGCGGATGCCCACCGTCGCCCACGACCGGGCGCTGCTCGCCGGGCTGCCGAAGAAGGTGCGCACGGACATCACCTGGGTGCCGTGGACGCACCGCCGGCTCTCCCAGGCCACCGGCTACGGCGCGGGCGTGCAGTCGCCCGGCTGGTACCACCACCTGTTCACCACCGACGGGGACCCGGTGCCGCGCTGGCTCACCCGGGCCGCCGACCTGCTGCGCGCCGAGGACCACCCGGTCTCCTCCGCGCACGTGATCGAGGCGGTCCGGCTCGCCGAGACCCTGGCCGTGCTGCGCGGCCGCCCGCTCGCGGGGCTGACCGAGACCCTGGACGCCGTGCGCGCGGTGCTCTGCGAGGGCTCGGACGTCGCCCTGGAGCTGGTCCGGGACCGCCTGGTGGTCGGCGACGCGCTCGGCGAGGTCCCGGACGCCGCACCGGCGGTGCCGCTCCAGCGCGACCTGACCCGTTTGCAGCGCTCGCTGCGGCTCAAGCCCGAGGCCGCGCCGAAGGACGTCGACCTCGACCTGCGCAAGGAGAACGACGCGGCCCGCTCCCGGCTGCTGCACCGGCTGCGGCTGCTGGGCGTGGACTGGGGCGTGCCCGCGCGCTCCTCGGTGAACTCGACCGGGACGTTCCGGGAGAGCTGGCGGCTGTGCTGGCAGCCCGAGTTCGCGGTCCGGATCGCCGAGGCCGCCCAGTGGGGCACCACGGTCGAGGAGGCGGCGGCCAACAAGGCCGTCGGCACCGCCCGGGCCGCCGAGGAACTCGCCGAACTGACCGGCCTGGTGGAGACCTGCCTGCTGGCCGGGCTGTCCGGCGCCCTGCCCGCGGTGATGCGGGTGCTCGCCGACTGCGCGGCCCTGGACACCGACGTCGCGCACCTCGCGGGCGCGCTGCCCGCCCTGGTCCGGGCGCTGCGCTACGGCGACGTGCGCGGCACCGACCACGGCGCGCTGGCCGGGGCGGCCTCGGGCCTGGCCGAGCGGATCTGCGTCGGGCTGCCGCCCGCCTGCGTCGGCCTGGACGCCGAGGGCGCGGCGACGATGCGCGGCCGCCTCGACGAGGTGCACGGCGCGATCGGCCTGCTGGCCGCCGATCCGGGCACCGCCGCCGACACCGCTGCCGCCACCGCCGACACCGCCGCCGACGCCGTGCCGGAGCCCGACGGCCTGGCCGGCCTGGCCGACCGCTGGGCCGCCGCCCTGGGCTCGCTGGCCCGCCGCGAGCCGGCCGGCGGACCGGCCACCGGAGCCCCCGGGCTGCTGCGCGGCCGGGCCGTGCGACTGCTGCTGGACGACGGCCGGCTCGACTCCGAGGAGGCCGGCCGCCGGCTCCGACTGGTGCTCTCCGTCGCCAACGCCCCGGCGGACGCGGCCGGTTGGGTCGAGGGCTTCCTGACCGGCGGCGGCGCCCTGCTGCTGCACGACCCGCGGCTGCTCGCCCTGCTGGACGAGTGGCTGACCGGGGTGGGCGACGAGGTCTTCACCGACGTCCTGCCGCTGCTGCGCCGCACCTTCGCCGCCCTGGAGGCGGGTGTGCGCACCACCATCGGCGGCCGGGTCGCGGCCGGCCCGCTCGACGAGCTCCCGGCCGTCCGGGCCGAGGGCGGCGAGCTGGACCGGGCCCGCGCCGACGCCGCCGTCCCCGTGGTGGCCCTGCTGCTCGGGATCCGTCCGACGATCCCCCGGCAGGCCGCCGGCCGGGACACCTGACCCCCGGCCCACGACCCCCGGCCCGCACACCCCACCCGTGACACCCGACACCCACGACACCCGACCCATGACGCCCGACCCGGCGAAGGAGGACGAGATGGCAGCGCCCACGACCGACGAACGGCTGCGCCGCTGGCGGCTGGTGCTCGGCGGTGAGGCCGACGGCACCGGCTGCACCCTGCGCGGCCGCGACGCCGCGATGGACGGCGCCCTCGGCGCGCTCTACCGCGGCGCCCCCGAGGAGGGCGCCCGGGCCGCCCGCGGCGGCCGCCGCAGTGCCGGGCTGGGCGGCTCGGCCCCGCAGGTGGCCCGCTGGCTGGGCGACATCCGCACGTACTTCCCGTCCACCGTCGTGCAGCTGATGCAGCAGGACGCGATCTCCCGGCTCGGCCTGGACCGGCTGCTGCTGGAGCCGGAGATGCTGGAGGCCGTCGAGCCGGACGTGCACCTGGTCGGCACCCTGCTGTCGCTCAAGCACGCGCTGCCCGAGACCACCCGGGAGACCGCCCGGGCGGTGGTCGGCAAGGTGGTCGCCGACCTGGAGCGCCGGCTCGCCGACCGCACCCGGGCCACCCTCGGCGGCGCCCTCGACCGCAGCGCCAAGGTCAACCGGCCCCGCCACCGCGACATCGACTGGGACCGCACGATCCGGGCCAACCTGAAGAACTACCTGCCCGAGCACGGCACCGTCGTCCCCGAGCGGCTGGTCGGCTACGCCCGCGCCCAGCGCGCCGTGAAGAAGGACGTCATCCTCTGCGTCGACCAGTCCGGCTCGATGGCGCCCTCGGTCGTCCACTCGGCGGTCTTCGGCGCGGTGCTCTCCTCGATGCGCACCCTGGACACCCGCCTGGTCGTCTTCGACACCTCGGTGGTCGACCTCACCGAGCAGCTCACCGACCCGGTCGACGTCCTGTTCGCCACCCAGCTCGGCGGCGGCACCGACATCAACCGCGCGCTCGCCTACTGCCAGTCGAGGATCACCCGGCCCTCCGAGACCGTCGTGGTGCTGATCAGCGACCTGTACGAGGGCGGCATCCGGGACGGCATGCTCAAGCGGGTCGCCGCGATGAAGGCGGCCGGCGTCCAGTTCATCGCCCTGCTGGCGCTCTCCGACGAGGGGGCCCCGGCGTACGACCACGCGCACGCCGCCGCCCTGGCCTCGCTCGGCGCCCCGGCCTTCGCCTGCACCCCGGACGCGTTCCCGGAGATCATGGCGGCGGCCATCGAGAAGCGCCCGATCCCGCGGGGCCTGATCAGGGGGGCCGACCAGGGGGCGTGAGGAATTCACCCGGACGCGCTAATCCGCGCGATCGGCGGACCGGCCGTCCACCCCGTCCCGCCGGGCTGTTTGTGACGGTTCTCACCCGGGGCGGACAGGCCCCGGGCGGAACTGCCCGGCCCTGCGGGGATAACCTGCCAGACGGACGTGACGCGCGTGTTGATTGACGTGAGCGCCCGTGGCTGTGTGGGCCGCAAGGCCGTACCTCTGCGTACCCGCACCGCCCCGACGACCCGCAGCGAAGATCCTGCCGTGGCACGCTCGTAGAGACACAATCCGCGACCACGAACAAGGACAAACACGTGGACCTGTTCGAGTACCAGGCGAGGGACCTCTTCGCCAAGCACGGTGTGCCCGTGCTTGACGGCGATGTCATCGAGACCGCCGCAGACGCTGCCGCCATCGCGGAGCGCTTCGGCGGCCGCGCCGTCGTCAAGGCTCAGGTGAAGGTGGGCGGCCGAGGCAAGGCCGGCGGCGTCAAGCTCGCCGCCGACCCGGCGGACGCCGTCGCCAAGGCCGAGCAGATCCTCGGCATGGACATCAAGGGCCACACCGTTCACAAGGTGATGCTGGCCCAGACCGCGGACATCAAGGACGAGTACTACGTCTCGTTCCTGCTGGACCGCACCAACCGCACCTTCCTGGCCATGGCCAGCGTCGAGGGCGGCGTGGAGATCGAGGTCGTCGCCGAGCAGAACCCCGAGGCGCTCGCCAAGATCCCGGTCGACGCCAACGAGGGCTGCACCCCGGAGAAGGCCGCCGAGATCGTCGCCGCGGCGAAGTTCCCGGCCGAGGTCGCCGACCAGGTCGCCGAGGTCCTGCAGAAGCTGTGGACCGTCTTCATCAAGGAGGACGCCCTCCTCGTCGAGGTCAACCCGCTGATCAAGTCCGGTGACGGCAAGATCATCGCGCTCGACGGCAAGGTCTCCCTGGACGAGAACGCCGAGTTCCGCCAGCCCGAGCACGAGGCCCTGGAGGACAAGGCCGCGGCCAACCCGCTGGAGGCCGCCGCCAAGGCCAAGGGCCTGAACTACGTCAAGCTCGACGGCCAGGTCGGCATCATCGGCAACGGCGCGGGCCTCGTCATGAGCACCCTCGACGTGGTCGCCTACGCCGGTGAGAACCACGGCGGCGTCAAGCCCGCCAACTTCCTCGACATCGGTGGCGGCGCGTCCGCCGAGGTGATGGCGAACGGCCTGGAGATCATCCTGGGCGACCCCGACGTCAAGTCGGTCTTCGTCAACGTCTTCGGCGGCATCACCGCGTGCGACGCGGTCGCCAACGGCATCGTGCAGGCCCTGGCGCTCCTGGAGAGCAAGGGCGAGAACGTCTCCAAGCCGCTGGTCGTCCGCCTGGACGGCAACAACGCGGAGCTGGGTCGCAAGATCCTCGACGACGCCAACCACCCGCTGGTGCAGCGCGTGGACACCATGGACGGCGCCGCTGACCGCGCCGCCGAGCTGGCCAACAAGTAAGGAAGGGGACTTAACACCATGGCTATCTTCCTTACCAAGGACAGCAAGGTCATCGTCCAGGGCATGACCGGCGCCGAGGGCATGAAGCACACCCGCCGCATGCTCGCCTCCGGCACCCAGATCGTCGGCGGCGTCAACCCGCGCAAGGCCGGTACCACGGTCGACGTCGACGGCACCGAGATCCCGGTCTTCGGCACCGTCGCCGAGGCCATGGAGAAGACCGGCGCCGACGTCACGGTCCTCTTCGTCCCGCCGGCCTTCACCAAGGCCGCCGCGATCGAGGCCATCGACGCCGAGATCGGCCTGGCCATCGTCATCACCGAGGGCGTCCCGGTGCACGACACCGCCGCCTTCTGGGCGCACGCCGGTGCCAAGGGCAACAAGACCCGCATCATCGGCCCGAACTGCCCGGGTCTGATCAGCCCCGGACAGTCGAACGCCGGCATCATCCCGGCCGACATCACCAGCTCCGGCAAGATCGGCCTGGTCTCGAAGTCCGGCACCCTGACCTACCAGCTCATGTACGAGCTGCGGGACATCGGCTTCACCTCGGCCGTGGGCATCGGTGGCGACCCGGTCATCGGCACCACCCACATCGACGCGCTCAAGGCCTTCCAGGAGGACCCGGAGACCGAGCTCATCGTCATGATCGGTGAGATCGGTGGCGACGCCGAGGAGCGTGCCGCGGCCTTCATCGCCGAGCACGTCACCAAGCCGGTCGTCGGCTACGTCGCCGGCTTCACCGCCCCCGAGGGCAAGACCATGGGCCACGCCGGCGCCATCGTCTCCGGCTCCTCGGGCACCGCCCAGGCGAAGAAGGAGGCCCTCGAGGCCGCCGGTGTCAAGGTCGGCAAGACGCCGTCCGAGACCGCCCGCCTGGCCCGCGAGATCATCGCCGCCCAGGGCTGATCCCGCCCCGCGCGTGACGAGCGCCCCCACCCTCACCGGGCGGGGGCGCTCGCCGTTTCCGGCGCGCCCCCGGTCGCTCAGCGCTCCCTCGGCCCCGTCGTGCAGGGCAGCGGCGACCACAGCGGACAGGCCACCGGGCCCTGCGGCGGGGGAGCGGCGCCCCGGGCCGCCGCCGGCAGCTCCCAGCGCGCGGCCGCCTGCGGCCGCGGATCCACCAGGACGGCCTCCAGACCGGGCGCCGGGCTGCACCAGATGCTGGTGATGCCGTTCGGCGTCCCGCCGGGCAGCAGCGGCACACCCGGCCCCGCCGCGTTCGCCGCGTCCGCCGAGTCCGCCGTCTCCGACCCGGGGGCGGGCGGAGCGGCGGGCAGACAGGCCGCGGGCGTCGGTGGGGCGGACGGCCGGAACAGCCCCGCCGGGCGCACCCCCGCCAGGGTCGCCAGCACCGCCCCGCCCACCGCGAGCGTCAGCAGCGCCGCCGCGCCCGTCCGGCTCGCCGTCCAGAGCCGGTGCCGGGCCCGCAGCACCGCCACCGGCGCACGGTGCGGCTCCGGGCAGCCGCGCACCGCCGCCCGGTGCAGCAGCCCGCTCAGCCCGTCCGCGAAGCCCGGCTCCGCCGGATCCGGCCCGACCAGCTCCGGCACCCACTGCGCCAGCGCCGCCCGCGCCGCCCACACCCGCCCCTCGGCCGCCGCCTGGGTGGACTCCACCTCCACCGCGACCGCCGCCGCCGGGAACCCCAGGCCGTCGTGCAGCACCAGCGCCCGGCGCTGGGGGCGGGACAGCCGCTTCAGCGCCTTCAGCAGCGCCCGGTCCCGGTCGGTCAGCCGGTCGTGGTCCGGCAGCACCGCCTGCGACTCGTCGGCCGGCCGCACCCTGATCCGCCGGTGCGGCAGCCCCCAGGCGTGCGACCGCCGGGGCCCGCCCCGGTGCCACGGGGACAGCGCCAGCTCGCAGGCGCGTACCCGCACCCACCCCTCCGGGTTCCCCGAAGCGGTGACCGCGCCCCAGCTCCGGCGCGCCTCCCCGAACGCCCGCCGGACGCAGTGCACCGCCCGGTGCCGGCAGGCGGTCAGCAGGAACACCTGCTGCACCAGCCGGGTGTGGACGGTCTCGTAGAGCTCCTCGAAGGTGACCGCCGGGGCCTCCGCGTCGAGGTCGTCCTCCGCGCTCGAGGGCGCGGCGGCGGCCAGCGCCGCCCGGCCGGGGCTGACGGGGCCGCGCCCGGCGGGGGTGGCGTGCTCCTTCGGTGCCTGCCCGGGGTCGGCGGACGCGCGCTCCACGGGGTCGGGTGCCGGCTGCGCTCCGTCGGCATCCTGCGCGGCCGGGGCCCGGTACGGTGCGCCGCCGCGGCCGTCCGCGTCCGTGGCGGCCGTCGGCGCGTGGCCGGGGTCCGCGGACGGGGAGTTCTCCGTCCGGTCTTGTCCGGTGTCGGGGGCGTCAGCGTGCCGACCGGGATCGGCAGGGGGCGCCGACTCGCTTCCGCCGCCGGGTGGGCCGGGGTCGGCAGCGGCCGTCGGCCCGTGGTCCGTGGCGGCGCCTCCGGCCGGGAGCGCGGGCGTGCACGCCCCCTGCGCGCGCCCGGGGGCGGCGCCCCTCGTGGAGGCCTGGCGCGGATCCTCGGCCGGAGCCCCGGGGCTCGCGCCGCCCTCCACGCCCCGCGTCGGCCGGGCCGTCCGCGCGCGCTCGTCGGCGGTGGCCCGCGGGGTGCCGCCGGAGGGTGCCGGGGCGGGCTTCCCGCTCCGGGTGCGGCGCCGCTTCCCGGTCGCGTCCCCGCCTGTCCCCGCCGCTGCCCCCGCTCCGGGGCCGGCGGCGGCCGGGGCGAGGCCGGCGGGGTTCGCCGGGCGCCCGGCCGGGCCGGGGTCCGGGGGGTGCGGCAGCGCGCCCGCCAGCAGGGCGAAGGCCTCCGCCTCGGTGCGGGTGCCGAGTTTGCGCAGGGCGCGCTGGAGGTAGCTGCGGGCGGTGTTCGGGGTGACCCCGAGGGCGGCGGCGGTGCGGGGGAGGTCGTGGCCGGCCGCGAGGTGGGCCAGGGTCTGGGCCTCACGGGGGGTCAGTTTCCGCAGCAGGCGGCCCGCGTCGGTCCCGGCATGGTCGGGCTTGCGGTGGCGCTCCGGGGTGGGGGAGTCGGCGGTGGGTGGCGTGGTCATCAGACGCTCCGGGCCGGGGCGCCGGCGGCTTGGGGGCAGGGTCTGAAAATGCGCATAAGCCAATAATCTGGGACACGGCGGCGGTTTGGCGCTTCACGGAGCATGGCGAGTCGCCTTGGCACCATGTGGCCCATGACGCAGCTGATGGGTCGTCCGATCCTGGAACCGCCCGGCGTGTTGGGCGGACGCCCCGCGCTGGCCGACCTGTTGGCGGGAGTGCGGACGGCGCTGGTCGGCCTGGCGGCGGTCGGGCTGCCGGTGCTCGGGCTCTGGGTCGCGACGCCGTACGCGGACGACGGCGCGGCCGCTGTCACCCGGTTGGCGGGGGTGCTCTGGCTGCTCGGGCACGGGGCGCCGCTGCTGCGCGGGCCGACGGACGCCCCGCTGACCGTCACTCCGCTGCTGCTCGGCGTCCTGGCCGTGGTCCGGCTCCACCGGGCGGCCGCCGGGGTGGCGGCACGGCGTGGGCCGCGCCCGCGCTGGGGCGGCCCGGCGGCGGTGTGGGCGGGGTACTGCGCGGTGGCCGTGGGGGTGGCGCTGCACTGCGCGGGCGACGGGCTGTTCCGCAGCCGGGTGCTGCTGGACGTCCTGGTGGTGGCGTCGGTCGCGGGCCTGGCGACGGCCGCCGGGGCCCGTTCGGTGACCGTCCTCGACGTGCCGGCCGACTCCCCGCTGGACCTCCTCCCGCCCCCGTACCGCCCGGTCGACGGCGCGCCGGTGGTCCGGGCCGCGGCGCTGGCGGCCGGGGCCGGGCTGGTCGCGGCGGGCGGCCTGCTGGTGGTGTGCTCGGCGGTGCTGGACGCGGTGGCCGGCGGCGGGCGCGGGATGGCGCTGCTGGGGAGCGGGCCCGTCGCGGTGGTGGGGCTGCTGCTGCTCGCGCTGGTGCTGCTGCCGAACGCGGTGCTGTGGGGCGCGGCGTACGCGCTGGGTCCGGGCTTCGCGGTGGGCGCCGGGACGGTGGTGTCGCCGGTCGGTACGGCGCTGGGCCCGGTGCCGGAGTTCCCGCTGTTCGCCCTGCTGCCGGCGGACGGGCCGGGCGGCTGGCGGCTCGCGGTGTCGGTGCTGCCGCTGCTGGCCGGGGTGGTGCCGGCGGTGCTGCTGGGCCGGGCGGCGGCGGGCCGGCGGCTGCCGGGCGCCGGGTCGGGGGAGCGGCCCGAGCCGTGGCCGCCGGCCGCGACGGCGGTGGCCGCGCTGGCGGCGGCGCTGTCGGTCGGGGCCGGGGCGGCGGTGCTGGGCTGGCTCTCCGGCGGGGCGCTGGCGGGGGAGCGGCTGGCCTGGGTGGGGCCGGTGCCGTGGACGGGCCCGGCGGCGGCGGGCTGGATCGCGCTGGTCGCCGTCCCGGGGGCGCTGCTGGTCCGGTACCGCACGCTGGGCCCGGCGGACGGCGGGGGCGTGTACGCCCGGCTCGTGCGGCAGGCCCGCCGGGGCGCACTGGAACTGCGCGCCGGTACGTACGCCCTGGTGCTGCGGCTCTCCGGACCGGGCGTCGGGACCGCCGACGAACCGGGCCCCGAGGACCGGGACCCGGCCGGCCCTGAGGATCAGGCCGTCCGCACGGATCAGGCCGCCCGCGCGGACCGGACCGAATGAGCCGCCCGGGAGACCCGACCGGTCCCGGAGGCCCGGCTACTCGGCGTTCCCGGTGAAGTCCACGTACCACTGCGGCGCGTACCGGTCGCAGTTCTGGGCGCCGACGGAGGTCAGCGAGTCCTGGACGCAGGTGACGTACTCGCGGTAGTGGTACCCGAGGCCGATCACCGAGGTGGCGACCACGATGGTCATCGCGCCGGTCAGGATCCCGGCGAGCGCGGCCGGGGTGAGCGGGTTCGACGCGGGGGCGACGGGGTGCGGGCCGCCCGGCCCGGCGAGCGCGCCGGCGGCCGGGGCGGGCCGCCGGGCCCGGAGCGCGCCGACGCCCCAGACGATGCCGAGCGCCCCGGCCAGCAGGGCGATCCAGTGGAACCCCGTGAACAGGCAGACCAGCGCGAACGGTCCGGCCAGCGCGGCGTTGCGGGCCTTGCGGTGGGCCGGGTCCGCGGGGTCGAGCCGGGGCGGCTGCGGGGCCGGCGGCCGCTGGCCGGGGCGGCCGTCGCCGCCGGGGCCCCACGGCGGCGGAAGCTGCGGGCGTCCGCCGTCCTCGCCGCCGGGGCCTGCCGGCCCGCCGGAGCCGTCCTGGCCCCCGCCGGCCCAGGGGCTGCGCGGCTGCCACGGCTGGTCCGGGGTATCCGCCGGCGGCGGCGCGAAGGGGTTGCGCTCGCCGGTGTCGTCGCCGCTGCTCATGGGTTCAGCCATTCCTTCTCGGTCGGGGCTCGTTCGGAGGTTCTCGGGTCGGAGCGGTCTTCCGCGCCCCAATGATCCCGCAGGCCGATCCGGCGGCCGTCCGGCGGGATGGTCCGGCGGCCGTCCGTCGGGTCGCCCGCGGCCCGTCGGCGGGCCGGTGCGGGCCGGGGCAACTCCGGTGCGGCGGGCCGGAGGAGATCCCCGTCTCAACTACGCGCGTAGCGCCGCCGGGAGGGTGCGGAGGCCGTCCGACCAGCCGTTATCGTGGTGACGGTCAGCAGCCCACAGAGGTTCCCCCGGGCCCGCGTCGCGGCGGGTTTCCCCGGAGTTCCCCCTCGCTCGACCTGCCGTTCGTAGTGGCCCCACCGCCGGTGGACGTACCAGCGGACGGCGCCCGACCTACGGAGAAACGCGCAGTGGCCGCCGCCCCCGCCCAGCACTTCCCGCCCCGTACGCCCGGACCGGCCCGCCTGGTCGTGCTGGTCTCCGGCTCCGGCACCAACCTGCAGGCGCTGATCGAGGCCGCCGCCGATCCGGCGTACGGCGCCGAGATCCTCGCCGTCGGTGCGGACCGGGACGGGATCGCCGGTCTGGAGCGGGCGGAGAAGGCGGGCCTGCCGACCTTCGTCCACCGGGTGAAGGACCACCCGGACCGGGCCGCCTGGGACCGCGCGCTGACCGCCTCCGTCGCCGAGTACCGGCCGGACCTGGTGGTCACGGCCGGTTTCATGAAGATCCTCGGCCCCGAGTTCATCGCCGCCTTCACCGGGCGGATCGTCAACACCCACCCCGCACTGCTGCCCGCCTTCCCCGGCGCCCACGGCGTCACCGACGCGCTCGCGTACGGGGTGAAGGTCACCGGCTGCACCGTCCACCTGGTCGACTCCGGCGTGGACACCGGGCCGATCATCGCGCAGGGCGTCGTCGAGGTCGTCGACGCCGACCACGCCGATGGCGGCGAAGCGCTGCACGAGCGCATCAAGACTGTCGAGCGCAAGCTGCTCGTCGACATCGTGGGCCGGCTGGCCCGCGAGGGTCACCGCATCGAGGACCGAAAGGTATGGATTCCGGCATGAGTGCCAGCTCCACCACCACGCCCGTTTCGGAGAACGTTCGTCCGATCCGTCGCGCGCTGATCAGCGTGTACGACAAGACCGGTCTGGAGGAGCTGGCCCAGGGCCTGCACGCCGCCGGGGTCGCCATCGTCTCCACCGGCTCCACCGCCGGCCGGATCGCCGCCGCCGGCGTCCCGGTGACCGAGGTCTCCGAGCTGACCGGCTTCCCGGAGTGCCTGGACGGGCGCGTGAAGACGCTGCACCCCCGCGTGCACGCCGGCGTGCTGGCCGACCTGCGGCTGGAGTCGCACCGCGCCCAGCTGGCCGAGCTCGGCGTCGAGCCCTTCGACCTGGTCGTGGTGAACCTCTACCCGTTCAAGGCCACCGTCGCCTCCGGCGCCACCCCGGACGAGTGCGTCGAGCAGATCGACATCGGCGGCCCGAGCATGGTGCGCGCCGCCGCCAAGAACCACCCCTCGGTGGCCGTGGTGGTCGACCCGGCCCGCTACGGCGACGTGCTGAAGGCCGCCCAGGAGGGCGGCTTCGACCTGGCCACCCGCAAGCGCCTGGCCGGTGCCGCGTTCGCCCACACCGCCGCCTACGACGTGGCCGTCGCCTCCTGGTTCGAGGCCGGCTACGCGCCCAGCGACGAGCGCTTCCCCGAGTTCCTCGGCGCCACCTGGGAGCGCCAGAACGTGCTGCGCTACGGCGAGAACCCGCACCAGGGCGCCGCGCTGTACAGCGACGGCACCGGCGGCCTGGCCGGCGCGCAGCAGCTGCACGGCAAGGAGATGTCGTACAACAACTACGTCGACACCGACGCCGCCCGCCGCGCCGCCTACGACCACGCCGAGCCGGCCGTCGCGATCATCAAGCACGCCAACCCGTGCGGCATCGCGACCGGCGCCGACGTCGCCGAGGCGCACCGCAAGGCCCACGAGTGCGACCCGGTCTCCGCGTACGGCGGCGTGATCGCCGTCAACCGCCCGGTCACCGTGGCGCTGGCCGAGCAGATCGCCCCGATCTTCACCGAGGTCGTCGTGGCCCCCGGCTACGAGGAGGGCGCCCTGGAGGTGCTCACCCGCAAGAAGAACCTGCGGGTGCTGCTCGCCCCCGAGGCCCCGGCCAACCGCCAGGAGGTGCGCCCGGTCTCCGGCGGCGTGCTGCTCCAGGACGCCGACCGGGTGCACGCCGAGGGCGACGACCCGGCGAACTGGACCCTCGCCACCGGCGAGGCGCTGACCGCGGCCGAGCTGGCCGAGCTGGCCTTCGCCTGGCGGGCCTGCCGGGCCGTCAAGTCCAACGCGATCCTGCTGGCCAAGGACGGCGCCTCGGTCGGCGTCGGCATGGGCCAGGTCAACCGGGTGGACTCCTGCAAGCTCGCGGTCGAGCGGGCCGGCGAGCGTGCCAAGGGCGCCTACGCGGCCTCGGACGCCTTCTTCCCGTTCGCGGACGGTCCGGCGATCCTGATCGCGGCCGGCGTCAAGGCGATCGTCCAGCCCGGCGGCTCGATCCGTGACGAGGAGGTCGTCGCGGCGGCCGCCGAGGCCGGCGTGACCATGTACTTCACCGGCGCGCGGCACTTCTTCCACTGATCCCGCCGCCGGCGTGACGGCGTGACGGAACGACAGAGCGGCCCGGCCCCCTCCGAGGAGGGAGCCGGGCCGCTCCGGCGTGGTCCTGCGGGCCGGTCAGTACCGCGGCCGGTTGAACCAGTTGACGCCGTCCTGGACGCACATGGCGGTGATCCAGATGATGCTGATCGCCAGCCAGAGCAGGGCCATGACCAGGCCGACCGCGGTGCCGCCGGTGATGGCGCCCAGCAGGATCAGCAGGCCGATCAGGGCGCCGAGCGAGCCGTACACGATGGTGGTGACCCGGACGGCGTTGCCGCCCTTGCCGAACTTCGCGCCGAGCGTGATGGAGAGCGCGGCGAACAGGCCGAACAGCACGGCGACGACGATCAGGACGCCGGCGGCGGCGTCGCCCAGCGCGGTGAACGGGTTGTCCTCGCTCGCGGCCCGGGTGGCGTTGGTGGCGTCCTTGGCGACCGCCCCGATGACCATGTAGAGGATCGCGAGCAGCGTCTGCACGCCGCCGACTATGAACAGCAGCACGCGGGCGGTGGTCACCAGGCCCGGCATGGACGGCGGGGCCATCGGCGCGTAGCCGTAGGCCGGGGCGGCCTGCGGGTAGCCGTAGCCCGGGGCGGCCTGCGGCGGCGGGGCCTGCTGCGGGTAGCCGTAGCCCGGGGCGGCCTGCGGCTGGCCGTACGGGTTGTTCGGGTCGGGCGGGTAACTCATGGATGCCTCCGGGCAGTTGCGGGGACGCGGGGACGGGACGCTGACGGCCCGGTGCCGGCCGGTGACGAGGGTCACCGGCCGAAGGGGACGTTAGCCGAGCGGGGTGACAGCCCGGCGGCGGTGACGGGCGCCGCGGCTCGGCAGCGTGGTGAGCGTCAGGGGCGCGAGGCAGCCGACGGATGCGGTGCGGGCGGGACGGTGCCCCCGCGGTCGGACTGCTGGCTCTGCTCTGGTCGGCTCACTGGCTCTTTCCCCCGGGTACGCCCCACCGCGGGTCCGTCGGCCCGTCACCGGGCCGGTTCGCGGCGGGAATGCGCTTATCGTCATCCGGACGACGGCGCCCTGTCCAGCCGGTTCCGCGTGCCGCGCCGAGACTGTGGCGCAACCGCAATGTGCGGTGGACCTTCGTACCCGTCCGTTCACCCGCCGGTTCCCCCGGCTGTTCCCCCGCCCGGCCGCGCGCCCGTTCCCCGGCCCGGCCACCCCCGGAACCGCGGCCCGAGCGGTCGGACGCCCTCGGTAC
Organism: Kitasatospora sp. NPDC058184; assembly: GCF_042883725.1. Classification (NCBI taxonomy): domain Bacteria; kingdom Bacillati; phylum Actinomycetota; class Actinomycetes; order Kitasatosporales; family Streptomycetaceae; genus Kitasatospora; species Kitasatospora sp. NPDC058184. The sequence continues at coordinate 143,199 of NZ_JBHVVE010000023.1, forward strand.
GGAGACCCCCGGCGATCCGGGAGAATGGGGTCATGACTGCCCAGATTCTCGATGGCAAGGCCACCGCCGCCGCGATCAAGTCCGAACTCGCCGCCCGCGTGGCGGCCCTCAAGGCGAAGGGCGTCACGCCCGGCCTCGGCACCGTCCTGGTCGGCGACGACCCGGGCAGCCGCTGGTACGTGAACGGGAAGCACAAGGATTGCGCCGAGGTCGGCATCGCCTCGATCCAGCGCGAGCTGCCCGCCACCGCCACCCAGGAGGACGTGGAGAACGTCGTCCGCGAGCTCAACGCCGACCCGACCTGCACCGGCTACATCGTCCAGCTGCCGCTGCCCAAGGGCCTGGACCAGAACCCGGTCCTGGAGCTGATGGACCCGGACAAGGACGCCGACGGCCTGCACCCGACCTCGCTCGGCCGGCTCGCCCTGGGCATCGACGGCCCGCTGCCGTGCACCCCGCTCGGCATCGTCGAGCTGCTGCGCCGCCACGACGTCGAGATCAACGGCGCCGAGGTGGTCGTGGTCGGCCGCGGCGTCACCGTCGGCCGTTCGATCGGCCTGCTGCTGACCCGCCGCAGCGAGAACGCCACCGTCACCCTGTGCCACACCGGCACCCGGGACCTCGGCGCCCACCTGCGCAAGGCCGACATCATCGTGGCCGCCGCCGGCGTGCCGCACCTGGTCAAGCCGGAGGACGTCAAGCCGGGCGCGGCGGTGCTGGACGTGGGCGTCAGCCGCAGCGAGGGCAAGATCGTCGGCGACGTGCACCCGGGGGTGGCCGAGGTGGCCGGCTGGATCTCCCCGAACCCCGGCGGCGTGGGCCCGATGACCCGCGCGATGCTGCTCAACAACATCGTCGAGGCGGCCGAGCGCCGCGCCGGCATCTGACACCCCAGGGACGGCGAGCATGACTGAACCGCGATCGGCCCGGTCCCGCCGCAGGCCGGTCAAGACCACCGGCACCCTGCCGCCCGAGGGCTCGGCCGCGGCCCTCGGACGCGATCACGCCCTGCCGGTCCGGCAGTGGCCGATCACGCTCGTCCTGCTGGTCGTCGGCGCCGGCCTCGCGGTCACCTGGTTCGCCGACTTCAAGGACGGCTTCAAGTACGGGCTGCTGATCCTCGGCGGCGGCGTGCTGCTCGGCGCGGTGCTGCGGCTGGTGCTGCCCGAGGTCGGGATGCTGGCGGTGCGCAGCCGCTTCACCGACGTGATCGTGCTGAGCTTCCTGGGCCTCTCGATCGTGCTGCTGACCCTGGTGGCGCAGCCGAACCCGTGGGTGCAGATCCCGTTGCTCGACAACATCGGCCAGCTGATGGGCCGGCCCCGGCACTGACCCGCGGCCCGTGACGGCCCCCGCCCGACGCCATGGAAATCCAGGGCCCGGGCGGGGGCCGCCTTTCTTCTGTGACGCATCAGCCACGCCGGGACACCAGGCGTACGCTTCCCTTTGCGATAACCTGACGCCGGTCTCTCGACGTCGAGAGAGATCATCCTGGCTCCAGTGCCGGTGTGCCTGGGGCGCCTGGCGATTTGCTGGAGAAGGTAGAAATGACCCGCACCCCCGTCAACGTCACCATCACCGGCGCGGCCGGCCAGATCGGCTACGCGCTGCTCTTCCGCATCGCCTCGGGCCACCTGCTCGGCGCCGACGTGCCGGTGAACCTGCGCCTCCTGGAGATCCCGCAGGGCCTCAAGGCCGCCGAGGGCACCGCCATGGAGCTCGTCGACTGCGCCTTCCCGCTGCTGCGCGACATCACCATCACGGACAACCCGAACGAGGCCTTCGACGGCGCCAACGTCGCGCTGCTGGTCGGCGCCCGTCCGCGCACCGCGGGCATGGAGCGCGGCGACCTGCTGCAGGCCAACGGCGGCATCTTCGGCCCGCAGGGCAAGGCCATCAACGACCACGCCGCGGACGACATCAAGGTCCTGGTCGTCGGCAACCCGGCCAACACCAACGCCCTGATCGCCCAGCGCAACGCCCCGGACGTCCCGGCCGAGCGCTTCACCGCGATGACCCGCCTGGACCACAACCGCGCCGTCGGCCAGCTGTCCGCCAAGACCGGCGCCCTGGTCTCGGACATCAAGCGCGTCACCATCTGGGGCAACCACTCCGCGACCCAGTACCCGGACGTCTTCCAGGCCGAGATCGCCGGCAAGCCGGCCTTCGAGGCCGTCGGCAGCGACCTGGCCTGGCTGGAGAACGACTTCATCCCGACCGTCGCCAAGCGCGGCGCCGCCATCATCGAGGCCCGTGGCGCCTCCTCGGCCGCCTCGGCCGCCAACGCCGCCATCGACCACGTGCACACCTGGGTCAACGGCACCGCCGAGGGCGACTGGACCTCCATGGGTGTCGTCTCCGACGGCTCCTACGGCGTTCCGGAGGGCCTGATCTCCTCCTTCCCGGTCACCACCAAGGACGGCAAGTTCGAGATCGTCCAGGGCCTGGAGATCTCCGACTTCTCGCGCGCCCGCATCGACGCCTCGGTCAAGGAGCTGACCGAGGAGCGCGACGCGGTCCAGGAGCTGGGCCTCATCTGAGCCCGCCCCGCACGGCTCCACCGGCGGCCCGCCGCTTCCTTCCCGGAAGCGGCGGGCC
>NZ_JBHVVE010000024.1:0-104980 GCF_042883725.1 Kitasatospora sp. NPDC058184
ATTCCGAACCCGGAAGCTAAGCCTTACAGCGCCGATGGTACTGCAGGGGGGACCCTGTGGGAGAGTAGGACGCCGCCGAACAATTCTTCAGAAGAGCCCCCATCCGGGTCCCGGATGGGGGTTCTTCGCGTTGTCGGGGTGTTGGTCGAATGATCATGCGGCGTTCGCTGGAGGACCGTGTACATGACGGTTCGTGGGCCCCTATGGTCGAGCCTTCTCGTCCGACCATGCACTCACGACGCGAAGGACACCACGTGGCCTCCATCGACCGGCGCCGTTTCCTCCAACTGGGCGGCGCCTCCGCGGCCGCCGCCGGCCTCGCCGCCTTTCCGCCCGCGGTTGCCAAGGCCATGGCGCTGCCCGCGATCGGCAGGACCCGTTCGATCGAGGACGTCGAGCACGTCGTCATCCTGATGCAGGAGAACCGTTCCTTCGACCACTACTTCGGCACCCTGCGCGGCGTCCGCGGGTTCGACGACCCCCGGCCCACGCTGCTGCCGAACGGCCGGCCGAACTGGCACCAGCCCGCCGCCGCCGTGAAGACCGGCCGCTACCACGACCGCGGCCTGCCGGCCTCCGAGCAGGAGGTGCTGCCCTGGTACATCGACCCCAGGAACACCACCGAGTACCAGGCCGGTACCGACCACGGCTGGAGCAGCGGTCACCTCGCCTGGAACGAGGGGCGCCACGACCAGTGGGTGAACCAGAAGCAGGACGTCATGACGATGGGCCACCTCAAGCGCCAGGACCTGCCGTACCACTTCGCGCTGGCCGAGGCCTTCACCGTCTGCGACGCGTACTTCTGCTCCGTCCACGCCGACACCGCCCCCAACCGGATCTACCTCTGGACCGGCACCAGCGACCCGCGCAACGCGTACGGCCGCCGGCCCAACGGGCCCGGCCTGTGGGAGCGCAACGACACCAACGGCTACACCTGGACGACGTACCCCGAGCGCCTGGAGGCGGCCGGGGTCAGCTGGAAGCTCTACCAGGGCGGTTCGGGCGAGCCGGGCACGCCGACGGACAACTACACCGACAACTCGCTGATGTTCTTCGAGCGGTACCAGGTGGCCGAGGGCGCGTCGGGCCCGCTGGTGGAGAAGGGTGCCACCGACCACACGCTCAAGGAGTTCCGGGCCGACGTCGAGCAGGGCCGGCTGCCGCAGGTCTCCTGGATCGTCCCGCCGTACAAGTACAGCGAGCACCCCTCCGCGACGCCCACCGACGGCGCGTACTACATCAACCTCGTACTGGACGCGCTCACCGCGAACCCCGAGGTCTGGGGGCGGACCGTCTTCCTCATCAACTACGACGAGAACGACGGCCTGTTCGACCACGTCGTCCCGCCGATGCCGCCGGTCGCCAGCCGTCCGGGCGGCCCGGGCATGGTCTCCGCCGACCTGGAGGCGAGCCTCGGCGACGAGCTGCTGGACCTCTCGAAGTACCCGGGCGAGATGAGCCCGCTGGTCCCCGGCGCCGACCCGGGCGGCCTCCAGCCGATCGGCCTCGGGCCGCGGGTGCCGCTGATGGTCATCTCCCCGTGGTCGCGCGGTGGTTGGGTCTGCTCGGAGACCTTCGACCACACCTCGGTGCTGCGGTTCCTGGAGGCCCGGTTCGGCATCGAGGAGCCCAACATCAGCGCCTGGCGCCGGTCGGTCTGCGGCGACCTCACCTCGGCGCTCGACTTCCGGGGCACCGACGCGCGGCGCGTCCGGATCCCAGTGCCCGCGCCGATCGCCTCGCAGGGCAAGCCCTACCAGGTGCCGCTGCCGCAGCGGATGCCCACCCAGGAGCCGGGCACCCGGCCCGCCCGCGCCCTCCCGTACGACCTGCGGGTCAACGAGGAGGAGACGGACACCGCCGGGCAGTTCCGGCTCGAACTGGAGAACCGGGGCTCGGTCGGCGCGTGGCTCTACGTCTACGACCGGACGGCGCCGACGGCCGCCCCGCGCCGCTACACCGTCTCGGCCGGCGACACCTTCGCCGACTTCTGGCCGCTGACCGGCGCCGGCGACTACCACCTGGCCGCCCACGGCCCGAACGGCTCGGTGCAGGAGTTCGAGGGCACGGCCCGGGCCGGGCTGGTGGCGCGCTTCGACCCGTCGAAGAACCAGGTGCGCGTCACGGTCGCCAACCACGGGCCGGTGACCCGGACGGTCACCGCCGAGAACGCCTACGCGAAGGGCTCGAAGCAGAGCCGCTCCCTCCGCCCCGGCGCCTCGGCCCGGTTCACCTTCGAGCTGCCCGCCGACCGCCGCTGGTACGACGTCACGGTCGCGGCCGCGGACGGTCCGGCCTTCCGCCGCCGCTGGGCCGGACACCTGGAGAACGGCCGCCCCGGCACCAGCGACCCCGGCCCACGCTGACCGGACGGGCCTCCGTGGACGGAACCGGCCCGCGCTGACGGGCCCTCGTCGACCGGTCCGGTCGACGAGGGCCCGGGCGGTCAGCCGCCCCGGCGGGGCAGCCAGGTCCGTCGGCGCGGGCCGGCCACCGTGCCGACGGGCGGCGAGTGGAGGGCGGCCACGGCGCTGCGGATCAGGATGCGCACCCCCTCGGCCGCCGTCTCCGCCGACATCGACGCGCTCGTGTCCCGGCCGGACACCTGGCTCGGCAGGTACGGCAGACGCGCGAACCCTCCGCGCAGCTCCGGGCGTTCGGTGGCGATCAGGTGCGCCAGCCCGTAGAAGACGTGGTTGCAGAGGTGGGTGCCGGCGGTGTGCGAGACGGTGGCCGGGATCCCGGCCAGCTGGACCGCCGCCACGCAGGCCTTGACCGGCAGCGAGGAGAAGTAGGCGGCCGGGCCCTCCGGCACGACCGGTTGGTCGACCGGCTGGTTGCCCTTCCGGTCGGGAGCGCGGACGGCGTCGTCGAGGTTGACCGCCACCCGCTCGACCGTGAGGTCCGGGCGGTTGCCGCCCTGGCCGGTGGCGATGACCAGGTCCGGCTCGAACCGGGCCACCGCCCGGCGCAGTTCGGCGATCGAGTCGCCGTACACCCAGGGCAGCCCGGCGAACTCCAGGGCCACTCCGGCCGGCGGACCGGCGGCGACCAGCCGGCCCGCCTCCAGGGACGAACTCAGGGGATCGCGGCCGAACGGTTCGAAGGCGGTCAGCAGGACGCGGATGATGGCGGACCTCCCAGCGTACGGGAACGTACGGACCCGATTTGTGCCTTCGAGCGTAGGGCCGTCCCGAATGTCCCGGCAAGCCCCGCAGGTCGCGGTCGGGCACCGTTGGACACCGGGACTTCACCCGGCGTCAGGTCCGGCGCAGTGCGCCGTCCGCACGGAGCGAGTCGAGGGTGGGGTAGCCGTCGACGGCCATCAGGAGGTCGGCCTCGGCGAGCAGTGACCGCAGCACGTGGACGATGCCGTCGGTGCCCTCCAGCGCCAGGCCGTAGGCGTACGGGCGGCCCACGCCGACGGCGGTGGCGCCGAGGGCGAGCGCCTTGACGACGTCGGTGCCCGAGCGGACGCCCGAGTCGAAGAGGACGGGCAGTCCGTCGGCGGCCGCGACCACGTCGGGGAGCACGTCGAGGGCGGCCAGGCCGCCGTTGGCCTGGCGGCCGCCGTGGTTGGAGCAGTAGACGCCGTCGACGCCGCCGTCCCTGGCGCGGCGGACGTCCTCGGGGTGGCAGATGCCCTTGAGGAGGATCGGCAGGTCGGTGAGCGAGCGCAGCCAGGGAAGGTCGTCCCAGGTCAGCGGGTTGCCGAAGACGCCGGCCCACTCCAGGACGGCCGCCCGCACGTCCTCCTCCGGCGCCCTGGCGAGGCGGGCGCGGAACACCGGGTCGGAGGTGTAGTTGGCCAGGCAGTGGCCGCGCAGCTGCGGGAAGTTGGCGGTGGCCAGGTCGCGCGGGCGCCAGCCGGTGACCCAGGTGTCCAGGGTGACGACGATGCCCCGGTAGCCCGCGGCCTCCGCCCGGTGGACCAGGCTCTCCGCCAGTGCCCGGTCGGTGGGGGTGTAGAGCTGGAAGAAGCCGGGGGTGTCGCCGAACTCGGCGGCCACCTGCTCCAGCGGATCGACCGTCAGGGTGGAGGCGACCATCGGGACGCCGGTCCGGGCGGCGGCCCGGGCGGTGGCCAGGTCCCCGTGGCCGTCCTGCGCGCACAGGCCGATCACCCCGATCGGCGCCATGAACAGCGGGGTCGGCAGCCGCTGGCCGAACAGCTCCACCGACAGGTCCCGCGTGCTCGCGCCGACCATCATCCGCGGCACCAGGCCCCACCGCCCGAAGGCGGCCACGTTCGCGCGCTGGGTGGCCTCGTCGCCCGCGCCGCCCGCGACATAGGAGAGCACCGAGGGCGGCAGCGCCGCGCCCGCCCGCGCCTCCAGCTCGGCGAAGGCCATCGGCATCGTCGGCAGGACGCCGCCGAGCCCGCGCAGGTAGATCTCGGTCTGGTAGTCGCCGAACCGCCCCTGGAACGCCGGGCCACTCTGCTGGTCGACCATCCGCCGGCCGTCCTTCCGTCCGCACCCGCCCGGGACCGTCCCGGCCGGCGCCGCCCGCCCACCCCGCAGGACGGGCGGGCGGGTCGACGGCACCCCGGCATTCTCGCCACGAACCGTGCCGACGGCCAGGGTCGGGGCGCGGGTGTTCAGGGTGTCGGCTCGGGACGGACCCGGTGGCCGTACCGCCACACGGTGGCCGCGGCGAGCAGGGCGACCGCCCCGCCGAGCAGCATGACCGTGGCGGGGGAGGAGTGGTCCACCACCAGCCCGCCGGTCAGCGCGCCGATCGAGAAGCCGGCCTGGAACGCCGAGGTGAAGACCACCCCGGCACCCTCCGGGGCGTGCGGGGCCGCGGCGAGGAACCAGCTGAGCGAACAGACCGGGACGGCGCCGTACGCCACGCCCCAGAGGGCCAGCAGGACGGCGGCGCCCGGACCGCCGGTGCCCAGCAGCGGCAGCAGCAGGGCCGCGGCGGCGAGCAGCACGGCCGCCGTGCCGAACACCGGACGCAGTGCCCCGGCCGCCCGGCCGCCGGCCAGGACGTTGCCGAGCAGTCCGGCGGCGCCGTAGCCCAGCAGCAGGGCGGTGACCAGGCCGGGGCCGGCGTGGGTGGTGCCGGTGAGGAACGGGGTGACGTAGGTGTAGCTGCCGAAGTGGGCCGGCACGATCAGGAAGGTCACCGCGATCCCGGTCCGGGTGCCCCGGCCGGCCAGCAGTCCGCGCAGCACGCCCAGCCCGGTGGCGGTCAGCGGGGGCAGCGGCGGCAGCGACCGCAGGAGGGCGGCCAGCGCGAGCACGGTCAGCGCCGCCATCGCCAGGAAGGCCGCCCGCCAGCCGGCCACGGAGCCGAGGAACACCCCCGCCGGCACGCCGAGCACCGAGCCGAGCGGGACGGCGGAGAAGATCAGCGTGTTGGCCCGGGCCTGCCGGTGCTCCGGGACGAGGCGCGGGGCGAGCCCGGAACCGATCGACCAGAACGCCCCGATGACCAGACCGAGGGCGACCCGGGCGGCCAACACCGCCCAGTAGGCGGGGGCCAGGGCGCTGAGCAGGTCCGCCAGGGTCAGGACCAGCAGCAGCGCGCAGAGCATCGTCCGCCGGTCCGCACGCCTGGTCGCGACGGTCACCACGGGGGCGGCCACCGCGGCGACGATGCCCGGCAGGGTCATCATCAGCCCGGCCGTGCCGTCGGAGATCCGGAAGGTGGCGCCGATCGGGGTCAGCAGGCCGATCGGGAGGATCTCGGTGGTGACGATGGAGAAGACGCCGGTCGTCACGGCGAGGACGGCGAGGGTGCCGCCGCCGTTGCGGGGGCGGGACTTCGGGGTGGGCGGCTTCGGGGTGGGCCGGGTCGAGCTGAGGGTGGTGCCGGTCGGCATGCCGGAGGTCCCGTCGGTGGGTGGTGGGTATGTCACCCGAAGTCCACCAATCCGACCGGGGGTTGGGCTGGCGTGAATCCGACGTCAACGCTTCCGCGCGGGGCCGGCGGTCCGGCGTCGCCCTGCGGTTCGGCGCGGCCCGGCGTGGTCCGGCGTCCGGTCGCGGGACTTCCCCGGGAGGGGCCGTGCCGCCGTCGCGGGGGGCGTCAGGGGCTCGGGGCGTTCGGGGCGGCCGTGGTGGTGAAGCGGTTGCGGAACTCGGTGGGCGTGGTGCCCAGCCGGCGGGCGAAGGCGCGGCGCAGGGTCTCGTCGCTGCCCAGGCCGCTGAGCCGGGCGGCGGCGGTGATGCCGTGGCCGTCGAGGAGCAGCTGTTGGGCGCGGTCGAGGCGGACGCGCTCGACCCAGCGGGCCGGGGTGGTGTTCAGCTCGGCCTGGAAGAGCCGGGTCAGGTGGCGGGTGCTGACGGCGGCCGCGGCGGCCATCGCGGGCAGGCTGTGGTCGGCGCCCGGGTCGGCGAGGACGGCGTCGGTGAGCGTGCGCAGCAGGCCGCTGCGGGCGGGCGGGGTGGCCAGGGCGGTGGAGAACTGCGACTGGCCGCCCGGGCGCTGCACGAAGACGACCAGCTCGCGGGCGATGGCGCGGGCGGCCTCGGCGCCGTGGTCGTGCTCGACCAGGGCGAGGGCGAGGTCGATGCCCGCGCTGATGCCGGCGCTGGTGTGGTAGCGGCCGTCCCGGACGTGCAGGGCGTCGGGTTCGACCCGCACCCCGGGGTGGCGGAGCGCGAGGGCGGTGGCGTGGCGCCAGTGGGTGGTGGCCCGGCGGCCGTCCAGCAGCCCCAGCGCGGCGAGCACGAAGGCGCCGCTGCACACCGAGGCGACCCGCCGGGCCCGCCCGGCGAGGCCCTCCGCGGCGGCGAGCAGGGGCGCGTCCGGGCCCCGGGCGGCCAGGTGGTCGGCGCCGGCGACGACCAGGGTGTCGAGGGGTTCCCGGGGGCCGGGTGCTCCCTGGACGTCCTCCGGTGCGGCGGTGTCCGCCAGGGCCACGCCGTTGGAGGCGGTCACGGTGCCGCCGCCCGGGGAGACCAGGACGGTCCGGTACGGGTGGCCGAGCCGGCCGGCCTGGTGGAACACCTCCAGCGGACCGCTGACGTCGAGCAGCGTCACCCCGTCGAACACGAGGAAGGCGACCAGGCGCGTCATGTCCGAATCCGAGGTCCTGCTGTCCGTACCGACATGGCGGCAGCGTACGCCACCGGGCGAGGGTGGAGGAGTCGACCGAACAGCCCCCGAAACGAATGAACGCGGAGGAACCATGACGAACAAGACGATCGCGGGCGTGCGCGTCCCGGACAGCGCCCTGGCCCGGGAGGCGACCGAACTGGTGCGGGAGGCGGCCTCGCCCCTGCTGTTCGACCACTCGCGCCGGGTGTTCCTGTTCGGGGCGCTGCGCGGCGCCGAACAGGGGCTGGAGTTCGACCCGGAGCTGCTGTACGTGGGTGCGATGTTCCACGACCTCGGCCTCACCGGCCGCTTCGCCCGGACCGACCAGCGGTTCGAGATCGACGGTGCCGACGAGGCCCGCCGCTTCCTGGCGGCCCACGGCATCACCGGCGAGCCGGCGCAGCGGGTCTGGACCGCCATCGCCCTGCACACCACCCCGGAGATCCCGCTGCACATGGCGCCGGAGATCGCCCTGGTCACCCGCGGCGTGGAACTGGACGTGCTGGGGATCGGCTACCACGCGATCTCCGCGGAGCAGCGGGCCGCCGTGGTCGCGGCCCATCCGCGGCCCGACTTCAAGAACCGCATCCTGGCCGCGTTCACCGACGGCATCAAGGGCCGCCCGGACACGACCTTCGGCAACGTCAAGGCGGACGTGCTCGCCCACTTCGTGCCCGGCTTCGAGCGCGGCGACTTCGTGGAGGTGATCAAGGGCTCCGAGTGGGAGGAGTGAGCCGGGGCGGGGCCCTCGGCTGAGGGGTTCTGGTCGCGGGCGTTGGACGCGGGCGCTGGCCGTGGGCGTTGGTTGCGGGCATCGGTCGGGGGCGTTGGACGCGGGCTTCTGAGGGCAGCCCGGGGGCCCGGTCGGCGTCGCCCGGCCGGGTTTGACGGGGGCTCGGGGTTCCACCACCCTTCCACTAATCGAATAGTGAAAGGGTACTTTGCCGATGCCCGCTCCCTCCTCCGTGTCCCGGGCCGTTCCGAGCACGGCCGCTCTTCCGTCCGTACCGCCCCGCGCCCGCCGCCCCGCCCCGCTCGCGTGGGGCCTGGCGGCCGGGTTCGCCGCGCTGTACGCCTGCGTCGCCGTCAACCGGCACCGGCGCGGCCTCACCAAGGCCTACGACCTGGGCATCTTCGAGCAGGCCGTCCGGGCGTACGCCCACGGGCAGGCACCGATCGTGCCGCTCAAGGGCCCCGGCTACCACCTGCTCGGGGACCACTTCCACCCGCTGATCGCGGTCCTCGCCCCCGCCTACCGGGCCTTCCCGAGCCCGCTCACCCTCGTCGTCGCCCAGGCGCTGCTGATGGCGCTGGCCGTCGTCCCGCTGACCCGCTGGGCCCACGAGGTGGCCGGGCCGCGGGTGGCGCTGCTCGTCGGCTGCGCCACCGGGGCCTCCTGGGGGATCGTTCGGGCGGCGGCCGACGACTTCCACGAGATCGCCTTCGCCGTCCCGCTGATCGCCTTCGCCGCCACCGCACTCGGTCGGCGCCGGCCGCTCGCCGCCGCGCTCTGGTCGCTGCCGCTGCTGCTGGTCAAGGAGGACCTCGGGCTGACGGTGGCCGCCGTCGGGGTCCTGATCGCCTGGCAGGCCCGGCGGGAGCGGCACAGCAGTCCACTGCCCGGGCTCGCCCTCGCCGCCTTCGGGCTCGCCGCGACCGCGCTCACCGTGCTCGTCGTGCTCCCGGCGTTCAACCCGAGCGGGGGCTTCGACTACTGGCGGCAGCTGGACGGCGGCGGGCAGGGCGGGCAGGCCTCGGTCTGGGAACTGCCACTGCGGCTCGGCTGGCCGCCGGTCAAGTGGCTGCTGCTGTTCCTGCTCGCCGCCACCGCCGGCTTCATCGGTGTGCGCTCACCGCTCCTGCTGCTCTGCGTGCCCACCCTCGCCTGGCGGCTTTTCTCCTCCAACTCGCACTACTGGGGCGTCAGTTACCACTACAGCGCGGTGCTGATGCCGATCGCGTTCGCGGCCCTGGTGGACGTCCTGCGCCGGGTTGACGCAGGTCGCCGGGGTGACGCGCGCCGCCGCGTCGAGGTGCGCCGGGCCAGGCGCGGGCTCGCCGTCAGCGCCCTGGTGGCCGCCGTGACGTTGCCGCTCTACCCGCTGCACGAGGTGGTGATGCCCGAGGCCTGGCGCACCTCGCCCCGGCTCACCGAGATCCGGGCGCTGCTCCACCGGATACCCGACGACGCCACCGTGGCCGCCTCCAACCGGCTGGCGGCCCAGCTCACCCGCCGGACGGAGGTCACCCTGGTGTGCCGGACGGCGGAGGGCCCTGGCCCGCAGTGGGTGGCCGTCGACCTGCGCGACCCGAGCGTGCAGGCCCCGTGCGCCACCGCCGACACCGCCCGGATGCTGGCCGTCTACCGGGAGCGCGGCTACCGGCCGCTGGTCGAGCAGGACGGCCTGCTCCTGCTGCAACGCCCCTGAGCCGCCTCCCGGGTCGGACAACCCCCGAGCAGCGGACGGCCCCAGACCGGACAGCTCCAGACCGGACACCCCCGGGTCCGGCTTGACCCGCGCGGCGCCGTGCGCCACCATTCCACTATTGAACTAGTGAAAGGCTGAATCGCCGGTGATCGAGTACCGCATCGAGCGGCGCAGCGGCGTCTCCACCTACCAGCAGATCGTGCAGCAGACCAAGCAGGCCCTGCGGCTCGGACTGCTCCAGCCCGGAGACAAGCTGCCGACCGCCCGAGAGGTGGTCGAACTGACCGCGATCAACCCCAACACCGTGCTGAAGGCCTATCGCGAACTCGAACGCGAAGGCCTGGTCGAACCCCGCCCGGGGCTCGGCACCTTCGTCCGGCGCTCGCTCGCCCGGCCGGAGGCGGCGGCGGACGGGCCGCTACGGGCGGGCCTGGTCGGGTGGGTGGACCAGGCCCGGGAGGCCGGACTGGAGCGCGAGGACATCACCGCGCTGATGGCCTCCGTCCTGGAGCAGCGCTTCGACACCGGGGTCTCTGCTTCTGGGGCCTCCGACTCCGACACCGGGGCCTGAGGCCCCGACGCCGGGGGCCGAAACCGGGGGCCCGAAACCCCGACGCCGGGGCCTGCGGCGCCCCGGCAACACCGAACCGAGAACAGTGGGGGGACCGGGTGGACGACCCGACGACCACGGCGCCCGCGACGGCGCCGGCCCTGGAGGCCGAAGGCCTCGGCAGGAGGTACCGCGGCGGCTGGGCGCTGCGCGGCTGCGACGTCACCGTCCCGGCCGGGCGGATCTGCGGCGTGGTGGGCCCCAACGGCGCGGGCAAGAGCACCCTGCTCTCCCTCGCCGCCGGCCAACTCGCGCCCACCGAGGGCAGGGTGCGGGTGCTCGGCGCCACCGCCGGTGCGCCCGAGCTGCGCGCCCGGGTCGCCTACGTGCCGCAGGACAAGCCGCTCTACCCGGGCCTCACCGTCGCCGAGACGCTGCGGATGGGCCGCGAGCTCAACCCGGTGTGGGACGAGGCCGTGGCCCAACAGATCGCAGAGCAGGGCGAGTTGAACCCCAAGGCGCGGATCGGCTCGCTCTCCGGCGGCCAGCGCACCCGGGTCTGCCTCGCCCTCGCCCTCGGCAAGCTCCCCGACCTGCTGCTGCTCGACGAACCGATGGCCGACCTCGACCCGCTCGCCCGGCACCAGCTGATGGGCACCCTGATGTCGGTCGCCGCCGAGCGCGGCGCCGGGATCGTACTGTCCTCGCACATCCTCCCCGAGCTGGACGGCGTCATCGACCACCTGCTCCTCGTCCAGCGCGGACGCGTCCGGCTGGCCGGTGACCTGGAGGAGATCCTCGACGGGCACCGACTGCTCACCGGGCCGGCCGCCCAGGGTTCCTCCCTGGCCGCCGAGACGGTGGTCGAGCAGCGCGTCAGCGGCCGCCGGGCCGTCGCCCTGGTCCGCACCGACGAGCCGGTGGACGGCGACTGGGAGAGCGAACGCCCGAGTCTGGAGGACCTGCTGCTCGGCTACCTCCGGGCCTCCGCCGACACCTCCGCCGACAACCCGAACCGCGTGAAGCCCGACCCGAACGGGGTGGCCGCATGAGCACCGACATCCTGCCCGACCGGGCCCCCACCTCCGCACCCGCCGACCGGCGGCCCGCCACCCCCGCCCTGCGCGGGCTCATCTGGCTGACGCTCCGTCAGAACCGCTTCCTGCTCTGGACCCTGGGCGTGCTGCTCGTCCTCGCGGTGGCGGACCTTGTCTGGATCCACGTCGCCCTCCGCCACATCATCGGCGTCCTGCGGCGGACCGGCTGCTACTACCCCGACTCCTGGTCCGACTCCGAGTGCTGGGCCCTCCTCGCACCGATCAACCGCCCCAACTTCTGGTACCTGGAGGTCCTCCAGCCCGCCGTCACCGTCCTCCCGCTGCTGATCGGCGTGTTCATCGGCGCCCCGCTGCTGGCCCAGGAGTACGAACGCGGCACCATCCGGCTGATCCGCGCCCAGTCCGTCAGCCCGGCCCGCTGGCTGGCCGTCCGCCTCGCCGTCCCCGGCCTCGCCGTCCTGGCCGTCAGCGGTGTGATCGCCGTCCTGATGACCTGGGTGTGGTGGACGGACATCGCACACGGTCCGGACGCCTTCGACCCGCCGTTCCAGTTCTTCACCTACCCGGCCATCGGCCTCGCCCCGGTCGCCTGGTCCCTGTTCGCGCTGGCCCTCGGCGTCCTGGTCGGCCAACTCGTCCGCCGCACCCTCCCCGCGATGTTCGCCACCGGCGCCCTCGTCGCCACCGCCAACGGCCTGGTCGTCTGGGCCCGCCCGCTCTTCTACCCGGTCGTGGAACAGGTGGCCCCCGTGGGCACCGCCCAGCCCACCAACGCCTGGCTCATCGACCAGGGCGTCATCTTCCCCGACGGCACCCGCGTCACCACCGACTCCTGCGCCCTCAACACCACCTGCAACACGGCCAGCGCCTCCTGGCTCCGCTTCCACCCGGCCGCCCACCTCACCCCCATCCAACTCGTCGAAGCCGGCATCCTCCTGGCCCTTGCCGCGGCCCTCCTGATCGCCGTCTTCCGCCGCATCCGCGCCTGACGCGACGGTTGTCCGCGGCGTCGAAAACCGCCGCCGACAGTTCCTATTCCTCGTCAATCCCCCGGCACCGCCGGGGGATTTTCCGTGTCCGAAACCGCCTGGTCGGGTGGCTCTTCAGGTGTTCGATGGCAGGAAATGCGTTCGCTTTCCGGTGCCGTTGAAATGGCCATCCGAATTTCCGCCGAGTGAAAGTCGGCCATCGGTCGGCGGGAATTCGGCCACTCTGGCCCGACCGGCTTCCGGTCCCCGAGGCCGCCCCCATGCTGGAACGTTCGTCACCGACTGAAGGGAGAATGGTGAGCGTTCCACGACGACATGCGGGTGACCCCGATGTCATCGGTCAGACCGCCGCGCTGGTCGGATTCCTGCGCGAGGTCGTGCAGAGCAGCCATCAGCGGCTCCGGGACACGCGTTCCTGGGGGCCGCTCTGGCTGGCCGACCTGCCGGCGAAGGTGCCCAGGCCGTCCGGGGACGACGACCGTCCGTTGTTGGTCCTGGACCACGTTCCGCAGGCCGCTGCGCCGGAACTGCCGCCGGTGCTGGAGGGGTGGGTCGACGAGCGGCTGTGCCAGGACGCCGATGCCGAGGACCCGCCGCTCGCGGAGGAGGGTCCGTACCGGACCGGGGAGCCGGCGGCGGGCGGAGCCGGCGGGTGGCAGGGCGACGAGGCGGTCGTCGTGCGGAAGGAGGCCGCGGAGGTCCTGCGGGCGTACGGGCCGTGGCTCGCGCGCTGGCGGATCTGGGCCGAGCGGGAGCGGTCCGAGCGGTCGCAGCGTCAGCTCTACGAGAAGGTCTACCACTGGCACCAGCAGTTGGCGCGGCAGGACGACCAGCAGGAACTCGTGCTCGCCGCAGGCCTGTTGAGCTGGCGGGAACCGAACGGCGGGGTGATCCACCGGCACGTGCTCTCGCGGCGGGTGGAGACCCACGTCGATCGGCGGACCGCGCAGATCACCGTACGCCTCACGGAGAGCGGAGCGGTCCGGCTGGAGGACCGGGACTTCCTGGACGCGGACGACGGCTGGGTGCCGGAGCGTGCGGCGGCGTTCAACGAGGAGCTCTCCGCGCTGCCCTTCCACCTGTTGAGCGAGGAGGCGCTGGAGTGCCTCTCGCAGTGGCTGGACCTGGTCCTGCCCAGGCCGGTGGCGTTCAGCACCAACTGGCGTCCGCCGGCGGGACCGGATGAGGGCGCCAGGCTTACCTTCGCGCCCGCCCTGCTGAAGCGGCCCAGGGACCGCAACGAGGTGTTGAGGTTCTACGACCGCATCGCGGAGAGCGTGGTGTCCGAACGCCGGGCCCCGCTCGGGCTGGCGCAGTTGGTGATGTCGCTGAACCCCGAGGACCGGCAGAACTGGGGCGGCCGGCAGGCGCCGGCGCTCTTCGGCGACGAGCCGCTGTTCCCCGGCAAGACCAATGCCCAGCAGCGTTCCGTACTCCAGCGGCTGCAGCGGGACACCGGCGTGGTGGTGCAGGGCCCGCCCGGCACCGGAAAGACGCACACCATCGCCAACCTGGTGTCCGCGCTCCTGGCCCAGGGCCAGCGGGTGCTCGTGACCAGCGCCAAGGACCAGCCGCTGACCGTGCTCCGGGACAAACTCCCGGCGGCTGTCAGGGACTTGTGCGTGTTGCTGCTCAGTACCACCAGCCAGGACGGTGCCAGCGAACTGGAACGCACCATCAACGCGCTGAGCGATCGGGTGGCGGCGGGCGACACCGACCAGCTGCGGGACGAGATCCAGCGGCTGACCCAGCGCCGGTACGAGGTGCGCAGCCGGATCAAGCTGCTGACCGAGCAGGTGGTCTCGCTGCGGGAGGCGGAGGTCTACCAGCACCCGGAGGTCGCACCGGGCTACTCGGGGACGCTCGCCGCGATCGTGCGGAAGGTGCAGGACGAGGCGGTGCGGCTGGGCTGGATCGGCAGGCTGCCGAACCGGGCGCCGGAGGCACCGCCGCTCTCGCCCGTCCAGGCGGAGGAACTGCTCGAGCTGCTGCGGGACGGTGCCGGGCAGTGGACGGAGTCCGGGGTGTTCCCGGCGGCGGAGACGCTGCCGACGTCCGGCCAGGTCGCGGCGGCCCTCGCGGTGAGCCAGCTGAGCGTCAACGGTCTCTCACCGGCGGCGATCGAGGTGCGCAACGTCCTGGCCGCCCTGGAGACCTCCACCACGGACCGGCTGACCGAGCTGCTGGGCTCCGGCCGAAACCGACTGCACCGTCTGGGTGTTCACCGGGAGGCCGAGCGCTGGGGCGACGAGGGCTGGGTGGAGCGCGCGCTGACGGACCGGCTGGCCCGGCGCCACCCCGATCTCTGGCGGCGTGTCGCCGACGTCGCGGGCGTGCTCCCCGAGGTGGCCGAGGGCCTCGACCGGGTCGGTCTGCGCACGGTGGTCCTCCCGGACCTCCTGGTCCCCGAGCGCGCCCGCCGGATGGCGGCCACGATCCCGGCCCTGATGGAGCAGCTGTCGGCGGGCCGCAGGCTGCGGACCCGGTTCGCGTTCAGGGCGCAGCGGGAGGCCGAGGAACTCCTCGGCAGTTGCACGGTGGACGGCAAGGTGCCAGCCTCCGCCGACGATCTCGGCGCCGTGCTGGCCCATCTGCACGCGCACGCGGCCCTCGCCGCGGTGGCGGCCCGCTGGGAGCAGGTGGGTGCGGCAGTGCCGGAAGCGCCGCTGGAGGTGCGACTGGCCTCGCTGTCCGAGCGCTACCGACACCTCGCGGAGGTCGATGAATTCGGCCGGATCCGTGAGCAGGTCGACGAGCTCCTGGTCCACCACGGGGTCTACCTCGACCTCACCCGGCCGCAGGCGTGGCAGGACTTCGCCGAGGCCGTCGCGGCCCTGGCCGGCCGGCAGCGCGCGGAGGAGGCCTCGGAGCGGCTCGGCCGATGGGACCGGCTCCTGCGCGGCGGGGAGGACGGCGTGGCCGCGCCGGTCGAGGCGCTCGCCATGGCGCAGGCCCTGCGCGACCGCGACGTCGACCGGTACACCAAGGAGCTCGAAGCGCTCGCGGCAGCACAGCAACGGGACCAACGGCGGCGCCGCTGCGTGGAGTTGCTCGACGGCCTGCGCGGCGCGTCGCCCGCGCTCGCCGGCAGGCTCGAAGCGGAGGCCGAGGACCCGGCCTGGGACGAGCGGCTCGCCCGGCTCCGGGAGGCCTGGGCCTGGGCGAAGGCGTCCGAGTTCATCGACGACGAACGCGCGCCCGGCCGGGAGCAGCGCCTCGACGGCGAACTCACCGAGCACGAGGCGAAGTTGGAGGAGCTCACCGGAGACCTGGCCGCCGCACACGGCCGGCTGCACTGCCTGGTGCGGATGACCCAGGAGCAGCGCTCGGCACTCCAGGCCTACCGCACGCACATGGCGTCGTACGGCAAGGGCAAGGGCAAGAGCGCCTCCCACTTCAAGGCGGCCGCCCACAGCGCGATGCAGGTCGCCCAGGGAGCGGTGCCGGCCTGGGTGATGCCCATCGCGCGGGTGGCGGAGATGATCAAGCCCAGGCAGGACGCCTTCGACGTGGTGATCGTCGACGAGGCCAGTCAGGCCGGCATGGACGCGCTGTTCCTGCTCTGGCTCGCGCCGAGGATCATCGTGGTCGGCGACGACAAGCAGTGCACGCCACCGGTCACCGGGCTGGGCCGCACCCAGCAGATCCAGGACCGGCTGTCCGCGCACCTGCCGGAAGTCCCCGCCCACCTGCGCCAGTTGTACATGCCGCACTCCAACCTGTACCAGCTGCTGTCGACGTTCTTCCCGTCCACCATCCGCCTGCAGGAGCACTTCCGCTGCATGCCCGAGATCATCGGCTGGTCCTCGGAGACCTTCTACACCCCGCCGGGCCTCATCCCGCTGCGGCAGTACGGCGGTGAACGGCTCGACCCGCTGCTGACGCACTACGTCGAGGGCGGGGTCACCGAGGGACGCGACGGACGGATCCGCAACCCGAAGGAAGCGGAGACGATCGTGGACTGCCTCGCCGAGCTGGCCGCGGACCCGGCGTACGAGCACAAGACCATGGGCGTGATCGTGCTCCAGGGCTTCGGCCAGGTCAAACTGCTGGAGCAGCTGATCGAACAGCGACTGCCGGCCCCGGTCCGGGAGCGCCACCGCATCCGGGTGGGAACCCCGGCCCAGTTCCAGGGCGACGAGCGGCACGTCATCCTGCTGTCGATGGTGGTCGACCGGGTGCGGAAGATCGCCGGCGGCATGCGCAGCGAGCAGCAGGCCTACAACGTGGCGGCCAGCCGCGCCCAGGACCAGATGCGGCTCTTCTACTCGGTGCCGCCGGACCAGCTCAAACCCGGTGACCTGCGGCTCAACCTCCTGGGCTACATGCAGAATCCGCCGGCCGCACTGGCGGAGGCGGCCGACCTCGGTGCCGTGCTGCCCGACGTCCGGCGCCCGCCCTTCGACTCCCTCTTCGAACAGCAGGTCTACCTGCGGCTCAAGGAGCGCGGCTACCACGTGGTGCCCCAGTACCCGGCGGGCAGCAAGCGCATCGACCTGGTGGTGATCGGCGCGCGCGGCCGCCTGGGCGTGGAGTGCGACGGCGACTACTACCACTCGACCCTCGACCAGATCCGGCACGACCAGCAGCGCGACCGTGAACTCCAGCGGGTCGGCTGGCGGTTCTGGCGCATCCGGGAGAGCGAGTTCAGGTTCGACCCGGACGAGGCCCTGGCGGGCCTGTGGGAGGAACTCGACCGGCAGGGCATCCGCCCGGCGAACTACTCCCGGCCCTCCCCGCCGCTGGGAGACACGCGGCCGTGGACGCCACTGGAACTGCCGGAGGGCGACGAACTGCCCGACGAAGGCGCGGAGAACCACGAGCCGCCGGGGCAACAGGGCCCCGACGACGGGGACGGTGCCGAATCCGCCCCCGCCCCTGACACCGATTCGACCGGAGGAACGGCATGACCCAGACGCACAGCCGGCAGGACGACCGCACGCTGGACGAGAACACCCTGGAGGAACTCGCCCGCGTCGTCGCGGGCGACGACGACCTCCTCTACCGCCGCGGCTTCGAGATCGCGGCCTTCCTCAAGCGGGCCGGCTGGCAGGAGGTGCCCGAGTACGACGGCCAGTACCGCAGGGAGTGGGCCGCCGAACTGCTGATGGCCCGGCGCGACCAGCCCGGGGAGATCGAGAAGGTGCTGCTCAGGCTGGCCGATCCGCGTGAGTACCTCGAGGAGCCCGGCCTGCTCACCGAGGTCGTGGCGGCGGTCAACACCTTCCTCATCCACGAGGGGTGCCGGCTGGAGAACCCCGGCGGCAGCCCCCGGCTGGTGTCGTGCGACCCGGCGCTGGCGCACCCGACGCACTACGGCTCCGCCGAGCTGAAGGTCGTCATGGCGGACCTCATCGCCGACGAGGCCATGGCGGAACTGCTCCAGTGGCGTCTGGACGAGGCCCGCACCTGCTACGCCAACGGCGCCCACGTCGCGGCGATCATCATGCTCGGCTCGTTGATGGAGGGTGTGCTGCTCCAGACCGTCGTGGAACGGGACCCGTCTCTCCTGGGCAGGGACTCCGAGGACAGCATCAATCTGGACAGGTTGATCAAGGCGTGTCACCGAGTCGGGTGGCTCGGCCCGGATGCCGAGAAGTTCAGCCATGAGCTGCGCAGGTACCGGAACTTTGTGCACCCCAAGGCCGAGGCCCGGCAGAGCCACCGGCCGGACCGCGACACCCTGGCCATCTGCTGGCAGGTGGTCAACGCGGCCCTGAACGACCTCGCCGACACGCACCCCGGCCGTGCCCGGTAGCAGTACCGGCGCAGGGCACACGCGTCGCGGTCGGAGTGGTCCGAGGAGTCGTGGGACTTCAGGAAGCGGCGGCGGCCGGTCTCGCTGAAGCAGGACGGGGCGGTCGCGGCGATTCGGGTTCCGCGGTGACGCCCGAGCCGTAGGTGCGGGGGCCGGCGGCTTCGGTGGAGGGGGTTGGTGTCCACCGGGGCCGTCGGTCGGTCGTGGGCCAGGACGGCGGGGAGTGGTGGGTGGGATCATGGTGCGCGTCCTGGGTGTGCGGAGTGAGGCGGGGGTCGGGTGGTGGGGGAGCGGCGGCGGGGTGGGCGGCGGGCCGGGGAGGTCCTGGCCGAGGCGGAGGGGTTGCGGGCGGCGGCCGGGGCGGTGGTGGCGGACCACCGGGGGGCCGTGGAGCAGGTGCGGGTGGCGTACGTCGGGGTGCGGGACCGGCTGGTGCGGGAGGAGTTGGGGGCCATCCCGGTGGCGCGGCTCCGGGACGTGACGGAGGGGCGGCTGCGGGTCGGGGCGCTGGAGGCGGCCGGGCTGGGGACGGTGCGGCAGGTGGTGGAGGCCTCCGGCTACACGCTGCGGCTGATCCCGGGGGTCGGGGCGCAGACGGCGGCGCAGGCGCTGGCCGCGGCCGGGCAGATCGCCCGGGCGGTCGAGCAGACGGTGGCGGTGCGGCTGGACGTCGAGCGGCAGGACGCGATGAGTTCCGCGCTGGTCGTGGCGCTCCAGCGGCTGGTGGCCGCGGGGCCGGAGGCGCGGCGGGCCCGGGAGACCGCGGAGCGGGTGCTGGCCGAGGTCGAGCCGCTGGTGGCGGCCGCGGGGCCGGCCCGGGGGGTGCTGCGCGGGCTGTTCGCCGGGCGGGAGCGGCGGGCGCAGGCGCAGGCGGCGGTCGAGTCCCTGGCGGAGGCGCTGGTCGGGTTCGCGGCGCGGGAGGTCCCGGTGCTGTTCGCCCAGGCCTCGGTCGACCTGCTGCGTCCGCCGCTCGACCCGGTCGAGGCGTGGACGGACTTCGAGCTCCGCTCGGCCGACTACTACGGCGTGCTCGGCGGGATCGTCGAGGAGGCCGGGGTCGAACTCGCCGCCGCCGAGGGGTTCCTGCCGGAGGACCTGTCGGACCGGGTGCGGGCCGAGCCGCTGGACGACGCCCACTGCCGGGTCTCGCTGCGCGGCTACCAGGCGTTCGGGGCGCGGTTCGCGCTCGCCCAGCGGCGGGTGATCATCGGGGACGAGATGGGCCTCGGCAAGACGGTGCAGGCGATCGCCGTGCTGGCGCACCTGCGGGCCCGGGGGAGCACCCACTTCCTGGTGGTCTGCCCGGCCAGCGTCCTGACCAACTGGATCCGGGAGGTCGAGTCGCGCAGCACCCTGCGGGCGTTCCGGGTGCACGGACCGGAGCGGGAGGCGGCGCTCGCCGAGTGGCTCCGGGACGGCGGGGTCGCGGTGGTGACCTTCGACGGGCTGCGCCGCCTGGAGGCGTCGGAGGTGGCGGAGTCGGCCGCGGTCGGGATGGTCGTGGTGGACGAGGCGCACTTCGTCAAGAACCGTGCCGCGCAGCGCTCCCGGGCGGTGGCCGCCTGGGCGGAGCGGGTGGAGCGGGTGCTGTTCCTCACCGGGACGCCGATGGAGAACCGGGTGGAGGAGTTCCGCACCCTGGTGGAGTACCTCCAGCCCGCGCTGGTGCCGCTGGTCCGGCAGGGTTCGGCGGCCGCCGGGCCGGCGGCCTTCCGCAAGGCCGTCGCCCCGGCCTACCTGCGCCGCAACCAGCAGGACGTGCTCACCGAGCTGCCCGAGGTGGTGCACGTGGACGAGTGGGAGGAGTTCTCGCCCGCCGACCTCGCCGCCTACCGGTCGGCCGTCGCGGCGGGCAACTTCCCGGCGATGCGCAGGGCCGGTTACGCGGACCCGGTGGAGTCGGCCAAGCTGAAGCGGCTGCTGGAGATCGTCCGGGAGGCGGCGGACGGCGGGCTGAAGGTGGTGGTCTTCTCGTTCTTCCGGGACGTCCTGGCAGCCGTCCAAACCGCCCTGGACCAGCGGGCGTTCGGGCCGATCGACGGCTCGCTGGAGTCGGCGCGGCGGCAGGACGTGGTGGACGGCTTCAGCGCCGCGCCCGGGCACGCGGTGCTGCTCTGCCAGATCCAGGCCGGGGGCGTGGGGCTGAACATCCAGGCGGCCTCGGTGGTGATCCTGTGCGAGCCGCAGGTCAAACCGACCCTGGAGGAACAGGCGGTGGCCCGCTCGCGCCGGATGGGGCAGGTCCGCCGGGTACGGGTGCACCGGCTGCTCGCCGCGGACAGCGTCGACCAGCGGGTGCTGGACCTGCTGCGGGCGAAGGGCCGGCTGTTCGACGAGTACGCGCGGCGCAGCGAGGTGGCGGAGTCGACGCCGGAGGCGGTGGACGTGTCGGAGCAGTCGCTGGCGGCGCTGATCGTCGAGGAGGAGCAGCTGCGGCTGGCGGCCGCCGAGGGCTGAACGCGTCAATCGGCGAGCGTGCGCAGGTAGGTGAGGACGGCACGGACCCGGCGGTGGCCGGTGTCGGGGGCGGGCATGCCGAGCTTGCCGAAGATGCTGCCGATGTGCTTGTTCACCGAGCTCTCGGCGAGGAAGAGGAGCCGGGCGATGGTCGGGTTGTTGTGGCCCTCGGCCATCAGGGCGAGCACCTCGCGCTCGCGCGGGGTGAGGGCGGCCAGCGGGTCGGGGCCGGTGCGGTGGGCCATCAGCTGGGAGATGACCTCCGGGTCCATCGCGGTGCCGCCCTCGGCGACCCGCCGCAGGGCCTGGAGGAACTCCTCGGCGCGGCCGACCCGGTCCTTGAGGAGGTAGCCGACGCCGGTGGCGCTGTCGGCGAGCAGCTCGGCGGCGTAGGCGCGTTCGACGTACTGGGAGAGGATCAGGACGGGCAGCGCGGGCAGTCGGCGGCGGGCTTCGACGGCGGCGCGCAGGCCCTCGTCGCGGAAGTCCGGGGGCAGTCGGACGTCGACCACGGCGACGTCGGGGCGGTGGTCGAGCAGGGCGGGGAGCAGGTCGTCGCCGTGCTCGACGGTCGCGCACACCTCGTGTCCCTCGCTGTGCAGCAGCAGGACCAGGCCCTCGCGGAGCAGGGCGTTGTCCTCGGCGATCAGGATCCGCACGGGATCTCCACTTCCAGGATGGTCGGGCCCCCGGGCGGGCTGGACAGGCGGGTGGTGCCGTCGAACGCGGCGGCCCGGCGGCGCAGTCCGGGCAGCCCGCTTCCGGCGCCCTCGACGGCGCCGCCCCGGCCGTCGTCCTCGACCCGGACGGCGATGGCGGCGGCGGTGATCCGCAGCCGGACCAGGGCGCCGCGGGCGCCGCTGTGCCGGGCGACGTTGGCGAGCGCCTCGGAGACCACGAAGTAGGCGGCGGCCTCGGCGGCGGCCGGTGCGCGCGGCGGCGGGTCGGCGGACTGATCGGCGGAACGGCCTGCGGATGCCTCGGAGTTGTGCAGCTCGACCCGGGTCGGTACGGCGCAGCGGGCGGCGAGCGACCGTACGGCCTCGGCCAGGCCGCGGTCGGCGAGCAGCGGCGGGTGGATGCCGCGTACCAGGGTGCGCAGCGACTCCAGGGCCTGTTCGGCGACGAGTTGGGTGGAGTCCACCAACGCGGCGGCCTGCTCGGGGCGTTGGTCGAGCGCGCGGCGGATCATGCCGAGCCGGAGCGAGACGGCCACCAGGTTGGCCTGGGCGCCGTCGTGCAAGTCCCGTTCGATCCGGCGCAGTTCGGCGGCGTGGGCGTCCAGTGCCTCGGACCGGCTGGTGGTCAGCTCCCGGACGCGGTGCGCGAGCGAGACGCGGGGCCGGGCGACCAGCAGTCGGCCGGAGGCCCGGGCGTGCAGGTCGGCGAGCCGCGGCAGTGCGACCAGGGCGACGGCGGCGTAGCCGATGCCGCCCAGCGCCGCGGCAGCGGCCATCGGCCAGGAGTCGACGGTCAGCAGGATGATCTTCCCGCGCTCGTCCGGCAACAGCTGCCACCACACCGGCGCCGTCAGCCAGTTGAAGGCGTGGCTGCACAGGGTGAGGGCGCCGGCGCACAGGGCCGTCCCGGCCGTGCCGTGGGCGAGCAGCCAGAGCAGGTCCTTGCCGACGGCCGGGTCGCGTAGGGACAGCCGGTCGCCGTACGGCGTGCGCAGCCGCTCGCCGCCGAGCCGGGCGCCGACCCGGCGTCGGTGGAAGTCGGCGGAGCGGCGCAGCAGTCGCAGGGCCGGCGGGAGGAGCGGCAGGCCCACGCCGACCAGGCAGAGGGCGAGGACGACGAGCAGCAGGCAGAGCCCGACCAGCGCGGCCAGACCGGTGCCGAGGCAGAGCAGGAGGTAGCGGGCGGCGGCGGGGAAGCGGCGTGCCGCGGACCGGGCGAAGGCGCGCGGGCCCGGGCGGCCCGGGTGGACGGTCGGCCGGGCCGTGGACCCGTCAATCCTCGGCGTCCGCACGACTGTTCAGTGCCTCCGAGCCCCGAGCCGACTTTTCGATCACCCTAGCACCGGCCCCGGGACCGCCCTGGAATCGCTCCGCAGGCCGCCCCGAGGGCGAAGGCCCTTCCGCCGCCACGCGGGGCGCCTCCACAATGGGCGGATCGATCGCGGAAGTGGGGACCGGGATGGAGTGGCTGCTGGGGATCGGTGGAGCCCTGCTGCTCGGCGTGGTGACCAATCTGGTGTACGACTTCGCCAAGTTCGGCGGGTCCCGGCTCGGCTCCCGGGTGCCGGTGCCGCGGGTCCGGCGGGCGAGCCTGACGGCGGCGGCCCGGGCGCACGACGTGCGGGCGGACGGGCTGGCGCCGCTGATCACCTGGTCCGCGGCCCGGCCGTTGGTGCCGGGCACGCTGGTGACGGCGCACCGCGGGCGGGTGGAGCGCCCGCACGCGCTGGACGCGGCCGGGTGGGCCGAGGAGGTGGCGCGCCAGCGGGCGGCCGGTGCGGCGGGCCGGACGGCGTACATCTCGCGGCTGACGGTCGATCACGGCGAGCACGGCGGCGCGCGGGTCTGCGAGGTGGACATCGCCGAGAGCGACTACGCGGAGTGCATGGCCACCACCCGGCTGGGCCGGGAGGACCCGGCGGCGGCCCGGCTGCTGCGCGCGGCCCTGGACGAGGGACTGACGAGCTTCGTGGCCGTCGCCCCGCCCACGATGGTCAGCGCCTGCGTCGCGGTGCGGGACCGGCTGGGCCGGCTGCTGCTGCTCCGCCGCTCGCTGGCGGTCAACACCTTCCCGGCGCAGTGGACGGTCGGGATCAACGAGACGATGAAGTACCGCGACGAGCCCGGCGCCGCGGAGGACTTCTACGGGCTGGTCCGGCGGGCGCTGGAGGAGGAGCTGGGGCTGCTGCCGGACGATGTCGGGCCGACCGTGATCACCTGGCTGGGCTGGAGCGAGCC
Organism: Kitasatospora sp. NPDC058184; assembly: GCF_042883725.1. Classification (NCBI taxonomy): domain Bacteria; kingdom Bacillati; phylum Actinomycetota; class Actinomycetes; order Kitasatosporales; family Streptomycetaceae; genus Kitasatospora; species Kitasatospora sp. NPDC058184. The sequence goes on from NZ_JBHVVE010000024.1 coordinate 23,213, forward strand.
GGCCTCCTGCTACACGCTGGTGGCCACCGTCCGGTCCCGGCTCGACGCGGCCGGGATCGACCGCCGCCGCGAGGCCTGCCACAGCACCTTCGAGCACGACATGGCCGTCTGGGTGCCCTTCACCCGCCGTACGGTCTCCGAGCTGGTCGAGGGCGGCACCTGTCCGGACGGCTCGCGGCGCTGGTCGTACCTCGCGCCGCTGGTCGCCTGGGAGGCCTGGCGGGCGGCACAGCAGGAGCGGGCGTAGGCCGGAACGGTCGTTCCCGGGAACGGGCATTCCCGAGAACGACCGTTCCGCATACGGAACGAGCGTTCTCGGGGCGGCCGCGGTCAGCCGACGGCGGCCCGCCAGTCCGCCGGACCGCTCGCCGGGAGGTGCCCGGGCAGGCCCGGCGTCCAGCGCTTCGAGCCGTCCGGCAGGACGGCCAGGGCCTCGATGCCGGGTCGGCGGGCGGCCCAGGCGAGGGCGCGGTCCGGGCCCATGGCGAAGGCGGCGGTGGCCCAGGCGTCGGTGCGGGCGATGCCGGTGCCCGGGGCGCCGACCAGGGTGAGCGAGGCCAGGCCGCGGGCCGGGCGGCCGGTGTGCGGGTCGAGGATGTGCGCGCCGCGCTCGGCGGTGCCGGAGGTGGCCACGGCGAGGTCGTCACCGGCGAGGACGGCGGCCAGCAGCCCCGGCTGCCGGGGGTCGGCGATGCCGATCCGCCACGGGCCGCCGGCGGTCTGCACGTCCCCGCCGCCGCTGACGCAGTACTGCCGGGCGCCGGAGGAGCGCAGCAGGCCGGCCGCCTGCTCGACCGCCCACCCCTTGACCCAGCCGCTCGGGTCCAGCCGCCCGCCTGGCCGCTCGCTGAAGTGGCCGTCCGTCTCGGCGGCCACGTCGCGGCAGGCCGCCAGCACGGCGCGGACCTCCGGATCGCAGTCGTCCAGGGCGAGTTCGCCCCGGTCGAGGCGGCTGATGTCGCTGTCCGGCCGGTAGGTGGAGAACACCGCGTCGATCCGGTGCAGCCGTTCGGCGATCCGCTCCAGTGCGGCGGCGGTGCCGGGGCCGGGGTCGCGGACGGCGATCGAGAAGACGGTGCCCATCACGGGCTCGGCGTGGCGCAGCACGGGGCGCCTCAGCCCTTGGCCCGGTCGAGGGCGCTCTGGAGAGAGCGGACGTAGCCGTCGCTGGTGTACGTCGCGCCGCTGACCACGTCGATGGCGGCGCTCTGCGCGGATATCGCCTCGTGGTTGAGCACGGGCAGCGCGGAGCTGTTGATCTCGCGGTCGCGCCGCTCGGAGTTCGGGTACTTGACCACGTCGACGGCGGTGATCCGGCTGCCGGCCAGGGTGACCTGCACCTGGACCGGCCCGTACCGGGTGTTGACGGTGTCGCCGCTGACCTTCCGGGTGGCGCCCGTGCCCGTGGCGGAGACGGAGGCCGAGGGCGCGGGGGAGCCGGGGGCGTTCGACGGCTGCGAAACGTCGGAACCGGTGCCGGAACCGGAACCGGAACCGGTACCCGCCCCCGAGCCGATCACCGGGGCGGGCCCGGCCGCCTCGTGCGGCTTGAGGGACAGCAGCAGCACCACCCCGGCCGCGGTGGCGGCGCTGGTGACGACGGCTCGGCGCATGGAAATCAACGCTCCTCAGGTGCTTGGCGAGCCGGACGGGCTCAGCGGGCGGACGGACTCGGCGAACGAACGGGCTCAGCGGGCGGAAGGACTCGGCGGGCGAACGGACTCCGCGAGCGGACGGGCTCAGAACGAAAAGCTCTCGTGGTGGATGCGCCCCCGCCGCACCCCCGCGGCCCGCAGCGCGCGCACGGCCTCCTCGGCCATCGCCTCCGGGCCGCACAGGTAGACCTCGTGCTCGGCGAGGTCCGGGACCAGCCGGGCCAGCGCGGCCCCGAGGTCGCCGACCTGCTCGCGCGAGCCGAGCAGCTCGTGCACCGCCGCACCGCGCCGCCGGGCGACATCGGCCAGCTCCGCCCGGAACAGCACGTCCTGCGGCCGCCGGGCCCGCTGGACCAGGGTCAGCTCGCCCGGCAGCGTCTCGAACAGGGCGCGCAGCGGGGTGATCCCCACCCCGGCGCCGAGCAGCAGCACCCGGCGCTGCCGCAGCCGCCGCCCGGTGAACGCCCCGTACGGGCCCTCGGCGCGCACCCTGGTCCCCGGGCGCAGGGCGGCCACGGCGGCGCTGTGCCCGCCGAGGTCCTTGACCGTGAAGCGCAGGAAGCTCGGGTGGGGCGGCGCGGACAGCGAGTACGGGTTGGCGGCCCAGCGCAGCCCGGGGGCCTGGAACTGGAGCCGGAAGAACTGGCCCGGCTCGGCGCGGAGTCCGTCCAGCCGCCGCCCGGTCAGGAAGAGCGACACCACGCCGGGGCCCTCCGGCCGTACCTCGGCGACGGTCAGGCCGTGCCGCCGGTCGAGCAGCCACGGCCGCAGCAGCCGGAACCAGCCGAGCAGCGCCGCCGTCCCGAAGTAGAGCGCGTACCAGGCGGCCCGGCCGGGGCCGCCGCCCAGGTCGGCGCCGGTGGCGAGCTGGTGGGAGAAGGCCAGCGCCACCGCGAGGTAGGTCGCCAGGTGCAGGTAGTACCAGGTCTCGTACGGGAGGCGGCGTCGCGCGATCCGGGCGGAGACGGCGCCGGTGCCGAGCAGCAGCAGGGTGCCCAGTGCGGCCTTGACCATCTCGGGGTAGTGGAAGACGATCTCCACGCCCTCGCCGACCACCCCGCGCCCGTCGGTCAGCGCGTAGCCCCAGACGACCGTCAGCACGTGCACCGAGACCAGGGCCACCATCCACCGCCCGCCGAAGGCGTGCCAGCGCGCCAGCCGGTCCGCCCCGACCCCGCGCTCCACCGGCGGCAGCCGGGCCATCAGCAGGAGCAGCACCGGCGCGGCGTAGCCGGCCAGCAGCCCGGTGATCCGGCCGGCGCCGGTCAGCCAGTCGGCCGCGCCGACCACCGCCGGGGTGCCCGACCACCACAGCGCGAGCACGCCGAGCGCGCCCACGGCGACCAGGCCGAGCGCCGCGCGCGGGTCGAGGGCGAACGGTGGTCGTGGCGCCGCCCGGTGCCTCGGGCGGTCGGGTGCCGGCCGGGGCCCGGGCCGCGACGTCGGTGCGGCGGCAGTGCTCATCGGGAACCTCCTCAGCGCCCGGCGGCGAGGGCCGCCGGGCCGCCCACGATCGCAGCGCAAGCTCTGAGCCGGCTCTGAGTCGGCCGGCCGACGGGACCCGCCGTGAAGGCGTTCATGCAGGTCAGTGGCAGTGTGATGGTCTGCGAACCACTTTCCGGGGTCTCAGCGCTTTCTCATCGGGGCGGGTCAGGATGAGCACCGCGCAGCACGAGCCCGAGGGAGCCCCCATGGACGAGACCGCCGGCCGCCCGGACTGGCGGGTCCTGGTCGTCGACGACGAACCGGACCTGGTCGAGGTGGTGTGCGGGGCCGTCCGCTACGAGGGCTGGCAGGCGCGCGGCGCGACCACCGGCCTGGCCGCCGTCGAGGCCGCCGCGGCCTGGCGGCCGCACGCCGTGGTGCTGGACGTGATGCTGCCCGACCTCGACGGCCTGGAGGTGCTGCGCCGCATCCACGCCGGGCAGCCCGAGGCGCGGGTGCTCTTCCTCACCGCCCGGGACGCCGTCGAGGAGCGGATCGCCGGCATCGCGGCCGGCGGCGACGACTACGTGACCAAGCCGTTCAGCCTGGCCGAGGTGGTGGTCCGGCTGCGCGGCCTGCTGCGCCGGGCCGCCCCGCCCGCCGCGCCCGGGCAGCCGCCCCCGCACGCCCTGGTGCTCGGCGACCTGGTGCTGGACGACCGGGCCCGCGAGGTCACCCGGGGCGGGGAGGCGGTCGAGCTCAGCCCCACCGAGTACGCGCTGCTCGCCCACCTGATGCGCCACCCCCGGCAGGTGCTCAGCAAGGCGCAGATCCTGGACGCCGTCTGGTCGTACGACTTCGGCGGGCAGGCGCACATCGTGGAGCTGTACATCAGCTACCTGCGCAAGAAGGTGGACGCCGGGCGCAGTCCGATGATCCACACGGTGCGCGGCGCGGGCTACCTGATCAAGGCCGCGACGTGAGCGGCGCGCAGGCCCGCGACGCGAAGCGCCCAAAGTCCCGCGACCCGAAGCGCCTGGGGTCCCGCGTCGCCCGGCTGGTGCCCCGCACCCTGCGGGCCCGGCTGATCGCCGGACTGCTGGTGCTGCTCGTCGTCACCTGCGCCGCCGTCGGCCTCGCCACCACCGCCGCGCTGCGCCACTTCCTGGTCGACCGGCTGGACCAGCAGCTCACCGAGTCCGGCGGACGCTACGCCGCGAGCCTGGAGCACACCGCCCAGGGCGCCGGCCCCGACACCCGGGCCCAGACCCCCGGCACCCTCGGCGTACGGCTGCTCGGCGGCCGGGTCACCGCCGCGGGCGTGGTCGACGGGGACGCCGACGACGTGGACAGCCCCGGCGACGAGGACGACCGGGTCGCCTTCACCCCCGACCAGCAGCACGCGCTGGCCGCCCTGCCCGTCGACGGCCCGGCCCGCACCCTCGACCTCGGCCGGGCCCTGGGCCGTTACCGGGTCCGCGCGGTCACCGGGCGGGACGGCGACGTGCTGGTCAGCGGTCTGCCGCTGCGCCCGGCCGAGGACACCGTCGAGCGGCTGGCGACCCTGGAGCTCACCGTGTTCGCGATCTCCGTCGCCGCGGCCGGTGCTGCCGGGGCCGCCTGGGTCGGCGTCTCGCTGCGCCCGCTGCGGCGGGTGGTGGGCATGGCCGAGCGGGTCAGCGCGCTGCCGCTCGCCAGCGGCGAGGTGATGCTCGCCGAGCGCGTGCCCGACGACGACCCGCGCACCGAGGTCGGCCGGGTCGGCGCCGCGCTCAACCGGATGCTCGGGCACGTCGGCGGCGCACTCGCCCGCCGCCACGCGGTGGAGGAGCGGCTGCGCGGCTTCGCCGCCGACGCCAGCCACGAGTTGCGCACCCCGGTCGCGGCGGTCCGCGGCCACGCCGAGCTGGCGCTGCGCCACCCCGGGCCGGTGCCGCCCGAGGTGCGGCACTCGCTGGAGCGGATCGACGCCGAGGCGCTGCGGATGGGGGCGATCGTCGAGGACCTGCTGCTGCTCGCCCGGCTGGACGCCGGCCGCCCGCTGGCCGAGGAGGAGGTGGACCTGACCCGGACCGCCCTCGACGCGGTGGCCGACGCCCGTGCCGCCGGACCGGAGCACCGCTGGCGGCTCGTCCTGCCCGAGGAGCCGGTGCTGGTGCGCGGGGACGGGCACCGGCTGAGCCAGGTGGTGGCCAACCTGCTGGCCAACGCCCGGAGCCACACCCCGCCCGGCACCGAGGTCGAGCTGCGGCTCGAACGGGCGGACAGCCAGGTCGAGTTGAGCGTCACGGACGACGGCCCGGGGATCGCGTCGGAGCTGGCAGACCAGGTCTTCGAGCGCTTCGTCCGGGGCGACCGGGCCCGCTCCCGTGCCACCGGCTCGACCGGGCTCGGCCTGGCGATCGTCCGGGCCGTGGTCGGGGCGCACGGCGGCACGGTGACGGTGGCGAGCCGGCCCGGCCGTACGGAGTTCACCGTCCGGCTGCCGTGACGGTCGCCCTGGCAGTGGTGGGGATCGCGGTGGGTGCGGCAGCCGTCCGGAAGCGCTGCCGGTAGTCGGTCGGCGTCGTCCCGAGGCGGCGGCGGAAGGCGCGCACCAGGGTGTCGACGGTGCCGAACCCGCAGGCGGTGGCGATGCGTTCGAGCGTCGCGTCGGTGGACTCCAGCCGGTGGCGGGCCAGTTCGACCCGGGCCGATTCGACGTAGGCGCTCGGGGTGGTGCCCAGCTCCGTCTTGAAGATCCGGGTCAACTGCCGTTCGCTGACGTGGGCGTGGGCCGCGAGGTCCGGGACGGTGAGCCGTCCGGAGAGGTTGCGCAGGATGTGGTGGCGCAGCTCCTCGATCCGCCGGGTGGTCGACACGGGCTCCAGTGGGACGCTGAACTGGCTCTGGCCGCTGGGGCGTTTGAGGTACATGACGAGCTGGCGGGCGACCCGCAGGGCCAGCTCCTCACCGAAGTCCTCGGCGACCAGGGCGAGCGAAAGGTCCAGGCAGGCGCTGATGCCCGCGCCCGTCCAGACCTCGCCCTCGCGGATGAAGATCGGGTCCGGGTCGACCTCGATCTCCGGGTGCTCCTCGGCGAGTTGGCCGGCCGTGGACCAGTGGGTGGTGGCGCGCCGCCCGTCCAGCAGCCCGGCGGCGGCGAGCAGGTGCGCGCCGACGCAGACGCTCGCCACCCGGCGCGAGCGGGCGGCCAGGGTGCGGACCCGGTCGACCACCGCCGGGTCGGTGAGCGCGCGGACCCGGCGGCGCTCGTCCACCTCGACCGAGCCGGGCACCAGCAGGGTGTCGATCCGGCTCCGGGCGGCCTCGTCGAAGGTGAGGTCGGGCAGGATGCGCACGCCCGCCGAGGTGGTGACCGGCGCCGCCGTCTCGGCGGCGAGGACGACCCGGTAGCCGGTCGCGTCGTCGGTCTCCCGGCGGACCAGGGAGAACACCTCGGGCGGGCCGGTCACGTCGAGAAGGTCGACGCCCTCGAACAGCACGATGACGATCAGCCGTTGCGCAGCCGGTGCGGGCACTGCCTGCCCCCCTCGTTCCCCGGGGCGCTCGTCCCCGTCGATGTCGGAATCTGCATGTTAGGCGACATTGCCGACACGCGAGCGCCGCCCGTAGCGTTCTCGAAGCCGGCCGCACCAGGTGTGACCTGCGAGATCCCCGACTCCCGACCGTGAAGGCGGCACCCCATGCCCACGACGACCCTGCGCACCCTCAACGGCCTCGACGAGCAGCCCGCCGCGCTCGGCGATGCGACCCTGATCATGATCGACTACCAGAACACCTACGTGCGCGGCGTGATGGAACTGGAGGGCTGGCAGGAGGCGCTCGACGCCGGTGCCGACCTGCTCGCCCGGGCCCGGGACGCCGGCGCCCCCGTGATCCACGTGATCAACGACGGCGGCGAGGGCACCCCGTACGACATCCGGGCCGAGATCGGGCGGATCCACCCGAGCGTGGCCCCGGCCGAGGGCGAGCGGGTGGTGGTCAAGCAGGCGCCGGACGCCTTCGTCGGCACCGAGCTGGGCGAACTGCTCGACGCCGCCGGCCGCCGGGACGTCGTCGTCGCCGGGTTCATGACCCACATGTGCGTGGCCTTCACGACGGCCGGCGCCTTCCTGCGCGGCAACCGCCCGACCGTCGTGGCCGCCGCCTGCGCCACCCGCCCGCTGGAGTCGGCGGGCACCGGGCTGACGGCCGCCCAGGTCCACCGCGCGGCGCTGGCGACGATCGGCGACCTGTACGGCGTGGTGGTGGAGTCCCCGGCCGACCTCGGCTGAGGCCAGGCCAGGCCAGGCCGGACCGGACCGGACCGGACCGGACCGGACCGCGCGCGGAGCCGGGGCCGACGGCCGGGGTCCGCCCGGATCGCCACCGATCCGCCGCCGCCTCGTTGACCAGACGGTGCACGGCGAACAGCGGTGCACGGCGAACAGCGGTGCAGGGTGCGCGGTGGCGGAGAGGGGCGGGGAACGGGCATGGCGGCGAACGGGGCGGCAGCGGTGGGCGGTCCGCCGGAGCTGGCGGAGTCGTACCGGCTATGCGAGCGGGAGGTGGCCGCCCACCAGGCCCCGCTGCGGGCGATCAGCGACACGCTGCCGCCCGAGGTGCGGCCGTACTTCCACGCCGTCAACGGCTTCGCCTCCCGGTCCGACCGGATCGCCGACGACGCCGCTGCCGACTCCGACTCCGACTCCGACTCCGACTCCTACGGTGACGAGGACACCCAGGGCGCCGCCGACCCCGCCGAGCGCGAGCGCCGGTTCGCCCGCTGGCGGGCCGACACCCTGGCCGACCTCGCGGCCGGCCGCAGCGACCACCCGCTGCGCCGGGCCTTCGTCGACACCGTGCGGCGCTGGGAGCTGGACCGGGCGCTGGTCGAGGAGTTCCTGGACGCCACCCGGGCCGACGGCGCCCGCCCGCCCGCCTTCGAGACCCACGCGGACCAGCGCCGCCACCTGCGGGGCGTCGCGGGGACGGTCACCGAGCTGTGGGCCCCGCTGCTGGGCGCGCGGGGCCCGCGGGCGGCGGGCGCGCTGTCCGCGCTGGGGGAGGCCTGCCAGCTGGCGGACATCCTGGAGGACCTCCCGCTCGACCTGGCGGCCGGCCGCTGCTACCTGCCGCAGGACGACCTGCGCCGACTCGGCCTGACCGTCGCCGACTTCGGCCGGGACAAGAGTCAGGACGACCGCCGACCCGACCGCCGACCCGACCGCCGACCCGACCGCCGCGCCGCCCTGGACGAGCTGGTCGAGAGCCAGCAGAGGCACCTGCACCGCCTGCTGGAGCTGGCCCTGCCCGCCACCTGGCTCGCCGCCCCCGGCTGCCGCCCGTTCCTGCACACCCTGCTGCTCGGCGCCCAGCTCCAGTACGACGAAATGACCCTGTTGCGCTCACGCGTCCTGACCGAGGGCCTCACCCCGCTGAGCTCCGACGGCACCACGCCCCACCGCCGCGCCCGGCCCGCGCCTCCCGAGGGCGCGCCCGCCCACGTCGCCGTGATCATGGACGGCAACCGCCGCTGGGCCGAGGCCCGTCGGCTGCCCGCCCGGCACGGCCACCGGGCCGGGCAGCGGGCCGCGCTGCGCCTGGTCAACGCGGCGCTGCGGCTGGGTATCCGCCACCTGAGCCTGTACGCGTTCTCCACCGAGAACTGGGACCGCCCGCCCGAGGAACTGACCGCGCTGTTCGACTCGCTGGCCGACGGCCTCACCCGCAGCGCGGAGGGCCTGCATGCGCTCGGCGTACGGATCCGCTGGTGCGGCCGGCGGGACCGGGTGGACGAGTCGCTCGCCTCCTCCATCGCGCTGGTGGAGAGCCTGACGTCGAACAACGGCACGCTGACCCTGACGGTCTGCGTGGACTACGGCGGACGGGAGGAACTGGCCGCCGCGGCACGGAGCCTGGCCGCCGAGGCGGTGGCGGGCCGGATCAGCCCGGAGGCGATCGGCCCGGCCGACCTCGCCCGGTACCTGTACGCCCCGGACCTCCCGGACGTGGACCTGCTGATCCGCACCTCCGGGGAGCAGCGGATCAGCAACTTCCTGCCCTGGCAGCTCGCCTACGCCGAGCTGCTGTTCGACCCCACGCCGTGGCCGGACTACGACCTGGCCCGGCTGCGCGGGGCGGTCCGGGCGTACGCGGTGCGCGAGCGGCGCTTCGGCGGCGGCGTGCCCGCCCAGTCCCGGACACCCCGCAACGACCGGCCCGCTACGCCTTCTGCTCCTGGGCGGCCGGAGGAGGGGTGTACGTCCCCTGGGCCGTGACGTAGGCGAGCACCGTGTCCACGGTGACCGGGTGCGCGCCGAAGTTGGCGGTGTACGCGTCCACCGCCTCCTGGGTGGGGCGCAGCGGCACCCCGCTGAGCCGGACCTTCATCGGCTTCCCGGCCGGCACCGGATCGGCCGTCAGCTTGCCCTCGGTGAGGCCGCAGCGGAAGGCCGAGCGGTGCCCCATCTCCGCCCCGCTCACCTCGCACCGGCCCGAGCCCAGGCCGTCCTTGATCGCGCCGGACAGGTTGACCACCCGGTAGTCGCCCTTGGAGGTGCGGACGGAGACCCCGCCGTCCAGGGCCCCGTCGCCGTGCGCCTTCGGCGGGTTGGCGAGGGACGGGTCGCCCACGGCGGAGCGGATCGGCAGGTGGACCGCCGGGCCCCGTTGGTCCAGCACCATGCGCGCCGGGGCGACGACGTCCACCATCGCGTGGAAGCGGTCCAGCTGGGCCTGTGCCTCCGGGGTCCAGCGCACCTCCACCCAGCCGTCGGAGAGCGTGCCCAGACTCCCGGTGCGGTCGGTGCCGCCGTCAACGGCACCGGCCGCCGTCCCGGTGAGCCACCCCAGTAGCGGGGCGCCCAGCGCCGCGCCCAGCAGCGAACGCCGCGTCGTGCCCATCGTCCCGAACCGTCCTTCCCTGGCCGCCCGGTACGGCCCCGGAAGCGATCATCCGTCCACCGACCGTCTCCGGGGCCGAGGCGGGGGACGAAACCACTCGTGCGGGGGGAGCGGGGCGCGGGCCGGGGTGGTTCGTCCGGGCGCGGAAGCCCCCCGGGACGGCCGCCCGCCGGGTGCCCGCCGGGTGTCCGGTCCGGCTCTCGGGCCTCCCGCCCGGCAATGGATTCGGTTCTCGCCGAACGGTCTTGCGGCGGTTCCGCATCCGGGCGACGATCGCGACCGTGCTGCGAATCATCTTCGGTACGGACGACCTGGAGCGGCTCCGGGTGGCGGAGCGCCCCGACATGTCGATGGAGCTCTCCCTGAGCGTGCACGCCCTGGTCAGCGGGGTGCGCGACCCGCGCTTCCAGGCCTGGCGCGAGCAGCTGCGGGCCTCCTGGAACCCGCGCACCGCGCTGCTCTTCGACCTCTACACCCCCACGGCGATCCCGGAGTTCCTCGCGGTGCGGCGCGACCCGGGCGCCACCGAGAGCGCCACCGCCCAGGCGCCCGAGGCGCCGCTGCGCGACCACCTGCGCTCGGTCGGCGGGGAGCGGCAGTTGAGCGCCTTCGCCCGGGGCGTCGCGGCCGGCGACCGCCGGGCCCGCAGGCTGCTGGGCAACGTCACCGCCGACTACCAGACCCGGGCGATCGACCCGTACCGGCGGCAGATCGAGACCATCGTCACCACCGAGCACGGGCGCCGGCGCCGGATCGCCGAGCCGGACCGGGTGCTCGGCTCGCTGCACCCGACGGTGTCCTGGCGCCGCCCGGTGCTGAGCTTCCCGCTGGCCGGCGGATGCCGGCACGACGTGCGCCTGGACGGCCGGGGGCTGCTGCTCCAGCCGTGCGTGTTCGGCCCCCGCCGGCCCGTCATCGCCCGTTTTGAGGACCCGGCCCAGCAGCCGGTGCTCCTGTACCCCGCCCGGATCGGTGGTCCCTTGCGCGCCGAGCCCGAGCCGACCCCCAGTCGCACCCTGACCGCGCTGCTCGGGCAGACCAGGGCCGCCGCCCTGGAGGCCATCGCGGCCCACGGGCCCTGCTCCACCAAGGACCTGGCGGGTCATCTCGACATCTCCACCGCCTCCGCGAGCGAGCACGCCACCGTCCTGGCCGACTCCGGGCTGACCACCAAGGACCGCACCGGTCGCTCCGTCACCCACCGCCCCACCGCGCTCGGCCACGCCCTGCTGGCCGGCCGCGTCCCGGCCCCGGACCCCGAGGACGACCCGGCCTGACCCCGTCTCCGCCACGGCCGGGGCCCTTCCCCGCCACACCCTGACCCCGCCTCCGCCACGCCCGGGGCCCGCGCTCGCGCAGCGCGGGCCCCGGGCGTTCGCGTACCCCGCCCATCCCTCCAACCCCCGAGTTGAACACGTTCAAAGTCGTGCGCCATGATGAGGAAGCGCGAGAACACCCCGCCGCGGCCCGCGGCGAAGGGCGGTCCCGCGCTGCCCCGTCACGCTCCGAACCCCCCTACCCGACCACGGAGTCGACCGTGCGACACCTGCTGCAACGCCACCCCTTCGCGATGCGCACCCGCTTCGCGCACTCGCTCGTCCTCACCTACGCCCTGCCGCCCCGCCTGCTCGCCCCGCTGGTGCCGCCCGGCCTCGCCCTCGACACCTACACCGACCCCGACGGCACCGAGCACGGCTTCGTCGCCGCCGCCGTCGTGGACGCCCGGGCACTGCGCCCGGCCGCCCTGCCCGCCCGCCTCGGCCGGGACTTCATCCTGACCGGCTACCGGGTCTTCACCCGCTTCCCGACCCCCGGCGGCCGCACCATGCGCGGCCTGCGCATCCTGCGCTCCGACACCGACAGCCGGATGATGGCGCTCGGCGGCAACGCCTTCTCCCGCTACCACTACCGGCACGCCCGGATCGGCACCCGGGTGGTCGACGGGACCCTGGAGTTCAAGGTGGTCAGCGGCGACGGCCGCGCCGACCTGCACGTGCGCGCCGACCTCGGCAGCGCCCCCGCCGCCCTCCCGCCGGGCAGCCCGTTCGCGGACGCCCGCGCCGCGCGCCGCTTCGCCGGCCCGCTGCCCTACACCTTCGAGTACGAGCCGCAGACCCGGTCGATGATCGTGGTCAAGGCCACCCGCGCCCACTGGGAACCCGCCCCGGTGGCCGTCGAGGTGCCCCGGCTCACCTTCTTCGACCACGGCCCGCTGGCCGGCAGCCGGCCGGTGCTCGCCAACGCCTTCCACGTCGCCGGCCTCGACTACGGCTGGCACGCCGGGGAGCGCCGCACCCTCACCGGAGCCGCCCGATGACCGCACCCGCAGCCCCCGCCGCCCCCGTCGCCGCTCCCGTCCCCGGTCCCGTCCCGGACGGCCCCCGCCCGTCGGGTGTGCGCGAGGTCGTCCGCTACAACTGGCCGATGTACGCCGCCGGCGCGTTCACCGTCGTCGCCGGCGGGGTGCTGGCCCGCCGGCTGCCGGGCCCCGCCGCCGCGCTCGCCCGGGCGGCCGCCGCCACCGCCGCCGGGTACCTCGCCCTCGGCACCCTCGCCACCTGGTGCGTCTACGACCGCTCCGGGCTCCACAGCTACGACTGGCTGCCCGCCCTGCTGCCCGACGGCCCCGGCGACCACCTGGTGATCAGCACCGGCCTGGACGAGGCCGGCCGCCCGCTCGCCGCCCGCCACCCCGGGGCCCGCGGACGGCTCGCCGACCTGTACGACCCGGCGCTGACCTCCAGCGGCTCGATCCGCCGCGCCCGCCGCCACGCCCCGCCCGTCCCCGGCGGCATCCCGGCCCGGCCGGACGCCCTGCCCGCCGCGACGGGCACCCTGGACACCGTGTTCGCCGTCTTCGCCGCCCACGAACTGCGCCGGCCCGCCGACCGCACCGCCCTGTTCGCCGAAGCCGCCCGCACCCTGCGCCCCGGCGGCACCCTGCTGCTGGTCGAGCACCTGCGGGACGCCGCCAACACCGCCGTCTACGGCCCCGGCGCCTGGCACTTCCTGCCCCGGGCCACCTGGCTCCGGCACGCCGCCGAGGCGGGCCTGCACCCGGCCGCCGAACGCCGGATCGCCGGGCTGGTCACCGCCTTCGCCCTCCGGAAGCCCGCCTCGTGACCGGGCCGACCGGGCCGACCGGACTGACCGTACTGGCCGAACTGACCGGTACGCCCGGACTCCTCACCCTCGAAGCCCAGTTGCGCCTGGTCGGCGCCGCCCTCGTGACCGCCGGCCTGGTCCACGCCGTCCTGCCCCGCGCCATCGGCTGGCCCGCCGACCTCGCCGGCACCACCCTGCTGACCCGCCAGGTCTCCTACGCCCACCTCTTCTTCATCGGCCTCGCCTGCGCCCTGCTCGGCCTGCTCCCGCTCTGCCTGGCCCCCGACCTGCTCGCCGGCGGCCGGCTCGGCACCGCCCTGCTGGCCGGCCAGACCCTCTTCTGGGGCCTGCGCTGGCTCTTCGAGTTCGCCTACTTCTCGCCCCGCCTGTGGCGCGGCGACCGCCTGCGCACGGTCGCGCACCTCGGCCTCTCCGTCCTGTGGACCTGGGTGACGGCGGTCTTCGCGGCCGCCCTCTGGCACACGGTCTAGGAACCGACCCGCTTCTGCGGCCCTCACGCCCCCAGGTAGCGCAGCACCGCCAGGACCCGCCGGTGGCCGTCCACGTCCACCGGCAGGTCCAGCTTGGCGAAGATGTTGCCGATGTGCTTGTTCACCGCCGCGTCGCTGATGAAGAGTTCCGCCGCGAGCGTGGCGTTGGAGCGGCCCTGGGCCATCAGCGCCAGCACCTCGCGCTCGCGGGCGCTGAGGCGCTCCAGCGGGTCGTGCCGCAGCCGGACCAGCTGCTGGACCACCTCCCGGTCCACCACCGTCCCGCCTCCGGCCACCCGCTCCAGGCCGGCCATGAAGTCGGCGACCGCGCCCACCCGCTCCTTCAGGAGGTAGCCGACGGCCCGTCCGCCGTCCGAGTCCAACAGCCGTGTCGCGTAGGACTGTTCGACGTACTGGCTGAGCACCACCACCGGCAGCCCGGGGTACTCCCGGCGCAGCCGGACGGCGGCGCGCAGGCCGTCGTCGCGGTGGTCCGGGGGCATCCGGACGTCCGTGACCACGAGGTCGGGCCGCTGCGTGCGCACGGCGGCGGCCAGGGCGTCCGCGTCGCCGACGGCGGCGAGGACGTGGTGCCCGAAGCGGTGCAGCAGGCCGACCAGTCCCTCGCGGAGCAGGACGGCGTCCTCGGCGACGATCACCCGAAGCGGCACGGTATCTCCACGTGGAGCAGGGTCGGGCCGCCGGCCGGGCTGGACACCCGCATCCGGCCGTCGACGGCGGTGAGGCGGTCGGCGAGCCCGGTCAGCCCGCTGCCGAGCGCCGGGTCCGCGCCGCCGCGGCCGTCGTCGGCGATCTCCAGGACGAGCAGGTCCGCGTGGTAGCGGCCGGAGACCCGGGCGCGGCCGGCGCCGCTGTGGCGGGCGATGTTGGTCATCGCCTCGCTGATCAGGTAGTAGACGCCGGTCTCCAGCTGCCGGGGCAGCCGGACGGGCAGGTCCAGGTCGACGGTGACCGGGATCGGGAACCGTCCGGCCTGCTCCCGGACGGCGGCGGCCAGCCCGTGGTCGGCCAGCACCGGAGGGTTGAGGCCGCGTACGATCCGGCGCAACTCCTCGTGCGCGGTGCCGAGTTGCTCCTGCGCCCGGGCCAGCTGCGGGCCGAGCGGCGAGCCCGGCGGGACGTCCAGGTGCATCAGCCCGAGGGTCATCCCCAGCGAGACCAGCTGCTGCTGCGCGCCGTCGTGCAGGTCCCGCTCGATCCGCTGCCGCTCGGCGTCGAAGGCGTCCACCAGTCGCGCCCGGGAGGCCTTCACCTCCCGCAGCCGCGCGCCCAACTCCGCGTCGCGCGGGGCGAGCAGGGTGCGGGCGAGGGCCGCGCGGGCGCCCGCCCAGGAGGTCACCGTGTACGGCGAGGCGAGCAGCACGAGGGCCCCGAAGACCGACCACGGCCAGGTGGCGCCGTCGAGCGACGAGAAGCAGAGCGCCGGCACCCCGAAGGAGAAGAACAGCACCAGCAGGTCCAGCCACCACAGCGCGGCGGCCGAGAGCAGGGTGAAGCCCAGTTCGCGCCAGGTCACCGGTTCGGTCAGCCGGGTGGCCGCCCAGGCGCGCGGCCCCGGGGCGTCCGGCGCCCGGTGCGGGTCCTCGGCCGGGTCCAGGTCCACCAGCCGCAGCCGCCACCGCTCGACGGCCGCGACCGCCACCGCCGACAGCACCACCCCGACCAGCGGCGCCACCCCGACCAGCACCACCAGCAGCACCGCCCCCGCCACCAGGCCGGCGGCCAGCACCACCAGCGCCGCGGCCCCCACCAGCACCCCGCTGGCCAGGTACGCCAGCGAACGCCACGGCCACGCGGAGCCGAGGAAGCTCAACGGCCGTTGGGCCATCGCCTGCCATGCCGTTCTCGGACGCATGCGAAGAACGATAGTGGGGTGGTCCGTCGGGCGGGGTAGTGCAGGCACTACCTTCCCGGTGGTGCCCGGATCAGTGCCCCCGGTCCGCGGGTCCGCTGGAATCCTCGGCATGACGAACCATCGGGAACCCAGGGCGGAGCGGGGCGCCGCCGAACCGCACGGCGTGGTGGAGCTGCACGACGTCCGCAAGGTGCACGGCAGCGGCGAAGGGGCGGTGACCGCGCTCGACCGGGTCACGCTCGGCTTTCCGCGCGGCACCCTGACCGCGATCATGGGGCCCTCCGGCTCCGGGAAGTCCACGCTGCTCCAGTGCGCCGCCGGACTGGACCGGCCCACCGGCGGCCGGGTGCTGCTGGCCGGCCTCGACCTCGGCGCCCAGAGCGAGCGCCGCCGCACCGAACTGCGGCGCGAGCGGATCGGCTTCGTGTTCCAGGCGTACAACCTGGTCGAGTCGCTGACCGCCGCCCAGAACGTCGAACTGCCCGCGCGCTTCGCGGGCCGCCGGAAGGGCGGGACCGTCGGCCGCGAGGAGGTGGCCGCCGCGCTGCGCGCCGTCGGGCTGGCCGAGCGCGCCGGGCACCGGCCGAGCCGGCTCTCCGGAGGCCAGCAGCAGCGCGTCGCCCTGGCCCGCGCCCTGGTCACCCGCCCCGACGTGCTCTTCGCCGACGAGCCCACCGGCGCCCTGGACACCCGGACCTCCGGCGAAGTCCTGCGCCTGCTGCGGCGGTTGGTGGACGAGCAGGCGCAGACCACGGTCATGGTCACCCACGACCCGGCAGCCGCCGCCGTCGCCGACACCGTGGTCTTCCTCCAGGACGGCCGGATCGCCGACCGGCTGGACCTCGACGGCGACCACGCCCGCGCCGCCGCCGCCGTCGCGGCCCGCATGGCCAGGCTGGAGGCGTGATGCTGATCGTCGCCAACGTCCGTGAGCGCTGGTCGAGCCACCTCGCGTGCTGGCTCGCCGTGCTGGTCGGCGTCGGGCTGATCACCGCCACGCTGACCGTCCACGAGTCCGCCCGGCCCGCCGTCCAGCCCCGCCTCTCCGCCGCCACCGCCCTGGTGCTCCCGCCGCAGGCCACCGGCCGCGGCGGCAGTGCCGAGGACCGCGTCCCGTGGAACGCCGCCGAGGCGGGGGCCCTGACCGACCGGCTGCGCGCGGCGCCCGGCGTGGCGGCCGTCGTGGTGGACCGCGCCTTCTACGCCCAGGCCGTCCGGGACGGCAGGCCGGTCCCCGACGAGGGCGCGGCCGAGGCGGGCCACGGCTGGTCCTCGGCGCGGCTGGCCCCCTACCGGCTGCTCACGGGCCGGGGGCCGGAGGCCGCCGACGAGGTGGTGGTCGACCGGTCCCTCGGCGTCCCGGCCGGCGCCCGGCTGACCGTCAACCTCACCGCCGGCCGTACCGAGTTCACCGTCGTCGGCACGGTGGACGGCCCCGGGTACTACCTCAGCGACGCCGCCGCCGCGCAGCGCGACCCGGGCGTCCGGACGATCGCCCTGCTCCCCGCCCCCGACACCCCGCCCGCCCGCCTGGCCGCGGCCGCCCGTACGGCCGTCGGCGACCGGGCGGCCGTGGTCACCGGCGAGGGCCGCGCCGCGCTCCAGCCCCGCCACGTCGAGCACCGGCGCTTCCTCGGCACCCAGGTGATCGCCGCGCTGGCCACCCTCGGCCTGTTCACCACCGGCTTCGTGGTCGCCTCGATGCTCGTCCTCGCCACCGGCCTGCGGCGGCGCGAACTCGGCCTGCTGCGCGTCCTCGGCGCCACCCCGGGCCAACTGCGCCGGATGGTGCTCGGCGAGGCCGCGCTGGTCGGCCTGCTCGGCTCGGCGGCGGGCTGCCTCGCCGGGCTCGCGGCCGCCCCGCTGCTGCGGGACGCCCTGCTGCGCCTGGACGTCGCCCCGCCGGGGCTCACCGTGCGGGTGGCGGCCTGGCCGCTGCTCACCGCCGCCGCGACCGGCGTCGGCGTCAGCGTGCTCGGCGCCTGGGCGGCGAGCCGCCCCGCCGCCCGGGTGGCGCCACTGCAGGCACTGCGCGAAAGCCGCACGGGGGAAGGGCAGTTGGGCCGCACCCGGCTGATCTGCGGCATGGTGGTGCTCGGCCTCGGCACCGGCTGCGCGGCGCTCACCGCGACCGCCGCCGCGGACCGCCGGATCAGCCTGGCGATCACCGCCACCATGCTGCTGATCGCGGCCGCCGCCCTGCTCGCCCCGGTCCTGGTCGGCCCGGTGGGCCGCGTGGTGACCGCACCACTGCGACGGCTCGGTACGGCCGGCCCGCTGCTGCTGCGGGCCGGGCTGACGGCGGGCGCGTCCCGCGCCGCCGCGGCGGCGGCACCGGTGATCGCGGCGGTCGGCTTCGCCGTGCTGCTCAGCGGCGCGGTGGAGACGATGCGGGCGGCCTACCCGGCCGGCCAGGCGCTGCGGCTCTCCGGCCAGGCGATCGTCACCAACGACGGCACCCCGGGCCTCACCGACGAGGCGGCCGACGCCCACCCGGTCGGCAAGGCCGCCCTGCCGACCCGCGCCTTCGTCCACCGCGCCGACGGGACGACCGTCGTGATCGACGCCCTCGGCTCCCGCGACCCGGCCTGGAGCCGGCCCGGCGAGGCGGTGCTGGGAACGTCCATGGCGCGTTGGCTGGGCGTGACGGCCGGGCAGCGGTACCCGGTCCGCTTCGCCGACGGGGCGACCGTCCCGCTGCTCATCGCCGGGATCCTGCCGGACGACCCGGCCCGCGGCGACTTCGTCCTCGCCCGGAGCCTGGTCCGCGGCCACGACCCGGCCGCGCTGGGCGACGACCTGTTCGTCCCGGCGGAGGCGGATCCGGTGGCGGTCGTCCCGGGCACGGCCGTCCACGACGCCGTCCGCTACGCCCTGGACGACTACGACACCGACGCCCGGCTGACCGACAGCCTGGCCGCCATGCTGATCGCCGTGGCCGTCGGCTACAGCGCGATCGCCACCGCGAACAGCACCGCCCTGTCCGCCCACGGCCGGCGCCGCGACCTCGCCGTGCTGCGCTCGACCGGCGGCACCGTCCGCCAACTGGTCCTGCTGGCCGCGGGCGAGGCGGCCGTGGTGACCGCGATCGGCACCCTGCTGGGACTGCTGGCCACCCTCCCGCCGCTGGCCGGTCTCGCCTCCGGCCTCGCCCAGAGCACCGGAGCCCCGGTCACGCTCCACCTGGACCCGGCGGCGCTGGCCTCCGTGGTCCTCGCCTGCCTGCTGCTGTCGGGCACGACCGCCGGCCTGGTGACCTGGCGGGTGCTGCGCCGGGCCTGAGGAACCGGCCCCGCGGGGCCTCGGTGCCTCAGGGGTTGGCCGGGAGGGCCGGGGCGCGGCGGGGCTGGGGCGGGAGGGGGAGGGTGAGGGCTTCGCGGGAGGCGGGTGGGAGGGCGAGGGCGGAGGCGGTTTCGGCGGGGAAGGGGTGGAGGCCGAGGAGGGCGGTGGTGAGGCGGGTGGTGGCGCGGTGCCAGTCGGGGAGGCGCTGGAGCATGGCGTGGCCGCTGCCGGTGACGGTGTAGCCGCAGACCCGGGCGCCCGCGGCGCGGCTGCGGGCGGCGAAGGCGCGGGTTTCGGCGGGCGGGGTGACGGTGTCGCGGTCGCCGTGCAGCAGGAGGACGTCCCGTCCGGCGAGTTGGTCGCACGGGTCCTCGGGCGGGCACCACGGTGCGAGGGCGACCAGGCCGGTGACGGAGGGGTGTCCGCCGGCCTGGAGGGCGGCGCGCCCGCCCATCGAGTGGCCGACCAGGACGGTCGGCACCGGCCCGAGCAGCGCGGTGAGTTCGTCGAGCGCGGCGGTCGCGTCCCGTGCGGCGTCGGCCCGTTCGCCGTTCCAGCCGCGGTGGCGGTAGCGGACGGTGCCGATGGCGACCCCGTCCCGCGCGGTCGCCCTGGTGAGCGCGCGCAGGAAGCCGTGCATCCGCAGCAGCGGGAGGTTGAGGCGCCCGGGCCGGGCGACGTTGTGCTCCTCGCCGCCGTGCAGGACCAGGACGGCGGCCCGGGCCGCTTCCGGTCGGACCCGCCAGTGCAGCGCCCGGTGGTCCACCGCGTGCTCCGCCGCCGTACCGCCCACTTGCCGCACCGTCCCGTCCGTCCCGCCCCGTGGCCCGTCCCCCCGGACCGCCACTGTACGCGTGCGGACGGCCGGAGCATTCACCCGAGGGGACCATCCCGGACACCGGGCGCGCGCGGCCGGGGCGGGCGCCTGCTATCCACGAAGGGTGGGGGGCCGAAGCGCCCGCTCGTGGCGCCGTGTCACCGAGTGGAGGACTCCGTGGCTCAGCAGCTCGCACTGTCCGTCGATTTCGGGTCGGGCTTCACCGAGGCCTGGTCGAAGATCGCCAAGGTCATTCCGCAGTTCATCGCCTTCCTGGCGATCCTGGTCGTCGGCTGGTTCGTGGCCAAGGCGATCGCCAAGATCCTCGACCGGGTGCTGCGCAGGGTCGGCTCGGAACGGGTCGCGGAGCGGTCCGGAGTGGCCGCCCACCTGCAGGGTTCCAAGTACGACATGACCGGCATCATCTGCAAGGTCGTCTACTACATCGTCCTGCTGATGGCCCTGCAGTTGGCGTTCGGCGTCTTCGGCTCGAACCCGATCAGCACGATGATCCACAGCATCGTCGCCTGGCTGCCGCGCGGCATCGTCGCCGTGGTGATCGTGGTGGTCGCGATGGCCATCGCCAACGCGGTGCGCGACATCGTGGGCAGCACGCTCTCCGGCGCCTCGTACGGCCGGACGGTCTCCACCCTGGTCTGGGCGTTCATCGTCGGCCTCGGCGTGATCGCCGCGCTGGGCCAGGCCGGGATCGCCACCTCGATCACCGGGCCGGTCCTGATCGCCGCGCTCGCCACCATCGCCGGTGTGCTGGTGGTCGGTGTCGGCGGCGGCCTGATCATCCCGATGCGCCAGCGCTGGGAGCGGTGGCTGGACGGCGCCGAGCGGGAGACCGCCCGGCTGCGCGGCACCGCCTACCAGGCCGGCCGCTCCGACGCGCTGTCCAACCAGCCGGTCCGGCCGACCACCCAGACCGGTCCGGGCACCCCGCCCGCGCCGGGCATCGAGGGCGACCAGAACCGGTAGCCCGCCGCACCGGGCGGTCCGGGCGGGCCTGCCGGGGCTCAGACCCCGAGCAGGCCCTGCTCGCGGACCAGCCAGCAGATCGCGGTGAGCCGGATCACGGCGTAGTCGTGTCCGACCGGCTCCCGCCAGCCGATCTCGGCGAGCGCGTCCAGGAAACCCAGCGCGTAGTCCGACAACTCCTCACGGTCCAGGGGCCGGGGCGCGAGCTCCGGCCCCTGCGCGTACAGCAGCTCCCGCAGCATCGCCGCGTGCTGGTCGACCGCCGCGACGAAACCGGGCTCGAAGGCGAACTCGGCCAGCCGGGGCGTGAAGGCCGTCACGATGCCGGGCAGCGGACAGCCGGCCGGCTCGTCGGGGGAGCGCCGGAAGGACTCGTCGGGGGTCGCGAACATCCGTCCACGGTAGGCGACCCTCCGAGCGGGAACGGGCGCCCGTGACGGTTCCGTACTGAGACCTTGGCCACCCCTGCCGCCCCACCCGGCCGGATCGGAAACGGTCCGTGGCGCGGCGGACGCGCTGTGCCGATCACCGGTCGGTCCGTACCAGAATGGCCGGCATGGATCTCCGCGTCTTCACCGAACCCCAGCAGGGTGCGAGTTACGACACCCTCCTCAAGGTCGCCCGCACCGCCGAGGAGCTCGGGGCCTTCAGCGCCTTCTTCCGCTCCGACCACTACCTGAAGATGGGCGACGTCGACGGCCTGCCCGGGCCCACCGACGCCTGGATCACCCTGGCCGGCCTCGCCCGCGACACCAGCACCATCCGCCTGGGCACCCTGATGACCGCCGCCACCTTCCGGCTGCCGGGCGTCACCGCGATCCAGGTCGCCCAGGTGGACGCGATGAGCGGCGGCCGGGTCGAGTTCGGCCTCGGCGCCGGCTGGTACGAGGCCGAGCACACCGCGTACGGCATCCCCTTCCCGAAGGAGAAGTTCGGGCGGCTGGAGGAGCAGCTGGCGATCATCACCGGGCTGTGGAACACCAAGCTCGGCGACACCTTCGACTTCGCCGGCGAGTACTACACGCTGACCGACTCGCCGGCCCTGCCCAAGCCCGCCCAGGAGCACGTCCCGGTGCTGGTCGGCGGCCTCGGCCCCAAGCGCACCCCGGCCCTGGCCGCCCGCTTCGCCGACGAGTTCAACCTGCCGTTCGCCTCGGTGGACGACACCGCCGCCCAGTTCGGCCGGGTCCGCGCCGCCGTCGAGGCGGCCGGGCGCTCCGCCGACGACCTGGTCTACTCCAACGCCATGGTGGCCTGCGTCGGCCGCGACGACGCCGAGGTCGCCCGCCGGGCCGCCGCGATCGGCCGCGAGGTCGACGAGCTGAAGGAGAACGGCCTGGCCGGCACCCCGGACGAGGTGGTCGAGAAGATCGGCCGGTACGCGGCGGTCGGCAGCGAGCGGTTCTACCTCCAGATCCTCGACCTGGACGACCTCGACCACCTGGAGCTGATCGCCTCCCGGATCGCCCCGCAGCTGGGCTGACACCCGCCGCCGGGCCTCGACGCCGCCACGCTCCGGGCCCGGCCGTGGTCGTCCGTACCCGCTCCGACCTCCGCCCTTTACTCGTTCTTGGGAATGAGCGATGCTCCTCGAAGGGGAACGGCGGGGGGAGACCGGGTGAGTGGGACGCGAACGGTGCGGACGGCGGCGGCGCCGAGGGTGCCGCCGCCGCGCACCGCAGGGGAACGGGTCGTCCTGCCCGCCTCCTACGAGCCGTCCGAACCGTCCGCGCCGCACGACCCGAGCGCCCGGCACGAGCTGCGCGGGCCCGGGCCGGCGGTCCTGCGCTACCCGGCCGGGGACCTGCTGGTCGTCACCGGCCTGCCCGGCAGCGGCAAGAGCACCCTGATGCGCCGCTGCGTCCGCGCCCCGCTGATCGACTCCCAGCTGGTCCGCGAGGAGTACGCGGCCCGGCTGCCCGGCCGCCTGCCGTACGCGCTCTACCGCCCGCTGGCCCGGCTCGCCCACTACCTGCGGTTGCGCCGGGCCGTGCTGGACGGCGGGCCGCTCGCGGTGCACGACTGCGGCACCCAGCCCTGGGTGCGCGCCTGGCTGGTGCGGGCCGCCGCCCGGCAGGGCCGCCGGGTGCACCTGCTGCTGCTCGACGCCGACCCGGCCGAGGCGCTGGACGGGCAGCGGCGGCGCCGGCGCGGCGTCTCGCGCTACGCCTTCGCCCGGCACCAGGCCGCCGTCGCCCGGCTGCGCCGCCGGATCCTGGAGGCCGGACGGCTGCCCGCCGGCTGTGCGTCGGCCGTGGTACTCGACCGGGCCGCCGCGCGCGCCCTGCGGGGGATCGACTTCACGGCGTCGTAGTCTCGGCGGGTCCGCGCCGGGCGCCGGCGGGTCCGGCCGGAGCAGGCCACGGGCGCGGCCGACACCCCGTCAACTCCCCTGTCAGGAGCGCTGATGCGCCGTACTGCCCGGGTGCGCTCGCGTGCCCCACGCCTGTTCCCCTGCGCCGCCGCGCTGGTCGCCGCGGCCGGTCTGAGCCAGTTCGCCGCACCGGCCGCGCACCGCGCCGCCGTCGCTCCGGCGGTGGAGCGGTGCGCGGACGACGGCGTCGGTTCGGACGACGTCGTCGGTGCGGGTGGTGCCGCGGCGCGGCTGCCGGCCGGCAGCCGGCCGGACCGGGACCCGAACGCGGTCAGTCCCCGGCAGGCCCGGGCGATGCAGGCGGACCTCGCCCAGCGGCTCGCCGAACTGGGCGTCGGCCGGGTCCGGTCCGCCGCCCCGACCACGATCCCGGTCTACTTCCACGTGATCCACGACGGCGACGAGGGGCGGCTGGACGCGGCCGCCGTCGCGGGCCAGATCGACCACCTCAACGAGAGCTACGGCGGCCAGGGCGAGGGCAACGTCCCGAGTCCGTTCCACTTCGAACTGGTCGGCACCGACTGGAGCGACAACGCCTCCTGGTACACCGGCATGACCCCGGGCTCCTCGGCCGAGCAGGCGATGAAGACCGCCCTGCGCAAGGGCGACCAGGGCACCCTCAACCTCTACACCGCCCGGCTCGGCGACTCCCTGCTCGGCTGGTCGACCTTCCCGAACGCCTACCGGACGCACCCGACCGACGACGGCGTGGTGGTGCTCGACGCCTCCCTGCCGGGCGGCTCCGCCGTCCACTACGACGAGGGCGACACCGCGACCCACGAGATCGGCCACTGGCTCGGCCTCTTCCACACCTTCCAGAACGGCTGCCGGGCCCCGGGCGACTACGTGGAGGACACTCCGGCCGAACGCACCGCCGCCTCCGGCTGCCCCGAGGGCCGGGACACCTGCCCCGGCCCGGGGCTCGACCCGATCCACAACTTCATGGACTACAGCTACGACTCCTGCATGACCAGGTTCACCCCGGGACAGGTCCAGCGGATGGCCAACATCTGGGCGGCCTACCGGAGTTGACGGTGACAGCGGATCAGCAGTGCACCACGAGGTAGAGCAGCGTCCGGTCGCCGGAGGCCCGGAACTCGTACGCCAGGTACTCCAGGGCGGAGGCGTCCAGCCAGGCGGCCGGCCGCTCCTCGGGGGTGAGCAGGGCGGGCACGAAGACGCCCGGGGAGGCCTCGTGCAGCCGGCCCCACAGGCCCAGCGTCATCTCGTCCGCGTCGACCGCGAGCCGCTTCGCCAGCCGCCGGTCCACCGGGCCGCGGGCCAGCCGCCAGTAGCGCCCCCCGGCGTCCACGAAGCCGCCCGACGCGAGCGGGTCGTCGAGGTTCCAGTACTCGTGCTCCTCCTTCGGCGGCAGGGCGGCCAGGACCTCGGCGAAGCCGCCGGTGCGGCGGCGGGGCTTGTGCGGCATCCGGGGATCCTCGCAGGCGTCGCGGGCCGCGCGCACTGGAATTGAATGCGGCGGGCCGCTTCCGGCGTGGCAGATACCGACCGTTTGTCCGATTTGATCTATGTTCGGAGGGTCGGGACCGATCAGGAGCAACCGAAGGAGCAAGGGCATGAGTGCCAATCCCCGGATCGTCGTCGGCGTGGACGGCTCGCCCGCCTCGGAGCAGGCGCTGCGCTGGGCGATCGACTACGCGCGGGCCGTCGGCGGGACGGTCCACGCGATCGCCGCCTGGGAGTACCCGGCCTTCTACGGCTGGGCCGGGGCGGGCGTGCCGACCGTCGAGGCCTTCAACCCCGAGGAGCTCGCCGGGAAGACCCTCAGCGAGACCGTCGCCAAGGTGGCCGGCGACGACGCCGGCGTGCGGATCACCGAGAGCGTGATGCCCGGCAACGCCGCCCAGGCGCTGCTGGAGGCCGCCAAGGGCGCCGCGCTGCTCGTCGTCGGCAGCCGCGGCCTGGGCGGCTTCTCCGGCGTGCTGCTCGGTTCGGTCAGCCGCCACCTCACCGAGCACGCGCCCTGCCCGGTGGTCGTGGTGCGCGAGGCCCACGGCGCCGCCGAGCAGTCGGAGTAGCGCACCCGGGGGCGGTGCCCCGGCGGGCCGCCGCGCGGACCAGAATGGAGGCATGCCAGAAGGTGACTCCGTCTACCGCGTGGCGGCCCACTTGCACGAGGCCCTCGCCGGACAGCCGCTGACCAGCGCCGACCTGCGGGTGCCCGCGCACGCCACCGCCGACCTCACCGGCCGCCGGGTGCTGGAGGTCGCCCCGCGCGGCAAGCACCTGCTCGCCCGCTTCGAAGGCGGCCTCACCCTGCACACCCACTTGAGGATGGACGGCCGCTGGGTGGTCTACCGCCCCGGCGAGCGGTGGACCGGCGGCCCGGAGTGGCAGATCCGCGCCGTCCTCGGCACCGACCGGGGCACCGCCGTCGGCTACCGGCTGCCCGTCGTGGAACTGCTGCGCACCGCCGACGAACGGCGGATCGTCGGCCATCTCGGCCCCGACCTGCTCGGCTCCGACTGGGACCCGGTCGAGGCCGTCCGCCGGCTCCTCGCCCGCCCGGGCCGCCCGGTCGTCGAGGCCCTGCTCGACCAGCGCAACCTCGCCGGGATCGGCAACGTCTACGCGAACGAGCTGTGCTTCGTCGCGGGCGTGACGCCGTGGACCGAGGTCGGCGAACTCCCGCACCCCGACCGGCTGGTGGAGCGCGCCCGGCAGATGCTGGAGGCCAACAAGCTGCGCCCCGGCCACATCACCACCGGCGACACCCGGCCCGGCTACCAGCACTGGGTCTACGGCCGGGCCGGACGGCCCTGCCCGCGCTGCGTCACCCCCGTCGTCACCGGGCGCCAGGGCTCGCCGCCGCGCGACCGGACGGTGTTCTGGTGCCCGTACTGCCAGCGCGGCCCGGCCCCGGAGGTCACGGCCGCTCGACCAGCGCGGGGTGGCGCGGGTCGTCCACCCGGACGGTGACGTCGGCCGTCGCGGCGGGCCCGGTCTCCGCCTCGTAGCGGGCGAAGGCGGGCAGCGTCCACTGCTGGTCGGCCGGGGTGCGGCGGGCCAGCGCGGCCGGGCCGAGCGCCAGGTGGACGGTCAGCTCCAGCGGCAGCCAGCGGCCGAGCAGCAGCGCACCGTCCAGCAACAGCACGCCGCCGGGCGGGAGTTCGGTGTACGGGGCGCGGGTCGACCGGTCGGTGGCCGGGTCGCGCAGGGAGGGCAGGACGCGGCCGCTGCCGCCCGGCTCCAGCGGGTCGAGCACCTCGCGGGCCAGGGCGCCGTCGTCCAGCCAGAGGTCGTGGAAGGCGTCTGCGTCCTGGTGGCCGTACTCCAGCCGGATCGAGGCCGGGCGCAGGAAGCCGTCGGCCGAGACCCGCAGCGTCGGGTGGCCGCGCAGCCGCAGCGGCTCCACCAGCGCGTCGGCGAGCGCTCCGGGGAGGGCGGCCGGCGCGCCGTCCACGGCCACCCGCAGGCGCCGGCCGCGGGCGTCGGGCAGGGCGGCGATGCGGTCGGCGAGCAGCTCGGCCAGGTTGTCGGGGGAGATCGGGCGTACCTGCATCGGGCCGTCCTGCCGTGTCGTAGGGGGCGCTCAGTTCAGGGGGAGGGCGTGCAGGACGTCGTCGTGGCCCGCGTAGAGGCGGGTGCCGTCGAACTGGTGGGCCGCGTCGGTGGCGAGGGTCCAGACGTCCTTCCCCGGACCGGAGTCGTGGAAGGTCCACCCCAGCTCGCCGGTCGCGGGGTGGATCGCGCTGACCCCGCCGGCCGCCGTACCCGGGACGAACAGCGTGTCCCTGGCGACCAGCGGACGGCTGCGGCGGTCCAGCGGGAACGGCAGCCGGCAGGACCAGAGCTCCGCGCCGGAGGACAGGTCGAGGCAGCTGACGACACCCTGGTCCCACGGGACGTACACCCGGCCGCCGTGTTCGAGGGGCGGCAGCGCCCGCCAGGACTCGCCCCGGTGGGGCGCGTAGGTCCAGCCCGGCTCGCCGGCGGGAAGCAGCCTGCGCACGCCGCCGTTGCCGTCCGGGACGAAGAAGCCCCCCGAGCCGGCCACGCACCAGCGCAGGTCCTCCTCACCGGGGGCGGTCCACAGCTCGCGGCCGGTGGCGGCGTCCCGGGCCACCACCTCGGCGCGGCCGCCGAGGAAGCGGAGGCAGGCGAGGAGGCCGCCTCCGATGTGGGTGGCGGGCGTGACCGGCTGCTCCGTCTGCTCGGTGCGGACGGACCAGAGCAGGGAGCGGTCGGTGACCCGCAGCGCGAAGAGGCGGTTCTCCGTCCGGGTGCCGTCGGACCGCGGCCGGCCCCAGGCGTAGCCGTAGAGGATGCCGGGGGCCTGGCGGTCGTAGCCGGCGAGGCGGACCTGCCCCTGGAGCTCGTCGGGCAGCGGCAGGCTCCAGTCGCCGGCCGGGTCGGTGAAGTGCCGGGCGTCGAGGTGGCCCTCGTAGATCGTGAAGAGGTGGTCGGGCCCGACCACCACCTTGCCGAGCACGTCGCCGTCGATGGGCCAGCTGCGGGCGGCCGGCGGGTCGAAGACCAGCAGCCGGGCGGCGGTGCCCTTCTCGTGGTCGAGGACCTGCAGGCCGTTCCTGGAGAGGTAGACCGGGTGGCTCGGCGGGTCGGTGAGGCGCTCCGGGGTCATCGCCTCCGGGCCGCGGTACGTCCAGAGCGGCGTCGGCCCGGACAGCGCGGTCGGGACCGGCCCGGTCGGCCCGGGCGAGGGGAAGGCCCCGCCGACACCCGAACGGCCGAACGCCCAGGCGGCCCCGCCCGCCGCGAGCACCCCGGCCCCGAGCAGCAGCCGGCGCCGGCTCGGCCGCGCGCGCTCCCCGCCGCCCGCGATCACGTCCTCGGGGGCCCCGCCGCCGTCGGTCTCCTCGTCCCACTGCCACGCCGTCCCGCTCGCGGGACCCCCGGACGACGACTGCATACGGCTCTCGCTTCCCCACCGGCGGCCCCACGCCGCCACCCGCCCGGAGAATATCGAACAGTCCGCTATGCATACGAAATGGTGGAAGAGGTGGGGAAAGCGGATCACGCAGGCGGGTGGTCGGCCAGGTCGGCGAGGACGTCGGCGTGGCAGGGGAGCGGGGCGCACCAGCAGCCGAGGCGGTGGCCGCGCAGGGGCGGGACGAGGGCGAGCAGGTCGGGGTGGGCGAGCAGGTGGGCGCGGTACTTGGCGACCATCTCCTCGCGGGTGAGGTCCGGGCCTGGGCGGTACGGGCAGTGCAGCGGGGACTCGGCGAGGTGCCAGCCGCCGCGGTGCATGGCGCGGCCGACGTAGACGACGTCGCGGTACCCGGGGTCGTCGCGGTGGCCCTTGAGGTTGACCACGGTGGTGCGGCGGGGTTCGCTCGGCATGCCGTCCATGCTGGCGCACGGCGGGCCCCGGGGCAGCCCGGGCCGGTGCGGGCTCGCCTTGACACCGGTGCGGGCCGGGCGTAGCAAAAGAGCATGCGCCATCCGCACGCGACCGGCGGGGCCCCTGGGGCGCGGCCGGGCCCGGACCGGCCGCCGGAGCCCGGGGCCGGCGCGGAGACCGGCCGGGCGGCCCCGCCGTCCGTCCGGGAGACGGCCCGGCGGGCGGACCACCGGCGCGACGAGCTGCTCGCCCTGGCCGCGCGCCGGGTGCTGGAGTCGACCGGGGCGTACGGCTCGCTGGTGTACCTGCGCTCGCGGGACCGCCGCTCGCTGGTGCTGCGCACCATCGCGGGCGTGCCGCTGTCGGTGATGGGCCCGTTCCGGCGGGTGGCCGCCGCGGGGCCGCTGCCGGTCGCGGTCGCCTTCCGGACCGGGCGCGCCGTCGTCCTCACCGACGCCGAGGACACCATGCGGCGCTTCCCGCAGCTCGCGGTCGGCCTGCCGTACGACTTCGTCTCCGCCTGCGAGCCGGTGGGGCACGGCGGGGAGACGTTCGGGGTGCTGACCGCGCTGTGGCCGGCCTCGGACGACGGGGTGGCGGCGCCGGCGGCCCGGCAGCTGGCCGAGGCGGCCGCCCAACTGGCCGACGGCCTGGCCGGGTTGGCGGAGTCCGGGCAGTCGGTGGAGCCGGGCTGCGAGGCGGCCGTGGTGGAGCTGCCGCCGCCGTCGGTGCCGACCACCCGGGTCGGGATGTTCGACTGGGACGTGGCCACCGGGTCGCTCGCCGCCGACACCCAGTTCCTGGAGATCTTCGGTTTCGGACCCGGGGAGTTCGACGGCACGGTGGCCGCCCTGGGCCGTCGCGTCGCCCCCGGCGACCTGCCCGGGTTCCGGGCCGCCGCCCGGATCGCGCTGGAGCGCGGCGAGGTGCTGGCCGCCCGGGTCCGGGTGCTCGGCCCGGACGGCCTGCCGTACCCGGTGGAGCTGTGGGCCCGGGTGCCCCGGGCGATCTCCGACGGCCGGACCCACCTGGTCGGCGCGGTGCTGGACCTCCGGAGCCTGACCGCCGCCGCGGCCGCCGTCGACCGGCTGCCCGAGGGCGTGTTCGCGCTCGACCAGGACGGCCGGATCGGCTACGCCAACCGCGCCGTCGAACCACTGCTCCGGGCCCGCCGCGAGGACCTGGTCCACCGCCCCCCGTGGGAGGCGCTGCCCTGGCTCGCCGACCCCTTCTACGAGAACCGCTACCGCGCCGCCCAGCTCTCCCAGCGGCCCACCGCCTTCCTGGCCGCCCGCCCGCCGGACGGCTGGCTCGCCTTCTCGCTCTACCCGGACCCGCACGGCGTCACCGCCCGGGTGGTCACGGCCGAGGCCCCGCCCGGCGCCGCCGAGCCGGCCGCCGTCCCGCCGCCGCCCGCCGCCCGCACGGGGATGGGCGGCACCCACCACCTGCTCCAACTGGCCAGCGCGCTCACCGAGGCGGTCACCGTCCGGGACGTCTGCCGGGCGGTGGCCGAGGAACTCCTGCCGGCCTTCGGCGGCCAGGAGCTCGCCATCTACGCGGTGCGCGAGCAGCGGCTGCACCTGCTCTCGCAGACCGGCTACCCGGACGGCTTCCTGGACGCCTTCGAGGGCATCCCGATGGACACCCGGGTGCCCGGCGCGGAGACGCTCCGCACCGGCACCCCGGTCTTCTTCGAGTCGGTGCGCGAACTCGCCGCCACCTACCCCGGCCTGGCCCTGGACGAGATGGGCGCCTGGGCCTTCCTGCCGCTGATCGCCTCCGGCCGTCCGGTCGGCACCTGCATCGTCGGCTTCGACCTGCCGCGCCCGTTCACCGTGGAGGAGCGCGGCCTGTTCACCGCGCTCGGCGGCTTCATCGCCCAGGCCCTGGAGCGCGCCCGGCTGTACGACGCCGAGTTCGCCCTGGCCCGCGGCCTGCAGCAGGCGCTGCTGCCGCACCGGCTGCCCGAGGTGCCCGGCATCCGGATCACCGCCCGCTACCTGCCCGGCACCCAGGGCATGGAGATCGGCGGCGACTGGTACGACGCGATCGTCACCGGCGAGGACGTCACCCTGGTGATCGGCGACGTCGAGGGCCACAGCGTCGGCGCGGCCGCCACGATGGGGCAGCTGCGCAGCGCCGTGCGCGCCTTCGCTACCGGTGGCGACCCGCCCGACGAGGTGCTCGCCCGCACCAACCGGCTGCTGCTCGACCTCGACCCCGGGCTGCTCGCCAGCTGCTGCCTGGTCCGGCTCACCCCGGCCGTCGGGCTCGGCCGGATCGCCCGGGCCGGGCACCTCCCGCCGGTGCTGCGCCACCCCGGCGGGCGGGCCGAGGCGCTGTACGTCCCGGGCGGGCCGCTGCTCGGGGTGGACGAGCGGGCCGACTACCCGGTCAGCGACCTGCGGCTGGGCAGCGGGGCGGTGCTCGCCCTCTACACCGACGGGCTGGTGGAGGACCCGGCGGTGGCGATCGACCAGGGCGTGGACCGGCTGCGGGCCGCGCTGGCCCGGGCGGTGGCGGGGGAGGGACTGGAGCAGGCGGCCGAGCGGCTGCTGCGCGAGGTCGGCTCCGCCCGCCGGGTGGACGACGTGGCACTGCTGCTCACGGCCTTCGGCTGAGCGGCCACGCCGTTCGGACCCGGCGGCCGCGCCGTGCGGACCGGGCGGGCAGGCCGCCGGGACGGGGCCGACCAGGCGACTTTCGTCGGCCGGGGCGGCGACGAAGGAGGACGGCGGACGACCCGGCCGGACCGATAGCCTCGACGGGTGGAAGCGATCGCGCGGGCCTGGAACACGGCGGTACGGACGGCGCTGCCGGGGCCCTGGCGGCCCCGGCGGGTCGTGGGCGAGGCACTGCTCGCCCTGTTGATGGGCGGCTTCGCCGCGCTGATGGAGCTGCTCTCCAACACCGGCCAGGCGGTGCTCGTCGGCGTCGGGGTCGCGGTGGCGTGGGTGCTGCGCAAGGGACTGCCGGCCACCGTGCTGGTCGTCGTCGCGGCCGCCGCCGGCTGGGCGGTCGGCCCGATCCCGATGCTGGTCTGCGCGGGCTGGACGGCCGGGGCGCGGATCCGCCGGGTCTGGTCGCTGGTCGGCACCTTCGTGGTGGGCTGGGCGCTGTTCACCATGACGGGGGTTCTGAAGGAGGGCGCCTCGCTCTCGCCGAAGCTGGTGCTGCCGCTGTCCTTCGGGGCCTTCCTGGTGGTGGCCGTGCTGCCCGCGCTCTACGGCCGCTACCGGGCGCAGCGCCGCGCCCTGCTGGACGCGCTGCGCGAGCGCAACGAGCAGCTGCTGCGCGAGCGGGTCATGGTGGTGCACCAGGCGCGGCTGCGCGAGCGGCACCGGATCGCCCAGGACATGCACGACAGCCTGGGCCACCAGCTGGCGCTGATCTCGGTGCACTCGGGCGCGCTGGAGGTGGACCGGACGCTCACCGACCGGCAGCGCGAGGCGGTCGGGGTGCTGCGGCAGGCGGCGGTCGCGGCGATGCGCGAGCTGCGCGAGGTGGTCGGGGTGCTGCACGACGAGTCGACGGCGGTGCCGGCCACCGCCCCGGCGGCCGGCGGGGTGCCCACCGCCGGGTCGGCGGCCACCGGGGCGGGTGCCGGGGCGCCGGCCCGGGGCGGGGTGGACGGGATCGAGGGGCTGGTGGAGTCCTCCCGGGCGGCGGGGGCCGGGATCGACCTGACCGTGGAGGGGGAGCGGCGTCCGCTGGCGGCCGCCGTCGACCACGCGGCGTACCGGATCGTGCAGGAGGCGCTCACCAACGCGCACAAGCACGCCCCCGGCGCGCCGATCGGCGTCGCGCTGCGGTACGAGCCGGACGCGCTGGTGGTGGAGGTCACCAACGCCCGCGCGCCGGAGCTCGTGGGGGCACGCGTCGGGGTGGGCGCGGCCGTCAGCGGCGGTCAGGGGCTGACCGGCCTGCGGGAGCGCGCCCGGTTGGTCGGCGGCATGGTGCACGCCGGGCCCACGCCGGAGCAGGGCTTCCGGCTGGCGGCGGTGCTCCCCTATGAAGGGGAGGAGCAGGCCGCGACGGCGGACGGGGCCGAGGACTGGATGCTGGACGGCCTGCCGCCCGTCGAGGAGCCGGAGCGCAAGCGGCGCAGTCCGGCGATGGGCTGCGCCCTCGGGGTGGTCGCGATCGCGGTGACCGTGCTCGGCCTGGCGGTCTGGGGCGTGGTCGCCTTCGTCAAGGGCACCAACGACGCGACCGTGCAGCAGCCGATGTACGACCAGATCAGGGTGGGCACCGCCGAGTCCGAGGTGCTGCAGACGCTGCCGCGCGGCAACGACTTCATCACCGACACGTATAAGGGGACAGGGCCGGAGATCCCGGAGGGCGCGCGCTGCCGCTGGTTCGTCCTGAACGGTGCGCCCGGCGCCGGCTGGAACGAGGAGCACGTGGCGCGATTCTGCTTCCGGGACGGGGCACTGGTGGAGAAACAGGAGTACGTGGCCAAGGGCTGAGTGACCCCGTGCGCGGGCGGGTGCCCCGGCCGGGCGGGCCGGGCCGGTTTCGGATCACGCTGGTCCGGATCGGGGTGGTTCGGAACGGTCCTGCCGGGATGTGAGGATGGGTGCCGCAGCCCACAGCACCGTTCGAGGGGAATGACCAGCGTGATCCGAGTCCTCGTCGCCGACGACGAGCCGCTGATCCGGGCCGGAATCAGGATGATCCTCGGTTCCGCCGAGGACATCGAGGTGGTCGCGGAGGCCGCCGACGGGCGGGAGGCGCTGGAGCTCGCGCGGGCGCACCGGGTGGACGTGGTGCTGCTGGACATCCAGATGCCGGTGATGGACGGGCTGACGGCGCTCGGGGAACTGGCGAAGGTCGCCCCCGGCGCGCGGGCGCTGATCCTCACCACCTTCGGGGAGCGCGAGAACGTCCTGCGCGCCGTGACCGAGGGTGGTGCCGGCTTCCTGCTCAAGGACACCGCACCGCACGAGCTGATCCAGGCCGTCCGGGCGGCGGCGGGCGGGAACGCCTTCCTCTCGCCGGCCGCGACCCGGCACATCGTCGACTCGCTGGCCTCCGGGCGCAGCGCCTCGCTGGCCGCCCGCGCCGTCGCGGCGCGGCGTCGGCTGGAGGTGCTCACCCCGCGCGAGCTGGAGGTGTTGGCCCTGCTCGGAGAGGGTCTGTCCAACGCCGACGCGGGGGCGCGGATCCACATGAGCGAGGCGACGGTGAAGACCTATGTCAGCCGGATCCTGGCCAAGCTGGGCTGCGACAACCGGGTCCAGGCGGCGCTGTTGGCGCGGGACGCGGAGCTCGACGGCCGTCGCTGAGGGTGTTCGCGCGGTCGCCGTACGTGTCGGGCGTGACGGATGCCACTCGACGGCGGCGCGGAACCGGGAACTCCGGGTGCGGTGGTGACGGTGCGTCAGCTGACGGTTCCTCCGCGTGGATGGTGTGACGGCTTTCTCGGGCGGACAGGTGTGAGTGAGGGCACGGAATTTGACCGTTTGATCTTGGAAATCTGGTCAAAAATGGTCAAAGCGGGCATGATTTTTTGACCCGTACCGCCGGTAACAGTCAACTGACCTGCGACGTCGAAGAATTGCTTGCTGCGTCCGGGTGATGCCCCCTAGCTTCATTGGCGGCGCAACGAGCGCCACCCGGGTTCACCCCGACGCACTGCCCGCCGACTGACCCGCGGCGTGAGGGCGGTGCCCGCCGACGAGACCGGCTCGAACAGGCCGTCGGCGTGCGGAGGTGACCGGGGCGGCACGACACGTCCGACACGTGTCCGGCCGCCCGTCGAGTGAGGTGAGCGAAAGACTGCCGGCCCATGTCCCGGGCCTGGTTCCGCATGCCCACCCGGGACTTGTCGAGAGGAACTGTATGAATCCCCGTCACGAGACCGCCGCTGCCACCGACACCACCGCCACCACCAAGCGCCACCGCGTGCGGATGGCGGTCCTCGCGGGCGCCGCCGTCGCGGCCCTGCCGGTGGCCGGCCTCGTCACGGCCACCTCGGCCTCCGCCGCTACCTCCTCGACCTGGGACGCCGTCGCCCAGTGCGAGAGCGGCGGGAACTGGAGCACCAGCACTGGCAACGGCTTCCACGGAGGACTGCAGTTCAGCCCGTCCACCTGGGCCGCGTACGGCGGGACCGCGTACGCCTCCCAGGCCAACAAGGCGACCAAGGCGCAGCAGATCGCCGTCGCGGAGAAGGTCCTCGCCTCGCAGGGTGCGGGCGCCTGGCCCGTCTGCTCGCAGAGGGCGGGCCTGGGCAAGGGCGGCGCCCCGGCCGTCGCCGACACCTCGGGCGGCACGGCGGCCAAGGCGGCCAAGCCCGCCGCGAAGCCGGCCGTGAAGGCCGCCAAGCCCGCCGCCAAGCCGGCGGCCGTGCAGCAGGCGCCCAAGGGGCAGCCCTCGGCCAAGCCGGCGCAGTCCGCGCCGGTCGCGCCGAAGAACACCGCCGCGGGCGGCTACACCGTCAGGAGCGGTGACACCCTGAGCGACATCGCGGCCAAGTTCGGCACCGACACGGACAGCCTGTACCAGAAGAACCTGCGCACCATCGGCGCCGACCCGGACCTGATCTTCCCGGGTCAGACGCTGACCGTCTGACCGACTGACGGCTGTCCGACCGGCCGAGCGGCCGCCCCCATCAGGGCGGCCGCTCGGCCGGTCCCGGCGCGTTCGCGGTCCGTTCCCGGGGGAGCCCCGGACCGGGCGGCCGGCGGTCGGACCGCACCACCGGTGGTCGGCGCACACGCCGGGGCACGGGAGCACGTCGCGACTTGGTTGAACGTTGAACGCAACGTCCGAATACCGCCGGAGGTTTGAAGGGCTCCGGGCCAGGATCGAGTCATGTCCGAGATCGGAACGAGGAGTTCTGGAGATATGACGATGAACGGTGCGGCAGTGCTCGACAGCCTCGACGGCAAGGTGGCCCTGGTGACCGGCGGCAGCCGGGGGATCGGGGCGGCGGTCGCCCTGCGGCTGGCCGAGGACGGCGCCCACGTGGTGCTGACCTACCAGGGGGGCGCGGAGCGGGCCGAGGAGGTCGCCGCGAAGATCACCGCGATGGGGCGGACCGGCTGGGCCGTACGGGCGGACAGCGCCGACCCGGAGGCGGTGCGGGGCGTGGTCGAGGCCGTCGTCGAGCGGTTCGGGAGGCTGGACGTCCTGGTGAACAACGCGGGCGTCGGTGTCCTCGGCCCGATCGGCGACCTCACGCTGGAGGATGTCGACCGGGTCCTGGAGGTGAACGTCCGGGCACCCTTCCTGTACGCCCGGGCGGCCTCCGCGCACCTGACCGAGGGCGGGCGGATCGTCAACCTCGGCAGCTGCATAGCCCAGCGCGTCGCCTTCCCCGGCGCCACGCTGTACGGGACCAGCAAGGCCGCGCTGATCGGCCTGACCAAGGCGCTGGCCCGGGAGCTCGGGCCGCGCGGGATCACCGCCAACCTGGTCCACCCCGGGCCGATCGACACCGACATGAACCCGGCCGGCGGCCCCGCGGCGGAGGGCCAGCGCGAGCTCACCGCGCTCGGCCGCTTCGGCACCGGCGCGGAGGTCGCCGCCGCGGTCTCCTACCTGGTCGGCGAGGGCGGCCGGTACGTCACCGGCGCCGAGCTGGCGGTGGACGGCGGCTTCGCCGCCTGACGCGGGTTCGACGGCAGGCCCCCGGGGCGTGTCCCGCAGGCCCGGCAGGGATCCGCGGGGCGCGCCCCGGGCGGCGGCGGGCCCGGTGTCGCGCCGGGCGGTTGTCGGCGCACGCGCTTACGATCGCCCGGCACGACCCGTGCTCCCGGACCGGGACCCGTACCGAGAGGTGTGCCATGACCGCAGCGGAAGATCCGATCGGGCTGCTCGCCCGGGCGCTCGCGCAGACCGCCGGGCTGATCGACGGCACCGGCGTCGAGCTGGCCGGCCACCCGACGCCCTGCCGCTCCTGGGACGTCGGCGACCTGGTCAGCCACCTCCTGCACGACCTGCGGCAGTTCACCGTCCGGGCGAAGGGCGGGCAGCCGGACTGGTCGCAGCCCTTCGAACGGGTCGAGGAGGACTGGCTGCACGCCTTCGAGGCCGGGGCGGAGGAGCTGGTCGACGCCTGGCGCGCGGCCGGCGACCTCGGCGGCACCCTGGAGGTCCCCGGCGTCGGCACCCTCCCGGCCCGCTTCCCGGTGGACCAGCAGACCACCGAATTCGCCGTCCACGGCTGGGACTTGGCCCATGCCACCGGCCAGTCCACCGAGGGCCTGGACCACGAGGTCGCGCTCGCCGCGCTCGCCTGGGCGGCCGGCGCGCTCAAACCCGAGTACCGGGGCGCCGAGGAGGAGCAGCACGCCTTCGGGCCCGCCGTCGACGTCCCCGAGGACGCCCCGGCGTACGACCGGCTCGCGGCCTTCTTCGGCCGCGACCCGGCGGCCACCTGACGGGGTCGGCGCCTACCGGCGGCTCCAGCGGAACTCGATCTCCGGGTGGCGCGGGGACGGGGCGTCGAGGAGCGGGGCGGGGCGGTCGCGGAGGAAGTGGTCGACGAAGGCCCGGACGTAGGTGCGGGTGAGTGCGGTGGCGCGGGCGGGGGCGATGGTGCCGAGCAGGGCGGCGTAGAGCTCGGGGGGCAGGTGGCCCGGGAGGTTGCCGGGGACGGCGGCGTGCGGCAGGTCGGTGAAGCTGAAGTGGCCCGCGCCCAGGGTGCGCAGTTGGCGGCCCCAGGCGTGGTGGTGCTCGCGCCAGCGCCGCCAGGTGTCGTGGTCGTCGAGCGAGGTGAGCAGCAGGAACGGCCGGTCCAGCCCGAGCTCCGGGACGGGGGAGCCGAACAGGCCGCCGTCCAGGTCGAGGCCGATCCGGAAGCGCGGGTCCTGGCGCAGCGCCTCGGCGGCCGCGGCTCCGCCCATGGAGTGGCCGAGCACGCCGATCCGTTCCTCGTCGACCCGGAACGGCAGTCGGCCGCTGGTCAGTTGGCCGGTCACGAAGCGCAGGTCGCCGACCCGCGCGGCGATCTCCTCGCGCTCGGCGGCGTCCCAGTCCGGTGGCTCCTCCGACAGGACGCTGCGCACCAGCCGGCCGTCCGGGAACTCGACGGCGGCGGCGTCGTAGGTGTGGTCGAGAGCCGCGACGAGGTAGCCGTGCGCGGCCAACTCCTCGGCCAGCGCGGTGCAGTTGCTGCGCCCGCCCTTACGGCCGTGGCCGAGCAGCAGCAGGGGGAGCGGGCCGGGGTGGGCGGGCGCGCCGGCGCGGGCGGTGGGGCGGACCAGGCCGAGGGTGCCTGGGTCCAGCGGCAGGGCCTGTTCGATCACGGCCGCGACCCGGGGGGTGGTGTAGGGCGCGCGGGGCCGGCCGGCGGTGCCGCGCGCCGGGTACCAGAGCTGGACCATCAGCTCGCGCGGGCCGGGCGTGGGCGCGAAGGGGTCGAGCCGGTCGTGGTCGACCAGGTGCAGGCTGGTGGTGCCGACCGGCCGGCCGACGGTGGGCGCGGGGAGGTCGATGGTGCGCGGCGGGGCGGTCGGGGCGGCGAGGGCGGGCCCGGCGGGCAGCAGGGCGGTGGTCCCGCCCAGGCCCGTGAGGGCGAGCAGTGAACGGCGCCTGATCATGCGTCATCCTTGCCGGCTCGGCGACGGGGCCCGGTCAGCCTAGGTGGTCTGGACCGGTGACGCCAGGGTTCGGAGCGGGCGGAGGACCGACGGCAAGTCGGCGGCGGGACCGAACCCGAACCCGAACCCGAACCTGGGCCCAGGGTTCAGGGCTTGGCGCCCTGCCGGGTGGCGGCCTGCTTGATCGCCTCGCGGATGCGCGGGTACGTGCCGCAGCGGCAGATGTTCTGGATCTGGTCGATGTCCGCGTCCGTCGGGTTCGGGGTGCGGCGCAGCAGGGCGACGGCGGTCATGATCTGGCCCGGCTGGCAGAAGCCGCACTGGGCGACGTCGCAGGCGAGCCAGGCCTCCTGGACGGGGTGGAGGACCTCGCCGTCGGCCAGGCCCTCGATGGTGGTGACGGTGTGGCCCGCGCAGTCCTTGACGGAACGGGTGCAGGGCTGGAACTCCTGGCCGTCCAGGTGGCTGGTGCAGGCGCGGCAGACGCCCACCCCGCAGCCGTACTTGGGGCCGGTGACGCCGAGCTTGTCGCGCAGCACCCAGAGCAGGGGCATGTCGTCCGGGGCCTCGACGGTCACGGGCTGCCCGTTGAGGACGAAGGTGTGGCTGGGCATGGGGGTCGCGGTTCCTCGGCTGGCTCGGCTGGTGGTCAGAAGTTGATCGGGAAGGAGCGCGGGCTGGTGCCGGTCGCGCGGGCGTAGGCGTTGGCGACGGCGGCGGAGGCGGCCGGGACGCCCAGCTCGCCCGCGCCGCCGGGCGGTCCGCTCGGCGGCATCAGGTGGATCTCGACCACCGGCGGGGTGTGCCGCTGCCGGGCGTAGTGGAAGTCGCCGTAACTGCCTTCCCGGAAGGCGCCGTTGTCCAGGTGGTTGCCGGCCTGGAGGATCACCGAGATGCCGTCGACCAGCGCGCCGGTGAGCTGGGCCTCCAGGCCGGTGGGGTTGATCACCCGGCCGACGTCGGCGACGACGACGGCCTTGGTGACCCGGGGGTTGGCGCGGTCGGTGGCGTCCAGCTCGACGAGGTAGGCGACGCAGGCGCTGTGCTCGTCGTGGTAGCCGATGCCCTGGGCCTGGCCGGGGGGCATCGGGCGGCCCCAGCCGCCCCGCTTGGCGAGCTCGTCCAGCACCGCCCGCCCGGTGGTGCTGCGCATCCGGTCGCGGCGGAAGGCCAGTTCGTCCTGGCCCATCCGGCGGGCGAGTTCGTCCATCATGATCTCGTCGGAGACCCGGACGGTGCCGGAGTAGACGGAGCGCCAGCTGCCGGTGTGCAGTTCCAGCGGCACCTCGGCGAGCAGCTGGTTGGTCACCCCGACGTCGTACGGGATCTTCTCGGTGAGCAGGAAGAACAGTTCGGCGCCGGTGAGCCCGGCCAGCGGGAGCTTGTAGCCGGCGGCGGTGAACACGTCGCCGAGGCCGTGTCCGAGGTCGGTGCGGACGCCGGCCACGTGGTGCTCCCAGCTGAACACCTGGCCGAGGCCGTAGGTGGCCCGGACGATGTGGTGGCTGGCGGGGCGCATCCGGCCGTGGCGCATGTCGTCGTTGCGGGTCCACATCAGCTTGACCGGGCGGCCGGCGGCCTTGGAGACCTGGGCGGCCTCCAGGGCGGCGTCGAAGAACAGCCGGCGGCCGAACGAGCCGCCGCCGCGCACCACGTGGACGGTGACGGCGTTCGTCGGCAGTCCGAGTTCGGCGGCGATGGTGCCCTGGGCGAGGATCGGGCTCTGCGCGGCGAACCACAGCTCGGCCCGGTTCGGCCGGACGTCGGCGACGGCGGTGAGCACCTCCATCGGGGCGTGGTTGACGAAGGCGAAGTCGAACTCGCCCTCCACCCGGTGGGAGAGCAGCGGCGGCGGGAGGGACGGCAGGTGGGCGGCGCGCAGCCGGGACCGTACGTCGGCGTCGGACAGGCCGGCGACCGGGCCCGGGTTCCAGGTGGTGCGCAGTGCGTCGCGGGCCTTGAGCGCCTGGTCGAAGGTCTCGGCGAGGACGGCGACGCCGGTCGGGATCTGCACGACCCCGAGGACTCCGGGCATGGCGCGGGCGGCGGAGGCGTCCAGGGACTTGAGGGTGCCGTTGACGGTGGTCGGGCGGGCGACCACGGTGGGCACGGCGCCCGGGACGTCGAGGTCCCCGGCGTACTTGGCACGGCCGGTGACGATGTCGCGGGCGTCGATCCGGCCGGTCGGCCGGCCGACCAGGCGCAGCTGGTCGGGGGTCTTGGGGAGGGCCGGGACGGCGGGTGCGGCGACGGTGGCCGCCTCGGCGGCGAGGTCGCCGTAGCCGAGCCGGCGGCCGTCGGGGGCGAGGACGGCGGAGTCGGCGGTGCGCAGGGTGGGCGCGGGAACGTTCCAGCGCCTGGCGGCGGCGGTCACCAGCCGGGCCCGGGCGGCGGCGGCCGCGGCGCGCACCGGGTCGTACAGCGAGCGGATCGAGTTGGAGCCGCCGGTCAGCTGGTTGAAGAGCAGTTCGGGGCGGGCGTCGGAGAGCGGGACGTCGACGTCGGAGAGCCGGGCGTCGAGCTCCTCGGCGACGATGACGGCGATCGCGGTGGTGAGGCCCTGGCCGACCTCCAGCCGGGGCAGGTGCAGCACGGCGCGTCCGGCGGGGGTGACTTCGAGGACCAGCAGGTGGGCGGTCGGCAGCCCGGCGATGATCATCGCGTCGCCGAGGTCGACGATGTCCGGGATGCCGGGCAGGCCGATCAGCTGCTGGGGGAGGGCGGTCTCGCGGACCGGCACGGCGGCCGCGGCGGGGGACGGGACGGGGCGCGGGGCGGCCTGTGCGGTGGCGGGTGCGACGGCGTCGGCGCCGAGGCGGGCGCCGACGGTGAGGGTGGGCGCGGCCAGCAGGTAGGTGAGGAAGCGCCGGCGGCGGGTGCCCTCCGGGCCCGGGGCGTCCGGGTCGGCCGGAGCGCCGGCGGTGCCCGGGGCGTCCGTGGCAGCAGCCGTACCGTGCGGGTGCCCGGCGTCGCGCGGTCGGCCGTTGGAGTCCGAGGGGGCGAGGGAGGTGCTGATGGGAGGACACCCTTCGGGCCGGAGACGGCGACGGAACGGGCGGGCGGGGCGGCCCCGGGCCGGTGCCGGATCGCGAACGCCGTTGAGCATAAAAGGAGGCTACTGACGGGTCAACACGGTCAAAGTTGGCCCTCGGTCGGCCCGATCACGGTTGTGCGGCGGTCGGCGGGAGCGGAGTCGGAGCGGGTACGGACGGCGCTTCGGAGCTGCGGGCGGGGCCGGAGCAGGGCCGCCGGGACGGGCTCGGAGGCGCCAACTGGCGCCCCTCGCACGCGGGTTCAGGGGTCGGTCGACGGTGCGGCGGCAGGGGGAATTGGCCCAGGAAATTCCTTGATCACTGGACCGTTCCACTGGGCCGGTTCTTCCGTAGGCTGGGGGCGCACCCGAACCGGCGGTTGCGAGGACCGACTCCGCGCGCCGCCCGTCCGGGGGCCGCGAACAAGGGTGACGGTCCGTGAGGCGTTTACGGCCGCGGGGCGTTGACGGCCCTGGGGGCGCGTGCGGGCGACCGCCCGGACGCCTCCGGCCGGTGGCGCCCGCGAACGAGTGAAGGAGGGGCATGCCGTCCGACCGAACCGCCCGTTGGGGCGCCCTGCCGCCCGCCGGGCCCCAGCGGACCCTCGCGGCCGCCCAGTTGGCCGCCGCCGTGGGCGACGGCGCGTACTACACCTGCTCCGCCCTCTACTTCACCCGGGTGGTCGGGATGTCCCCGACCGCCCTCGGGCTCGGCCTCACCCTCGCCTGGGCGCTCGGCTCCCTCGCCGGCGTCCCGCTCGGACACCTCGCCGACCAGCGGGGCCCGCGCCGCACCTCGATGGCGCTCGCGCTCGGCACGGCGGCCGTGGTCGCCGCCTTCCTGGTGATCCGCTCCTACCCGCTGTTCCTGCTCGCGGTCTGCCTCTACGCCACCGCGCAGTCCGGCCTGACCGCCGCCCGGCAGGCGCTGGTCGCCGCCCTGGTGCCGCCCGCGCAGCGGACCGCGCTGCTCGCCCACATCCAGTCGACCCTCAACGGCGGACTGGCCGTCGGCGCGGCGATCGGCGGCATCGCGCTCAGCGTCGGCACCCGCGCCGCCTACCTGGCCGCCTTCGCCGTCACCGCGCTCGGCTTCCTGATCGGCGCGCTGGTCCTGCGGCGGCTGCCCGAAGCCCCGCCCGCGACCGGGCCGTCGGACGCCGGGCCGCGCCTGGCCGTGCTGCGCGACCGCCGGTACGCCGCCGTCACCGCGGTCAACGCCGTCCTGCTGCTGCGGATGCCGCTGCTCAGCCTGATCATCCCGCTCTGGATCGCCGCGCGCGCCCCCGGGATCGGCTGGCTCGGCTCGGCGCTGTTCGTGCTCAACACCCTCGCGGTGCTGGCCTTCCAGGTCCGGGCGGCCCGCGGCATCACCGGACTGGAACCGGCCGCCCGGGCGGTCCGCTCCGCCGGGCTGCTGCTGCTCGGCTCCTGCGCCGTGTTCGGGCTGTCCGCGCTGGACGTGCCGGTCTGGGCGGTCGGCGCGCTGCTGGTCGCCGCCTCCGTCCTGCAGGTGGCCGGGGAGATGCGGCAGTCGGCCGGCAGCTGGCAGATCGCCTTCGACCTCGCCCCGCCCGGGCGGATCGGCCAGTACCAGGGCTTCTTCGGCACCGGCGTCGCCGTCGCCCGCACCCTCGGACCGCTGCTGCTCACCGCGCTGCTGCTGGAGGGGGGCCTGGCCGGCTGGCTGGTCCTGGGCGGGGTGTTCCTCGCGGCGGGGTACGCGATGGGGCCGGTCGCCCGCTGGGCGGCCCGGGACCGCGGTCACGCGGTGTCACCGCCGGCGCCCCCGGTGGTGGCGGGAGCGGCGCCGGGGGCCTGACCGTACGGGACGGGAACCCCCAAGGCGGCCCGGGGAGCGTCCAACGGGACCGGACCGGACCGGGCCGGAAACCCGGTGGCCCCGGGCCGCCGCCCGCTGGCATGCTGGCCGCGTGGACCGACCCCAGATCCAGCTCGACTTCGCCCCCGAGCTGCACCTCTTCGTCTCCGCGCCCCGGCGGGCCGGCCGTACCGCGCTGCGCACCGACGGCGCCTCCACCCTCGGCCACGTCGTCGAGTCCCTGGGGGTGCCGCTCACCGAGGTCGGCGCCCTGCTGGTGGACGGCCGGGCGGTGCCCGACAGCCACGTCCCGGCCGACGGCGAGGAGATCACCGTCCGGGCCGTGGCCAGGCCGCAGCCCTCGCCCGTCCCGGCGCGCTTCCTGCTGGACGTCCACCTCGGCACCCTCGCCCGCCGGCTGCGCCTGCTCGGCGTGGACGCCGCGTACGAGAACCCCGACATCGGCGACGCCGCCCTGGCCGCCCGCTCGGCCGCCGAGCAGCGGATCATGCTCTCCCGCGACCGCGGCCTGCTGCGCCGCCGCGAACTGTGGGCCGGCGCCTACGTCTACAGCCACCGCCCCGCCGAGCAACTGCGCGACGTGCTCTCCCGCTTCGCTCCGCCGCTCACCCCGTGGAGCCGCTGCACCGCCTGCAACGGCAGGCTGCACCCGGCTACCAAGACCTCGGTGCGCGAGCAGCTGCGGGACGGCACCGAGCGCTCGTACGACGCCTTCGCCCAGTGCGAGGACTGCGGCCAGGCCTACTGGCGCGGCGCCCACCACGCCCGGCTGGAGGCGATCGTCGCCGAGGCGGTGCGCGACTTCGGGCCAGGCCGGGCCGGCGGACCGGGCCAGGAGCCTGGGCCGGTCGGGGAGTTCGGGGAGGTCCACGGGTCCGGGGAGGGCCAGGGCCGGATCGGGGTCGTCTCAGGGTAGCGCGCTCTGGCGGACGGCCCGGCGCCCGTGGTCCCATCGGCGGTGGGGGACGAGACCACGCTACTCGCTCGCAGGAGAGAGGCCAGGTCGTCGTATGAGTACTCAGCCAGGGCAACAGCCCTTCCGCACCACGGACACGGGGGATACGGACACCGCGGTGGTGACCATCCCGGTCGGGGCCGAGGCACGCCCGGAGGAAGACCCCTGGAAGGCGACCGTCCGATGAGGCGGGGAGTGCTGCGCCGCCCGCTGGCGGCGCTGGTCGCCGCCGCGGCCGTGCTCGGGCTCTCGGTCGCCCCGGCGGCCGCCGCCGGGCCGTCCGGGCCCGCCGAGCCGCATCTGCGGTCGCGCTACGTGACCATGCCGGACGGGGTCCGCCTCGCCGTCGACGTCTACCTGCCCGAGGGCACCCGGGCCGGCGCCGACCTGCCCACCGTCCTGGTCACCCAGCGCTACTGGCGGGCCAGGGTCAAGGCCGGCCAACCCGGCGGCACCAGTGGCGAGGCCGAGCGGTGGACCGCCCGCGGCTACGCCTACGTGGTCGCCGACCTGCGCGGCACCGGCGCCTCCTTCGGCACCCTCACCTCCGAACTCGGCGCCGACGTGACCGCCGACAGCGGCCCGCTCAGCGACTGGATCGCCGCCCAGCCCTGGTCCAACGGCCGGATCGGCACCACCGGCATCTCCTACGGCGGCGACACCGCGATGCT
Source organism: Kitasatospora sp. NPDC058184 (assembly GCF_042883725.1). Lineage (NCBI taxonomy): Bacteria > Bacillati > Actinomycetota > Actinomycetes > Kitasatosporales > Streptomycetaceae > Kitasatospora > Kitasatospora sp. NPDC058184. The sequence goes on from NZ_JBHVVE010000024.1 coordinate 67,487, forward strand.
CGCCACCTCCCTCGGCAACCATCACATCACCGCCGCCGCCCCGATCTCCTACGACTTTGACCCCTACGAGGACCTGGTGCGCCCCGGCGGCCTGCTCATCGAACCCCGGGTCGCCCCGTACGCGCTGCTGCTGCGCATCCTCGACCAGGCCGGCGGCACCACCTGCGAGACGGACGAGGACACCCGGCAGCTCTGCGCGCGCATCGGCCTCACCGGCCTCCAGCCCCGGCCGGTCGACGGGCCCGACGGCCCCGCCCTGCTCGCCGCCGCGCGCGCCGAGCACGCGAACAACGCCAACCTGGTCGAGATGGCGCACTCCGGCGTCCACCGTGACTACCGGGACGGGCCGAAGAGCTGGACGGTCGGCAGCGTCGGCGAGCGGACCGACGCCGTCGAGGCCGGCGGGGTGCCGGTCCTGACCAGGGCCGGCTGGCTCGACGCGGGCACCGCCAACGGGGTGCTCTCCCAGTTCACCGGCCTGTCCAACACCCAGGACGACTGGATCGGCCCGTGGAACCACGGCGCCGGCTGGTTCGCCGACCCGTTCCAGCCCGCCCGCCCGCTCACCGGGCAGGAGCACCAGGAGAACGACCAGCGGGTGCTCGACTTCTTCGACCGCTACGTCCGCGGCGACGCCCACCCCGACGGCACCCGGCGGGTGCACTACTACACCTTCAACGAGGGCGTCTGGCGCACCACCACCCGCTGGCCGGTGCCCGGCACCCGCACCCGGCGGTTCGACCTCGGCGCGGGCCGCTCGCTCACCGACCACCCGCCCACCGGCCCTTCGTCCGTCGACGGGGCGGACGACCGCCGCGGCGGCTCCGACCAGCTGCTCCTCGACCCGACCGCGGGCACCGGCCCGCTGGACCGCTGGAACACCAACCTCAGCGGCGACGAGGTCAGTTACCCCGACCGCGCCGCCGTCGACGCCAAGCTGCTCGGCTACACCACCGCACCGCTGGGCGCCGACACCCGGGTCACCGGCAACGGCAAGGTCACCCTCGACGTCACCGGCCTGGCGGGCTCGGCCCGCGGCGCCCTGCACGTCTACCTGGAGGACGTCGCGCCGGACGGCCGGGTCACCTATCTGACGGAGGGTCAACTCTCGCTGGCCGACCGGGCGGTGGCGGACCGCTCGGACAATCCCGACTGGCGCCGGCTGCGCACGCCGCGCAGCTACGCGGCCGAGGACGCCGAGGACTTCCCGCAGGGCCGCGCGCAGCGCGTCACCATCGACCTCCAGCCCGTCTCGGTGCTGTTCCGGGCCGGTGAGCGGATCCGGCTCACCGTCGCGGCCGCCAACCCCGACTCCTTCCAGCTGCTCCCGGCCGACGGGAAGGCGGGCTACCGGATCGGCTGGGGCGGCGACCGCGGCTCGGCGCTGGAGCTGCCCGTCGTGCGCTGAGGGGTGCGACGCGGGGCACCCGGTCTCGGCCGGGTGCCCCACGTCGGCACCTCACCTCACGTCGTGTCGCGCCGGGTCAGGCGTCCACGACCTCCAGGCCGTACGCGGTCACGGCCTGCCGCAGCCCGCCCGGGTACCCGGCGAGGGCCGGGGTGAACTCCCAGTCCCCGGAGGGCTCGCGGTCGAACCGGCCGAGCCGCATCGCGGTGTTGGTCTCCGCGCCGTCCGCCAGGTGCACCACGGCCGCGTCCTGTCCGGCGCCGGCCTCCAGGATCAGCGCGGGCCCGGCGAACCCGCCCATGGTGGCCCCGGGGTGGTTCTCGGTGTCGGCGGCGGCGATGACCACCAGCCGGTCGACGTCGGCGGGCAGCGCGTCGAAGTCGACCATCAGGCAGGCGTTCGCGTCGCCGTAGCCGGTCACCAGCCGCACCGAACCGTCCGGCGTGGAGCCGTTGTTGTAGAACACCAGGTGGTCGTCGGAGAGCGCCACGTTGCCCCGGCAGACCAGGGCGGCGATGTCGTACTCCTCCTCCCCGGTCCAGTGCAGGAGCAGCCGGGAGGGCTCGGCGGCCACCTCGATCGCGGGCAGTCCGTCCAGGGCGCCGGCCTCGGCGGAGGCCTCGTCCTGGACGGCCGCGAAGACCTCGTGGAAGCCGTGGTGCTTGAGCAGACCGACCAGCTCGGAGCCGTTCAGCAGGGTGATCGGCTTGCCCGCGACGAACTGGTGCGAGCTGGGGCCGAACCTGCTGGTGGTGACCAGGACGGCCTTGGTCGCGGCCTGGTCGTGCCGCAGCGTCCCGTACAGGTCCCGCACCGCGGTGGGCGCCACCGTGTCCCGGTACCGCTTCACCTGCACGATGACGTTGCCGCCGCGGAACGGGTCGGGGTCGATGCCGCGGACGTCCACCCCGCCGTCCCGGGACCGGGCGGTGAGCTCGACCTTCATGCCCATCGCCTCCATCAGCCGGGCGATGAGGCCTTCGAACTCGACCGGGTCCATCGCCAGCAGGAGCTGGAGTTCGCGGACGCGCCGGGCCATCCGGCCGCGGTTGGCGTTGGTGTCGTCGCGGAGGTGACGGAAGAGCGCGCGCTGGGCGCGGCGTTCGTCGGCGTCGGGGTTGCTGAGGCGGTGGAGCTTCCGGCTCCGGGACATGGGCGTGCCCCCTCTTGCATGGTGACGGCTGTTGCAGGCGTCACCGTAGAGGAATCGTGGACGAAGAATTGTCGGGCCGTCACTTCCGCCGCACAATCGAGACCTGGCGCACGGGCACCGGCGTGCGCACGGGCCTCGGGCGGCGCGGGGGCGGCTCGACGGCGGGGGTGCTTCCGGTGGCCGTCCGGACGGCGGACAATCCCCCCAGGAGCCGAGGAGGAGGCCAGCGGTGGAGTTCGAGGTCATGATCGAGACCCCGCAGGGGTCGCGGAACAAGTACGTGATGGACTTCGTGGCGGGCCGGATCCGGCTGGACCGCACCCTCTTCACGGCCACCGCCTACCCCGCCGACTACGGCTACGTCGAGGGCACCCTCGGCGGCGACGGCGAGCCGCTGGACGCCCTGGTGCTCGGCGGCGAGCCGGCCGTCCCCGGCTGCGTGCTCACCTGCCGGGCGGTGGGCGTGTGGGTGATGCGCGACGAACGCGGCCCGGACCAGAAGGTGCTCTGCGTCCCGGCCCACGACCCGCGCTACGCCGACCTGCGGGACATCGGCGACCTGCGCGAGTTCGACCTGCTGGAGATCACCCACTTCTTCCAGGTGTACAAGGACCTGGAGCGCGGCAAGTCCGTCGAGGGCTCGCACTGGGCGGGCCGCGACGCCGCCTACGCGGAGATCGCCGAGTCGCGGGCCCGCGCGGCGGGCACCCGCTTCGCCGACCCGGCGTAGCGGGCGCCCCCCGGGCCGCCCCGGACCGTCCCCGGGGCGTGCCCGGACGGTCCGTCAGAGCCTGGCGGCGCTCAGGATCGCGCGGACCTCGTCGCCGATCGCGGCCTCGTTCTGCTCGAACTCCGGTGCGGTGAGCCGGTCCGGGTCGGCCGGCAGGCCGTTCAGGACCGGGGTGTGCAGATGGCCGCCGGGGAGGTCCGGGGCGAGGAACAGGCGCAGCCGGTTGGAGCGGTAGGCGACCTCGTTGGAGAGGTACCCGCCGCCGCCACCGGAGACCGCGCGGGAGCCGGGGGTGGGGCCGTCCGGCCGGAAGACCGGCCCGGTGGCGCCCGCCGGGATCTCGGTGACGAAGGTGTCGAGCAGCACCGGGAAGGGCTGCTGGACGGCCCGCATGGCGTCGGTCGGCAGGGTGGTGCGGACGAACTGCGGCCCGGGGGCCAGCCCCGGGGCGTCCACCGGGTGCTGGGAGGTGCCGCCGGAGAGCGCGGCCACGTTGTCGGTGGCCGGGTCGGCGGAGCGGGCGCGCCCGGCCCACTCCTCCAGGGTGAACTTGCCCGGGTAGCCCTGGCTGATGCTGGTGATCAGGTCGGCGGACTGCCGGCCCGGCCGCAGGTGCGGGGTGAAGGCGCGCTCCACGATGCCCTTGTCGAAGTCCCCGTAGCGCACCGGCAGGACGACCGCCCGGACCTCGGCGGCGCTGCCGTCGGCGAGGGTGATCCGCTGCCCGTGCAGTTGCAGGACGGCGGACCCGGAGGGGTTGGCGCGGCGCGCCTCGGCGTCCAGGCCGAACGGGTCGAAGCCGCTGACGAAGATCCGCCGGACGCCGGGGGCGGCGCTGAAACCGTCGTCCAGGCCGCGCGAGGCGTCCTCGAAACGGGCCCGCAGCGCGGCGTGGTCGACGTCGAACCGGGGCTGCCAGCGGGCGAGCTGGACGGTCATGGCGAGCCTGGTCCAGTACAGCGGGCGGTCGTCCCGGGCGGGCAGTTCGCCGCTCGGCCGCCGGCCCTGGGCGCGGTCCACGCCCGCCTGCCAGAGCGTCCGGCCCCAGGTGTCGGCCACCCGCTCGGCCTGCCGGGCGTTGCGGGCGGCGCACAGCGCGGAGGGGAAGCCGCCGAGCAGCTCGCCCAGGCCGGAGCGCTCGGTGAAGCCGGCCGTGCGGGCGTCCTGGAGGCGGGCCTGCTCGGCGTCCAGCGGCACCGTGGCGGAGGTGCGGCAGCCGGCCGGGGCGGCCTGGGCGGCGGCCGGGGCCAGCAGGGCGACGAGGGTTCCGGCGAGCGCGGCGGCCAGTCCGGCGGTGCGGCGTAGACATGTCATGTGCGCTGACAATAGGTCCGGACCTGACGGCCCGCCAGAGTGCCGACACGGCGCGCCGTACGCCGGTCCGGGGGCCGCCGGACCGGCCCGCCCGGTACCGGGAGGCGCCGCCGGGGGCCCCTCGGGCGGCGTTCCGCCGCTGGTGGGACGGCGTTCCGGCCCGGACGGAAAGCCGGCGGTTCGACCGGGAACCGCCGCGAGTTCTACAGCGTTGTCGTGGTCGAACAGCGGTACTCGTACGGTGGTGGAGGAAGTTCCATGAGCGTGGCCCTGACGAAGGGTGGCAACGTCTCCCTGGGCAAGCAGGCCCCCGGGGTGCGGGTGGTGCGGGTGGGCCTGGGCTGGACGGCCGGTGACGGGTACGACCTGGACGCCAGCGCGCTGCTCTGCGGGGCGGACGGGAAGGTCGCCTCGGACCAGCACTTCGTCTTCTTCAACAACCTGCGGAGCCCGGACGGCTCGGTCCGCCACCTGGGCGGGGCCGGCGGCGGCGCCGACCGCGAGCAGGTCGAGGTCCGGCTCGCGGAGGTCCCCGCCGGGGTGGAGAAGGTCGTCTTCGCGGTGGCGATCTACGACGCGGCGCAGCGGCGGCAGTCCTTCGGGCAGGTCCGCGGCGCCCACATCCGGGTCGTCGACCCGGACAGCGGCACCGAGGTGGCCCGGTACGACGTGGCGTCGGAGGCCGGCAGCGAGACGGCGATGGTGTTCGGCGAGCTGTACCGGCACGGCGCGGACTGGAAGTTCCGGGCGGTCGGGCAGGGGTACGCCGACGGGCTCGCGGGCATCGCCACCGACTTCGGGGTGGACGTCCTGCAGCCGGCGCCCGCCGCCGCCCCGCCCGCCCCGGTGAAGCCGCCGGTCGCGCCGCCCGCCCCGCCCGTGGCTCCGCCCGCCGCGCCGCCGGCGCCGGTCGCGGCCCCGGTGCCGGCCGTGCTGCCCGCCGCCGCGCCCGCCGTTCCGATGACCCAGCAAGGACCAGGGAGTTACCCCGTGACGTGTTTCTTCGACCCCTCGCACGGCGCCGGCACCACGGCGGTGTACTGGTCGCCGCAGTGGGGCGTGCCGCGCCAGATCGAGGCCTGCGTGGCCTGCGCCCAGCGGGTGCAGACCAACGTCCCGCCGTTCTACACCCCGGCGCAGGCGGGCTATCCGCAGCCGGTCCAGCAGGGCCAGCCGCCGCAGGTGCCCGGCCAGCAGGCCCAGGGCGGACGGCGCTTCGGCACCGGCGCGCTGATCGGCGCCGGCGCGGCCGGCCTGGTCGGCGGCGCGCTGCTGAACGAGGCCTTCGACGACGACCCGCAGGTGGTCGTCAACAACTACTACGAGGACGACGGCTTCTTCTAAACCGTCTTCTGAACCGTCAGGTCACGGCCGCGGCGAGGGCCGCCTGGGGAGCCCCCCGGCGGCCCCCGCCGTCGGTCGGATGATGTCGGAGCGTCGTTCCGGCCTTCCAGGGCCCTCGCCGCGCCCGGCGGCCGCACAACGCTTCGGCGCTGTGCGGCCGTTCGCGTTCCTAGTGGTCCCCGCGCCGGTACGCCCCGGCGCGGGCCGCCGCCTCGGCGGCCTCCGCCGCGCGGTCCGCGGCCGCCTCGTCCAGCGGCTCGGCGGTGGTGAGCATCCGGTAGTAGAGCGGCGCCGAGACCGCCCGGACGACCTCGAACCCGTCGGTGTCCGGCGGGAGTTCGCCGCGCTCGACGGCCGCGGCGACGCACGGCGCCCACTCCTCGACCCGGCGCCGGTAGAAGTGCCGCAGGGCCTCGGCCGCGTCCGGGTCGCAGGTCGCCGCCACGATGACGGCGCGGAACAGCGCGCCCTGCCGGGGGTCGGCCAGGGTGCGCTGGACGAGCCGGGCGTTGGCCCGGAGGTCCCCGGCGAGGGAGCCGCTGTCGGTGCGCGGCAGCGACTGCTCGGCCATGTCCGCGAGCAGGTCGGCGACCAGCGCGGTGGTGCTGCCCCAGCGGCGGTAGACGGTGGTGCGGCCGACCTCGGCCCGCTGGGCGATGTCGCCGAGGTCGAGGCCGCTGAAGCCGCGCTCGACCAGGGCGTCCTCGGCGGCGCGCAGGACGGCGGCGCGGACCCGGGCGGTCCGGCCGCCGGGGCGGACCGTGCCGGGCGTGGAGGGCTCGACGGCCATTAACGGGATTCCTGTTCCATTAGAGGGGTGGAGTCTGCTAGGTTCAGAGCATCCTAACGGAACAGTGGTCCCATTAGGGACTTCGAGGGGAGAAATCCGCCATGACCATCGCCACCGACATGGAGTACCGCCGGCTCGGCGCGTCCGGACTCAAGGTGCCCGCGCTCAGCCTCGGCACCGGCACCTTCGGCGGGCGCGGCCCGCTGTTCGGCGCCTGGGGCACCACCGACGTCCAGGAGGCCCGCCGGCTCCTCGACATCTCCATCGACGCCGGAGTCACCCTCTTCGACACCGCCGACGTCTACTCCGACGGTGCCTCCGAGGAGGTGCTCGGCCAGGCGATCCGCGGCCGCCGCGACCAGGTGCTGATCTCCACCAAGGCCGGACTGCCCACCGGCGACGGCCCGCAGGACGCCGGCACCTCCCGCGCCCGGCTGGTCCGGAGCGTCGACGACGCGCTGCGCCGCCTCGGCACCGACTACCTGGACCTGTTCCAGCTGCACGCCTACGACGCCGGCACCCCGATCGAGGAGGTGCTCGCCACCCTGGAGGACCTGGTCCGGGCCGGCAAGATCCGCTACACCGGCGTCTCCAACTTCTCCGGCTGGCAGCTGATGAAGTCCCTCGCCCTCGCCGACCGGCACGGCCGCCCCCGGTACGCCGCCCACCAGGTCTACTACTCGCTCGTCGGCCGCGACTACGAGTGGGAACTGATGCCGCTCGCACAGGAGGAAGGCGTCGGCGCCCTGGTCTGGAGCCCGCTCGGCTGGGGGCGGCTCACGGGGAAGATCCGCCGCGGGCGGCCGCTCCCGGACGGCAGCCGGCTGCACGACACCGCCGACTACGGCCCGCCGGTGGAGGACGAGCTGCTGTACCGGGTGGTCGACGCGCTGGTCGAGGTCGCCGCCGAGACCGAACGCACCGTCCCCCAGGTGGCGATCAACTGGCTGCTGCGCCGTCCGACCGTCTCCTCGGTCATCATCGGCGCCCGCAACGAGGAGCAGCTGCGCCAGAACCTCGGCGCGGTCGGCTGGTCCCTGACGGAGGAGCAGGTGGCCCGGCTGGACGCGGCGAGCGCCCGCACCGCGCCGTACCCGTACTTCCCGTACCGGCGGCAGGAGGCGTTCGCCCGGCTCAACCCGCCCCTGGCGGGCTGAGGCGCGCGGGGAGGGACGGGGAGGGGCGTGGCGACCAGCGGAGGCCCGAGCGGCGTGGGCCCCGGCCCGGGAGATGTCCGGGCCGGGGCCGGACCGGCTGTCGCGGGGCGGCGGTCGGCCCCGTGCCGGTGGACTCCGCGTCGGCGCCGCTACCGCTACCGCTGGTGCCAGGCGGCGAGGAGTTCGGCTTCCTGCTCGGGGTCGAGGGTGCCCGGCACGCGCTCGAACGGCTGGATGTCGCGGGCGCTGTCGGCCACCGGCCGGAGGGCGAGGCCGGTGGCGAGGGCGGCCGCCGGGTCGGCGGTGCTGGTGGCGCGGCTCTCCGGGTCGGCGGGCCAGAGCGGGAGGGCGCGCTCCTGGACGCCGGCGGCCCGGAGGAAGTCCTCGTCCACCCAGGTGAGGGTGGTGCCGGGCGGGGCGACCGCCGCGGCGACGGCGTCGAGCAGGTCGCCGATGCCGAACGGCGGGGGAGTGGCGGCGTGGTAGGCGCCGGAGGCGCCCCGCTCCAGCAGGGCGAGCATCCAGGCGGCGAGGTCGCGGACGTCGACCACCTGGAGCGGCGCTTCCGGCCGGCCCGGGGCGAGCACCTCGCCGCCCCGGGTGAGGCGCTCCACCCAGTAGTCGAAGCGGTGGGTGTAGTCGCGGGGGCCGATCACGTACGTCGGGCGGACCAGCAGGGTCTCCGGGCCGAAGGCCTGCCGGGCGGCGCGCTCGCACTGGACCTTGAGGACGCCGTAGGTCTCGGCGGTGATCTCCTCGGCCTCCGGGCCGTCGGCGGGGAGCAGGGCGGAGTCCTCGGCGTAGCCCGGGGCGGCCGGGACGTCGTACACCGAGAGCGAGGAGACCAGCAGGTAGCGCCCGGCGGCGCCGGGGTCGAGGGCGGCCGCCAACTCCCGTACCTGGCGCGGGTAGTAGGCGCAGAGGTCGACGGTGGCGTCCCAGTGCCGGCCGCGCAGCGCGGACAGGTCGGCGTCGCGGTCGGCGATCAGGTGGGTGGCGTCCGGGAGGAGTCCGGCGCCGGAGCGGCCCCGGTGCACCACCGTGACCTCGTGCCCGGCGGCCAGTGCCGCCTCGGCGAAGTGGAATCCGATGAAGCGGGTGCCGCCGATGACCAGAATGCGCATTCGGACATCGTGCCAGTCCGCCCCGGGGCGGGGCCAGCCGGTGGCCGGTTGTTGCCCAAGTTGTGGGTGGGGTGGGTGAGTCGGGGCCCGGTGTGGACGGTTCCGGGGGGAAGAGTGTTCGACGGTCAACGGTGCGGTACGGTGACGGCCGGGGGCGGCGGGCCGCAGCAGGCGGATCGGCGCTGGTCAACGGCTCGACGGCCGGGGCCGGATGAGCAGCCGTGACGGCCTCGTAACGTCTGATCTCCTGTCAAAGTTCCTTGTTTCCCGGCGAACTTGTGTGAAGTCCCTTTAAGCTCCCGTTAACAATGGCGGCTTTCCGCCACTCGCGAACTCGCTCCCGAGGTCGGGCGGCAGGCCCAACTGGATGATGAGAGCAGGGATGACGACGACAAATGATCGAACCGTCGGTGCCGCGCGCGGCTCCGGCGGGCGGCGGACGGGTCCACCCGGCCGCCGCGCCGCGGGCCTTCGCACCGCGGGCGGCGCGGTGACGCTGGCCGTACTGGCCGGTTCCTGGTCCCTGGCGGCGGCCCCGCCGGCCTTCCCCCAGACCGGCGACGGCACGGTGGCGGTCCACGTGATCCGGGCCGTGGACACCGACGGTGTGTGGACGCCCGGGCTGGAATCGGGCATGGCGGGCGTGAAAGTGACGCTCACCGACGAGGCCGGGGCCTCCATCGAGGGCACCACGGCGGCGGACGGCACGGTGACGCTGGCGCCGGCCGCGAGCAAGCTGACCGGCGGCAAGTACCGCGTCCAGGTGGTGAACCCGAAGCCGGGCGTGCTCTACCCGGCCTTCGCCTCCCGCGAGGGTCTGGACGGCGGGCCGAACAAGCTGAGCTCCAACGAGGAGTTCGTCGACCTCTCCGGCGGCAAGAAGGTGGAGATCACCACGGGGCTCTGGAGCCCGGGTGACTACTGCCAGAAGAACGCGCCGCTGGTGTCGACCTGTCAGAACCCGCCCCAGGACGGGGCCGCCCAGCACACGCTGGTGTCGTTCCCGTACGAGTCCCGGGGCACGGCCGGCACCGGCTTCACCCTGACCGACGTGGCCACGGCCGGGCAGACCGGCAACCTGTACGGCATCGCCTGGAACAAGGCCGACAAGCGGGTGTTCTCCTCGGCCCAGGCCAAGCGGACCACCGCCTACGGCCCCGGCGGCCCCGGCGGGATCTACGTCACCGACTGGGCGACGAAGAAGACCACGCTGTTCGCCACCGTCCCGGACGCGGGCACCACCCCGCACGGCCCGGGCAACGACGACGGCTTCCTGGCCCCGGTGGGCAAGGAGAGCCTCGGCGGCATCAAGATCACCGACGACGGCAAGGACCTCTTCGTCGTCAACCTGAACGACCGCAAGCTCTACCGCTACGACGCCACCGCGGCGACGGCGGCCGCGCCCAAGGCCGCCTACGCCATCCCGGACCCGGGCTGCCCGGCGCCGGGGGACTGGCGTCCGTACGGCCTCGGCATCCAGGACGGCACCGGCTTCCTCGGCGGTGTCTGCTCGGGCGAGTCCACCGGCAAGGCCACGGACCTGCGCGCCGTGGTGCTGCCGTTCGACCTGTCCACCGGCGCGTTCAAGCCGGCCGTGCTGAACCAGCCGCTCGACTACCCGCGCGGCACCACGGTCGGCGGCCCGTGCCCGGGCACCGCCTGGTTCCCGTGGCAGGACACCTTCCCGACCTCCCAGAACGGCCAGGCCTGCGGGGCCAGCTACCTGGCCAACCCCGAGCCGGCGGTCGCCGAGATCGCCTTCGAGACCGACGGCTCGATGCTGCTCGCCTTCCGGGACCGCTTCGGCGACCAGTCGGCGGCCAGCCCGACGGGCAACGTGATGTCCAAGGTCCTGCCCGGCGGCGACCTCCTCAAGGCCTGCCCGGAGAACGGCACGTACGTGCTGGACACCAACCTGGGCTGCGGGTCCAAGGCCCGGGGCCAGCGGTTCTTCGACAACGCCCGGATCGGCCACAACAACCCGGCCAACGCCGGGATGGCGTTCTCGAAGGTCGAGGACTCCATCGTGACCTCGGGCTACGACAGCGACAGCCAGGCCTACGGCTACGGCAGCGCCTTCCAGAAGCGCGACGGCAAGGCGGACGGCGGCGTGCGGCTCAACACGGCCCCGGGCATCCCGCCGTTCGGCAAGGGCGCCGCGATGGGCGACCTGGAGGTGCTCTGCGACCAGGCGCCCCTCCAGATCGGCAACCGGGTCTGGTACGACCCCGAGCGCAGCGGCCTCCAACTGCCGGGCCAGAAGCCGGTTCCGGGTGCCACCGTCCACCTGTACGACGAGTCGGGGAAGCTCGTCGGCACCACCAAGACGACCAAGCGCGGCGAGTACTACTTCGACGACAGCAACGTCGACGGCGGCCTCAAGCCGAGGACCAAGTACACGATCAAGCTGGACAACCCGGCGGACTACGCCAAGGACGGCCCCCTCTTCCAGTGGGTGCCGACCGACCACGACGTCGGTGACAACCACTTCATCGACTCCAAGGGCATCGTTCCGAAGGACGGCAGGTTCCCGGAGCGGGCGCTGACCACCGGCGGCCCCGGCGAGAACGACCACACCTACGACTTCGGCTTCCGGCTCCAGGAGGGCGCGCTGCGCCTGGTCAAGCACGACCAGGACGGCAAGCCGCTGGCCGGCGCCAAGTTCCAGCTGTGGCACGAGACCAACGGGACCGACGGGCTCCAGCCGACCGGCGACAAGCCCGACACCAAGGTCGGTGAGCCCTGCACGACCGGCGCCGACGGCATCTGCCAGGGCACCGGCGTGCCGGGGACGTACTACTGGCAGGAGCTGAGCCCGCCGGACGGCTACGCGGCGCCGGAGGTCACCGTCTTCGGCCCGCTGAAGCTGACCTCGGCGAACCTCGACGCCGGTGTGGAGGTGACGGCCGTCAACAAGCTGATCCCGACGCCGACACCGACGCCCACCCCGACCGAGACGCCGACCCCGGCGCCGACGACGGCGGCCCCGGTGCCGCCGGCCCCGGCGCCCCCGGCGTCCGGGCACCTGCCCAACACCGGTGCGGGTGAAGGGATGCCGATCGTGTTGACCAGCGCGGCGGCGCTGATCGCCCTCGGCACCGCCACGGTGCTGGTGGCCCGCAGGCGCAAGGCCGCCCAGCGCGGATAGGGCCTGACGGGGTGTTCGTACCGGGCCCGGTGCGGGGAGACCGGCACCGGGCCCGAGTCGGGCGGGTTCGTGGGACCGTTGGTCCCCGGGCCCGCCCGACTGTCGTGTCCGACCGAGGAGAGGGAGCGGCTGCATGCCCCGCAAGACGAAGGCCGACGGCCGCGGGCCCCGGCGGTCCCACTGGCTCAAGGCCCTGATCGCGATCGTGGTGTGCGGCGCCGCGGCGGGCGGCGTGGCCGTCTACCGGACGGTCTCCGACGAGGCCGTCGAACGCCCGGTGACCACCGACGAGGCCGGCCGGCTCGCCCTGTCGCGGCTGAACCTCTACCAGGCGAGCCCGGTGGCGGTGACGCTCACCGCCGAGGAGGGCGGGGGCGTCACCATCCGGGTCGACGGGGTCGTCGACTACCGCAACCACCGGGGGGTCGGCCGCTACCGGACCACCGGCGCGAGCGGGGCGCTGGACCACGGCCTGATCGTCTGGGACACCGGCGGCCTCGGGCTGGCCCCCGACCAGGCCGGCACCGCCCCCGCCACCGACGCCCCGGCCTGGGAGCAGGCCGAGCGCATCCCGCGCCAGGGCTGGTCGCCGCGCACCTACACGGCGGATCCGCTGGACGCCGGACTGAACCTGCTGGTCCAGCTCGGCGCGGACCGCCCCGACAACCCGCTGCTGCTCGCCCAGTCCGGGGCCCGCTGGCTGGGCCGGGACCGGATCGACGGCAAGGGCTACGACCGCTTCGCCGGTCCGCGCGCCCAGGGGGCCGCGCCCGACGGCGCCCGTTCGCCGCTGACCTACTGGGTCGACGGCGACGGCGGGCTGCGCCGGGTGACGATGCGGATGCCGGGGCTGGGCACCCCCACCACCGTCGAGCTCGCGGGCCGGCAGGCGGACGCCAAGTTGCCCGAGGCCCCGTGGCTCACCGGCTGACCGGCGCACCGGCCGGCCGGCCGACCGGTTGACCGGGCGACCAGGCCGGCCCGGTACGGCCGGAAGCCGCAGGACAGGGCGGTCAGCCGTACAAAAATCGTTGGTGAGGCAGCAATAGCTTCATCATCTTCCGTTCACCCGGACCCGGCTGCCAGCATCGGCGCACCGTCACCGCCCGAGGGAGTAGCCGATGAACCGCCCCCGTTCCCTGCGCTGTCTGGCCGCACTGTCCCTGGTCGTCCTGGCCGCCACCGCCTGCGGGCGCTCCGACCAGGGCGGCTCCCCGGCCGCCGGCGCGGCCCAGGCCGCGCAGAACGCCGGGAAGAGCGCCGCCGAGCTGCTCCCGGCGAAGAACAAGCAGAGCGGCGTGCTCAGAGTCGCCACCTCCGTCGGCTACCCGCCGATGGAGATGTACAAGCCCGGCACCACCGAGCTGACCGGGGTCGACCCGGACCTCGCCGCCGCCGTCGCCGGGAGGCTCGGCCTGAAGCTGGAGCTCGCCAACTCCTCCTTCGACGGCCTGATCCCCGGCCTCCAGGCCGGCCGCTACGACCTGGTGATGTCCTCCATGACGGACAGCGCCCAGCGCCGCCAGGCCGTCGACTTCGTCGACTACTTCCGCACCGGCGGCGTGATCATGACGAAGAAGGGCAACCCCGAGGGCATCAAGTCCCTGGAGGACCTCTGCGGGAAGAAGGTGGTCCTCGCCAAGGGCAGCTCCAACCTGGAGATCGGCGAGCAGCAGAACGCCAAGTGCGCCACCAGGATGACGATCTCGCAGAGCGAGGACGCCCCGACCGGGCTGCTCCAGCTGGACAGTGAGCGGGCCGTGGCCACGATCGTGGACTACCCGGTGGCGCAGATGTTCGTGCAGAACAGCGGCTCCTACGAGGTGCTGCCGGACCAGTACGGGACGGCGCCCTGGGGCATCGCGGTGGCGAAGAAGGACTCCGGGCTGCGCGACGCGGTGCAGAAGGCGCTCCAGGAGCTGATCGAGAGCGGCGAGTACCGCAAGGTGCTGGACACCTACCAGGTCGGCGGCAGCGCGGTGGAGCGCGCCACCGTCAACGCGGCGCAGTGAGAACGGCGGCACCGACGAGATGAGCACCGACATGAGAGACCCCGCGATGCCCGCACCGGCCGGCCGGGTCCCGACCGCCGAGACCGCGGCCGACGACGACCTGGCCTTCGAGGTCACCGGCCGGCCCCGCCCGGCGCGCTGGTTCGCCGTGCTGGCGGCGGCCTTCGTCGCCGTCTGGCTGGCCTGGACGATCATCGTCAACCCCAACCTGCACTGGGACATCGTCGCCCGGTACCAGTTCGACGGCGTGATCCTGGAAGGGCTCTGGGTGACGGTCCAACTCACCCTGATCTCCCAGGTGGTGGGCATCGTCATCGGCGTGGTGGTCGCGGTGATGCAGCTGTCCGACAGCCCGGTGCTGCGGACCACCGCCGGGGCGTACACCTGGTTCTTCCGCGGCACCCCGCTGCTGGTCCAGCTGATCTTCTGGTTCAACCTGGCGCTGCTCTTCCCGGAGATCAGCATCGGCATCCCGTTCGACGGGCCCAAGCTGGTCAGCTGGCAGTCCAACACCCTGATCACCGGCTTCGTGGCGGCGCTGCTCGGCCTGTCGATCAACGAGGGCGCCTACATGTCCGAGATCGTCCGGGCCGGCATCCAGAGCGTCGACCCCGGGCAGCGCGAGGCCGGCGCCTCGCTCGGCATGTCCAACCGGCAGATCCTCACCCGGGTGGTGCTGCCGCAGGCGATGCGGGTGATCATCCCGCCGTTCGGCAACCAGTTCATCTCGATGCTGAAGACCACCTCGCTGGTCTCCGTCATCGCCGGCGCCGACCTGATGACCGTCTCCCAGCACCTCTACCTCGCCAACTTCGAGGTGATAGCGCTGCTGATCGTCGCGTCCCTCTGGTACCTGGTGCTCACCACCATCGCGAGCGTCGCCCAGCACGCGGTGGAGCGGAAGTTCAACCCGGCCGGCGCTCCGCCGGCCCTGCACCGCCGGGTGCTGGCCAACCTGCGGCCGGGGCGCGGCGCAGCACAGAAGCGCGTGAAGAAGGGGGAGGGCAAGTGACGGGTACGGATCCGGCGAAGCCGACCGCCGAGGTGGTCCTGTCGGCCCGGAAGGTGCGCAAGCACTTCGGGGAGCTGGAGGTGCTGCGCGGCATCGACCTGGAGGTCCGGGCGGGGGAGGTGCTCTGCGTGATCGGCCCCTCCGGCTCCGGCAAGTCCACCCTGCTGCGCTGCTTCAACCACCTGGAGAAGATCGACGCCGGGCGGATCGAGGTGGACGGCGAACTGGTCGGCTACGAGCCGCACGGCGCCTCCGGCAGCAGGCTGCGCGAGCGCCGGCCGCGCGACATCCGCCACCAGCGCGAGCGGATCGGCATGGTCTTCCAGCGCTTCCACCTCTTCCCGCACCGCACCGCGCTGCAGAACGTGATGGAGGGCCCGATCGCGGTCAAGGGGCGCCCGCGCCAGGAGGCCGAGCGCCGGGCCCGCGAGCTGCTCGCCCGGGTCGGCCTGGCCGACCGCGCCGACCACTACCCGGCCCAGCTCTCCGGCGGCCAGCAGCAGCGGGTGGCGATCGCCCGGGCGCTGGCCATGGAACCGACCCTGATGCTCTTCGACGAGCCCACCTCCGCGCTCGACCCGGAGCTGGTCGGCGAGGTGCTCGGCGTGATGCGCGACCTCGCCCGCAGCGGCATGACGATGATCGTCGTCACCCACGAGATGGGCTTCGCCCGCGAGGTCGCCGACCGGGTCGTCTTCATGGACGAGGGCGCCGTCGTGGAGGCCGGCAGCCCGGCCGAGGTGTTCACCGCCCCGCGGCACGACCGCACCCGGGCCTTCCTCTCGACGGTGCTCTGATGGGAGCGACAGGACTGATGGGAGCGGACGTGACCACGACCCCGGTCGACCTGCTGCTGCGCGGCGGCACCCTGGTGGACGGCACCGGGGCGCCCGGCCGCGCGGCCGACCTCGCCGTCGCGGGGGGCCGGGTCACCGTCCTGCCGCCGGGCACCGCGGTGGCCGCGGCCGAGACGCTGGACGTCACCGGACGGGTCGTCACCCCCGGCTTCATCGACGTCCACACCCACTCGGACGCGCTCGCCGCCCCCTTCGGCGGCGGCACCCACACCGACGGCGACGCCCTGGACGAACTGCGGCTCGCCCCGCTGCTCCAGGGCGTCACCACCGAGATCAGCGGCAACTGCGGGATCAGCCTGTTCCCCGCCCTGCCCGAGCGGCTGCCCGAACTGGCCGGGCACCTGCGGGTCTCCTTCGGCCTCGGGCCGGTGCTGCCCGCCGAGGACTTCGACGCCTTCGCGGCCGGCCAGCGGCCCGAACTGCGCCGCAACCACATCGCCTCGCTGGTCGGCCACGGCACGCTGCGCGCCGGGGTGATGGGCTTCGAGGACCGCCCGCCCACCCCCGAGGAGCTGGCCGCCATGTGCGACCTGCTCGACCGGGCGCTGGCCCAGGGCGCGGCCGGCCTCTCCACCGGCCTGATCTACCCGCCCGGCGTCTACGCGGACACCGAGGAGATCGTGGCCCTGGCCAAGGTCGCCGCGCGGCACGGCAAGCCGTACGTGACGCACCTGCGCGACGAGATGTCCCAGGTGGAGAAGGCCCTGGAGGAGGCGCTGGAGATCGCGGTGCGTTCCGGCGCCGCGCTCCAGGTCTCCCACCACAAGACCGCCGGGCGGCACGCCTGGGGCGCCACCCTGCGCACCCTGCCGCGCCTGGAACAGGCCCGCGCCGACGGCGTGGACGTGCTCTGCGACGTCTACCCGTACACCGCCGGCAGCACCGTGCTGCACGCGATGCTGCCGCCGTGGACCAGCGAGGGCGGGCCGGCCGCCCTGCTGGAGCGGCTGCGCAGCAAGGAGGTGCGGGACCGGATCCGGGCGGACATCGCGAACGGCGTCGAGGGCTGGGAGAACACCGTCGGCAACGGCGGCTGGGACCTGATCTCGGTGGCCGCCGCGCCCGCCCGCCGTACCGCCGAGGGCCGCCGGATCGCCGACCTGGCCGCCGAGCGCGGCGCCGACCCGGTCGACTACGTGAGCGACCTGCTGCTGGAGGCGCAGGGCGAGGTGACCATCATCAGCCACTCGATGCGCGAGGACGACGTCCGCCGGGTGCTGGCCAGCCCGCTGTCCATGATCGGCTCGGACGGCGTGCCCAAACCCGGCCGCCCGCACCCCCGTTGGGCGGGCAGCTTCGCCCGGGTGCTCGGCCACTACGGGCGCGAGCAGGGCCTGCTGCCGCTGGAGCTCGCGGTGCACAAGATGACCGGCCTGCCCGCCGAGCGGTTCCGGCTGGCCGGGCGCGGGGTGGTCCGGGACGGCGCCGTCGCCGACCTGGTGGTGCTGGACCCGGCGGCCGTCCTGGACGGCGCGACCTTCGAGCGGCCGCTGCTGGCGCCGGCGGGCGTGGAGACCGTCGTGGTGGCCGGCCGGGTCGCGGTGCGCGGCGGCCGGCCGACCGCGAGCCGGGCCGGAGAGGTGGTGCGGGTCCGATGAGCCTCGCCCAGGTGGCCGCCGCCGCGCGCAGCTCGGCGGCGCTCCCGCTGACCCTCGCGGTGGCCGCCGTCGACGTGGACGGCGGCGAAGCGGTCGGGGTGGACGACACCGTCGTGCTGCCCGTCGCCAGCGCCTCCAAGCTGCTGCTGCTCGCCGAGGTCGCCCGGCGGCTGGACAACGGGGAACTGGCGGCCGGGCAGCCGGCCGCGATCCTCCCCGAGGACGTCACCGGCGGCACCGGCCTGCTCGGCCGGCTCAGCCGCCCCGGCTGGACGGTGGAGGACCTGGCCTGGCTGACCGCCGCGGTCAGCGACAACACCGCCACCAACGCCCTGCTGCGGCTGGTCGGCCTGCCGGCCACCGCGCGGCTGGCCCACGACCTCGGGCTCGAGCGGCTCACCCTGCACGACCGGGTGCGCGACGAGCGCGGGCCGGACCTCCCGCCGGTCTTCGCCACCGGCACCGCCCGCGACCTGGCCCGCCTGGTGGCCCTCGCGGTCCGGGGCACCATGGCCACCCCGGGGGCCTCGGCCCGGCTGCTCGGCTGGATGCGCGCCAACACCGACCACGGGCTGGTGCCCGCGCTGATCGACCACGACCCGTACGCCCCCGGCTTCCCCGAACCGCTGCCCGGCCGCCTGCTGGTGGCCAACAAGACCGGTACGGACACCGGGGTGCGGGCCGACGCGGGCGTCATCGTGGGCGCCCGGCGGGTGGCCTACGCGGTCGTCGCGCACTGGGACGTGGCGCTCGGGCCCAGCACCGAGCGGGCCGCCGTGCACGCCATCCGGGACGTCGGCGGCGCCCTCGCGGCCTGGGCCCAGCGGCCGGCCTGACGGGCTCCGGGCCGGGCATGGTCCGGGCCGGGGGACGTCCGGGTCGGGGAGGTCAGGCCCAGCGCATGTCGAGCAGCGACCTGATCTCCCCGGCGGCGGCGCCGAGTTCGGCGAGGAAGGACCGCAGCACCGGGTTGCGGTTGGTGGTCCGGGTGGCCACCCCGATCCGGCGGTGCAGCTGCGGGTGGTCCAGCCGGCAGACGTGCACCCCGGCGCTGTCGGCCAGGCCGAGCGCCGGGATCAGCGCGACGCCCATGCCGGCCCGCGCGAGGTTGATGGTCACCTGGTAGTGGTCGCTGCGGCAGCGCACCCGGGGGCGGAACCCCTCGGCCGCGCAGGCGCGTTCGAGCACCGGCTCGCCGGTGCTGCCGCCGTGGGTGCCGATCCAGCTCTCGCCCTCCAGCTCGGCCAGCCGCACCAGCGAGCGCCGCCCGAGCCGGTGCCGCAGCGGCACCACGACCAGCTGCGGCTCCTCGAAGTACATCCGCACGTCCACCGCCGCCTGGCGGCACCACGGGTCCAGCGGGTGCTCGAAGACGACGGCCGCGTCCAGCCGGCCGGCCTCCAGGTCCGGGACCAGCTCGTGCGGCTGGCCCATGATCAGCTCCAGCTCCACCTGCGGGTTCGCGGCGGAGAACGCGGCCAGCGCCCGGGGCAGCAGGTCCAGCCCGGCGGAGGCGAAGAAGCCGATCCGCAGCACCCCGGCCGCGCCCTCGGCGTGCGCCCGCAGGTCGTCCTGGGCGACGGCCATCAGATCGGCGATCGCCTGGGCGTGCTCGGCCAGCCGGACACCCGCGGGCGTCAGGCGCAGGGACTGCGGAGCCCGTTCCACCAGCGCGACACCCAGCTCCTGCTCCAGGCGGGCGAGCTGGTGCGAGATGGCGGACGGGCTCAGGTGCAGGGCCTGCGCCGCGGCCACGATGGTGCCCCGGCGGGCGATCTCCAGGAGGACGTGCAGTCGGGCGCTGTTCAGCATCGGCCCAGGTTAGACGGCATGCGACCGCTGCGCAGCCACCGGTTCCCCGAGGCCGTCGCCGGCGGCCACGTCCAGCCGGAGCAGGTCGTGCTCGGTCTCCCGGCGCACCACCAGGCGGGCCTCGCCGTCGCGGACGAAGACCACGGCGGGCCGCGGCAGCTTGTTGTAGTTGGACGCCATGGCGTAGCCGTAGGCGCCGGTCACCGGGGTGGCCAGCAGGTCGCCGACCCGCAGGTCGGCGGGGAGCGCGGCGTCGTCGATGATCACGTCGCCGCTCTCGCAGTGCTTGCCGACCAGCCGGGCGTGCCCCGGCCGGGGCGCCTCGGGGCAGCGCGGCAGGAAGGCCTCGTAGCGGGCGCCGTACAGCGCCGGGCGCAGGTTGTCGCTCATCCCGCCGTCCACGCTGACGTAGGTGCGCACGCCCTTGATCCGCTTGACGGTGCCGACCCGGTACAGCGTCAGCCCGGCCCGGGCGGCGATCGAGCGGCCGGGCTCGACGCCCACCTCGCCGCTCCAGCCCGCGCCGCGCACCGCCGCGCGGACCCGCTCGGCCCAGACCGCGAAGGAGGGGGCGCTCTGCCCGCTCAGGTAGGCCACGCCCAGGCCGCCGCCGACGGTCAGCCGGCGCAGTCCGTGCTCCACCGCGAACCGGGCCACCGCGGCGGCGCCGTCGGCCAGCTCGGCCGGGTCCAGCACCTGGGAGCCGACGTGGGCGTGGACGCCCTCCAGCCGTACGGCGGCGGAGCCCCGGGCGCGGCGCACCGCGGCCGCGGCGGCGCCGTCGGCCAGGCCGAAGCCGAACTTGGAGTCGTGGCCGCCGGTCTGGATGGCCTGGTGGGCGCCGGCCGCGACCCCGGGCGCCACTCGCAGCTGGACCCGGGCCGGGGGCAGGCCCTCCTCGCGGTGCAGCCGCTCGATCCGGTCCAGCTCGTCGAAGCTGTCCACCACGATGTGGCGCAGGCCGACGGTCAGCGCGGTGCGCAGCTCGGCCTCGTCCTTGTTGTTGCCGTGCAGCACGATCCGGTCCGGGTCGACCCCGGCGTACAGCGCGGTGCGCAGCTCGCCGCCGGAGGCGACGTCCAGCAGCAGGCCCTCCTCGGTGGCGAGGCGGGCCATCGCGGTGCAGAGGAAGGCCTTGGAGGCGTAGGCGACGTTGCCCCGGCCGAAGGCGGCCACCGCCTCCCGGCAGCGCCGGCGCAGGTGCTCCTCGTCGTAGACGAACAGCGGCGTGCCGTACCGGCGGGCCGCCTCGTCCAGGAGCACGCCGCCGACGGCCAGGCCCTCGGGGCGGAACTCGGCGGTGAGCGGCAGCAGGCCCGGGTCGACGGGCGGCAGGGCCGGGTCGAGGGGCGGCAGGGCTGGGGACACAGGGGACAAGGCTTCCTCCCGGCAGGCTGGTTGGCCCCGCCCATCCTCGGCCCTGCGGGAGGGGGTGAGAAAGCGCATTCTTCCGGCCCTGAGCAGTACCGAAACCGATGCTCCGGCCCCTGTGCCGACTGTTGCATCTAAGCTTGCATCTATGGTGCTACGGTGTGGTCCATGGCCGACACCCCGCCCCCCGCCCGCGTCCCGGCCGCGGACCGCGCGTACGACCTGACCAAGGACCTCATCCTCGGCGGCGGCCTCCCCGGCGGCACGCTGATCAGCGAGGGCGAGATCGCCGAGCGCGCCTCGCTCAGCCGCACCCCGGTCCGGGAGGCCTTCCTGCGGCTGCAGGCCGAGGGCCTGCTCCAGCTCTTCCCCAAGCGCGGAGCCGTCGTGGTGCCGGTCGGCCCCGGCGAGGCCGAGGACGTGCTGGAACTGCGCGAGGCGCTGGAGAGCACCGCCGTCCGCCGGATCACCCGCCGCCCCGACGGCCTCGACGCGCTCGTCCGGCAGCTGTCCGAGCTGATCGACCAGCAGCGCGAACCCGCCCGCCGGGCCGACCTCGGCGCCTTCGCCGACGCCGACGAGGCCTTCCACCGGGGCATCGTGACGGCCTCCGGCAACGAGCTCGCCGAACGGTTCTACGGGACGCTGCGCGACCGCCAGCGCCGGATGGCCGTCCAGCTGCTCCAGGTGCAGCCGGAGGGGCAGCGGCAGCGGCTGGCCTCGCTGGTCGAGGAGCACACCGTGCTCGTCGAACGGATCGCCGCCCGCGACGCCGAGGGCTTCACCGCCGCCCTGCGCGCCCACCTGGACGCCCACCGCGCCGTCACCGACCGCTGACCTTCCCCCATCGCGCGTCGACGCCTTCGCGCACCGACGCCTTCGCGCACCGACGAGCGTTTCGCGCGCACAGCCCCGACGGACCGCCGGGACCTCCCATCCGACAAGGAGCAGCACCACCATGAGCACCGCCCGGCCACCGTCCGCCGGTCCCGTCGCACCGTCCGGCCGGGGGCGGCCGTGGCTGCTCGCCGCCCTGGCCATGTTCTGCTGCGGGTGGGGCGGCAACCAGTTCACCCCGCTGCTGCTGATGTACCGCCACCTCGGCGGCTACTCGGAGGTCACCGTGGACGCCTTCCTGGGGGCGTACGTCCTCGGGCTGGTCCCCGGACTGCTGGTCGGCGGCGCCGCCTCGGACCGCTACGGGCGCCGCCCGCTGATGATCGGCGCGGTGGCCGCCTCGCTCGCCGCCAGCGGGGTGCTGTGCGGCGGTGTGACCGGTGAACTCCCCATCTACGCCGGGCGGTTCCTCACCGGCATAGCCGTCGGCATCGCGATGGCCGTCGGCACCAGCTGGGTCAAGGAGCTCTCCCAGGCCCCGCACGACCCGGCCGCCGACCAGGGGGCCGGCGCCCGCCGCGCCTCCCTCGCCCTGACCCTCGGCTTCGGCCTCGGCGCCGGGGTGGCCGGCGTGCTCGCCCAGTGGGGCCCCTGGCCGATGGTCACCCCGTACCTCGCCCACCTGCTGGTCACCCTGCCCGCGCTGTTCCTGCTCCCGAAGGCCGTCGAGACCCGGGCGCGGGCGACCGCCGCCGTCCGCGGCCTCTGGGCCGACCTCAAGGTCCCGGCGGCCGGGCACCGGCGCTTCGTCCGGGTGGTCCTGCCGATGGCCCCCTGGGTGTTCGGCTCGGCCGGCGTCGCGTACGCGGTGACCCCGCAGCTGGTCGGCGACCGGCTCGGCCACTGGTCGCTGGCCTACGCGACCCTGCTGACCGTCCTCACCCTCGGCACCGGCGCCCTCGTCCAGCCCTTCGCCAAGCGCCTGGACTCGCTCTCCTCGGCGCGCGGCGTCATCGTCTCCATGGTGCTGATGGCCTGCGGCATGGCCGTCTGCGCCGCCGACGCGGCGCTCCGCTCCCCGCTGCTCGGCCTGGCCGGCGCGGTCCTCCTCGGCGCCGCCTACGGCATCGGGGTGGTCTCCGGCCTGCTGGAGATCCAGCGCATCGTCACCCCCGACGACCTGGCCGGCATCACCGGCGTCTACTACGCGCTCTGCTACTCCGGCTTCCTGCTCCCCGCGGTGCTCGCGGCGCTCTCCTCGCTGGCCTCCTACACCGTGATGCTCAGCGTGGTGACGGCCCTCGCCCTCGCCAGCCTCGCCGTGATCACCCTCTCCTCCCGCCGCACCGCCCCCGCCGAAGCCTCCCGCTGACCCCACCCCCCGCCGCCGCCCCCGCCCATCCCCGGGCGGGGGCGGCCTGCTGTCAGACCTTGGCGTCGTCCTTGGGGCGGGCGTGGGCGGGGAGGCCGTTGGCGAGGTCCTCGACCAGGAGGCGCCAGGCGATGGTGTCGGCGGCGGCCCTGAGCCGGGGGCTGCGGGGGCGGCCGGCGTCGGCGTCGAGGCGGGCGTTGAGCCAGTCGGACCAGGCGCCCGCGAGGGTGCGGACCTCGTGGGTGCCGGCCTCGGTGGGGGAGAGGCGGTCGCCGTCGCGGCGGAGGTAGCCCTCGGCGGCCATCCGGTCGAAGACCGGTTCCAGGACCTCGGGCGGGACGCGTTTGCGGGCGGCGATGAGGTCGAGCGAGGCGTGGCCGACGGCCTTCTTGTGGCCGGCCACCTCCATCAGCGCCCAGGCCCCGGCGAGGTCCACCCGGGTGTCGGCGCCGGAGACGATGGTGCGGACGGTGTCGAGGTCGACCCCGCGGACGATCTTGCAGACCGAGTACTCCAGGTGCGGGTCGGAGTCGGCGGTGGTCGGCTGGGCGAAGCCCTCGCCCATGTCGGTGGAGCCCGCCCGGGCGGTGTCGCGCAGCTGCACCTGTTTGAGGAAGAGCGCCACCACGAAGCCGACCACGGCCACCGGAATGGTCCACAGGTACACGGTGTGCAGGGCGTCGGAGTAGGCCTGGACGATCGGCGCGGCCTGGTCGGCCGGCAGGCGGTGCAGGCCCTGCGGGCTCTCCGCCGCGTGGGCGAGCACGGCCGGGTCGGCGCCGGTGAGCCGGGCGGCGGTGCCGATCCCGTGGGCGAGTTCGGTCTTCAGGCTGTTGGCGTAGATGGTGCCGAACACGGCGGTGCCGAAGGAGCTGCCGATGGTGCGGAAGAAGGTCACCCCGGAGGTGGCGGTGCCGAGGTCGGCGTAGTCGACGGTGTTCTGCACGGCGATGGTGAGGACCTGCATGCTCAGCCCGATGCCGGCGCCGAGCACGAACATGTAGAGCGAGGCCAGCGCGGTGCCGGTGCCGGGTTCCAGCCGGGAGAGCAGGTAGAGGCCGACGGCCATCACCGCGGTGCCGACGATCGGGAACAGCCGGTACTTCCCGGTCTTGCTGACGGCGTTGCCGCTGCCGACCGAGGCGATCAGCAGACCGATCACCATCGGCAGCGTCCGGACGCCGGAGACGGTCGCCGAGTCGCCGTCCACGTACTGGAGGAAGGTCGGCAGGAAGGTCAGCGCGCCGAGCATGGCGAAGCCGACGATGAAGCTGAGCACCGAGCAGACCGTGAACACCGGGTTGCGGAACAGCCGCATCGGCAGCATGGGTTCGACGGCCCGGGTCTCCACCCAGCAGAACAGGCCGAGTGCCAGCGCGCCGCCGACGAACAGGCCGATGATCACCCCGGAGCCCCAGGGGTACTCGTTGCCGCCCCAACTGGTCGCCAGGATCAGCGCGCCGGCGCCGACCGCGACCAGCACGATGCCCAGGTAGTCGACGACCGGGCGGGTCGCCGAGCGGACCGAGGGGATGGTCCGGGCGGCCGCGGCGACCACCACGACCGCGATCGGCACGTTGACGTAGAACGCCCAGCGCCAGGACAGGTGGTCGGTGAACAGCCCGCCCAGCAGCGGCCCGATCACCGTGGCCACGCCGAACACCGCGCCGATCGCGCCCTGGTACTTGCCGCGCTCGCGCAGCGGGATGACGTCCGCGATCAGGGCCATGGCGGTGACCATCAGGCCGCCCGCGCCGAGGCCCTGGACGGCCCGCCAGGCGATCAGCAGGGTCATGTTGGTGGACAGCCCGCACAGGAACGAGCCGCCGACGAAGACGATCGCCGAGATCTGGAACAGCAGCTTGCGCCCGTACAGGTCGCCGAACTTGCCGGCCAGGACGGTGGCCACCGTCTCGGCCAGCAGATAGGACGTCACCACCCAGGACATGTGCGCGGCCCCGCCGAGGTCCGAGACGATGGTGGGCAGGGCGGTGCCGACGATGGTCTGGTCGAGGGCGGCCAGCAGCATGCCGAGCACGATGGTGGCGAAGACGACGTTCCGCTGCCGGACGTCCAGCACCGGAGGGGCGGAGGGCGGGGTCTCGGTGGCGACGGTCATGCCGTCAGCCTCCGGGGTGCGGGCGGTGGCCGCGATCCGGTTCGGCCGTCCGGGTGAGGCCGGGTGACGAGGGCCCGGGCGGCCTTCCCGGTCGAGGCCCGGTCGAGGCCCGGCCGGTGACCCGGTGGCGGTCCCGGTGGCGGCCCCGGACGGGCCGGGCGACGATGAGCCGGACGAAGCCGAGCGAATTCGAACGAATCTGATTCGAAGCCGGTCGAAGCCGACCGACGTTCGTCCGGGTGCCACGACGCCCCGGCCCCCGGGAAGGGGCTCCCATGAACGCCGACCCCCCGCGCAGCACCGCGCACCCGGCGCAGCCCGGCGCCACCGCCGTGGGCGGCCGGGCCGCCGCCCGTCGCTGGCGGGCGCTCGCGGTCTGCCTGGTCGCCGGCTTCATGACCCTGCTGGACGTCAGCATCGTCAACGTCGCGCTGCCGACCGTACGGGCCGGGCTGCACATGTCCGACAGCGGCCTGCAGTGGGTGCTCAGCGGCTACGCGCTGGCCTTCGGCCTGGTGCTGGTGCCCTCCGGGCGGCTCGGCGACGCGCGCAGCCGGCGGGCCGTCTTCCTCGCCGGGCTCGCCCTGTTCACCGTGGCCAGCGCGCTCGCCGGGGCGGCGCAGAGCCAGGAGTGGCTGGTGCTGGCCCGGCTGTTCCAGGGCGCGGCCGGCGGGGTGCTGGTGCCGCAGGTGTCCGGCTTCATCCAGGTGCTGTTCCAGGGCCCCGAGCGCGGCCGGGCCTTCGGCGCGCTGGGCGCGACGATCGGGCTGTCCACCGCCGTCGGGCCGCTGCTCGGCGGGCTGCTGATCCACGTGGTCGGCCCGCAGGACGGCTGGCGCTGGGTGTTCCTGGTCAACCTGCCGATCGGCGTGGCCGCGCTGCCCGTCGCCTACCGGCTGCTCCCCGCGCCCCCGCCCGCCGGCGACCGGGCCGGGCACCGGGACTTCGACCCGGTCGGCGTGCTGCTGCTCGGCGCCGGGACGGTCTCGCTGCTGCTGCCGTTCGTCCAGGCGCAGCAGTGGCACGGCCCGACCCGCTGGCTGCTGCTGCCGCTGGCGGCGGTGCTGCTCGCCGCCTTCGTCGGCTGGGAGCTGCACTACGGGCGGCGGCGCGAACCGCTGGTGAGCATGGCGCTGTTCGCGGTGCGGCCGTACGCGGCGGGGGTGCTGCTGTCGCTGGTGTACTTCGCCGGGTTCACCGCGATCTTCTTCATCTTCACGCTCTACCTCCAGGCGGGCCTGCACTACTCGGCGCTGACGGCGGGCCTGGCGATCACGCCGTTCGCGGTCGGCTCGGGGGTGTCCGCGGCGGTGGGCGGGCGCCTGGTGAGCCGGCTGGGGCGGCGGCTGGTGGTGGCCGGACTGGTGCTGGTGCTGGCCGGGCTGCTGGCCTCGGCGCTCGCGGTGCAGCTGTGGTCGGGGCCCCGGGTGGGCTGGACGACGGCGCTTCCGCTGCTGGTCGCCGGGGTGGGCAGCGGACTGGTGATCGCCCCGAACCAGACGCTGACCCTCCAGCAGGTGCCGGTGGCCCGGGCGGGCAGCGCGGGCGGGGTGCTGCAGACCGCGCAGCGGGTCGGCTCGGCGGTGGGCATCGCCGTCGTCGGCTCGGTGTTCTTCGCCCATGCCGCGGGGCCCCGCCCGGACTGGTCGCTGGCCTTCCAGCTGGGTGTGACGGTCGCGGCCGGGCTGGTGCTGGCGGCGCTGCTGGTGGCGGTCGCCGACCTGGCCTCGGGCCGGGGCGGCCGGCCGTAGGAGCGCACCGGGCGGCCGTGGCGCGCCGGCCGGGCGGCCCGGCGCGCGGATCGGCCGTCAGCGGTCCCGTCAGTGCTTCTGTCAGTGCTTCTGTCAGTGCTTCCGTCAGTGGTCCCGGCGGTGGACGGCGGCCGCCGCGACGGCGACCGAGGCCAGCGCCCACACCGCGTAGGTGGTCCAGGCCCCTGTGACGGTGGCCGGGTACTCGGACGGCCGCAGGCCCGTCAGGGTGGTCCGGGCCAGGCGCTGCCAGGCGGACAGCGGCAGGGCGTGCAGCAGGTCGGCGCTCCACCGGTAGCGCTCGGTGACCAGCGAGGGGATGAAGAACAGCACCACGACGGTGCCCACCACGGCCCCCGCGCTGTGCCGGATCAGCGCGCCGAGGCCGAGCCCGACCAGGGCGCAGACCGGGCCGAACAGCACTGCCGCCGCGACGTACCGCAGCGCGGCCGGGTCCGTGACGGACTGCCCGATGCCGGTCCCGGACAGGACCGCCTGGCTGATGCCGAAGGAGGCGCCGATGGCGAGCACGCCGTAGCCGGACAGCACGGCGGCCAGCACGCAGGCCTTGGCGGCGAGCACCGCCCGGCGGTCGGGTACGGCCGCCAGGGTGGTGCGGATCAGCCCGGTCGCGTACTCGCCCGTGATGACGAGCGCGCCGAGGCCGCCCGCGACCAGCATCAGGATGTCGGCGGAGGCGGCGCCGAAGGCGTTGTTCAGCGCCACCTGCGCCATCATCACCGGGTCGTCCTCGCCCGGTGTGTAGTGGTCGCGGGTGTACAGCGCGGACTTGAGGCCGGCGGCGACGATCGCCAGGGCGCTGAGGCCGAGCACCCAGGGGACGGAGCGCAGCGACCAGAACTTGATCCACTCGGCGGCCAGCAGGTCGCCGAACCGGGCGCGCGGCTCGGCGGCGCGGGTGCCGGTGCGGGTGTCGGCGGGAACGGTGTCCAGCGGGGTGTTCGAGGAGGTGTTCAACGGGGCTCTCCGGCGGGGTACTCGACGCTGTCGGCGGTCAGGTCCATGAACGCCTCCTCCAGGGAGGCGCCCCTGGGGGTCAGGGCGTGCAGCAACAGGCGGTGCTCCAGGGCGAGTTCGCCGATCCGGGTGGCGTCCACGCCGGTCGCCGCGAGGGCGCCGTCCGGACCGGGCCGCACGGCGGCGCCGACCGCCGTCAACACGGCCGCCAGCCGGTCGGGTTCGGCGGCCCGGACGGTGACGGTGCCCCGGCCGGCCCGGGCGGCGAACGCGGACAGGCTCTCGTCCGCGAGCAGCCGGCCGCGTCCGACCACCACCAGGTGGTCGGCGGTGTGCTCCATCTCGGCCATCATGTGGCTGGAGACGAAGACGGTGCGCCCCTCGGCGGCGAGCCGGCGGAACAGCCCGCGCACCCAGAGCACGCCCTCCGGGTCCAGCCCGTTGAGCGGCTCGTCGAAGAGCAGCACCGGCGGGTCGCCGAGCAGCGCGCCGGCGATGCCGAGCCGCTGCCTCATGCCCAGCGAGTAGCCGCCGATCCGGCGCCCGCCCGCCTCGGCGAGCCCGACCTCGTGCAGCACCTGCTCGACCCGGGCGGCCGGGATCGCGTTGGTGCGGGCGAGCGCCCGCAGGTGGGCCCGGCCGGTCCGCCCGCCGTGGGCGTCGCCCGCGTCCAGCAGCGCGCCGGCGTGCCGCAGGCCGCGCGGCCTGCCGCGGAAGGGGCGGCCGTCGACGGTGACGGCGCCGGAGGTGGGGGCGCTCAGGCCGAGGACCAGCCGCAGGGTGGTGGACTTTCCGGCGCCGTTGGGGCCGAGGAAGCCGGTGACCCGGCCGGGCCGGACGGTGAAGGAGAGACGGTCGACGGCGGTGCGGACGCGGTGGCCGCGGCCGTAGCGCTTCGTCAGCTCGGTGACTTCGATCATGGGCTCCACGGTGCCCGTCCGGCCCGTCCGGCAGCATCGGACCGGCGTCGACATTGCCCGTCACCCCCGGCCGTACAACCACGGCTGGATGACGGCCTCGCCGGACCGTCGTTACGATCTTGGACCATGTCATCGACGCCCTCCCCGCCGCTGCTCCGGCGCGTCCCGCCCGAGGTCTGGGTCGGCCTCGCCTGGTGCGTGGCCGCCGGCTACCCCGCCGTCCGGCTCGGCGGCGACGCCTCGCAGCACCCCGGCGCCGCCGCGCACGGCGGTTGGGCGTTCACCCTGGCCGACACGGTGGTGGCCTTCGCGGGCGCGGCGCTGGTGCGACGGCTGCCGGTGCTCTCCGTCGTCCTGCTGCTGATCGCCGCGTTCACCGAGACCGACGGGTGGGCCGGCGGCGCCCAGGTGCCGCCCGGCGCGCTGCTCGCCGTGGACGTCGCGCTCTGCCTGATCACCGCGACCCGGCCGCGCCGCACCTCGCGGGCCGCCTTCGCGCTGGTGATGGTCCTCCTGGTGGCGCACATCGGCATGGTGCACGGCAACACGGTGGGCATCTTCACCGGCACCCACATCGGCTCGGCCGACGGCGCCGCGCTGCTCGCGCTGGTCGCCTGGCTGGTCGGCCGCTCGGGGCGGCAGAACCGGGAGCACGCGGCGGCGCTCGGCGCACGGGCGGCCGAGGAGGCGGTCACCGCCGAACGGCTGCGGATCGCCCGCGAGATGCACGACACCGTCGCGCACAGCCTCGGCATCGTCGCCCTCCAGGCGGGCGCCGCCCGCCGGGTGATCGACCGTCGGCCGGAGCGGGCCAAGCAGGCGCTGGGCGAGATCGAGGCGGCCGGGCGGGACACCCTGGCGGCGCTGCGCCGGATGCTGGTCGCGCTGCGGGAGGCCGACGGCGAGGCCTCGGCCCCGGTGCCGCAGGGCCTGGCCGACCTCGACCGGCTGGCCGGGGCGACCACCGCGGCGGGGGTGCGGGTGGAGGTGCGGCGGCGCGGCGAACCGGGGCCGCTGCCGCCGGAGGTGGACCTCGCGGCCTTCCGGATCGTCCAGGAGTCGGTCACCAATGTGGTGCGGCACGCGGACACCGACGCCTGTGTGGTGGCGGTGGACCACCGGACGGCGGGGGAGCTGTCCGTCGAGGTCACCGACCGGGGGCGGGGCGTGGGTCCGGTCCGGGGGGCCGGCGGCGGGTTCGGGCTGGCCGGGCTGCGGGAGCGGGTCGCCCTGCTGCGCGGCGAGTTCGAGGCCGGGCCGCTGCCCGGGGGCGGCTTCCGGGTGGCCGCCCGGCTGCCGGTGCCGGTGGCGGTATCGGCGTCGGTACCGGGCTCGTCGGGTTCGTCGGCCGGGGAGGCGGGCGCGTGATCCGGGTCCTGCTGGTCGACGACCAGCCGCTGGTGCGCGCCGCGCTGGAGATGGTGATCGCGGAGACGGCGGACGTCGAGGTGGTCGGCGAGGCGGGCACCGGGGCGGAGGCCGTCCGGCTGGCCGCCGAACTGCGGCCGGACGTCGTGGTGATGGACATCCGGATGCCCGGCATGGACGGCATCGAGGCGACCAGGTTGGTGACCGCCGACGGCGGGCCGACCAGGGTGGTGGTGCTCACCACCTTCGACGAGGACGAGCACGTGTACGCGGCGCTGCACGCCGGGGCGTCCGGCTTCCTGGTCAAGGACATGGCGCTGGATGACATCCTCGGCGCGGTGCGGGTGGTCGCCGCCGGGGACGCGCTGATCGCGCCGGGCGTCACCCGGCGGCTGATCGGGGCGTTCGTCGGGGGCCGTCCGTCGCGGTCGGGGACCGGCGGGCCCGGGCCGGGTGCCCGGGGTGTCACCGCTGTGGCCGCCGCCGTCGCAGCCGAGCGGCGGCTGGCGGCGATCACCGGGCGCGAGCGCGAGATCCTGACCCTGGTCGGCCGGGGCCTGTCCAACACCGAGATCGCCGCCGAACTGGTGCTCAGCATCGCGACCGTCAAGACCTACATGACCCGGCTGCTGGCCAAGCTCGACGCCCGGGACCGGGTGCAGCTGGTCATCCTGGCCTATGAGGCGGGCCTGGTCTCGGTGTCCGGCTGACCGGGCCCGCCGCAGAAACGATTCAGCGCTTGATCGCCACGCCCGCGTACATCGCGATGTCCTGGTCGCGGACGGGCGCGGCACCGGCGTCCGGCCGCCAGTGGTGCACCAGCGTGACGCCCGGGTCGAGCAGCTCGTAGCCGTCGAAGAAGGCCTCCGTCTCGGCCTTGTCGCGGATCTGGAGCGGGATGCCGCGCGCGTTGTACTCACGGCCGACGCCGCCCACGCCCACCGGGTCGGTGTCCCCGGTGAAGACCGTCAGGGCGAGGAAGCTGCCGGGGGCCAGGGCGTCCATGAAGCGGCGCACGATGCCCTGCGGGTCGTCCTCGTCCAGCACGAAGTGGACGATCGCGATCAGCGACAGCGCCACCGGCTGCGAGAAGTCGAGCACCTCGCGCAGCCGGGGGTTGCCGATGATCGACTCCGGGTCGCGGAAGTCGGCCTCCACGTAACAGGTGCGGCCCTCGGGCGTGCTGTCCATCAGGGCCCGCGCGTGGGTCAGCACGATCGGGTCGTTGTCCACGTAGGCGACCCGGGCCTCGGGGTCGACCGCCTGGGCGACCTCGTGCACGTTCGGCGAGGTCGGGATGCCGGTGCCGATGTCGAGGAACTGCCGTACGCCGTACTGCTCGGCGAGTCTGCGCACCGAGCGCTGCATGAACTCGCGGGTGGTGCGCATCGAGGTCGGCAGCGCCGGCCAGGCCCGCACCGAGGCGTGCGCCGCGACCCGGTCCGCCTCGAAGTTGGTCTTGCCGCCGATGAGGTAGTCGTAGACCCGGGCGGAGTGCGGAACGTCCATCCGCAGGTCCACCGACGGGTAGTCCTCGCGCGGACCGTGCTCTGCCCGGACCTCGTTCGCCATGTTCGTTCTCCCGCCGCTGGGCATCCGTCACCAACCGCCCTGGTGGCGGTTCATGGTGCGCATGGTAACGGTCGCCCGCCGCACGGGAATGACAGGGTCTCAGGCGTGCGCCTCCGGGTGCTTCGGGTCGAGCGCGCCGGCGCCCGGCTGACGGGGGACCACGGCGCTGTCGGCGTCGCGCCGCCCGTGCGCCGCGAGTTCGAGGGCGGCGCCCGTCCAGGCGAGGCCGAAGGCCCAGGTGGCCAGCCACTCGCCCAGGTACAGCGGCCGCACCGGCCAGTCGGAGCCGACGCCCGTCACCCCGGCCAGCAGCGAGAGCGCCAAAGCGGCCAGGATCACCACCCCGGCCACCAGGTACGCCGTGCCCACCCGGGCCGGCTGGGCGGAGCGGGGGTTGCGGAAGGAGTAGAGGCAGAAGACCGCCAGCATGACGAACAGCAGGCCGGCGAAGACCAGGTGGAACACCCCGACGGTGCGGTCGAGGCCGGACCCGCCCCCGGTGTACGTCGGGCAGAGCGCGACCCCGAGCGCGAAGAACCCGGCCGCCGTGCTCCAGCGGTCGTCCCGGCGGTCGAAGCGGTAGCAGATCAGGAACACCCCGAGGGCGCACAGCGCGCCGACGAAGACGTTCCGGGTGTCGGTGTAGTACGCGCCGCTCATCGAGTTCGGCCAGAAGCCGTCGGTGCCGCGCCCCGTCAGCTCGGCGGCCAGCCAGTTGCCGAACGGCAGGGCCACCGGCAGCAGGATGCCGATCAGGCCGACGCCGAGGCGCAGGATCGCGATGGTCCGAACGTCCTGGGTGCTCCGCCGGACAGCGGGGGAGTTCTGCGTGCGCACGTCGTGAGTCACGGACGCCTCCTTGCCTTTCGCACGGGCGCGTGGGCCCGCTCGTCCTCCGGCCGCGCGGGACGGGGTGGGGCGGCGTCGGACGGGCGCCGCCACACACCTGAGCGACCGTCAACTGGTGTACCCGCATTGGCGTTCGAAGCACCACCGATTTGAGCGGTTTAGACCCCCGATGACCGTCCGGGGCGCCCCGGACGACCATCCACTACGGACCCGGAGGGCCCGACGGTTCAACTCCCGCGCGGAGAGCGGGACAGCGGCCCCCACCAGCCCCAACCGTGCCTGGACGAGCCTGGATCGATCTGTACCATTCCCTTCCGATCGGTGATCGGATCTGACAGCATCGTCCGGCGACCGGTCGCCGGTGATCCGTGCGCGGTGCGCGCACGACGCGTCCACCCGCGGCCCCTCCGGCGGCCGCCGTCCTGCTGCGCCTCGTGGAGGAGACGTGACCGCCAAGGCCGGCACCCCCGGGGCCGCCCACCGCCCGGCGCACTGGGTCCGCACCCGGCTGCGCGCCGACCCGGGCACCGCCCTGCTGACGGCGGCCCTCGCGTTCGTCACCGTCCTGCTGTCCGTGGCCGTCCCCCGCGTCACCGACCGGGGCGCGGACGCGGCGCTGCGGGACTACGTGCACCGGCAGGGCATCCACGCGACCAGCCTGCACTTCTCCTCCAAGGCCCGGCCGAGCGACACCGCCGCCGACCTCGACGCCGTCGACCGGCAGCTCGTCGAACGGGTCGGCGGGAAGCTCGCGCTGTCCCCGGCGGGCCTGGCGCACGGCTCCGTGACCGATTCCGTCCCGATGTTCAACCCGGGCTACCGCCGGGTGAGCGACAGCGCCCCGCCCAGGCTCTCCCTGGCCCACCTGGCCGGCCTCGCCGACCGGGTCACCCTGGCCGAGGGCAGCCGCCCGGGCCCCGCCACCGCCGGAGCCCCGCTGCCGGTGATGGTCAGCCGGACGGCCGCCGAACTGGTCGGCATCAAGGTCGGTGACGTCGTCGACAGCGGCAGCACCGGCCCCGACAGCCGGCGGACCGCCGTGGTGACCGGCCTGTTCCGGGTCAACGACCCGCTGGACCCGTTCTGGACCGGCCTCGGCTGCCCGGACCGCCCCTGCCTGAACATCGACCTGGAGCACGGCAACTGGCTGGGGGCCACCGGCTTCGTCGACGGCGACAGCCTGGCCGGGCTGACCGGCTGGGGCACGTCCGTCCAGAACTTCTGGCGGGTGGCCGTGGACCCCGCCCCGCTGCGCGCCGACCGGCTGGAGCGGACCCGCGCCGACGTCCTGCCCCTCGTGTCCGGGCCGGGCGTCGCGGCCCTGGCCGACGCGACCGGGCGCGCCGACCTGCGGTCCGTCTCGACGCTGCCCGTCATCCTCGACCGGGCGGCCGAGCGCTACCGGGCCGCGATGGCGCTGAGCGCGATCGGGCCGGCCGGCGTCGCGGGCGTCGCCGTGGTGGTGCTCTGCCTGGCCGCCGCGCTCGGCACCGACCGCCGCGCCGCCGAACTCGGGCTGCTCCGGGCCCGCGGCGGCTCGCGCGGCGGGGTGCTGCTGCGGCTGCTCGGCGAGGGCGCGGTGACCGTGCTGCCCGCCGCCGCGCTCGGGGCGGTGCTCGCCCTGGTGCTGCTGCCCACCCCGCGCTGGGGCCTCGCGGTGGCGGCCGGCCTCGGCACGACCCTGCTCGCGCTGCTCGCCCTCCCGGCCCGCGCCGCCCTGCTGTGGGACCGCCCCCGGCCGACCGGCCGCGGGCGCCGGGTGGTCGGCGAACTCGCGCTGCTGGCCGTCACCGCCGTGGCGGTGGCCGAGGTCCGCCGGCGCGGCGTCGGCCACTCCGGCCGGGGCGTGGACCCGCTGCTGGTGGCCGCCCCGCTGCTGCTCGCCGTCGCCGGCGGGCTGCTGCTGGCGCGGATCGAGCCGGTGGCGACCGGCCGGCTGGCCGCGCTCGTCGGCCGCGGCCGAGGGCTGATCGGCTTCCTCGGCCTCGCCCGGGCCGCCCGGGACGGCTCCGGGCGCCGCCGGCCCTCCGCGCTGCCGCTGCTCGCCCTGCTGATCGCCGTCACCGCGACCGGCTTCGGCGCCACCCTGCTCGCCTCCGTGGACCACGGCAGGCTGCACGCCGGACGGGTCGCGACCGGCGGCGACATCGCCGTCTCCGTCCCGGACTACGCGACCCTGCCGGACCCGTTCCTCAAGGCCGTGGGCGGACTCCCGGAGGCCAGGAGCGCGACCGCGGTCCGGGTGGACCAGCGTGCGCGGTTCGTCGGCGCCGGCCCCAACGACTACACCAAGGTGACCCTGGTGGTCGCCGAGCCGACCGCGTACGCCGCGATCGCCCGCACCCTCGGGGCCGGCGCGTTCGACCCGGCGAAGCTCGCCGGCACCCCCGGCGGCCCGGACACCCCGGTACCCGCGCTGTTCAGCCGCGACCTGGCCGCGCGCCTGGCCGCCGGCGCGCCGACGCTGCACCTGTCCACCGCGAGCGAACTGCGCACCACCGTCGCCGGGATCGTCACCGCGACCCCGGCGCTGCCGGAGCCGGAGCAGCCGTTCGTCGTGGTGCCCAGCGGCCCCGCCGTGGAGCGCCTG
This sequence comes from Kitasatospora sp. NPDC058184, assembly GCF_042883725.1. NCBI lineage: Bacteria > Bacillati > Actinomycetota > Actinomycetes > Kitasatosporales > Streptomycetaceae > Kitasatospora > Kitasatospora sp. NPDC058184. The sequence continues at coordinate 102,673 of NZ_JBHVVE010000024.1, forward strand.
CCGGAACTCGGCCGGTGGACCGGGTGGCTGGCCGTCGGCGACGGCCTCGACCCCGGGCGGATCAGGTCGCTCCTCCTGGAGCGGGGCCTGGTCGAGCCGACCGGCCTCGACAAGCTGATCGCGGACGAGGCCGCGGCGGCCGGCCGGGGCAGCCACGGACTGCCGCCCGCCTACCGGGTCGGCAGCAGCCGCGAGTACGCCGCGCAGCTCGCCGACGACCCGTTGCAGCAGGCCGCCGGACGGCTGTTCTGGTACGCGGCCCCGGCCAGCGCCGGATTCGCCGTCCTCGCGGTCCTGTTGACGCTGCTGCGGGCCGCGCCCGACCGTACGGCGGTGCTCGCCCGGCTGCGCACCATGGGCCTGCGGCCACGGCAGGGGCTGGCGCTGATCATCGCCGAGGCGCTGCCGCGGACCCTGGCGGCCTCCGCCGGCGGCGCCGGGGTCGCGGTGCTGGCGGCCGTCCTGCTGGGGCCGGCCTTCGACCTCTCGACCCTGGTCGGGGCCGGGACGGGCGGCTCCCTCGATCCCGCGCCGCTGCCGGTGCTGCTGCCCACCGCGGGCCTGACGCTGGTGGCCTGCCTCGGGGTGGTGCTGGAGACGCTGGTCGCCGGACGGCGGCAGATCGCCACCGAACTGCGCGCGGGGGAGTCCTGAGGGGAGCGGGGGTGAGTGCGGCGAGGGGAGTCGGAACGGCGAGGCGGCCCGGTCGTGGTGACCGGACCGCCGGGTACCCCGCTGCCGAAACGATTCAGCCGGTGGGCTGCCGGGTACGGGCGATCAGCGCGTTGAGCAGTGCGGCCCCGCGCTCGGCGTCGTCGACGCTGACCGCGAAGTCCGTGCCCCGACGGGTGCGGACCACCAGGCAGACGCCCGGGCGCACCATCACGGTGGTGCCGAGCCCGTTGATCCGGTAGCCCCAGCCGCCCGACTGCGCGGCGGTGCGCCGCTCGGCGCGGGCGGAGTCGAGCTCGGCGGGGGACCAGCGGCGGGCGGGCCACCCGAACGGGCCGAAGCCGACGGTCAGGCCGCGGGCCGTCACCCGGGTCCGTACCGAGGAGCAGCCGAGGAGCGCGAGGGCGCCGACGGCGAGCGGCAGCACCAGCACCCAGTCCAGGTCGACGACCCCGCTCGCGGTGAGCAGCACCCCCGCCACCGAGAGCAGCCCGAGCACCGCGGCGGACAGCTGCAGCCACGGGTTGGCGGCCTGGGAGAGCCAGACGACCTGCTCGCCCGGCGGCACCTCCAGCGCCGGTGCCCCGACCGCCGGGTGCCGCTCCGGACGGCCGCCGTAGCGCCGGCCGGCCAGCACCGCCAGCAGCCCGGCGAGGCCGGTGGCCAGCAGGATCAGGACCACCTCGATGCCCATCGGGGCGGCGTCCTGCCAGCGGGCGCGGTCCAGGTTGGCGTGCACGATGGAGGCCTGCGCCCCCGTCAGCAGCACCCCGCCGGCCGCCAGCATCGCCGACGCGGCCCCGGGCGTCCGGCCGGCCCAGTACCGCCGCAGGACCACCGAGATCAGCACCAGGACCGCCCAGAACGCGGCCGGGAAGACCGTGGCCGCCGTCAGCGACATCGAGCCGTCCGGTTCCCGCCCGCCCCAGTGGGTGGCCAGTGGGTCCGGCAGCCGGTGGCGCGCCACCAGCGGCAGGGCGACCAGCAGCGCCAGCACCCCGACCGACCAGGCCGCCGCGGCCCAGACGGCGCCACCGGCCGCCGGTGGCCGCGCGGCGGCCGGCTCCGTGGTCGGTTCCGTGGTGTTCCCCGAGTCCGTCACGACATCCCCCTGATCATGTCCACGAGATCGTTCCTGCTGTAGCCGGCCCGGGCCGCGTCCTCGACCAACTGCCGTACCCGGTCCACCAGTTCGGAGCGGGTGTCGGCGCCGGTCGCGATCGTGATGCCGCGGCCCCGGCGGAACTCCAGCACCCCCTCGTCGCGCAGCGTGCGCAGCCCGCGCAGGACGGTGTTGGTGTTCACCCCCAGGGCCCGGGAGAGCTCCCGGGCCGGGGGCAGCTTGTCCCCGGGGGCGCACTCGCCCTCGGCGACGGCTCGTCTGATCGCGCCGGCGACCTGTTCGTGCAGTGGTCGGGTGTCCCCGATGTCCAGCTTCAGCAACATGGTGCTAGTGACGATAGCACCATTCACGTCTGGTGCCATGGCCCGGGACGGCGGAACGGGCAGCGGTGGGGGGGGGGGCCCGGGCCCCCCCCCCCCCCCCGGCCCGGGGGACGGGGCACAACCGCGCGGCCGGCCAACCGCCCCCTCACCCCAAACCCACGCGCTCCGCCGGGGGCCCCACGCGGGGCCC